>JBARNH010000059.1:0-11790 GCA_049802875.1 Thermoplasmata archaeon | reverse complement strand
CGGGGGCCGGTTTAGCCCCGTCCATTTTCGGTGCCCATGCCCTCGACTGGTGAGCTGTTACGCACTCTTTGAAGGATGGCTGCTTCTGAGCCCACCTCCCAGTTGTCTTCGAACACGGACGCCCTTTGCATGACACTTAACCGGCACTTGGGGCCCTTAATGCAGGGCTGGGTTGCATTCCCTTTCGCACGGCGGGCTTACCCCTGCCGCGCTCACTCCCGGCGTCTTCACCGCACGGAACTTCGGAGTTCGACAACAGGCCGAGACCTTTCGGTCCCGCTTCCCGTAATCGGTGCTCTACATCCCGTGCCAGCTCGGCCGAGACCTACCTGCGAGTAGTTTCAGGAGGAACCAGCCATCCCCAGTCTAGATTGGCCTTTCACCCCTAAGCACAGGTCATCCGAGTGATTTGCACGTCAACACCGGTTCGGTCCTCCACCTACCTTTCGGCAGGCTTCAACCTACCCACGCTTAGATCGATTGGCTTCGGGTCTTCCACCAATGACTTCGGGCGAGCACACCCCGTCCCTCTTCCCTTACGGGATTGCGGACTGTCGGTTTCCCTGCGGCTGCGGCCGTGCGGGCCTTAGCCTCGCCATTGATCGAAACTCCCTGGCCCGTTATTCAAAACGGACGCATGGACCCTGTGTCCACAGCCTTGCGGCTGCTTCGTTCCTTGGGGGCCACATGCGGCTTATCGTCAGTTGGTTTCAGGCTCTTTTCACCTCCCTTCCGAGGTACTTTTCAGCGTTCGCTCGCGCTACTAAATTCTCTATCGGTCTCGGGACGTATTTAGGATCAGAAGACTGTACCTCCCAGCTTCCCGCGCGATATCCAACGCACGGTACTCGGGATACCTCCAATCTCACCTCTTCCGTTCGCGTACGGGACTTTCACCCTCTCAGGTCCGTCGTTCCAGGCACGTTCGGCTCCGGAAGCCAGCGAGTACGGAGGTCCACTACTCCACATCTCCCTACCCTTGCCGGGCAGGGATTCGGTTTGTCCTACGCCGTTTTCGATCGCCTTTACTAACGGCATCTCGTTTGATTTCTTGTCCTCCCCCTACTAGAATGCTTTACTTCGGGGGGTTCCCCTTCCTTGCGGAATGTCCCTTGCGGGACCGGAGTTCCGATTAGGTGATCGGTGGATCACAGGTTCCTTGCGCCTACCCACCGCTTATCGCAGCTTGGCACGACCTTCATCGGCGCCCGAGCCTAGCCATTCCCCAACTGACAGGAGTCAGCTACACTGATTATGCTTGACAAGCGTCCAGAACGCGTGTGATTGGCGTCATCGGCCCTTCCGCCAGGGGCGGTCGGACCTATCGCCCTTCCCCGATGAGGCAGGGGCCTCTGCGGGTGCACGTACCGACCGACGGGCGACGCCCTGGCACGGCGAAGCGGGCACGGGCGATGGCTACTTAACGGCTTCGAGAGCCGTGGGGTCACCCCCCGTCGTCAGGCGCGTGGGGTCGCCCACAGCGTGGCGCGATGATGGGGTCCCTCGTATCGCGCGGCGGCGTACCGGCACTGCCCTTCCGCGTTCGGCTCGCAGCCTCCGCAGTTTCGTTCGGCCGGCACCGGCGCCCGGACCGAGTCGTCCCGGACTTGCCGCAAGGCTGCCCGAAGCCATCCCTGCTCGGCGTCGCCGTACGGGATCCGGACCCATCCCTCGTGGACACCTCCGCCCGCCTCATCCCCGTACAGCACGATCCCGTACGGGACTTTCCGTCCGAACGCCACCTCGACCAGTCGACACTCGGCCACGACCTGGACCGTGTCGAAGAGGCGGCCGTGCGCCTCGTGGTAGCCCACGAACAGGTGGGTCTCCTTGTACTCGACGGGAACCAGCGACCCGTCGGTCCGCTGGACGATCAGGTCCGGGCGACCGGCCAGGCCGAGTTCGGGGTCGACCAGCGTGCGGCCCCCGTTGCGGAACCGGGAGTCCAATCGGACCCGCTCGGGGGGAAACAGCACGGGGAGGTCGTCCTCCGCTTCGTCCTCGTAGATGAGTATGTCCCGGTCGTCGAGGTCGAGCCGCCCCTCGTTCACCACGACGTGACCCATCGGCGGCGAGAACATCGGGGAGTGGCGGAGCGGGACCACGTCGGGGGGAGTACGGACGGTGCCGGGGCCACCGGTCAACGTGCGGGTGTGCGACGCGCGGACGAGTTCCATTTCGTACGGGCATCGGAAGTACGTCACGAGATCGTGCGGCGTCAGGTGCTCGGTCACCGGTCCGGCGGTTCGCTCGGCTAGCATCAGGCAACCGCGCGGACTCAAGGGCTATGAAGCTACGGCTCGACCGGCAATCGCGGGCCGGCCGTCGCCCGTGCCCCGCGACGGTTAACCGTCGACCAACCGACGGAGACCGTCGCGCTCGGACGAGGAGAGGTTTGAGCGTTCGAGCAGAACGTCGAGCAACTCTCGGTCGGGCCCCGTCGACCGTACCAATGCGGCGAGCGCGCGGACCCGGCCGTCGGCTTTCCGCTCCGCTGCCCGGACGAAAGCATACTCCGGCCGGGTAACCCGGAGGGAATGCCCTCGGAACGCCATGGGCAGGAGGCGGGCCGACCGCGGCCCGCCGCTCAACTCGGCGAGAGGGGGCTCCCGGCCCTGCTCGAGCGGAACGCACCATTCGACGCGCGCTCCGGTCGCGAAGGTACCGACGAACGCACGGGCGCCGCGGACGATGATCTGGGGCGGCCGGTCCGTCGTGCTCACCGGCTCGATGAGATACTCCTCGAGGAGGGCCCCCAGACGGTCGACCCCCGGCCGGGTGGTCCCGAGGTCGATGTCCCGGGGCGCGATTTCGGCCCCGAGCAGCCAGGCGGCCGCAGACCCGCCGACGTACCATTCCTGGTCCACCGGGGGGTCGGCCCGAGACAGGCGTTCGACCACCTCGACGAGCGCCGCCTCGATCGCGGGGGGAGTCCCGCTGTACGCCTGGTCGATCATGGTCTGCAGCACGAACCGGTTCCGGTTGTAGCACTGCCGGACTTTGGGGGTCTCTGCGAACGGCAGGAGGAAGCGCCGATGCCAGCAGCGCGGACCGCCAAACTGACACGCAGATTCTGGGTGGACGAAGCCCAACACGTCCAGCGGTCCCTTGGGCGGTCCGTTCGCGTCCTGCCCTCCCTCCTGGGCATGGTACGTGAACGTTGTTCGGTCGCCGTCCCGGACCGTCGTGAGCTGGTGGAGGAAGCCCGCGCCCAGGTCCGGACCGGAGAGCATCTCGCTCGTCATCCTCGCCTCCGAGTCGATGTCCCTCGCGGGGACTCCCCAGGTCAGGTCGGCGGCGGTCGAATTTCGAGGGAGTCCGGGATGGGGGTTCGGCCCACGGTGGTCACAACGTGCCCGTTCTCGCGACGGGCGGAGAGATACGAACCGCTCGGCAGCGACTTCCAAGTGCCGGGTTGCCGATCGAACGGCTCGCTTCCGACGACCACGCGGTGCGGTGTGGTGGCATACGCCATCTCAAAGTACCGACGTGTATCGTCATAGAGGCCCTCGCCGTGATCGCCGGTCCATTGGGCGAACGCCCAGAGTTCGTCGGGCCCGCGCGAGAAGATCACATTGAGTCCGGAGAACGGGGGGATCGCGGGCTTGCCCATGGCGTCCCAGATCCGAACGAGGTCCTCCACCGTCCGGACATAACCGGTGAGCGGGTCGCCGGTCTCCTCCGTGTTCCGGACTAGGAGCCAGAACAGCACTTCGCTGTCGTTCACCCCGCGGACCTTCGGTTCGTGGACCCCAAGGAACGGGCGCGTCTCGGTCGGGAACGGGATCATGCCGTTGTGGCCGAACAGGATCGTGTGGGTGTCGAATGGTTGGGAGTTGAGGGGGCCCAGCAACTGTTCGTGCTCCAAGTGGAGGGGATTGCTCGCGTGGCGAAGGTGACCGATCACGAACGGTCCGGACGCTTCCTTGGCGACCTGCGCGAACCGCTCTCGTTCCCCTTCCGCGTAGGCGGCGCCGGGGCTCTTCTCTACCCGCGCCCGACCCCCGTCCGTGAACCAACCGATCCCCCAGCCGTCCTTCTGCGCCGTTTCGGGGGTGACGTGGGACTGGGCCAAGAGCGACCGGTCGGACCGGACGAGCCAGTGTTCGGCCGATTCATCCGAGCTCGAGAGGAGGCCAAAGAGCCGACACATCGACGGGCCCACAGCGGCGGCGTAATTAAGCGTCGAGCGGGGCCCGTGCCCTGGTGGCACATGCGCCAGCAACTCTTTTACCGTCACGGGGCGCTAGACGGAGTGAGGCGTGCATCATGGTCACTATCGAGGTCACTCCCACCGCGCGGGAGCAGGTCATGAAGATCATGGAGAAGCAGGGCAAGCCCGGAGCCGCCCTGCGCATCTACGTAGAGGGGGGCGGATGCTCGGGCCTCACCTACGGCATGTCGTTTGACAAGCGCGAAACCGGGGACGAGGTCGCCTACGAAGGCAGCGGACTCACCGTCGTCGTCGACCGCGCGAGCGCACCCCTCCTCGAGGGCCTCAAGGTCGACTATCTGCTCGGCCTCGAGGCGTCCGGGTTCAAGATCTACAACCCGAACGCGAAGGAGACTTGCTCCTGCGGCAAGTCGTTCTCCGCGTAGGCGCGACGCGACCGACCTCGAGGCTTTATACCACCGGTCGGGTACGAATCTCGGGGTGGCCAAGGAGGGCCCCAGCAATGAGCGGAAGTAATAGTAGCATCAAATTGGAAGTAACCCGGGAAGCGCAGGACCAGGTTCGGGACCTCATCAAGACCCAGACGCCCGGTACCGCGGTGCGGGTGTTCGTACAATCCGGTGGCGGAGGCGGCGGCTGTGGCTGCGGCTCCGGCGGCGGAGGCTGCGGATGCGGCAGCGGAGGGGGCGGTGGGGGACCGTCGTTCGGGATGGCGTTCGACAAGCCCCGCAACGGGGACAAGGTCATCTCGGTGGACGGGTTCTCGATCGTCGTCGACGACCTCAGCGCCGAAATGCTGAACGGCGCTCGGATCGACTTCGTCCAGGACCTGAACGCCACCGGCTTCAAGATCAGCGCCCCCAATCTCCCGTCCTCGACGGAGGGTCACGACGAGGCCCACGGAGCGGCGGAGGCGGGCGGGGGCTGCGGTTGCGGCGCCGGTGGGTGCGGGTGCGGCTAGGCCGCGTCCGGTCCAACCCTTTCTTTCTCTCTTTCTCCGTTCCTTCGGTACCCCGCTCGTAACGGCGTTGCTCTTCTTCTAGGTCACCGACCAAGCGCGCGTCGGACCTTCGGCCTCCGGAGACGGACGCGAGTCCGTCACTCGGTCGTCCGCACCGCTTCCGCGGGCGGCATGCGCGCCGCGCGGAGGGACGGCAGGGCGATCGCTACCAGGACGAGGAGATAGGCGATCACGGCGACCTCGATGACCGTGACCCACGGGGCGACGAAATTCTGCACGCCCTCGGTCGACGCGGTCGGGCCGATCGAGAGGTTGTAGACCACGAGGAGGCCGAGACTGACGCCGATCGCGATCCCGAGGAGGGTGACGAACGAGTACTCGAGGAAGAAGGCGCGGAGCACCATCCCTCGCGTGAACCCCGTCGCGCGGAGCATCCCGATCTCCCGTCGCCGTTCGACGACCGCCCGTAGGGCGAAGATCCCCATCGCCGCGATCCCGACCCCGAGCCCGAGGCCCACGAAGATCTCGAGGAGTCCGATGAACCCCTCGGTGGTCGCGATCGAGGTAGCGAGGAGGGCGCTCAGGTCGAAGAGGACGATCCCCTCCGGGAAGAACTCCCGCAGCGCCGCTCGCGAGGCAGCGGTCGTCGAGACCCCATGGGCGACGGTCAGGAAGTAGGCGCTCTCGTTGTGGAACCCCATCGACGCAGCGGTCGTCGGGTTGACAAAGACGCCCGTGATGATCGACTCCGTCAGGATGCCGATCACGGTGAGGTTGGTGGGGTGGGTTCCCGCGGCCGTCGAGACCTCGATCGAGTTGCCGACGTTCAACTTCGGGTGGGTCGGAGCGCTCGTGCTGAACGAGTTCGCGAGGTGGGCGTACCCCTCGTCCACGACGGCGACGGAGGGGTTGGTCTCGAGCTCCTGGAACGTGGCCGCAGCGCTCATCCCGCCGTCGGTCGCGACGAACGTGAACTGGTTCGTCGCGTAGAAGTTGGCATCGGCGGTCACGTTCCCGGGCGCCGCGTAGATCGAGTCGGAGTACGGATTGGCGGCGTACCCGGAAACGTTGACGTGGATCGAGCCGATGACGAGCGGAACAGCGTTCACGAACATCGGGGCGAGGGTCGCGTTGCTCGAGATGTCCGTCCACATGTCGGGGATCGGGGTCGTCGAGTAGCCGAAGAAGCTGTACCCGCCGGACTCCTCGGCGACCGCCGTGTTGAGGCTCCCCTGTACCGTCGACCCGGCAGCGGCGATCGCGATCATGGTGAAGATGACGAGGGCGAAGATCGCGAGCGTGACGGCCGTGCGACCGGGCTGGCGGGCCGGGTAGTCGGTCCCCACGCGGACGACCGGGCTCGATTGAATCCGAGAGCCCCCGATCCCTCGAAGGGCGCGGGCGATCAGATCCCCGTTCATCAGGACGACCAAGAGAACGCCGCCGACGAGAAGGATCCCCTCCACGAACACGATGAAAATCGTGCTCGAATGCGCGGTTCCGAACAGGGCCACGTGCAGGGACTCGGTGCCGGTCCAGACCGCGAGGGCGGCTCCGACCGCGGTGAAGGCGTACCGATTCTTCACGAATCGCGATGCGATGAGTCCGAGACCCGCGATCACCATGGCTCCCGCGATCAGGGGGTACGAGATGTCCGACGTTCCCTGGTACGTCGCGCGGTAGAACAGGGCCCCGAGGAGGACAACCACCGCGCCGACGTAGGCGAGGTAGGTGTACGTCCGGATCGGCGGCCGGGGCTCGGGCACGTCCCGGATCGCCCGAACGATGTTGAGGCGGCTCGCGCGGTACGAGGCGACGATCACCGTGACCAGCGTGAGAATGAACCCCACAACGTACGCGATCACGATGTCGTCTCCCGTGACCGTGAACGACTGCGTCAGCGCCCCCTGCGGAATGCCGTCGGCCGAAAGGATCGTGCCCGCGAGCGACGTGAGGAGATACCCCACCCCGATTCCGACGAACGTTCCGGCGAGCGCACTGCCCGCCGCGTAGGCGACCCCCTCGAAGTAGTAGGTGTAGACGAGGTCGCTGCGCCGCATCCCGATCGCGCGCAGCATCCCCATCTCGCCCTTGCGTTCCTCCGCGAGCATCACAAAGATGCCCACGATCAGCATCGCCCCGGCGAGGATCGAGAACAGACCGAGCGCGAGGAAG
Organism: Thermoplasmata archaeon; assembly: GCA_049802875.1. Taxonomy (GTDB): domain Archaea; phylum Thermoplasmatota; class Thermoplasmata; order Lutacidiplasmatales; family UBA184; genus Lutacidiplasma. The sequence continues at coordinate 4,480 of JBARNH010000059.1, read as the reverse complement.
AGGGTCTCGAGGCTTTGTCCGCTGGTCGACGCCGAGGTGAGCCCGGACTCCAGCGGGGTCGAGACCGCGAGGTGGTCGGGCGCGAGGACGCTCGCCAGCGTTACATTGAGCGACGCCGCGATGCCGGTGGAAGCCACGGCACCCGCGGCCTGCGAGCCGGTGTTCGTGATCGAGATGTAGTTGATCATCCCGGACTCGTTCTCGATCGCTTGGGACGCGGCGAGGTTCACGAAGACGTTCCCCGCGGTGAGACCGGCGGTGATGAACGCTCCGCGGAGGTTCTCCTGAACGATCGCCTCGACCGTGAGCACCACGGGGGTGTAGGTGGTGCCGTAGACGGCGATGGAATCCCCGACGCTCGCGTTGAGCGCGCTGGCCGTCTGGTCGTCGATTAGTGCTTGCCCCGGTCCGGGGCCGATGATCGAGGTACCGTTGTCGGCGATGAACGCCCCGAGCGCGGTGCTCTGGTTACCGTTCACCCCGATCAGGTTGAGGTTCGTGTCGGGGGTCTGACTGGTCCGATCGAGCACGGCGACGGTGCCGATGATCTCGGGGGCGATCTCCGCGATCGACCGATCGCTCGCGAGCAGGGACCCGGTCTGGGTGTACGTGGAGTACGGGAAGTACCCCTGGTTGGGGGTCGCGGCGGTCCCACCGATCGCCTCGTCATCGTAGCCCGTTCCGAGGTACGTATAGTGGAGCACCAGCTGATTGACCGTGCTTCCCACGACGAGGCTCCCGGCGACGATCGTCGTCGCGACGAGGAGCCCGGCGATGAGGAGCACGGTTCGACCACGACCTCGACGCACGTTCCGCATCGCGATACGGAACGAGAGGCGGTGGCGGAGCGCGAGAACGAGGGTCACGAGCGCGATGACGACGAGGATGAACAGTAGCCCCGTGATCACCGGGTCCGCGGCCATGCGCCGAACGTCCTCAGTTGACGAACTGGCCGTCGCGCATTCGCAAGGTCCGGTCGCACGCGGCGGCCACTCCCGCGTCGTGAGTGACCACCACCATTGTCTGCTCGAAACGGCGGTTCAGGTCGCGCAACAGTTCGATGACTTCCTTCGACCCCTCGGCATCCAAGTTTCCGGTCGGCTCGTCGGCCCAGACGATCGCGGGATGGGCGACGAGGGCGCGAGCGAGCGAGACGCGCTGCTGCTGCCCTCCCGAGAGTTCGGCCGGGCGGTGGGTCAACCGCTCTCCGAGCCCCATTTGCGTCAGGATCGCCCTCGACTCGGCGCGGGCCTCCTTCGCCGACTTTCCCGCGATGAGCAGTGGCATCTCGACGTTCTCCTCGGCGGAAAGGATCGGAAGCAAATTGTACGACTGAAAAACGAAACCGGTGCGCCGCGCGCGGTACTCGCTCTTCTTCGAGTCGCCCATCGTGTGGATGTTCGTGCCTTCGATGGTGACGACGCCCTTCGAGATGTCGTCGAGCCCGCTGAAGCAGTTCAGGAACGTCGTCTTTCCGCAGCCGGACGGTCCCATGACCGCAAGGATCTCCCCTCGAGGGATCTCGATGTTGACCCCGCGAAGGGCCGGGACGGCAGTGTTTCCGGCGCCGTAGATCTTCCACACGTCGTGTCCGACAACGACCGGCTCGGTCATGGGTTCGTCCCTTCCTGCATGTTGTTCCCGAATTGCACGAAAAGTGTTTCAAGACTTTGGATGGGTTCCTTCCTCGCGGGCCGCAGGAAATAGCCAGGCGTTCGGAGCCGGTAACCACGGAGGAAAGTAGGTAAAGCGGTTATGGGAAGTATAGACGCGGTGGAGCCGTCTCAATTCGCTGTGTACTAGCGGAGCCGGGGAAAGCAACCCGCGCGAGAGGGCGCTCTCTCGGGCGGGCTGGGCTCGTACCGTCTCGCTCTTATTGGGTTCGAATCCTTCCCCTGAGAGCCCGTTTTCACTACCCCAGCGAATCACGAGTCACGCCGGGAATCGCTCACTGTGGGCGGACCGACGCACCGCTCGAGAGCCCCTGCTTCGGTGGGAACCGAACCCGACGGGCCATCGTCCCTGACACCGCCACCTCGAGGAGAATGGGTTCGAGCGATCGACCGACTCTACTCGATCCGTCAGGGTCCCTTCGCGCTCGGTGTTGCTTCCGGCCGCAGGGCCGGTTCCACCCCAGAAGGTCCCGTCGGTGCCGGGGAACGGCTGCCGACGGCGCGCTCGGTGTGAAAGTACTGCCCGCCCCGAAGCGCAGAGACCGCGGCGCCCACGCACGTCAAGCCGGCGGCGAAAAGAAACGCGACGCTCAGCGCGCTCCCGAACCCGGGCGCGACCGTAGCCGCGAAGAAGTGCGGGGCGAGCAGAGCGCTCTGGGTGGCCGGGCTGATGGCTACCCAACCCGGGATCGTCGGGGCCACTTGGAGCAGCTGCTGCATCGGATTCACGCCGAGGAAGGCCCCGAACAGCGCTCCGGTCGGGTTCGCGGCAATCAGGTGCCCGAGGATCGTACCGTCGGCCGCCGGCACACCGGCTCCGCTCAGCACGGATTGAGCGCCGCTCCCGAGCCCGCTGGTGAGACCGACGATAACGACCGTGAAGAAGATCGCGAGCGAGAGCTGCTGGCCGGCGTTCTGTAGTGTCGTGAGCATCCCCGACGCCGCGCCGCGGTTCTCGGCCGGTACTGCGCTCATCACGCTCGACGCGTTGGGCGCGGCGAACATCCCCATCCCGCAACCGTTCGCGAACAGCAGCAACGCGACCTGCCAATACGCGAAGTCGACCGGCTCGAACGCGAGCCCGACGAACGCCCCCGCCGCGACGAGCATTCCGACGGTCGCGAGAGTTCGCGCCCCCCTCCGGTCGGACAGGTACCCGCTCAGCGGGCCCGCGACGAGGAAGCCGGCGATCAACGGCGTCATCATCATGCCGGCCCAGAAAGGGGTAGATGCGAAACTGTACCCGTGCAGCGGGAGCCAAATCCCCTGGAACCAGATCACGAGCAGCAGCATCATGCCCCCGCGAGCGAGGGAGCCGAGCAGGGTGGCGGTCGCACCGGCGGCGAACGCGCGGATCCGGAAGAACGAGATACGGAACATCGGGTCGGCGACCCGGGACTCGATGAACACGAACACGACGAGGGTCGCCACCCCGCCGACGATCGCTCCCACCACCCAAGGCGACGCCCAGCCCATGCTGGAGCCGCCGTACGGCAGAAGTCCGTACGTGATCCCGACGAGGAGCAGGATCAGCCCGGCGGCGAACGAGATATTACCGAGGTAGTCGACCTTCTGATTCGCAGCGCGCATCGAGGTCTCCCGCAGGCTGTGGTAGGCCCAGATCGTCCCCGCGACGCCTACCGGTACGCTAACCAGGAAGATCAGACGCCAGGTGGGCAGGACGAACGGGCCGATGTGGAGGTCGGGCACCCCGGCGAGGATGCCGCCGACCACGAGGCCCAGGAGGGACCCTCCGATGAACGCAATCTGGTTGACCCCGATCGCCTTTCCGCGCTCCCCCGGCGCGAACGCATCGGTGAGCAGCGCGAGCGAATTCGCGAAGAGGAAGGAGGCACCGACCGCCTGCACGAGGCGGAAGACGACCAGCGCCCAGGCGCCCGTCGCGCCGGGCCACGGCTCGACGAACAGAAGGATCGAACCGGTCGAGAAGATGGCGAAGCCGAAGTTGTACATCCGCGCGCGACCCAGCATGTCGGACAAGCGACCGACCGTGACGAGCAGTGTCGCCGTGACGACCCCGTAGCCGAGAAGGAGCCAGAGCAGGATCGGGAAGTTCGACGCGTCGAACGGATTAACGCCGAGGCCCCGGAACACGACCGGGAGCGCGATCAGCAGGATCGAGCCGTCGATCGACGCGAGGAGTCCCCCGAGCGTGGTGTTGGAGAGGACGGTCCACTTGTAATCCATCGATTCCTCCGACTAGGACCCGGGCGCAGCCCGTGCCGCGGCCGGATCCTCCAGACGAGCGAGGGCGCGCAGCCCGGTCGCGAGCGCCGCGTACTCGCTCGGCGCGAGACGCTCGACCGTCGCTCCCCACATCTGCAGCACTCGGCGTCGCGTCTCGCGGTGTCGGCGGCGTCCGGCGTTTGTGAGCTCGATCCGGATCGCGCGACGATCTTTCGGGTCGCGGGTGCGACGAACGAGGCCGCGGTCCTCCAACCGGTCGATGATATCGGTGACGCCGGCGGGCGTGAGCCCGATCGACTCGGCCATCTCTCGGGCATGCGCCCCGTTCTGAGCGCACAGGTGGAGGCCGGTCCACTCCGAGTACGAGAGCCCGGCCTCATGGAGGACAGTGCCTTGCCGGCGCTTGAAGGCAATAAAAGCGTCCCGAAACATCTCCGCGACCTCGTCGGGCGCCGGCCGCAGCGCCCTGGAGTGGGACGGGACGGAGACTTCGGTCATCGCAGCGGAGAATATCTCCAACCCCACTATCTTATAATACGATTTCTAATCAAATCGACCGTTCCCCTACCGCTGGGCTGGCGGAAAATGGGCCCGGACGG
>JBARNH010000058.1:0-15361 GCA_049802875.1 Thermoplasmata archaeon | reverse complement strand
CGGACGAGGTCGATGACTTCCTCGGACTCACCGGACGCGTAGCCTCCCTTCTGGCCGAGGAGGCTCGTCGCACGGACACCCGTGATGATGAGCAGCACCTTGATGGTGTTCTCCATGTCGGGAGAGTTCTCGACCGAGCAGCCCCAGATGATCCGGGCGCGCTTCGAGATCTTGCCGCCCACGAGGGCTGCGGCCTTTTCCGCCTCGCTGACCGTCATCGTGGGACCGCCGATCACTCGAACGAGCGCGCCGGTCGCGTCCTTCAGTTCCACGGCCCCGAGCAGCGGCGAGGTGAGCGCTTCGGTCACCGCCTCGGTGACGCGGTCGGTGGCACTCTCGCTCTCGCCGAGACCGATGAGGGCGACGCCGCCGTCCTTCATCACCGTCAGGATGTCGGCGTAGTCGAGGTTGACCAGGCCCGGCTTTGTGACGATCTCGATGATCCCCTTGATCCCGGTCATGAGCACCGCGTCGGCGAGCTTGAACGCCGCGTCGAGCGGCATGCGGGGCACGAGCTCGAGGAGCTTGTCGTTCTGAATGACGATGGTCGTGTCACAGACGCGTCGCAGGCGCTCGAGCCCGTCGCGAGCCTGTTCCATGCGCGCGGCACCCTCGCCCGCGAACGGAAGGGTGACGACGCCCATCGTGAGCGCGCCGGCTTCCTTCGCGAGTCGGGCCACGAGGTGCGCGGAACCGGTACCGGTCCCGCCGCCCATTCCCGCGGTGACGAAAACGATATGCGCCCCCGTCACGAAGGCGCGGAGCTCCTCTTCGTTCTCCCGCGCCGCCTCTTCGCCGACCTCGGGCCGAGCGCCGGCGCCCAACCCCTTGGTTGCCCGGCGTCCGATCAGGATCTTGCGGGGAGCGTGGACAGTGAGCAGGTGCTTCGCATCGGTGTTGATGGCGCACATCTCGGCGCCCTGAATGCCTTCCTCGACGCATCGGTTGATCGTGTTCGACCCGCCGCCTCCGCATCCGACGATGCGGATGTTGACCTTGAGCGTCTCCGCCAACTTCGCGAGCTCGGCGTCGTCCGCGCTCCCGTACGTCGGTGCGGTCGGCATCTTTTCCTCGACCAGGGACTGGTTCTCCTGGTGTTTCGCGATCGCTTCCTGGATGATGGATTTCATCGGTATTTCTCCCATCCCGTTTGTCAGACGAGCGTCATACGCTCTGGAGGAGCAGTTCGGAAGTCGATACTTAAACATTTGCGTCTAATGGTACTGCCGGCGCGTCGGGGTATCGGTCCCGGCCGTTCTCCGGTGGTACGTTTCGCGGGAGTCTACTTCGTTCCAACCAGATACGGAACTGGCCGGTAGGTTCGCGTTTCGGAGTCAGTGGAGCGTTCGACCGTCGCGCACCATTCGAGTCGCGGTCGCGACGCGACGCTGTCGCGTCTCCTCCCTCTTGGCGGACGCGATCCACTGAAGGAATGCTTTGCGATGCGAGGGGGCGAGCCGGTCGAAGTTCGGACGCGCGGGTCCGAGGGTCTTCCGGAAGTCCGCCGGCAGGCGAAGCACCACACGTCGGTGATCCGGGGTCAGGGATACGTTCACCGAATCCCCCGGCGTCTTCCCGATCCGGTCTCGAAGGGCCGTTGGCACCACGACGAAGAGGCGCCCACCGCCTCGGGGGACCAACGAGGAGCGGAACGGCGCTCCGTCGATCGTCCCCGCGATGCGCATTCGCGCGCGCGGGCCAAGGCGTCGTGCGAACGACACCGGGATCAGCGCGAAGGTCCAGGTGCCCACACCCGGGGGACGAACGAGCCGCGTGCGGAATCCCGAGCGATCCACAATCCCGTGACGAGTGGGGTCGCTATACCGATTACCCCGGCGAGGTGCACTACGACGCTCGCGGTTCCATCGCGCGGCGGCCTCGAGTCGTATCGGAACGGCTTCCTCCGACGCGAGTTTATCTTCGACAGCTCGTTCCGCGACCCGTGGAAACGTATTTTCGCGCGATCGAGGCCGAGGTAGACCGCGCGTTCCGAGTCGCGGAAACAGCTCGGCTCGAGGGACTGGACCCTCAGCTCACCCCCGAGATCCCGCGCGCCCAGGACATGGCCTCTCGGGTAGAGAAGCTCCTGGCCCACCTCGGTATCGAGGGAATCTCGGCGGAGATCCGGGAACTCGCTGTTCGCATGCCTCGAGAGGAGGTCGCGGTCGCCGTCGCTCGCCGACTCGCGAACGACACCCGCGGCGGTCGCTCGGTCGCCGACCGCGTCGACGCCGCGCTCCGGGTCGGCCTCGCCATCCTGACGGAGGGGATCCTGGTCGCTCCCCTCGAGGGACTCGCGGAGGTCCACGTGCGACCGGGGCGCGACGGGAGCGCGTACATCGAACTGTACTATGCGGGACCGATCCGAGCGGCGGGCGGGACCGCCCAGGCGCTCAGCGTCCTACTGGCCGACATCGTTCGACGCGACCTCGGATTGGCGGCCTACCACGCCGACCCACAGGAGGTGGGTCGATTCCAGGAGGAGATTCCTCTCTACAAGCACTACCAACACCTCCAGTACACGCCGAGCCCCGAGGAGATCGCCCTCGTCATCCGGAACGTCCCGGTCGCGATCTCGGGGGAGGCGACCGAGGGCGACGCGGAGGTGAGCGCGTTCCGAAATCTCCCCCGAGTACCGACGAACGGGCTCCGCGGAGGGGCGTGTCTCGTCGTCGCGGAAGGTCTCTGCCAGAAGGCAGCGAAGCTGCGGAAGATCGTCGACAAGCTCGGTCTCGATCATTGGGCCTTCCTCGATGAATTGGGACACCACGCCGCCGACGAGGAGGAGTCGACGGTCCCGAAGTATCTCCAGGATGCCGTAGGGGGTCGTCCGGTGCTCGCGCATCCGAACCGGCCGGGCGGATTCCGTCTGATCTACGGCCGGGCTCGGACGACCGGGCTCGCCGGGTGTGCGGTCAATCCCGCGACGATGGTGGTCCTCCAGGAGTTCGTCGCGATCGGCACTCAGGTCAAGATCGAGTACCCCGGAAAGGCGACGGCCATGGGCGTGTGCGACACGATCGATGGTCCGATCGTCGAGCTCGCGGACGGCACGGTGACCGCCGTGCACGACGTGGCCCACGCCCGGGAACTGCTCCCGCAAATCCGGCGCATCGTCGACCTGGGCGAGCTATTGGTCTCGTTCGGAGAGTTCCTCGAGAACAATCACGACCTCGTGCCGGGGGCGTACAGCCCGGACTGGCACGCCGAGGAACTTCGGGAGGCGGGCCTCGACGAGACCGAGGGCCTTGACGTCGACTCCTACGAGGAGGCGGCCCGCACCGCGGTCGACCACCAAGTTCCCTTGCACCCCCGCTGGCTGCTCTTCTGGGGCGACCTGTCCCCCGCGGAGATCCGTGCGCTCGCCGAGTTCGTCGAGCGGACCGGTCGGTGGGTCGACGACGCGCTCGAGATCCCGGACGACCCGTCCTGGCGGGAGGCGCTCCTCCGGCTCGGGTTCCTCTCGGCCCCGTGCGGCTTGGAGGTCCGTCGCGGCGAACCCGACCCCAGCGGAGCGCTGGTCGGCGGTCTGGGCCTTGCGCGGGACGGCCCGCTGCTCGTGCGGCGGTCGCCGCTCGACCCGATGGACCTCGACCCGCTCGAGTACGTGAACCGTCTCGCGGGAGTGGAGATCCGGGCTCGGGCCCCGTCCCGGGTCGGCGCGCGCGTCGGCCGACCCGAGAAAGCCTACCAACGGGTGATGCAGCCCAATGTCCACGCCCTCTTCCCCGTCGGGGCCGCCGGGGGTCCGACGCGCTCGGTGCCCGAGGCCGCGCGTCGAACCGTGCGCGAAGGGACGCCGGTCGACCTGGGAGTGCGGAACTGTCCGGGGTGCGGTCACACCACGGTCTGGGCCCGTTGTTCGTGCGGAACCCATACGACCCCGACCGACCGGGTGCTCACCGAGTCGCTGCCGATCGCCCGGATCTGGAACGACGCGCTCGCCCGGCTTCACCTCGGCAAGGTACCGATGGTGAAGGGGGTGAAGGGGCTCGCCTCCCCGGGCAAGTGTCCGGAACCGATCGAGAAGGGGATCCTGCGGGCGTCCCACGGGATCTCGGTCTACCAGGACGGCACCGCCCGCTTCGACCTGACGGACCTCCCCCTCACTCACTTCCGTCCGCGTGAGATCGGTACCGAGGTCGCGCGCCTTCGGGAGCTCGGGTACTCCCGGGACTGGAGAGGGGCCGAGCTGACCGACCCCGACCAATTGGTGGAGCTGCTTCCCCAGGACCTGATCGTCTCCCGCTCGTGCGGCGACTACCTGGTGCACCTCGCCCAGTTCGTGGACGACGAGCTCGTCCGAGTGTACAACCTCGAACCGTACTATCGCGCCGAGCGGCCGATCGACCTCGTCGGCCACATCGTGGTCGCGCTCGCTCCGCACACCTCCGGCGGCGTCGCGGGACGGATCCTCGGGTTCACGAACGCCGAGGCCTGCTTCGCCCACCCCGTCCTGCATGCGGCGAAGCGACGGAACTGCGACGGCGACGAAGACTCGGTGAGCCTGCTGCTCGACGCACTCGTCAACTTCTCGCGGGCGTACCTCCCCGAGAGCCGCGGCGCCCTCATGGACAAGCCGCTCGTCCTCACGACCCGACTCGACCCGACCGAGGTGGACAAGGAAGCCCACAATCTCGACGTTGGCAGCCGTTATCCCCTCGCGCTCTACCGAGCGGCCGCGGAACGCCGTTCTCCGAAGGAGGTCGAATCGTTAATCGACACGGTCGGCCATCGCCTCGGCACCGACCGGGCGCTGCGCGGTTACGGATTCACCCACGACACCCGGGACGTCTCGGCCGGCCCGGTCCGTTCCGCGTACCGCGGCCAGCGCGGAATGAAGGACACGGTCGAACGCTCGGTCGTCCTCACCTCCCAGATCCGAGCGGTCGATGTCGCGGAAGCGGTGACGCTCGTACTGAACGGCCACTTCCTGCGCGACGTGATGGGCAACCTGAAGAGCTACGCGACCCAGCGCTTCCGTTGCAAGAGCTGCGGCGCGTCGTACCGCCGACCGACGCTCGACGGGCGGTGCGCGCTCGCCCGCCCCGGGGGCCGATGCGACGGTGAGCTCAGCGCGACCGTCTTCGAAGCCTCGGTTCGAAAGTACCTTCCGCTCTCCCAACGCCTCGCCGAGGTCGAGGGGATCACCCCGTACGTGCGCCAGCGGATCCAGCTCCTCGCCGAGTCGGTCGCGACGATCTTCCCCGCGGCGACGCTGCAGACCACGCTCGACAAGTTCCCCGCGGTCGTGCCGACGACCCCGGCCGAGCCCTCGTAGGGCGCGGAACGGAGAAATAGCCGCACCTCCGTGGTCGGAGCGCGGGCTTGTGGGGTAGTCTGGACTATCCTGTCGGCCTTCGAAGCCGACGACCTGGGTTCGAAATCGCGGGCATCCGCGACGAAACTCCCAGCAAGCCCGTACGGACCGGTCCCTACCGGAAGTAGCCCGGGGATTGCGCCGGCTCCGAGCGTTTCTCCTCTTCCGCCTTCGCAACCTCGATGATATCGATCGCGAGGAGGGCCGGGATCGGAACGAGGCGGATCCGACCCTTCTCGTCGCCGTCCGCGCCCTCGAGCTCGATCGCGAGGATGTTGTCGCCGCCGATCGAGACGAGTCCACGGAACGTTCCGGTGGAAACGATCGCGGCATCCTCGGGGCCCGCCGATCGGACCCGGACCCGGGAACCGGGGGTCAGCGCGATCGGGGGCCGCTTCGGGGCGCCGACTCCGTCGCTCATCGGCTCCCTCCACGCTCGCGTCCCGGACCGTGGGCGGGCGCGGCGATCTTCGGTACCGGCGCGCTGCCGGTCTTTTCAACGAGCCCCTGCAAGTGATTCACCGTTTCCCGATAGCGACGCAGCGCGTTCTGGGCGTTCGCCTCGGTGAAGTCCCATGCCCGCGCGAGGTTCCCGTAGCGGAGGCGATACCCCTTTCGTCCCTTCCCGTCGGCGACTCCTCCGACCTCCTCCAGAAGGTCGAGCGACTTGAGTTTGTTGATGTGGCGGTAGACGGTCGGCTTGGAAGTCTTCAGGACCGCGGTGAGCTCCTCCACGTACCACGGACGGGCCGGGTCCTTGAGGAGGCAGTCCCGCACGAGCCGGTAGGCGAGGCTCTGTGCGATCGGTCCCTCGGAGCCTCGGCCGTCGTCGCCTTCGGGAAGATAACCGACCAGCCGGAGGAATTCGCGGAGCACCTCCTCCACGTCGTCGATCGGGGTGAGCGGGGTGCTGTAACGCAATGAAAGTTCGAACGGCATGCCAACGGAGTGCCAAATCCGCTCCAAGAGATAAAACGCGAGGTCTCCGCCACCGATTCCGAGGGCGAGAAATGATATGCCTCGATGTCGCGATGGTCCCGACGTGACGCAGTTCGACCTCGTGGTCCCGTCGACGGTCGACGAGGCGATCGCGAGCCTCCGGGTCGAAAAGGGCAACGGAGCGGCCGTGCTCGCGGGCGGCACGGACCTCCTCCTCGACATCGACGAGGGACGAACCGCCCCGCGACGCCTCGTTTCTCTCCGTCGCCTTCCGTGGCGTACCCTCGATTGGGTCGGTGGAGCCCTGACCGTCGGGAGCACGCTGCCGCTCCGAGCGCTCGAGGACGATCCCGAGGTGCGTCAACGGCTGCCCGGACTTTGGCAGGCGGTGCACGCGGTCGGCTCGGTCGCGCTGCGGCACCGGGCGACGCTCGGCGGCAACCTCGGGCGGTCGGCACCCGCGTCGGACCTCGTACCCGTGCTGTTGGTCCTCGACGCGGAGATCGACTTGGTGGGGCCGGAGGGAAGCCGGCGCCTGTCCGTCGACCGGTTCGTCCGCGCGTCGCGACGAACGGAGCTCGGGTCGGGAGAGTTGATCCGGTCCGTGCGAATCCCGGAATCTCGTCCCTCCGCGTATCAATGGCAGCGGGTGCGCCCGGCCAACGACATCTCGCAGATCGCGGTCGCGACGGCGTACTCCCCGACGCAACGGGCGTGGACCGTAGCCGTCGGTGGGATGCCGCCGCGGCCGGTGCTCCTCGGCGAGGTGGCGCGCGGGTTGGGGCGGGGAAGACCGACGGACGCGGCGCTTCGTGCCGCGAGCGAACGGGCGGCCCGCGAAGTCGTGATCGCATCGGACCAGCGGGCGTCCGAAGAGTATCGACGGCGACTGGTCGGCACTCTGCTCGAGCGCGCCGTACGCTCGACCGCCGTTCCGGTCGAAGGGGGACCGTGACCGACCCGTCTCCGGGACTCCGAGTGAATGGGCGAGTCTTCCACCTCGAGGGAATGTCGGACTCCGAGCGACTCCTCGACACCCTTCGTTGGCGGCTCGGGCTCAAAGGTACGAAGGAAGGTTGCCGGACCGGAGACTGCGGCGCATGCACGGTGCTCGTCGACGGGCGCAGCACGCTCTCCTGTCTCACCCTGACCCGCGAGGTCGACGGGGCGTCGGTCACGACGATCGAGGGGACTCCCACCGACCCCGAGCTCCAACGTGTCAGCGCTGCGTTCGCGACCGCGGGCGCGCTCCAGTGCGGTTACTGCACGCCCGGGTTCGTGATGGCCCTCGCCGGTCTCCTCAAGGAGCGGGGGCGCTCCGCCTCCCTCCCCGAGCTGCTCGACGGACTTCAGGGAAACCTCTGTCGATGCACGGGATACGCAACGATCGTTCGGGCCGTCGCTATCGCCCGGGAGGAGCCGTCGTGAACGCTTCCGTCCGTCCGGACGCGGCCGTCAAGCTCGCCGGAACCGCTGTCTACGGAGCCGACCTCGACATTCCGGGGATGCTCTGGGCGGCCCTCGTTCCGTCCCCCGTCGCCCACGGTCGACTTCGTTCGCTCGACCTGGGTCCCGCCCGAGCGCTGACCGGGGTGGTGGCGGTAGGTCCGGACGAGCTGCCCTCCCTCCTCCCTCGCGGGGGAGGAGAGCCCGAACGGCCGGTCTTCCCCGCGAACGAGATCGCGTATCGGAACCAACCCCTCGCCGCCGTCGCGGCACCGACGCTGGCCGAGGCTCGGCGGGCGGCCGCCGCGGTTCGGGTCGATGTGGAGCCGTTGCCGGCGCTCATCGACCTCGAGACCGCGTTCCCCGAGTGGCCCGGCCCTGAGGTCGCCCGATCTCCGCACGTCATCGCGCACGTCCACGCCCGACACGGCGACATCGCCGCCGCCTTTCGGACCGCGGACCGAGTGGTCGAAGAGACGTACAGGACCTCCAGCGTCCACCAGGTCGCCCTCGAACCGCACGCATGCGTCGCGACCGTGACCGGTGATCGATGGTACGTGCAGACGACGACCCAGACCCCGTTCGGCGTCCGGGAAGACGTCGCGTCGCTGCTCGGCCTTCCCGAAGAGTCGGTGGTGGTCGAGGGGACCTGGGTCGGCGGCGGATTCGGCGGAAAGGGGTCGTCGCTCCTCGAGCCGTTCGCCCTCCTCTTGTCGCGAGCGTCGGGCCGACCCGTCCGCCTCGCCCTCGATTACCGAGACGAGTTCCAGCTCGGCCGGACCACGCTGCCCGCGGTGATCCGGCTCTCCACCGCGGTGAAGGACTCGCGCATCGTCGGCCGACGCGTCCGCCTGCTCCTCGACGTCGGCTCGTCGCTCCCCGGGCGAGACTTCGCCACCGGATACTCGATCGGCTTCCTCCTCGGTCCGTACCGGGCTCCGTGTTTCGAAGTCGAGGGGTACGGGATACGGACCAACAAGCCGCCGTTCGGTCCGCACCGCGCCCCGTTCGCTCCGCAGTGCGTGTTCGCTCTCGAGTCCCATCTCGACGAGGTCGCGCGGACGATCGGCGAGAACCCCGACGCGTTCCGCGCCGGCCATCTATGGAAGGTGGGGGACACGACCCCCATGGGTCAGCGCGTCGGGTCGTTCGGGCTCGGCGCCGCCCTCGAACGGGCGCGGGCCGTCGCGGCGCGTTGGCGAGCCGAGGCCGCTCCGGGGCGGGGAGTAGGTATCGGTCTCGGATTCTGGTCGACCGGCGCGGGAGCGGGCGGCGAGGTCCGGTTGGTCCTGACACCGACCGAGCTTCGCATCGTTCAGGCCGAGCGGGAGATCGGGAGCGGCAGTGTACTCCGAGGTCTCGCCGCGGTCGCGGAACGCCTCTTCTCCCTGCCCTCCGACCGGATCCGTACCGTGTATGCCTCGACCGCGGAGGCCCCCTTCGATTCGGGGGTGTTCGGTAGCCGGACGGTCGCTGCCCTGGGCCGCGCGATCGTGGAGGCGGGGACCCAGCTGCGCACGGAGCTCGCCCAACGTCTCGGATCGAGTGGTCCGGTGTCCTTGGCGCTGGACGGCGACGAGATCGTGGCGGTCTCGGGCGCGGTGCGGCGCCCGATCCGGTCGCTACTCACCGCCGAAGAGGCACCGACCGGCATCACTGCGCTCGGGCGACATTACGCCCCCTCGAGCGACGTGGACGAAGCGCGGGTGGTCACGGGCTCCTTCTACACGTACACGGATTTCACCGGGTCCGCCCACGTGGCGGAGGTCTCCGTCGACCGGGAGACCGGCGCGGTGCGCGTCGAGCGGTACGCCGCGTTCCAAGACGTCGGAACCGTGATCGACCGCGCGACAGCCCGGGCCCAGGTCGAAGGGGGGATCGCGATGGGGCTCGGGATCGCCCTCACCGAAGAGGCGGTCTGGTCGGACGACGGCCAACTGCAGAACGCGCACCTGCTCGACTACCGGATCCCGACGCTCGGGGAGGTGCCGATCCCCGAGGTCACGTTCGTCGAGGGGTTCCTCGGCGCCGGACCGTTCGGAGCCAAGGGGTTGGGCGAGCCCCCGATCATCCCCGTACCGGCGGCCGTCGCCGCCGCCGTGCGCGAAGCGTCGGGGGCCCATGTGACCGAACTGCCGCTCTCGGCCGAGCGCGTGGCCCGAGCGCTTAAGCTCCTCTGAACGTGCCCCGAACGATGCCGATCGGCGCCGCCGAGGTCCACCGGCTGCTCGACCAGTACCCGACGGTTCCCACGGTCGGAACCGTGGGGTCTCACTCCGCGATCGACATCGCGGACGGGGCCGTCGCTGAGGGGCTCCCCAACCTGGTCCTCACCCAGCACGGGCGCGACGCGACGTACGCCCAGTACTTTCGAACGCTCCGGGACGCCGAGGGGAATCGGCGTCGAGGGTGCGTGGACGAGGTCTGGGACTATCCGAAGTTCGCCGACCTCACCTCCGCCGCGTCCCAGGAACGGTTGCGGAAGCGGGGAGTGCTCCTGGTGCCCAATCGGGCGTTCAGCTCGTACGTTCCGATATCGACGATCGAGGACGAGTTCCGCGTCCCGATCGTGGGAGCTCGCGCGATGCTCCGCATCGAAGAGCGCTCGGAGCGGGGGAACTACTACAGCCTGCTCGAGGCCGCGGGCATTCCGAGCCCGCGAAGGATCCCTTCCCCGGAGGCGATCGACCGTCTGGCGATCGTGAAGTTGCCCCACGCCCAACGTCGCCTGGAACGCGGATTCTTCACGGCGGCAAACCCGCAAGAGTATCGCACGAAGAGCAGTGCCCTCCTCGCTCGAGGAACGATCGCCTCGGACGACCTCGCCGCGGCGCGCATCGAGGAGTACGTGCTCGGGCCGGTCTTCAACTTCAATTTCTTCTTCTCGCCGCTGGTCCCCCGTGCCGAAGGGCTCGAGCTGCTCGGGGTCGACGAGCGACGGCAGAGCAACCTCGACGGAATGGTCCGGCTGCCGGCCGCGCAGCAGCTCGAGCTCGCGGAAGCCGAGCGAATTCCCCTCTACACCGAGGTCGGGCATGGGACGCTCACGGTGCGGGAGTCGATCTTGGAGGAGGTGTTCCGGATCGGCGAGAAGTTCGTCGAGGCGGCGCGGACCCGCTACCCCCCGGGGATGATCGGGGCGTTCTGTCTTCAGACGTGCGTCGACAAGGACCAACGCCCCACGGTCTTCGACGTCGGTGCGCGGATCGGCGGCGGGACGAACGTGCACCTTGCCCTCGGCCACCCGTATGCGAACGCGTTGTACCGCAGTCCCATGAGCACCGGGCGCCGGATCGCACGCGAGATCCGCATCGCCGCCTCTGACGGTCGGCTCTCGGAGATCGTCACGTGAGCGCGCCGGTTCCGGCAGCCCCCCCGCGCGCCACGGCCCTTCGGCGCACCGCGCTGTTCGATTTCCATCAGCGGCACCGTGCTCATCTCGTGCCGTTCGCCGGTTGGGAGATGCCGCTCTACTACGAGAGCATCCTCGCGGAGCATCGCGCGGTGCGGACCGGGGTCGGGCTCTTCGACGTTTCGCACATGGGCCTGCTCACGGTGGAGGGCGCGCGCGCGGCCGCCTTGCTCTCGCGCCGCACGACCGCGAACGTCGAATCCGAGGAGCCGTCGCAGGTCCGCTACACCTTCCTGCTCGACGCGACGGGCGGGATCGTCGACGACCTGCTGATCACCCGGCTCGATACCGGGGCGGAGCTCGTCCGTTCGTTCCTGGCCGTGCCGAACGCCGGTCGCGCGGACGAGGTCGAGCAGATCCTCCGCCAGCACCGGACTCCGGACACGACGATCACCCGATGGAACCCCCGCTTCGCGCTGCTCGCGGTCCAGGGGCCGGGCTCGCGAAATCTCCTCCAGCAGACGTTCGGCTGGGACCTTGCGGGATTGTCGTTCTACCACGCTCGGCGGTTCCCGGCCGAGGGGACGGACTCCGACCGGAGTGGCGCCGTCGGGGTCTCGCTGCCCGACGACCTCGAACGGTCGATCGTGGTCAGCCGGACCGGGTACACCGGTGAGCTCGGCTACGAGCTGCTGGTCCGAGGGGAGACCGCCGATCGCCTCGCAGAGCGGTTGGTCGGCGCCGGAGCTCAACCGTGCGGGCTCGGCGCGCGGGACACGCTGCGGCTCGAGAAGGGGTATCTGCTCTCGGGTCAGGATTTTCATCGCGATCATTCACCGATCCAGGCCCGTCAGGAGCGGTTCGTGGCGTTCGACCATCCGTTCGTGGGCCGGCCCGCCCTCGAGAAGGAGGTGGCGGACGGACCGGCCGTGCGCCTCGTCGGGCTCGAGCTCGCGGTCGAGGGGGCGATCCCCCGTCACGGGACCCCGGTGCGCGTCGACGGGAAGCCGGTGACGGAGGTCACGAGCGGCGGTCTCTCACCGGACCTGGGCCACGGGATCGCGCTCGCCTACCTGCCGCCCGCGCTCGCGCACGCCGGCGCCACGGTGGCGCTCGACATCCGGGGCCAGGAGGTCCCGGCGACGGTCGTCGACCTTCCGTTCGTCAAGGCTCCTCGGCCGCGAGGGTAAATAGTCGGTCGGACCCATACGCACGAACCACATCACATGGCGGCCGAAGCCGGGACCGGCCGCCCGTTCGTCGGACGGGTGGAGGCCGTGGAGGCACTTCATCGTCGGTTCGAGGACGCCCGGGCGGGTCACGGAGGGGTGACGTTCCTGGTCGGCGAGACCGGGGTCGGGAAAACGATCCTGGTGACCGACCTCGTTCGCGACATCCGATCCCGGGGGATTCGGGTCCTGGAAGGTCGGGCGCCCCCCCTCGACGCCCCTCCGCCGTTCGCGCTGATCCGTTCCGCGCTCGAAAGCGGCCGGTCGTTCGTCGAGGACCCCGGCCCGGTCGTACCGAACGCACCGGGACCGGAGGGATTCCTGATCGGTTTCGCGCCCCGGATGGACGACGGAGGATTCTCCTCTCCCGTCCGGGTCGAGGAGCGCCTCTTGGACGCGCTCGGAGAAGCGGACGACCGGGGCGACGCGATCCGCGACCCGCTCTGGACCGGGATCGCCGAACAGTTCCTCGCGTTCACCCAGCGCGGTCCGACCGTCCTCGTGCTGGAGGACCTGCATCGGGCCGACGAACCGTCGCTCGAGGCGATCGAGCAGCTCGCCCGCCAGCTTCAGAATCGGCCGCTCTGGATCCTCGCCACGATCCGTCCGTACCCCGCGCTCGCCGAACCTCGGCGAGCTCGCCTCGAAGGCCTCGAGGCGACGACGCACGCGGGCCGGATCCTTCTTCGTTCCCTGACGTCGAGCGAGGTCGCCGAGTTCCTCCGTCGACGCGAGCCCGGGCGGGAGTTCTCTTCGGAGGAGATCGCCCGCCGCCACTCCGAGACGGGGGGGAATCCGCTCCTCCTGGAGCAGTTCGAGCGCCGCCTGCTCGGCTCCCGCGACGCGCTGCCCGGGGCGAGCCCGGCGCCCGTCTCCCGCACCGGCGCGGTCGAACTGCCGACCCTGACCGAAGAGGAGCAGCGGGTCGCCGCGGTCGCGGCGGTGCTCGGCTCCGAGTTCCCGTTCTCCCTCCTCCTCCGAGCGAGCGGCGAGGACGAGGAGCATCTCGCCGAGACGCTCGACCGGCTGGTCGGGCGGGGTCTCCTGTTCGAGCGCCCCGGGGAGCTGCTCGCGTTCCCCGACGACCGAGTCCGCACCGAGATCTACGACGGTCTCACCGAGAGCCGACGCCGCCTCCTCCATCGGCACGCGGCGGAGGCGCTGGAGGTGGGCGGGAGCACGGACCTGACGACGATCTACGCCCTCGCCCGGCACTTCTACCTCGGCAAGGCCGACGAGAAATCGATCCGGTACAACCGCGAGGCCGCCGAAGTGGCGGTCCGATCGTTCTCGCCCGAGGTCGCCCGCGAACACCTCGAGCGCGCGCTCGAAAGTCAGCGTCGACTGCGCCCCGACGATTGGGACGGGGAGACGGAGATCGTCATCGAACTCGCCCGGCAGATCGACCACCAGGGGGAGCTCCAGCAGGCGGAAGCGCTGCTGCGGGATCACCGCGCTCGGCGGGGGCTTCGACGACGGCTGTCCCCCCACATTCTCGCGCTGCTCGACCTGTACCTCGCCCGCATCCTCACCGACCAGGGAGAGTGGGGCGAGGCGGAGAAGACGAGCCGCACCGTGCTCGACTCCGTCGATCTCGCGGGTCAACCGCGGACGCAGCTGATCGGTCGTCGCCTGCTCGGGGAGGCGCTGTACTACATGGGCCGGTATGAAGAGGCGCTGCGGGAGCATGACGAGCTCCTCCGCCTCGCCCTCGAGGTCTCGGACGAGCGTGTCGTCGCGTCGGCCCGGATCTGGCGGGCGAACGTTCTCGCGATGATGGGCCGGTCGGAGGGGGCCTTTGCGGAAGCGCGCGAGGCCGCGCGCACGCTCGAACGACTCGGCGACGCCCGCGAGGCCGCGCATGCTCACCTGTTCTTGGGGGTGCTCATCGCGGGGACCGGAGCGACCCCGTCCCAGTACGACGAGGCGATCGGGGAGTTCCACGAGGCGATCCGCCTCGCGGAGAAGGCCCACGACGTCCGCCGGGTCGGCTGGTCGCTGTTCAACGTCGCCGACATTCTTCGGATGGCCGGGCGACTCGACGAGGCGTCCGAACGGAACCAGCGCTCTCGGGAGATCCTCGAGCGGATCGGGGACCGGTTCGGTCTCGTGCAGTCGCTGATCATCCAGGGAAAGATCGGACTCGACCGCGGCGAATACGACCGGGCCGAGGCCGACCTGCTCGACGCGTACCGCCTCGTCCGCGAGCTGAAGGCGCCGGCGGACGAGGTGGACGTCGTGCTCCGTTTGGCGCAGTTGTCGTACGCCCGGGGCGACCGCGCCAGCGCCCGCCGCCGGGTCGACGAGCTCGAGCGTCAGCGCCTCCCGACCCTGCGGCCGGACATTGCGGACGACTTCGAGCGCCTCAAGAGCGCCCTCGCCTCAAAGGAGCCGCCCGACGATGCCCGGCCGAGCTGACCCGAACCGCTCCACGACGAAGTGGGCGACCGAACTCGCCCGCCGCGCCCTCGCCGAGGACCGGACCGATCGGGATCGGACCACGCGGGCGCTCCTCTCCCGGTCTATTCCGGCCGAGGGCCGGGTCGTGGCGCAGGCGGCCGGGGTCCTGTCGGGAGGCGACGTCGCTCGGCGGATGGCCCGGGAGGCGGGACTTCGGGTCACGGCCCGCCGGCGCGAGGGAAGCAGGATCCGCTCGGGCGACGTGGTGCTGCGCCTCCGTGGCGATGCCCGCCGCATCCTGGCGGTGGAGCGCAGTGTCCTGAACGTGGTGATGCACGCCAGCGGCGTGGCGAGCGCGACGGCGCGGGCGGTGCGAGCGGCTCGCGGGAGCTCGCCGCCCCTCGAGGTCTGGGCGACGCGAAAGACCCTACCTGGACTTCGCGACCTCGAGAAGGCAGCGGTCGTTCACGGAGGGGGCCGCCCGCATCGACGGGACCTCGCCGACGCGCTCCTCGTGAAGAACAATCATCTCCACCTCGTCCCGCTCCGAGACGCCGTTCGAAGGGCTCGGGCCGTCGCTCGGCCGGGGGAACGCGTCCAGGTCGAGGTCCGCACGGCCACGGACGCCGTGCGCGCCGCCCGCGCGGGGATCCCCGCGCTCCTGATCGATAACGC
>JBARNH010000057.1:0-15630 GCA_049802875.1 Thermoplasmata archaeon | reverse complement strand
GAGAGGGTGGCTTTGGTCAAAGAGGATGTTCGTCTCCGACTACATGCCGTCAAGCAGCATCTCGAGAAGGGTGTCCGCGCCGCGGAGATCTGTGAACTCTTCGGGATCTCCGAGCGGACGCTTCGCTACTGGTGCCGAAACTACCGAGAGGAAGGGGTTGAGGGCCTCCGGGACGAGTCCCGGCGTCCTCGCCACAGCCCGAACCGGATCCACGGGAACCTCGTCAATCGCATTCTCCAGCTGAGGCGAAAGCACCCCGCCTGGGGTGCGCTACGGATCCACGCCCTCCTCCGACGCCGCGGGGTCCAGGTGAGCTGGGTCACCGTCCACCGGGTGTTGAAGCGTCACGGGTTCATGGTCCGGACCGTCAAGAAACCCGAGCCGTTCAAGAGGTTCCAGCGCCGTCACGTCGACTCTCTCTGGCAGGCGGACGTCTACAAGTTCCGGATTGCCGGAGTCCGAGGGCATGTCTACGTTCACACCGTCCTGGACGATCGCTCTCGCTACCTCGTGATGGCCCGTGCCTACCTTCGGGAGAGAGCCCGCAAAGCCACGAACAACCTCGGGTGGGCGTTCAAGAGCGGCCGAAAGCCCAAGGCCCTCTACGTCGACAACGGGAGCTGTTTCATCTCGAAGGAGTTCCGGGAGTTCTGCGCGGCCCGGGGCATCTCGGTGATCTATGGGAGGCCGTACAACCCTCGAGGACGAGGGAAGCTCGAGCGGTTCCACGGTATCCTCACGCAGGAGCTCGTGGGGAGGGTCCGCTTCCGCTCCCTCAGTCACTTCCGGCGAGAGCTCTACCAGTGGCAAGGAGGTACAACCGAGTCCGAATCCGCGGAGGGATTGGTTGGGCCACGCCGCACGTGGTCTACCACGACCCCAGATTAATGAGCAAGGAGCGGGTCAGGAGCCGTTGAGGGCGGCAAAATCTCCTGACAGTTCAACCGGCAACATGTCCTGACATACTACAGCTAGCGAAGCTTCACGGGGTCAGACTGAGTGCTTGCGACTCCATCGAGGACGAAGACTTCGCTCGCTCCCCGGAAGTCCTGGACTTAGAGCATTCCTTTAAACGACTTGAACAAGAACGCATCTCTGATCCGAGGTTAGGCTGGCTCGACCGGTTCGGCTGAACCTGGCCCCATGGGCGCGGGTCCTTGGGAGGGCCGCGACCGGCCCGCGGACTTTATGAACGAAGTACGCGGTCGATGGCGGACCGGGAGGAGCACGCCGCTGGACGACCCACCGAAGAACCGCGAGCTGACCTTCCGACTGGCGCGACCCGAAGATCTGCACCAAATCGTTGACATCCTCTCGGAAGCCGCTGCTTGGGCCAAGGCACGAGGAGTCGAAAGGTGGTGGTCAGTCCCCTTTCCCGAAGGGTGGGTACGGTCAGGCATCGATCGAGGTGAAGTCGTGGCGGTGGAGAGTCAATCGCGAATGGTTGGGACCTTGACACTAACGCGACAGGACCTACCGATGTGGGGAGAACAACCCCCGATCGCCGGGTACATGCATCGCGTCGCCATCAAGCGGGAGTTGGCACACCAAGGGCTCGGAAGGCGGTTGCTGGAATGGGCCGAGGCCGAAGTTCGGAGTTGGGGCCGATCGAAACTTCGGTTAGACTGCTTGGCCACAAACGAGTCCCTCGTGACCTACTATCGAAGTCAGGGATTCAGGGAGGTCCGTCGGATTCACGGACACATTCCGGGCGAAGGCCGCCCTACTCTCCTGATGGAACGAGATGTGCGGTAACGCCGGCGTCCTTCGTGAAGGACGCGCAGTGCCGAACCCGTCGCCCCCTGAGGTTCGCGAGGTCGGCTCGAATCGAGGTGCATCAGCTGACACACCTGTCGTCGCGTCACCCGCCTATCGCGATCGAGTCTTGGACAGAGGGAGGAACGGCTGCTTCTGCCGTTGGGGCCTACGCTGCAAGGGCTTGGCGGAGATCCTCGATAAGATCGTCAGGATGTTCCAGTCCGACCGATAGGCGGAGCAGATTCTGCGGTGTGGCGGTTGCCTTGCCTTCGACCGAGGCCCGATGTTCGATAAGGCTCTCGATGCCCCCGAGGCTGGTCGCGTTGACGAATAGCTTCACGCGTGACGCCACCCGCAGCGCGTCCTCGCGGCCCCCTCGAACGGTAAATGATACCATTCCACCAAACCGGCTCATTTGACGTCTGGCTACCGCATGCCCCGGATTTGAAGGCAAGCCCGGATAGTACACGGTTTCAACACCGGGGAATGATTCGAGGGCAGTCGCAACTGCCGCAGCGTTTGTCGAGTGGCGCTCCATGCGACACGGGAGAGTACGGAGCCCACGAAGAACGAGCCAAGAGTTGAACGGCGATCCCACGCCACCCAAAACCTTGCGCACTTCAAAAAGGGGGTCGATCCATTCACGGGACCCGCCGATGACGCAGCCACCTTGAACGTCACTATGTCCGCCGCAATACTTGGTCGTGGAATGCACCACTAGGTCGGCGCCAAGAGACAAGGGTCGTTGCAGAGCTGGTGTTGCGAAAGTGTTGTCGACCAACAAATGGGCGCCGGCCCCGTGTGCCAAGTCCGACGCGCTCCGGATATCCACAACCTTGAGTAGAGGGTTCGAAGGCGACTCCACCCAAAGGAGCTTCGTGTTAGGACGAAGGTATTCTCTGGCATGTTCCAAATCACACAGGTCGGCAAACGTGCTTTCGATACCCCAATTTGGCATGAAGTCCCGGGCGATGACTCGATACGTGTAGTAGATATCATCGCAAAAAAGAACGTGCGACCCGCGAGGCAGACTCTGCAGCACGGCGGCTCCAGCTGCCATACCGGAGGCGAACGCAATCGCCGAAGCTCCGCCTTCGAGGTCGCGGAGGGCGGTCTCTAGACGCGATTGTACGGGGTTCTCTTCTCGGACATAGAGAAATCGTGGGACGGGGTCCAGAGAAGGGCTGTGTTCAAAGGTCGTAGAGAGGTGCAGAGGTGGAGCGATGGCCCCGGTCGACGGATCTACTTCGCCCCCCGAGCGCACGGCAATAGTCTCTAGCTTCATTCGTGCCGTCGAATTCTCATGAACTAATAACCCCTCCTCGATTTGGAGTGACGGTATACAGTGCATAGAATCAATTTCTTGGTGCGTTGATGAGTCAAGGGGTGAAGGAACTGGACGAACGAACAGAACGAGGGCACGCCGGATGCCTGCCAGAATCGCGCTTGTCCGATGGCGTGAGCGTGATGAGCCTCACCCACTCAGGATCAGCTTCCGTGGAACCCATCAGTCCAGGAAACTCTGCTCGACTGTGACGGGATTACACTCCGAGAGGATACACGTTTCCGTGCAGTACCATTTTCGACAGACGTTGCGTGCTCCGGCTCGACTTGCGTACGATTGGTGTACCGACTTCGGTCCGGACGATGGCAAGCTGTTCTTCGAAAGAACGGACCGGACTGTGCGGTGGATTGGAACGGACGCTCTAGTGATGACCGACACGACGTACTCGAACGGTCGTCCCCTATGTATCCGACGGCTGGTTCGACTGAACCCTTCTAAATTGGCGTGGACAAATACTCACCTAGACGGCCCGTACCGATTTTCTCAGTTCTGGTATCGAATCGTGTCCGACGGACCTCGTCGTTGCCGCATCGAGTTCCACGGTCTCCGGCTCGTGACCTCCCCCACAGCGATCTCGGCGATAGAGACCGCTCGTCGAGCGGACGTTGCGCGTAAACGCGACGCTGGCGAGTGGCGGCGGCGACTGGCTCCCGCCTTGGAACGAGACCTGGGGGGAGGACTAGGGGCGGCCCGGCGAGTCGAGAGGTATTCTCGCTCACAGCGGTCGGGTCGATAAGCAGACCGCGCGGAGTGCTCGAGGGTCCGTCGCAATGGGGGCCTTAGGAACCACGCCCCCACGCGACGACGGGGCCGCGAAGAGCCCGCGGGCGGCCGCGTAGGCGTGACGACGGACACGTGCGCCCTGTGGACGACCGCAATCCGTGCGTTTCGGCTGAACGAACCTGTCGGTCCTGTGGGACTTCGCCAACATCCGGGATCTCCGTTGGACAAAACGATTAGCATTAGCGCGAGTTAGGCTCGCCATGCTCCCGACCTATCTCGTCTACTTCGGCATACGAGTCACCGACATCGATCGCTCGCTCAAGTTCTATACGAGAGTTTTCGGGCTGAAGGAGGTGGCTCGGGGCGACAATTTCAAGGGGTCGGATCACGGGCTTCATGTACTCTTACGGGACCCATCGTCAGGGCAAAAACTGGAGCTGAACTGGTACCCGCCCGGGTCCGAGTTCGCCCCGACCTACGAACCCGGGGAAGCTCTCGATCACCTCGCCTTTCAAGTCGAGGATCTTCCCCGTTTCCTCGACGCGCTGCGCAGCGCGGGAGTGGACGCGACGGACGGGTCTGCGAACCATGCTCACCGGAGCGGTGCCCGGGTGGCTTACATCAAAGACCCCGATGGCAATTGGATCGAGCTCTACGACCGGCCCTCGAAAGCGGTGCCCGCGTCGCCGATCGAGGGGTATTGACTGAGGGACCGGCGGACCCGAGCACATTTCTGTCGCGGTCATCGGGACCGAAGGTCATTGAGCGGGCCGACCGAGGGCCGATGCAACACCCGAGAGAGGCCGTCCCCTCTTGAAGTTCGCACGGAACGCCGTCCCCCGCGCACACTTCAAGAGGGGAGGGCGTGGTTCATGACACCACAAGGAGCGCGCGGGCGAGCCTACTGCGAGTCAATGGAGTGCCGTTCGCGCACCAGCGGGACTTGGCAGTCTCCGCTCACGCGTGGAAATCTATGGTTGTCCCAATCTCCGCCCGTCGGGCGTGAAGATATATCGGCCAGGCCGCCGCAAGGTCTTGGGCCGGTAGTCCAACGCCAGCGAACAGGGTTACCTCGGCCGATGAAGTCCGGCCGGGCGAACGACCGGAGAGGACGTCGCCCAGCTCCGAGTTGATGGTATCGGACCCACACCCTGCCCCACGAATCGCACCCACGCTCACAGCAAGCTCGCGACTATCGACTACGACAGTTGCGGTACGCAGGACATCGGCGTTCACTTCGCCCTTACCGGCCGCGTCCGGACCTAGGGTCGTGATGTGCATGCCGGGCTCCAGATGTTGCCGCTCGAAGAACGGCTTTGTGGCCCAGGTCGCAATCGCGACGATTCCAGAACCTCGCACCGCCTCATCTAGAGTTGGCGAGCGGAGCACTTCAGTTTCGCATTCACGCGACAGTTCGGATGCGAATCGTTCTGCAACGGCAGAGTCGGTATCGAATACTTTGACCTTCCGAAGAAATCGCTGGCGATGCAGAGATCGGAGTTGGGATCTCCCGAGAACGCCGGCTCCTATGATGGCGGCGGTGTCCGCGTCCAGTCGGGCCAAGGCCTTTGCGGCAAGGGCAGCCACTTCACCTGTACGAATCGCAGTCAGGCAGGCGGAGTCCATGATCGCGAGCAGGTCACCCGACGCAAGGTCGAATAGCAGAACGGCCCCTTGAATGGCGGGCCGGCGATCGGGAAACTTCGCGTTGACCTTGACGGTGAAAGCCGGGATACCGGATATCAGCCCCGGCATCAACGCCACGGACGACGCGTCTTTGTGGGGCACCGGGACACTGAACCGGCCGGTACGCGGTGAAGTCTGGTTAGAGTAGTCGATGAAGGCCGCTCGCAGCCAGTCCGTCAATTGGTCGCGATCTAGGGCGTTCTCGATATTCGAAGCCGTCAAGACGATTGTCACGGAGTGCACCTGGCTCAACGAGGATCCCTCACAGATAAATGCAGCCTACTTGAGAGTACGAATGCCCGAACGTCGCGTACCCAAGCGACGAGACAGAACGACCGCACTGACGTGCGCGGGGGAGCCGTGCCGCGAGAGGTTTCGGAAGCGCGCAACCGATGGACGGCCGCTCTCAGCGCGAGGCCCGGAGACAGGCAAGCGCGCCCCGGAGAGTGGTGCGTGGCCACCAACTGCCGAGTCTCCATTGAGCAAAACCCGTTCTCTGCCGGAAAGAGGGTGCCGCATTAGGCAGATCAAGAAGGATCCCGTGCGTGCATCAGATGAACGTCCGATGCGGTCCGCTCGAGGTCGTCGAGAAAGGGAAGTTCTCGTTGTATTGCACTTGTCAGCGGTTCAACTGGACCCGATGCGAAGTTAATGGCACGTGGATTCGCCTCGGAGTTTGCCAGGGAGAATACTGCTCGCCCGACCGGCGTCCAACAGCCTCTTGCCCGCAAATTCATCCGCATCCGCAACGACATCAAGGATCAACCGGACGCTGATGAAGTCTCCTCGTGGTGGTGCGTACCTGGAAGCGACTTCGTCGAAGTGTTCGCGCTCCGGGTTCTGCCCCACCGGCCCAAAGCCACTCGCGAGCGCGACGCTCTGCTCTACTGTCCCGGCAAATGAAATAGGCATGGGGATCTCAGCGAAGGCGAACGCTAGAAGCGGGATCGACAGCGAATCGACTCTCGATAGTACCTGGTGGTGATCGGTGATTGAACGAAATGTCGTTCAGCCCGCGGCTGACCTTGAAGGGAAAGAGAGTCAGTCTGGTCCCCCTCAGCGTAAGACACACAATTCGACTATTCCGAGCGTCACGAGATCCGGCAATCTGGAAGTACCAGTCGGCGACGTGGGGACCCCCAACCTCGCCAGATGAAATGCGTCGATTCATTGACGAGGCGCTGGAAGACCGACGGAGGCGGACCTCCGCACCATTCACGATCGTAATGAACGAGGATGAATCTTTCGCGGGCTCCACCCGGTTTCTCGACATTCGACGTCACGATCGGGCCGTCGAGATCGGGTGGACGTGGATCGACTCCCGACTGTGGAGGACCCCGGTGAACACGGAGTGCAAGTACCTTCTCCTCCGACACGCGTTCGAGGAGGAAGGGTGCGTGCGCGTGCAATTCAAGACAGACGGAAGGAACCGCCGTTCGCAAGCTGCTATTCTACGGCTGGGGGCCGTCCGGGAGGGAGTCCTGAGACGCCAGAAACTGCTGTACGACGGATTCGTCAGGGATACCGTTTATTTCAGCATACTGGATAATGAATGGCCCGCCGTAAAGCGCCGACTCCTTCGGCTCCTTCAAAGGGCCAGGCGTTTGCCCGTTCTGCAGGATAACGGGTGAGTCCAAGAGTTAGATTTCAGGCCTCATTTCGCATCCGACGATCTCCGACAGGTGGCAAGTAGTGCTTGCCACATTGGAGCTCCACGACCGGGCAAGCGGGAACCATCCTCCTCGTCTCGGAGAACAGTCCGCGAATTGGCGTGGGTTCGCGAGCAGTCGTGGGGACGCGGAGCGGGATCGCAGGCGGAGGGGCTGCGGCGCGCAGGCGCGATGCTTGGCGACTCGGGCCTCGGCCAGCTCGTCCCGCCGGGCGGCTCCGTCGTCCCGAAGCACCGGGCCTCGAGGCTTAGCTGCTCGATCGGAGACCTGGGATGCTCTACCGCGAGCGTACCATGCCATCAGTGTCCCGCGGGATCTCACCGGCGGCCCAGCTCGCGCAGGTACGCGCGGTTCGTGTGGGTCGCGGGGCTCCCGGGCACGGTTACAGTCCGCAGCGACGCGACCAAATCGCGAAGCGAGCGCGCAGGGCTCGCGGCGAGCGACGCGGACGGCCGTATCCTCACGGTGGCGGAGCGGGCGGCGGTGGCCGCGCCGCCTTCATGAAGGACGCGCGCGGTCGATGCGGGACAGCAATGAGTGCGGAGACGGGCGCGAGGAAGGCTCACGGTTAGCTCGAGGTCGGACCGCTCCAACCAACTCCTCTCGCGAGAATCGCTACAAGTCACACGTCTCAGTCCGTGGGGCGTGAACATAGGGCTCCTATTGTGCACGGGATTGGGGTGTCTAAGGCCACCCGGAAATCCCACGAAGTGTGTCAACTTTCCATCCGAGCTCAGCAAGAGCGTTCGGGAGCTCTACCAAGGAACCGATCACGGAGTCCGCAAGGGAAAGCCTCTGCACGGAATTGGTCGTCGTGATGGCGACCACGTTAATGCCCGCGGCCTTCGCGGAAAGAATCCCGAGAGGGGAGTTCTCGACCACCACGGACTCGGTCGGGGGAACCTCAAGTTTGGCCAGCGCCACGCGGTAGGGCTCGGGATCCGGTTTGGAATTTGTCACGTCCTCGGCTGTCACAACGACGTCGAGCATCGGAAGGATCGGAGCAAGGTTCCTTACGGCGTTCTCGCGCTCATTCGCGGTCACGAGCGCGGTCCGGATCGAGGCGCGATGTATCATTCGGACTGTGGCCGCGGCATCGGGATAGAGGGGCATGACCCCGAACGATGTGAAGATGCGTTGGTGCTCGCGGGTAAGATGAGCGAGCTGCCCGATCGGCAGAACGAGGCCGTGGGCCCGCGCGAGTCGCTCAATCAACTTTCCCGAACGAAGACCCTCGTTCACAAACACTTCGTCTTCGCCGACCTCAACCCCGATCAGACGTAATGCACCTTGGTAGGCCTCTGCATTCCTCTCCATCGAATGGATCAGCACACCGTCGCCATCGAAAATGACCGCCCGGAGCTCACGTGTGCGAGAGGTGACAGCCCGAGGGTGAATCATGCCGAGAGTCGAATCGGTAAACGTCAAAACATTTCGGGACGCCCCACTTTCGCAACGACCGAATCGACTGCTCGCTTCGACCATGAGGGAGGCAAAGAGAAATGTCCTCGGCGAGGACTACGCAACCGTGTCTATGGGGGCCCTCGCTCGCGGAGTGGTGTTCGATTTGGACGGAACCCTCCTCATTAGCCACCATGACTTTGGGAGGATGAGGGAGGCGATCGCGATCGTCGCGCAGAAGTACGGAGTGGATCCGGAAGCCCTGCGCTCGCCGGAAACCGTAGGCACGAGTCAAACAGTCGCCGCCGCGCACCATGCTTTGCTGGGGGTCGACTCTACCGGCGGCACGGCAGCCCTGTTCGATGCTGAGTGCTCGAGCAGAATTGACGACATCGAATTGGAAGCCGTAGCGCGCTCCGTAGAGCGAGAGGGCGCGTCGCCGCTCCTAAGAAGTTTGCACGCCGCTGGAACGAGACTAGGCCTGTTCACTCGGAGTTCGCAAGCGTTCTGTGAGCAGACACTTTCCAAGCTAGGGTGGTCGCGACTCTTCTCCAGTGTCCGCACGAGAAGCTCTCCGGGCCCTATCAAACCCGATCCCGAAGCGCTCCGCATACTCCTCGGTGATATGGACCTTCGGCCCGGAGATGTGGCCTACGTGGGGGATCATCCCGAAGACGCCCGGTGCGCCGCCGCCCTCAGGATCCCGTTCTACGCGGTGCTCCCGGATCCGGCGACCCCCGCTTCTTTCACTACGGGAGAATTCCTTGAGTTGGGAGCGTCTCGGGTAGTTAATCACCTCCTCGAGCTCGCCCCGATCCTGGGAGCGGGCACGGCCTCGGGTCTCGGGTTGACCGATGGGACGGACTCTCTTGCCGGCCGCCCTGTCGACGGTCTGCCACCGTCGTCCTCCCCTTCGACACCCTCTTCCCGGGTCGGAGCCAGTCCATCGGACGCGACCCTCGGAAATTTTTCCGATTCATGCGGGCATCGAAGGGCAGCCGAATCCGACATTCCCGGCCTTCTCAGCTGTCTGCGGGCTGCCTTTGAGCTCTATCAATCGGAGTACGCCTCTGGGGCGTTTGTCGATACAGTTCTCACGGAGTCGTCGGCTCGCGCCCGACTTCGAACGATGCGAGTCAGGGTGACTGTAGACAGGTCCGGCGCGGTGCGAGGCACAGTATCCTGGATGTCCGAGTCAAACGATACGGGACATAACCGAGGCATGGCCGTCCAGCCTGAGTTTTAGGGCCGCGATCTGGCCCAGCGGTTGTTCGATCGTGCACTCGCGGAGGAGTTTGGTGAAGGAATCCGTAGGATCCCACTGGAGACGACGGAGGCCCTTGGAAGCGCAGTCGGATTCTATTAGCGGCACGGTCTCCATAGCACGGGCAAGGTGCACGATTTTTCAGGATGCCCCTCTTCGAATACAGGTGGAGCTTCCCTGACGGATAGCGGTTGATGAAAGATTCTCGTGGAGTCGCGGATACCTCCCTCCGTCCCGAACCAGACGGGGCAGCCGACCACCTTCCGGGTGCGAGGATGCCTCCGATCCGTCTGCCTTCGACGTCTGGGAGATCCCTGCGACTTGACCGAGTGCCACCCGGATTCGACAGACTCGTCGTTTACGCGTATCCGATGACCGGTTTGCCTGGGGTCGCCCCTCCCGAGAGTTGGGACGACATTCCGGGCGCTCGCGGTTGCACCGCTGAATCCTGCGGGTTCCGTGATCACGCCGGTGAACTTGCCGAGCGGAGAGCGACGGTCGTAGGTTTGTCCACGCAATCAACACCGTACCAGAGGGAGATGGCGTCTCGGCTCGGCCTTTCCTTCCCGGTTCTGAGCGATTCAAAATTGCGTATAGCCGACGCCCTTGGCCTTCCGACCTTCACAGTCTCGCTACCTTCTGAGTACGACGGAGGCGGGTTGCGCCGGTTGTTGAAGCGGCTCACTCTCGTCGTACGCGACGGGGCGATCGAGAAGGTTTTCTACCCGGTCTTTCCCCCGGAACAACACGCCGATGAAGTCTTGCGTTACCTGAAGGTCACAGGGCCGCGGGAATAAGGGTAGGACATCGCGCCCACCTCCACGGGTCCGCGCCGAGCACCGCCGGCGCCTGACCGCGGCGTCGGGAGCGCATGGCGCGCTCCCCCGGTCATCGACACGGGGTGAGCGCGGAGGTCGATCGAGCCCCGATGCGAGGCGGCCCGTGTCGCGATAGTGCTCGCGCGGCCGTCGCCAGCCGCGCGGTCCTTATCATCGACCCGCGTGGTCGATGTTGCGACCGCCATGAGTGCCGGGATCGCCACGCCAAATGACGCCGAACCCATATCGAGAATCTGCAACCAGAGCATCGCCGATCGGTTCGTGACTTTTGAAACACGTCCACGGACGCCCTGAGACGTGGCCGGGTGGTTCGATGGCCGCGACCCGATTGTTGTCGCAGAGGAGACAGGGAGAGTACTCGCACTCGCCGGCACGTCCACGTATTCGTCGCGTGAGTGCTTCAGGCGGTCGCTGAGTTCTCTGAGAATATGGAGCGGGCGGGCCGAGGGCGCGGGATCGGAAACTTCGACCTCGTCGCGGTAATCGATGCCTCGCCCCAAGGAGGATATCACAAGCTGGTGTTCCGAGTATTCCGAGAGAATAAGGCGAGCCTCACACTACTGAAAACGCCGGCTTTCGCCGAGTGGGGATCTATGAGAAGCATGCCAAGCTCGATAGCGTTTGGCGCGACGTGGCGATAGTCGAACTCGTCTTGTGAGCTAGTGAGCGCACCCTTCCGCCGCCGTCTCCTTCCGGAACCCGCGACAGGGCTCCGGGGTGACTGATTTCGGGGGCGGGCCGGGGCTGGCGTGACCGCACTTGGCGCGCGGGAACGAGGGCCGACCCCGAAGTGCGTGGGTCGTTACCCCAGCGGTGGGAGGCTTTGCGGAACGGGCGCGAACGACGAAGTCAATCGACGATGAACAGCTTGGCACCGGTTCTCGTCGAAGAGCGGTGTGGCAACTCCAGAGATTCGGAGACGCGGTAGCTCATGCCGGGTGTCAAACGGAATTTCCGGCCATCTCTTAATTCAGTTTCGACCTCCCCCTCGACGATGTAGACTAAGTGACCTTTGGTGCACCAATGATCAGCGATGTAGCCTGGGGAGTACACCACCACGCGGATCCGGAGCTGCTCCCACTGCTGCGTACAAATTCGGGCGAACCCGCGCTCGCCCGCAACCTCAACCGACGGCTGCTTCTCCCAATCCGTGAGGGTAAACTCGGAGGGCGGGAGCTTCACAGTAGCGCTTCCCCTCTCATTGGACAGAGACACTCCCCCGAGGTGCAGACAGGCGAACTCGAAGAACGCCGCCCGGACGAGACCCCATCCTCGGCCGACTGACTTGAGCGGGGCGGAGAACTTGGACCAAAAGTGATTACTGGCGGCACTTTAACTCCGTTGTTCCGAGTGGGTGGGCCGAAGCGCAAGGTCGGTCACCGGACACCCAAAGGCCACGTCCGGGAAGTAAATAGAAAGTATCTCCGGCTCAGGCCGCCATCTCCTGGTCCCCGAACGCCCCGGGGAGTCGAGAACCGTGAGTAGATTCTTCTTCTCCGGAACGGATCGGGACGACTCATGCTTTTCGATCCAATTCAACCCGTTTCTCCTCGCCGAACGAGGCGGACCTAACGTTGCCATCCGGAAGCCGAGCGTCTGAGGACAGCGTCGACCCGGTTCTAGGGGCGCGCCTTAGCTGCCAACATACTGCTGCGATTGCCCCGATGACAAAGAGGGCCCCGACCACAACGGGCGTCGTAACCGAGGATTGGAAAAAAGCTGCGGCGAGAATCAGTCCGGCCGTCGGCTCAAGGAGGAGAAGTATCCCCGATTGGGCTGCGGTCACCCAACGAAGACCCATGCGGAAGAGCACCAGCGCCGCCACCGTACACGCCAGCGCAAGGTAGGTGACCGGTAGCCATACCCCGTTCAAAGTGGTCGATGTCAACGCCCCAGTGAGTATGCTCGACAAGAGGATGGGAGTGAGCAGGGCACCCATCGCGACGATGATCGCGAGCGCGCTCTCGGGAGATTCCATTCCGTAGCGCTTGCTCAGTACAACGAACAGCGAAAAGGCGAGGGCACTGCCGATGAGCAGCAGGTTCCCCTCGAACGTTGAGCGGCCCTCGAGTGTCCCGGGACCCGAAATGATGGCGAGGCCGATCAGGCTGAGTCCAATAGCCACCGCGTGTCGGCGCGTAAGTCGCTCGCTCAACAATGGGAACGCGAAGAGAGGGACAAAGGCGGGAAAGAGGTTGGAGAGGAGCGTCGAGCTCGCAACCTCGGACAGGGTCTGTCCAACGAATTGAAGACCGTACCCTGAGGCGTACAACGCGGCCACCCCCCAGAGTCGCGCGGAACGAATCCATGCCAGAGTCGGCGTTCGTACTCCCCACACCGCGGCCAATGCCAGCCCGAGGGGCGCAGCGACTTCGAAGCGCAGTGCAAGGAGGAGGAGCGGACCTACGGACTCCAGTCCTAGTTGTGTCGCAACGAAGCTCGAAGCCCAAAGGAGACTTGCAAACAGTGTGAACGTAATCCCCCGACCGTTACTTCGTGTCACCATCGGACCCTGCGTGGCCCAATCATGACGGAAGCCTGAAATGTCGAGAGGTCGACGGCGGGCTCCGTCCCCCGAGCCCGTAGCGACTCACTATCGGAGCGCCCACGTTGCCCAGTAGCCAGAATATGACTGGGTACTGTGACCGCGACTGGTGCGACCCGGGGGTGCGAGCCCTTCGATCCAGAATTACGAAGTGCAACCAACACCGCCGCCTTAGATGTGCAAGACCCGTTCCATGACCAGGCGATACTCCCCGGCCAGTCCCACTCGCGCGTCCCGACACGTGAGAGTGATCTCGCCTCCGCGCGAGCTCAGCTGCCGTGCCCGGAGCACGGTGCGATTCAGGCGCCCCGACCAAAATGGTCCGAGCGAACAGTGGATCGAACCGGTGACGGGGTCCTCGGAAACTCCTTTCGCGGGAGCGAAGTATCGGGTGAGGAAGTCGACATCCGGGTGTTGACGACCTGCTCAGGCGGTGACACCGAACCCTTCAGGGAAACTATCGGCGAGAAGTCGGAAATCCGGGGCCAGACGTCGAACCTCCTCGGCATCGGCAAAGACCGCGAACGTTCGGTTCGATCTCCACGCTTCGGCGGGGCGGGCGTTGAGTGCCTCATTCATGGACTCCGACAATGGGATCGGTTCCGCCAGGAACGCCGGAAAGTCGAGCTCGATGAGCCGATCCCTGCGAGTCGCGATAAGCGGCCCGCTCTGACTGGCGAAGTCCACCTTCGAGACACTCCTCGCCAACCGCTCGAACACGATCGCAGCGCTGGCGAGGGTGGCATGTCCACAGATTTCAAGTTCCTGCCTCGGAGAGAACCACCGAATCCCGAAATTGTCAGCTCGAGGAAGAAGGCAGGCGGTCTCGGAGACCGCCATCTCGGTCGCGTTCGATTGCAACATGGATGCCGGGAGTTCGTGTTCCAGCACGAGTACGATTGCCACGTTTCCACCGGAGAGTTGTGAACTGAACGCGTTGACGCGGAACATTGGCACCTTCATTCTGATGCTCGCCCCGAAGGTATCCATTGATTGAAATCCAGCCAGAGCTCCTGCGGGGACTTCGGTTCCGGAGGGGATGTTGGTGAGCCATGCAGGTTCGAGCACGCGGCCATATTCGCCTCCCTTGCGACCGGGGTAAGAAACCCGGTGCCGCAGATAGCCCCCGGTGCTCAGACGTTAGGGTTGCGTAAAGCGGAGAAGCGCAGTCGGACCGAAGCGACCATCGTACAAAGGAGAGTTACATCGCTTGAGGCGATCAGAAAACGATTGATCGCCACGGCGAAGGGATTGGTGTATGGCACGCCACCAAGGATCGCCAAGGGATTTATCCGAGCAGTCAGGTTCGCAACAAACGATGCAAGGAGGATGAAAGGGATCACCGATGTTGCCCTTCCCACGGCAATTGGAGCGGTTCGCATCGGATTACCGCCTTGCCGTCAAATGACGGCATCGATTTATCTGATTTCTCATCGTGGACCTAGCCGATGATTCGACTCGACCTGAGATTTCGTCACGACTGTCCTTTCAGTCGCCTGTCCGCAGCGGAACCGGAAGTCCGCATCAATCACTGGTGCAATTTCCGCAGCGAGTACGTTGAGGTCGACGCTCCGGACCTTGCAACAATTCGTCGAGTCCGAAGCCGACTTCATTCCCTCTCTCGACGGGAATTTCGGATCCTGAGGGAAACTACTCCCGACCGGCGGCGAATCTCGCTGGCCCTCTCCTGCGGACATCGCCGCCGGGGCTCAGTCGGTGAGCTCCTGGATCGCCACGGCGCGATCATCCTCCCTCCAGTCACGCATTTCGGAGGATGGGAGAGCTATCGAATCCTCGTCCCTGAAGGCCGAAGAATTCCATCTATTGCAAAGGATCTGGGCCGGGCCGGCCAGGTCGAGTTGGTCCGGAAGCGTCGAATTGCCTCCGAACGCTTCTCCGAAGTTCTACCTCTTTCGGCGGACCTCATGATCGATCTGACCCGCCGACAGGTCAGAGCTCTGCTGATCGCCGTCGACGAAGGATACTACAACGTACCCCGGCAAGTCCGCATGACCGACATCGCCAAGCGACATGGGGTCCCACGAACGACATTCGTTGAGCATGTGCAGAAGGCCGAAGTAAAGGTTGTTCGCGCAATGGCGCCTTACCTCTCAATGACCGCCCCGGGTTGATGTGGGGCGCGCGCGTCCGCTGACGGGGCCACGATGAGCGCGCTCGTAGGGGGAGCCGAGCGCGTACACCCGAATCCCCGATAGCGGAAGCCGGCGACTTTCCCGAGCGTCTTTAATCAGGCAGTCCGACCGACGGGGTTTCAAGCCTCAATACCACCACTAGCATGCTCTGCATAGAGTATATGCGGTGCATGGCCATGCCCTACGACATTTATGTTGGGGAGAGTTTAGGATGGCCGTCAAAGCGGAGGATCGCGATGACTAACA
>JBARNH010000056.1:0-14634 GCA_049802875.1 Thermoplasmata archaeon | reverse complement strand
GTCTCCAGCAAGAGTCCCTATCGACCTGGAGGCTTGCTACTTCGATGTCGGTTCTGCCTATCCTGGTGGTGCAGCAGCTACCAAGGGTGGGGTTGTTCGCCCATTAAAAGGGATCGTGAGCTGGGTTCACACCGTCGCGAGACAGGTGTGTTGCTTTTTGGCGGAAGTGCAAGGGTCTCTGACGAGAAGGTTCCCACAGTACGAGAGGAACGGGGAATCGGCGCCTCTAGTCCATCAGTTGTCTGGCAAGGCATCGCTGAGCAGCCACGCGCTACGGGATAAGGGCTGAAAGCATCTAAGCCCGAAACCCCCTCGAAAAAGAGAGACCTTCAAGGACATTCGTAGAAGACGAGTTCGATAGAGCCGGGGTGTACGCAGAAAGCCTTCGGGCGATCTGTTCAGCCCGCGGCCACTAACGTCCGCAGCTACGTTACCTGGTCATGCTTGGCAGTTAAGCAGAACGCGTGTGAAACCATTTTTTTTTCGGAACGGTTTCGGGCACCGGGCCGCACGGCCGCCGTTTTAGGCGCTCGACGAGTGGCAACGAACGTGCCGAGCCTCGGGGTCGCGCGCAGCCACTGGCCGGTCGCGGCGTGGATCCGTCTCACGTTGCCCGCGCGCCCGCCGCCGATCATGCTCACTCCCGGGATCCCGCCGCCGCCCGACCCGCCGCTCGACATCCTGGCCCCGAATCCCGTCGCGACCGACCCGCGGAAGCGGGTGTTCTCCTACGAAGAGGACCACGACGAGTGGACGGTCCGGCTCGTCTGGGACGCCGACGATCCCGAGGTCCTCGAGGCGGAGTGCCGGGCGCCGTACTACGACCGCCGCCTCCCGAAGTCGGAGGTCCCCGAGTTCTGGGCCTCGGTGAAGGCGCTCATCGCGCCGCTCGGACCGCTGCCCGTCGAGTCGGCCGACCCCCGGCCGTAGCCCCGCGCCCGTGAAGCCTAAAGCGGAACGACCGGTCGCGCCCCCTCGTGCTGCGGGCGACGTTCTTGCACCTCTCGGGAGTCGGCCCCGTCACGGAGGCGAACCTCTGGCGCGCCGGGGTCCGCGACTGGCGAGAGCTCTCCGAGCGTCTCGGTGCGCTCGGACTCTCTCCGCCGGCCGAACGCCGGCTCGCGGGCGAGCTCGCGGCCAGCGAGCGGGCGCTCGTCGAACATGATGCGCCGTGGTTCGGCCGGCGACTCCCCGACCGGGAGCACTGGCGAATGCACTCGGCGTTCCGCGACCGGACCGCCTTCCTCGACATCGAGACCACGGGGCTCTCGCCGTACGCCGGCATCGTGACCGTCGTCACGGTCCACGGCGGCGGGGCGACGCGCACGTTCGTCGCCGGAGACAATCTCGAGGAGCTGCCCGCGTACCTCGGGCGCTTTCCGATCCTCGTCACCTTTAACGGCAGCCGGTTCGACGTGCCGTTTCTCGAGGTGTGCTTCCCGCAGTTCGTTCCTCCCCCGGTCCACATC
Organism: Thermoplasmata archaeon; assembly: GCA_049802875.1. Lineage (GTDB taxonomy): Archaea > Thermoplasmatota > Thermoplasmata > Lutacidiplasmatales > UBA184 > Lutacidiplasma. Next base: position 13,165 of record JBARNH010000056.1, on the reverse strand, counting down.
GACCTACGGTTCGTGCTCTACCGGCTCGGCCTCGCGGGCGGCCTCAAACGGATCGAGGAGCGGCTGGGCGTTGGCGACCGCACCGGCGTCGAGGGGGTCCAGGGGTTGGACGCGGTGCGGCTGTGGCAGGAGTTTCGGCGCGGGAACGCGGCAGCGCTCGACAAGCTCGTCCGGTACAACCGGGCGGACACGGTCAACCTCGAGCCCCTGCTCGAGTGGGCGGAAGCGGACCTCTCGCGGCGGCTCCTCCCGTCGTCCTCGGTCTCGGTCGTCGATACCCCCGGCGGGCCCGCGGTCGCCCTCGGGAGCTGAGCGGACCGATGGTACCCGCGCCCGAGGTCGCGATCGTCGTCGGTGCCTACTCGCGCGGAACGTATCTCCTGGACGCGGTACGGTCGGTGCTCGACCAGACGCTGCCGCGCGACCGTTGGGAACTCCTCGTCGTCAAGAACTTCCGGGACGAGACGATCGACGCGGCGCTCGCCCGGGACGGGGTCACGACCCGGTGGGATGAGACCCCCCGGGTCGGGACCTGGCTACTGCAGGCGATCCGGGCGACGCGCGCCCCGATCGTAACGCTCCTGGACGACGACGATCTCTACCTGCCCGGGCGGCTCGCGCGCATCGTCGAGACCTTCCGGAGCCACCCCGAGGTTGGATTCTACCGCAATCGCGTGGAGATCGTCGACGAGAACGGGGGTCCCGTGCCGGTCGCGAAGTGGGCTCCCCGCGGGACCGACCCGTACTTCGATGCGAGCGGCCCCGTGCTGTTGAGGCCCGGCGAGAAGAGCGACGTCGTCGACCTGCTGTACCGCCGGACCCGAGTTTCATTCAATTCGAGCACGATGGCGTTCCGCCGCGAGCTGTTGGACGGGCGTCTCGGGGAGCACTTCGCCGCCTCGCGGCTCCCCGACTCGAGCCTGTTGCTCAGCGCCGTCCTTTCCCCGTACGGGATCTACCTCGACGACCAGCGCGAGACCCGGCACCGCCTCCACTCCCAGAACGTGACGCGCGGGGTCGGCTGGCTACGATGGGCGGTCGAGTCCCACCGGGCGTTCGCCGACGAGGCCCGGGAGTTCGGCCGGCTCGACCTGGAACGATACCACGACGGGCTTGCGATCCACTTCGAGCGGCTCTCCCGGTCCGGCGAGCTCGTACAAGCGGTCGCCGAGCGCTCCGGGCGACGGGAGGTCGTCGGTCGCGCGGCCGACTACGCCCGCTTTCTCGCCCGGAATCCCGCGGAGCGCTCGCTCTCGTTGGACGTCTGGGCGGCCGAAGCGTATGCGGCGACCTACCTGGTCAGCCCCAGTTTGGCGGGACGCGTCCACCGGGCACGGGAGGGCCGGCGCATCGCGCGAGAGTGGGGCGGACAACCCTGATCCCGTAGGCGCTACGGTACGGTCGTTCGCGCCGGGTAGGAGAAGTTCACGCCCCGGTTCAGCGAGAAGCTGAACGCGGTCCCGGCAAGGATCCCAAGGAATTGCGCGATCGGTGCGGAAATCGTCGCCTCCAAGAGGTAGAGTACCACGAGGTTGGCCGACAGCGCAACGAGGGCAGACCCGAAGAAACCCACCCCGTGGTGGAGCACGGGGCGGCTGTGAAGGTCCCGAAACGTCCAGACGTAGTTCGCGCCGAAGTTCCACGCGGTCGCAACGCAAAACGCGAGCCCGCTCGCGACGAGGGTGAGAAGCACCGCCGGACCGAGCCAGTCGCGCGCCAGCGTGAAGACGAGCAAGTTGACCCCGACTCCGGCCGCCCCGACCGCGCAGAACTGGCCGACCGTCCAGAGTTCCGGGTGGATTGCGCGAACTGCGGCCCGGAGCTGGACGTACGGCGCCACGAGGAGGACGAACGCCTCGGGAACCAGTCCGATCTCGGTTCTGCGTATCCGGGCGACCTCGGCCGCAGCTTCCGTGCGCACCGCCGAGCTGCTCGGACTTCGGAGGGAGGCGACGTATCGCGGGCCGAAAACGGCGATCACCCAGGCCGGCCAGAGGAAGTAGTTCACGTGGCCCACGATGGCGTCCACCGACGAGAATCCGCCGGAGCCCGAGCACCCGACGGGCCCGAGGAGGATGGCATGACACCAAACCCCCGACGGATCGAGATAGGCGAACGGAGCCAGGATCGCCACCGTGATCGCCGTCGCGAGGGCGGCGTCCCTCCAACGGCGGTGCCAGAGGTGGTAGACGACCACGATGACGTTCGCGAACTGCTTGAGGCCGAGAGAGAACGCTTCGGCGAGTCGCGAACGCCAACCGGAGAGCACGACGAATGTCCCGGTGAGCGCCGCGAGGGGGACGAAATCGTTGAAGCCGCTCGCCGCGAGCAACGCGACCCACGGGGCGCCGAGGAGGAGGACCGTCGCGGGGTACTTTCGGGCGAAGAAGATCGTCAGCCCCCAGGCCCCGACCGCGACCCATCGATAGTCGAGGCCGGGGACTTGGACGAACAGGAGGAACGGGAGGTAGACATAGTAACTGTCGATCGCCAGCGGTCCGGCACCGTACTGGTAGTACGAGATCTGCAAGGGGCTCCCGTACAGGTTCGGCCAGAGCCGAAGGAATCCCGGCATGCTGTACGGTTCGTCGGTCAGACCGTTCCATCGGCCGGAGAGGATGGAGACGACGGCCAGCGTGAGCGAGATTCCCACCCAGACGGAGAGGAAGACCGGGTCCCGGTGGAGACGCCAGTAGTAGGCGAGGGCGAAGCTCCCCAGCCCCGAGGCGAACCAGATCGCCCCGACGAACGGCGTCTCGAGGACAGGGGTCGTGATGACGAGCAGGACCGCTCCGAGCCCCGAGGCCACCACCAGGGCAGTCTCCGCCCTTCGACGCCCGACGCTCGGGTCAGTCACGGCCCCTCGTGCGTTCGAAGGACCCGTGCGGCGGGGGGGGAATCGGGGCGTCCGGTGGAGGCACGACCCGACGCACTCGCTCCGCGGCGGCCGCGCAGTACTCGGCGGAGGAGTCGATGTGCAGATAGTGTCGTCCGAGGCGCCGAGCGACCGCGGCCACCGTGCCCGTGCCGCCGAACATGTCGAGCACGACGTTGCCGCGGTAGCTATAGAACTTGACGAGCCGTTCGATCAGCTCCTCGGGGAACGGCGCCGGATGACCCGCGCGCCGCCGCTCGGGCGGGATCTTCCAGAATCCGTCCGAGAACGTCTCGAATTCACGGGCGGAAATATCGATCATCGCCCGGTCTCCGGGGAGGTTCCACTGCCCCTTCGAGAACACGAGCACGTATTCCCACGACGGGACGATGTGAGGGTTGGACGGACTGCGCCACGAGCCCCACGCCGTGCGGCGGCCCATCGTCTGCTTGTACCAGATGATCTCGGTCCGCATGATATACCCCAGGTCCCGGAGGTCCCGCGAGAGGTCGTGGTGGATCGGCCGGAAGTCCTTGATCGAAGTCGGGGCAACGTTGAGCACGAACCGGCCGCCGGGAACGAGGACTCGTCCCAACGCGCGCCACACTTCTCGGAGCCACCCGAGGTACTCCTCGGGCGAGCGGTTGTCGTCGTACTCCCGGTACGCGATCTTGAGGTTGTACGGGGGGGAGGTCACGGCCAGGTGCACGCTTTCCGGTGGGAGCCCCTCTAGCACTTCGCGGGCGTCTCCCTGCACGATCTGGTCCCACCCGGAAGCGACCCCCGCGCTCGGGTGGCGCTTCGGCATCGATCCCGGCGACCGAGCAGGGCCAGATGAGGCTTCGCCGCCCAAAACCGAGGCGGGCCCCCGAGCGACGGCGGTCCGCCTCGCCGCCGGTCGGCGGGCGGTCGAAGCATCAACCGTATAATCTCGCCTCGTTCGACCGTTGCCGATTCGAATGTCGGTCCGTATCGCCGTGCCGAAGGAGGTCGCGCCCGGCGAGGCCCGTGTGGCGCTCGTGCCGGACGTCGTCCAACGGCTGACGAAGCGGGGGATCCCAGTGACCGTCGAGGCCGGTGCCGGCGCCGAGGCACGGTATCCCGACAGCGCGTACTCGACCGCAGGGGCGACGGTAGAGTCTGACCGACGGACGGTGTTCGCTCAGGCGCAGGTCGTCCTCAAGGTACAACCCCCGACGCTCGAGGAGATCGGGTGGTTGAATTCCGGGACGGTCGTGGTTGCGGTCATGAACGCCAGCCGAAACCTCGACCGAGTCGCGAAGATGCGCGACGGCGGCGTCACCGCGTTCGCGCTCGAGCTCCTTCCACGGATCACTCGGGCCCAGAGCATGGACGTGCTCTCTTCCCAGGCAACGGTCGCCGGGTACCGAGCCGCCCTCGTGGGCGCGGAAATGTGCCCGAAGTTCCTGCCGATGCTCACGACCGCCGCCGGGACGATCCGCCCGGCCAAAGTGCTCGTGCTCGGGGCGGGGGTCGCGGGCCTCATGGCGATCGCGACCGCGAAGCGGCTCGGGGCGCTCGTGGAGGCCTATGACGTCCGCCGCGCGGCGGGCGAGCAAGTCCGTAGCCTCGGGGCAAAATTCCTGGAACTCCAGATCAACGCGGAGGGGACCGGAGGGTACGCGCGCGAGCTCACCGACGACGAGAAGAAGCAAGAGCAGGAGATGCTCGCGAAAGCGGTCGCGGACGCGGACATCGTGATCACGACCGCGAACATTCCCGGCCGGCGGGCTCCCCTTCTCGTCCGGAGGGAGATGGTCGAGCGCATGCGTCCCGGAGCGGTCGTGGTCGATCTCGCGGCCGAGACCGGGGGGAACTGCGAGTTGACCAAACCCGGCGAACGCGTCGACGTCGGCGGGGTCCAGATCGTCGGTCCGCTGAACCTGCCGAGTCAGGCCCCGTTCCATGCGAGCCAGATGTACGCGAAGAACCTCGAGTCGTTCCTCGGGCTGCTTCTGGACCCGTCGGGCGCAATCGTGCCGGCGTTCACCGACGAGATCCTCGTCGCGAGCCTGCTGACCCACGCGGGCACGGTCCCGAACAAACCGACCGCCGACCTCCTCGCGGGAGCGAAGTAGATGGCCGCCGACCTCTGGACCGCCCTGTTCATCGCGATCCTTGCGGCGTTCACCGGCTACGAGGTCATCGGCCGGGTCCCGGTGCTCCTGCATACGCCGCTGATGAGCGGCTCGAATTTCATCCACGGCATCGTACTGGTCGGGGCGATCGTGGCCCTCGGGATCGCAACCACCCCCCTCGAACAAGCGATCGGCCTCATTGCGGTCGTGATGGGCGCGATGAACGTGACCGGTGGGTACGTCGTCACGGAACGCATTCTGGCGATGTTTGACCGGACGAAGAAGAAGGGCGGTCCCCCATGATCGCCGACATCGGGACCGTCATCGACGCGGTCTACGTCGTCGCCGTCCTCGCCTTCATCCTCGGGCTGAAGGCCATGAGTTCGCCCGAGACGGCCCGGCGAGGGATCGCGTACGCCGGCGCCGCGATGCTCGTGGCGGTGGTGGCGACGTTCTTCAGCCCCGGACTCTCCAACTTCGAACTCATCGCGGCGGGCGTGATCGTCGGCGGCGGGATCGGCTGGTACTGGGCGCGCGTCGTGAAGATGACGGCGATGCCCCAGATGGTCGCCGTCTTCAACGGAATGGGCGGCGGCGCGGCGGGTGCGATCGCCGCGGTCGAGCTCCTCTCGTCGCTCAGCAACGGGGCGAACGCAGCGTTGAGCCTCGCCGGCGCGGTGATCGGGTCGATCTCGATCGCGGGGAGCGTCATCGCGTTCCTCAAACTCCAGGGTTGGATGCGCCAGAAGCCGATCGTCTACCCCGGCCGCCAGCCGATCAACCTGGCGGTGCTCGCCGTCGGCGTCGGGTTCGGGGTCTTCGCCGCGATCCGGGTCGACACCGTGTACCTCCTCCCGTTCTTCCTTCTCCTCCTGGTCTACGGCGCGCTCTTGACCCTCCCGATCGGCGGGGCCGACATGCCCGTGGTCATCAGCATGTTCAACGCCCTTACGGGGATCGCGGTCGCCCTCGACGGGTTCGCGCTCGTGAACGGGCCGCTCGGCGACGCGGGCTACGCGATGGTGATCGCGGGGGTGTTGGTCGGGGCGGCGGGCTCGTTGCTCACGATCCTGATGGCGCGGGCGATGAACCGATCGATCGCCAACGTCGTGTTCGGCGCCTTCGGCGCGACCGAGGAGACAGGCGCGACCGTGCAGGGTACGATGAAGCCGATCGAGGCCGACGACGCGGCCGTATTGATGGCGTACGCGAACCAGGTCATCATCACCCCGGGGTACGGAATGGCGGTCGCCCAGGCTCAGCAGAAGGTCAAGGAGCTCGCAGACGTCTTGGAGGCGAAGGGGGTCCCGGTCAAGTTCGGCATCCACCCCGTCGCGGGCCGGATGCCCGGCCACATGAACGTCCTACTGGCGGAAGCGGGGATCGACTACGGGAAGCTGTTCGACCGCGACGAGATCAACCCGGAGTTTGCCAACACGGACGTCGTGTTGGTCATCGGCGCGAACGATGTCGTGAATCCGGCGGCCCACCGCGCCGGGAGCCCGCTGCAGGGGATGCCGATCCTCGACGTCGAGAACGCGAAGAACGTCATCGTCATCAAACGGGGTCAGGGCAAAGGGTTCGCGGGGATCGAGAACGACCTGTTCTACAAGGACAATTGCCGGATGCTCTACGGGGATGCGCAGCAGGTCGTGGGCAAGCTGGTCCAGGCACTGAAGCGGTCGTAGACGACTGACCCCGGGCCAGACCGTGACCATCTTCGAACTCCTCACCGCACTCCTCAGCGGATTTCTGGCGGTTGGGGGCCTCGTCCTCCTGCTCGCGCGCACGGAGCGGGGAACGGGCCTCCGCGCGTTCCTCTCCCGAACGCTGGAGCGGCTGACGGGGCGGGCGGACCTCGGCTGGTTGAGTTGGTGGCACGTCACGGCCCTGGTCGCGATCGCCCTTGCCGGCGTCATGGGATACGACCTCGCGACGGGCCTCTACAACTGTCCCGCCACGGGCGCCCCGAGCGACCTCGTCGGATTCTTCGCGCAAGGACGCGCACTCTGGACGGGAGGAAACCCGTTCAACGTGCCGGACTGCGGCACGATGATCTCGGAACCGGACGGGCTCGCCGCGGTGCTCATCAACGGGGTCGGCAGTCTCGGAGGGTTCGGCGGGGTCGCCCTGGTCTGGGGGGCGATCGCGCTCTCCCTCGTCCCGCTGACCTGGTGGGTCGCCGGCCCGGACCGACGCTACGTCACGCTCATTGTCACGACGAGCGTCCTCTACTTCCCGCTCGTCTCGGGTCAAATCGACGGGGCGAGCAACGCCCTCGTCCCCGTCGCGGTACTCCTCACTCTCCTCCTGGTTCCGAAGGGAGAGGTCCGGGCGACCGGCTTCGCCGGATTTCTCGCGACCCAGCGCTTCCCGACCCTGTTCCCGGTGCTGGGGCTCTCGGGATCGCTCCGAAAGAAATACGCGGCCGCCGTCGCGGCGATCGTTGTCTTTGCCGCGGGGACCGGCATCTCGTACCTCCTGTGGCGGTCCGAGTTCCTCGGCACGGTCTTCTTTGCCCAGATCACCCGCCGTTCGTTCTCGCTCAACCTCTGGGGAGTGTTCCTGTTCGGGTCGGGACTCCCCTCGTCCAACGACATCGCGATCGCTCAAGCGATCTCGACGCTCGCTCTCGTCGGTGTCGTGTTTTTCACGGTGCGCTCTCCCTTGCGCGCGGCGGCGATCACCCTCACCGGTGTGGCGCTCCTCACCCAGTTCCTTTCGTTCAACATTCTCGTCTGGCTCCTCCCCGTGGCCCTGGTGGGGGCCCGGCCGCGATGGTGGCTCTGGGGGGTCGCGGCCGTCGGCGCGGTCAACTACGACTTTGCACTCCACCTGGCCGCCCAAGGCCTCGACTGGCCCAGCCAGCTGCTCGACGTCGTTTTGACCGCGATCCTGCTCGGGCTGTTCGTCGACCTCTGGCGTTCGCGCGACGTGCCGCTCTCGCCGAGGACCGAGAGCGCCACTCCCAGCTAATCGTCCCTCCGGGCAAGGATTATCTTGACAACCGAGGTCTCGCTGGCGGATGTCGATCTTCCCGGCTCCCGTGGTGCCTAGCTTTCCGGCAGGACAGGAGCGAACCGGCGCGCCCTTTTCTCGACCGAGCGCGGGTCGCGGGTGGTTCGTTCGACCCGCGAGCTGCGATCTGGGGTGACCGTGCAGGGAGGACCCTCGCCGTCGGCCGCCGGGAGCCCGCCGACCGTTTCCGTCATCCTGGCTACCCTCAACGAACGCGACAATCTTCCCGAACTTCTGAACGGGATCCTGCGACAGCCCCTTTCCCCCTTCGAAGTGATCGTGGTCGATGACGGGAGCACGGACGGCACTCGCGAGCTCGTGAGTCACCTGGCGGGGAGCGAGCCGCGAATCCGACCGATCTTCCACAACGGGAAACAAACGACCCTCCGGGCCCAGTGTCAGGGGATCGAATCCGCTCGCGGCGAGTTCGTGATCGTGATGGACGCCGATCTACAACACCCTCCCGAACGGATCCCCGCGATGGTCCGGGAACTGACCGGGGGCGTGGGGCTGGTCGTCGCGAGCCGCTATGCTCCCGAGGGGAGCGTCGGACGTCGGACGGTGGCGCGGGCGATCATCTCGAGGGGGGCGGAAGGGATCGCGAAACTCCTGCTCCCCGAAGCGCGGGGCGTCACGGACCCGGTCTCGGGCTACTTCGGATTCCGGCGCGAAATCTTCGTCCCGCTCGACCCGGAGTACCGGGGGTACAAGCTCCTCCTCTTTGTCCTCGTGATGAACCGAGGTCGCCGGCGGGCCGAGGTCGGGTTTCGATTCGAGCCGCGTACCCACGGGAGCAGCAAGGTGACCCAGACCGCCGGCTTCGTTCGTCTGTTCCTCGTCGAGACCCTGCTGGCTCGACGTCTCCGACGGAGACTGCGTCGAACGCCGGCCGCGGGGGTCGCTCTCTCGAACGACCCGGCAGGGTCCGTTCCACCGTAGATCCCCCCTCTGCGACGCCGAGGTCGGACTCGGGTTCGCGGGAAACGCCTATAACGCGCCGTTCGTGACGACCCGTCGGCGACCCTTCCCCCGATGCCCGGGACCCGACCCGCATCGCGGATGGGGCAGACGCGAACGGTCACGAGCGGAGGCGATTCACGTGCGGTTGCTGATCACGGGCGCCTCCGGTTTCATCGGCCGGCACTTGAGCGCGTGGGCCGTCGCGAACGGTCACGAGGTGGTGGGCACCTATCTCTCCTCGGCCGAGCTGGCGGCGCGCGACCTTCCCCGCGCCGGGGTCACGTGGAGCCCGCTCGATATGACGGACGCGGCGGGCATCGGAAAGCTGCTCGAGTCGGTCCGTCCCGACGGGGTCTTCCACCTGGCCGCGCAAGCCTACGCGAAGCAGGCCTGGGCTGACCCGGAGGGTACGTTCCGCACCAACGTGATCGGCACGATCCACCTTTACGAGGCGCTCCGCAAACACCCACCGAGCAAGGGCACTCTGCTCGCCGCGTCGGGGGCCGCCTACGGCGCCCCGACCGTGCTGCCGATCCGAGAGGAGTTCGCGCTGAACCCGACGAACCCGTACGGGGTTTCGAAGGCGTGCCAGGACATGCTTTCGCTGCAGTACTCGCTCAACTTTGGTCTGCGGATCGTGCGCGCACGCCTGTTCGGAACGACCGGCCCGGGGAAGAGGGGCGACGCGCTGAACGATTTTGCCCAGCAGGTCGCGGCGATAGAGAAGACAGGCCGGCCGGGGGTCTTGAAGGTCGGCAATCTCGAGGCGCGAAGGGACGTCTCTGACATCCGGGACGTCATCCGGGCGATGTGGCGGATCTTCGAGTATGGGGACCCCGCGCAGCCCGTCAACGTTGGCGCCGGGGAGAGCTACCCGATCCGGCGGATCGCCGAGGAGCTCCGCCGGCTGGCGAAGGTCCCGGTCGAGATCACCCCCGACCCGACCCTCCTCCGACCAACGGACGAGCCCGACAACCGGGCCGACATCTCGCGCCTCCGCGCCTTGGGTTACTCGCCGTCCTACCCGTTGGAGCGGACGCTCAAGGATGCCCTCGACTTCTGGAGAGAGAGCCTCGAGCCGCCCCACTGAGTTCGGGGCCCGAGCTACGATGACTTTCTGAACGTTCCGGACCGAAATCCCCCTGCGAGAGCCGCGAGTCGATGGACGAATCCCGTTACCACCTCCGCGAGTATCTCGAGCGAGATTACGCCTCGCAGGCCCGGGTCAGCCACCGTCTGAACCCGGAGCGGCAGATCACGGAGCAAGAGCTCCGCCGTTGGGAGAAGATCCTTCGGACTCCTCCGTCGGTCTTTCACCCGTTCGTCGTAGAAGAGCGGTCGTCGGGTACGGGGGTCGCGTTCGGCCAGTTGATGACCGAATCGGACGCGCTCGACCCCCGTTTTCTCTGGGCCGGGGCCTCGGTCGACCCGGACCATCAGGGTCAGGGGGTCGGTCGCTATCTGGCCGACGTTATCGAACAGGAAGCCCGCCGGCGGGGGACCGTGGGGCTCTGGGCCAGGGCCCGGGCCGACCGTCCGCGCGACCTCGCATTTCTGGAGCGTCGAGGATTTCGTGAACGAGGGAGGCGCTGGCGGGCTCGTCTCGAACTGCCGGCGACCGGTTACTCCTCCATTCCTCGACGGGAGGACGTCCTGGGGGCGGAAGGGATCGAGTTCACTACGCTCGCTGAGGAGGGTCCGGCGCGTCCGGACGTTCAGAAACGTGTGCACGAGCTGTTCGCTGCGGTCGAGGCGGACGAACCGCGCGCCGGGGTGTACACCTCCTTGACCTTCGAGCAGTTCGTCACCGTAAATCTGGAAGGCCCGGGCTTCCTCCCCTCCGCGTTCTTCCTCGCACGGAACGGCGGGAGGTACATCGGGCTGAGCAACCTGGAGCTGTTACCGGGGGAACCGGGGGTTCTGCACCAGGTCCTGACGGGCACCCTCCGGGAGTTCCGCGGACGAGGGATCGCGACCGAGCTCAAACGTCGGACGGCCGAGTTTGCGCAGACGCACGGCTTCCGGTCGATCCGGACCGAGAACGACTCCCGGAACCAGCCGATGTGGGCGATCAACCAGAAACTCGGGTATCGTCAAGAAGTCGTGCTCGTCGAGTGGGGGAAGACCCTCGCGTAGCTCGGACTGGCGCCCCCCTTCGGAGCGAGTCATCGAACTCGGAGGTACTGAGGCGGGGGCCGGCCCACCGGGGCGACGATGGGCGCGGCCAGATTCGAACTGGCGACCTTCACCGTGTCAGGGTGACGTCATAACCGCTAGACTACGCGCCCGTCCGGGCGCCCACCGACGCCCCGTTCTTATGCCTGTCGGCGCGCGTCAGCCGTACCCGCCGGGGAACTGGTTCGCGTCGGGGTGGTCGTTCCAATTGTAGTAGCCCATCGACTGGCGCTGCGCCTCGGTCGACTCCTGCCGCAGTCCGCCCTGGAGCGAACCGTAGACCTCCTTGATCTGCTCCTCGATCGACCGCGCTCGCTGGAGCGCTTCTTGCATGTGACTCGCTTCCAGGTACGGGCTCCCCGCCACGGCCGCGAGGTCCCCCGCCGTCCGGATGAGGCCCCCGAGCTCGCGCAGGCGCAGGGTCAGGGCGTTGCGACGACCGTCGAGCACCTCCGCACGACGCCGTGCTTCCTTGGTCAGCTCGACGACCGCCGCCCGCGTCGCCGGTCGGATCCGGCCGTCGGTGGCGATCTCCTGAGCGCAAAATTGCGCGAGCTTGATTCGGTTCGCCTCCGTGTCGGGCATCGACGTCTCGAGCAGGACCTCGTATCCGCTGCCGGCGATCCGGGAACGGAGCGGGGAGAGGATCCGATGAATGTCCTGGATGTTCGCCGCGGCGACCAGGATGAAGTCGCACGGAACGCTGTCCACGCGTACGGCCGCTCCCCCCGACTGGGGGTTGCGGCCGGTGATCGGGAACCGCTTCTCCTGCATCGCGGTGAGGATGTGCCGCTGGAGAAATCCGAGATGCGGTAGCTCGTCGAGGAACAGCACGCCGTCGTGGGCCTCGTGGATCGCTCCCGCGATCACGCGTTCGTACGGCAGCGTCCCGAGCTGCGGATGGCCTCCGTACGGGTCGTGACGCACGTCCCCCAACAGCTCGGTCTCGCTCGCGCCCGTCGCCATGACGAACGTGTTGCGGTCGAGCTTGACCAGGATCTTCCTCGGGCTCTCGTGCTGGAGAGTCCGTCGCCGTTCCAGGGCCCGTTGGTCGAGGACCTTGACGTGGTCACCCGCGCGCTCGTACGCCACGACCTCTTCGACGCCGTTCCTTAGGCGAGTCGTGCGGACGGTTTCCTGCGGGTTCCCACCGGCACTGGACGTCAGTTCTAGGATCCCTCCGACGAGGTCCCGGAACGGGTTTCCGCTTCCCGAGACCCCGGGGACCACTTGCTTCACGTTACCGCAGCTCGGGCAGAACCGCTCGCTCGGGAGGGAGTAGAAGTTGCACCGGGGACACCGGTAGCCGAGGCGCTCGGCGACGGAGACGGGGGCTTCCGTCGGGAGGATGAGCTCCCCCTCCACCGACCGGGCCGCCTCCCGCTCGCGGTAGACCTCCTCTCGGGTCACGACTTCGATGCTCGGTCGCTCGGGGTTCTCGGGGTTGTGCACCACGCGGAGTTCGGTCCGGGGACGGTCGAGGTGGAGCGCGAGCGCCTGCGCGGTCATCGACTTGCCGATTCCGGGCGGTCCCACCAGCAGGAGGTGGCGGTGCTGATACGCCGCAATGCGCGCGATCTCGACCGCCTTCTCCTGTCCGATCACCCGCGCCAGCGGGTCGGTCGGGATCGGGATGTCGGCCGTGGTCTCCATCTCGTCCACGGCGACGGGCAGTCGCCGGGGTGGGTCGCCGTTCGAAGCGTTCACGGACTCGGAAGAGTGACCGTCCGTGGGGTAAAAGGTTCGCCGCGGGTCCCGGCTGGGGCCCGCGGCAGTGCACGCCACCGGGTCGGCCGACTACCGCGGCGCGCCCGGGCCCGCGAGGTCGGCCTTCGTGTAGATCCGAAGGTTCTCCGGGATCTTCCCGACCGGACCCAATCGAGTCGCTACCACGGTCCCGATCCCCTTCTCCTGGGCGACGTCGAGCAGTCGCTGACTGACGATCCCGTCGAAGACGACCGCCTTGGCCTGCGTGGGAAGGGTTGCGAGCGCTTCGAACATCTCCTTGATCGGTGCCTCGCCGACGACGGAGTCGTCG
>JBARNH010000055.1:0-35054 GCA_049802875.1 Thermoplasmata archaeon | reverse complement strand
GCGCTCGTCTCCTCGGCCGGGACCGGCGCCGCCGCGTGGGCGGTGACGCGGACCGCGACGCCCCGAGCGAGCCGTGGCATTTCGTGCGGAGCGAGCACGAGTCTCCCGACGGCGATGACCGAATCCGTTCCGTCGACGAGGAGGGCGGTCTGGTCCGGCGAGAGGAACGGATCGGCGTGCACTACGAACCGCGAGAACAGACTGCGCCCATGAGCAACGAACGGCAGGGCGTCGTCGGCCACGACCACTCGCATCCGGTCGCCGGTAAGGAGCGGGGCCAGGTGCCCCGCCCCGAAGAACGTCGGGCGTGGCAGCCCATCGATCCCCACGACGAAGAGGGGGCGTCCATCGGCCGAGATCGCGCGCAACCGTCCGGTACGCCGAGACCGCTCCCCTCGAACCGTCGCCCCCAGTGTGCCCGCGACCGCCGACCCGTACTCCCATGCGAGCAACCCCTCGACCTGACGGCGGGTCCACTCCGTAGTCCAGTCGTGGTCGAGGTCGGCGTCGAGTCCCCCCCGCTCCCGCAGTTCCTCGGAAACACGAACGGCGGGGCGATGTTGGGGCGGGTGAGCGAACTCGTCCACCCCCAGGTACGGGCCGACGGGATAGAGGTCAGTGAGTTCCAACGGTACGAACCCGAGTGGGGTATCACACCGCCAAGCGATGGCGCGCCCCGACCGGTCGTGGGTCGGGATCCGGCTTAGGTACTCGGGTCGGAGCGGCACGCGGGAGATCCGCTCGGGAAGCGGGAGCTCGCGAGCGTATTGCTCCGTTCGCCGCTGAAAACGGACCACCGCAGGGCGGCGTCGACTTTCGGGAGCGATCTCGCGGAAGGCGCGGCGGCTCGCCGGTTCCGTCGGAAGGAAGATCTCGGGGTGTTGTTTCGCTTCATCGAGTCCGGCCCGCAGGGCGGGGTGCCCGCTCGCCCGGCGCTCCGCCAACTCCCACAGCGTTCCTTCCCGGATCGCTTGGCGAACCCGGCCGACCTCCGTGACCGACATCACGAGGTTGTGGAAGGCGATGCGGCGCTCACGCTCCGTCGCGGGTTGTCGCGCGACCTCGGTCAACGGCATCTCGGCGCAAAGGAAGCAGCGGCAAACCTCCTCGCGGAGGTCGTCGATGGAAAGACTTCCCTCCGGGAACAAGAGGCTCCCTCGGCGAGCGAACTTGTGATACGCGGAGGAATCCAGCAGATCGACGCCCCACAGCGCGGCGAACGCGAAGGTCATCGGATGCCCGGTACCGAACAGGTGGACCACAGCCCCCGGGTTCAGGTGCGGTCGCGTCGCGGCGAGGGCCCGAGCGAGTTCGGGGAAACGGTACTGCTCGAAGAGGGGGACGACCCCGCCGATCGCGAGCACGTCCGCGGTCGCCGACGCCGCCGCCGCCGAACGAGCACGGAGGTCGTCGTGGCTCCCTCCCTGGACCGGAACGGCGAGCAGCCCGGTCCGATTCGCGCGCGCCCATTGCGCCCGCTCGAGCGTGAGGGTGAGGGCGGCCTCCGCTGCTTCGTGGTCCGCCTCGGGCTCGGTGAATCGATCGAGTACGGTCGCCACGTCCGAACCGATCTGGTTCTGGAACGAGAGGATCTCCTCCGGCCCGACCTCTACGGAACCGTACGCGTGCTGTTGGAACGCCCCGGAGTCGGTCATGATGGGGCCATCAAAGCCGAGGAGCGCGTGGATCCCCTCCCGTTCGACGAGCGCGCGGAGTGGTGGGGTTCGCCACGTGATGTACGCGGAGGTGATGACGGCCCGCACCCCGAGCCGGGTCCGCATCTCGGAAGGGGGTACTGGCTGTCGGGCGGGGTCCGGGTGCACGACAGGAAGGAGCGCGGGCGTTTCGATCGGGCCGTGGGGGGTCTCGAGGCGGCCTCGGCGGGCGAGTCCGTCGCGGTCCAGCACCTCGAAGACGGCCATCGGTTCCCTCCACTCCGCGGGCGGGTTAAGGCTGCCGGCGACTCGGCGCCTCGGAGTCAGCGAACGAGCGACGGATGCGCTCCAGGAGCTCGACCAGCATCGGCTGGGTGAGCTTGCCGGTGTTCGTATTCTGCGGACTGGGGTGATACGACCCCCAGAGCAGCGGAAGTCCGGGCCCCAACACGGCGCACGCCCCGTGGGCGAACGGAGTGGTCGAGCGGGTCCCCCCGTACACAAGGGGGAGAATCTCCCGGACGGCGTCCCACGCGAACCCACCGAGCGCGAGGATCGCTCGCGTCTCGGGGAGGGATCGGAGTTCGCGCTCGAGGAAGGGAGCGCAGTTCGCCCGTTCGAGGGGGGTCGGCCGGTTATCCGGCGGCGCACAACGTACCGCCGCAGTCAGGTAGAGGTCCCGGTATTGGAGCCCGTCGCCCCGTCGTACCGAGGTCGGCTGGTTCGCGAACCCCGCGGCGTGAAAGGCACGTACGAGGAATGCGGCGGACCGATCGCCCGTGAAGACGCGTCCGGTACGATTCGATCCGTGCGCGGCGGGAGCGAGCCCCACGGCCACGAGCCGAGCGTTCGGGTCCCCGAACCCGGGCACGGGCTTCCCCCAGTAGCTCTCGGACCGGAACTCCCGTTTCCGTTCGCGGGCGATGCGCTCCCGGTATCCGACGAGGCGCGGGCATTTCGCGCATCGGATGACCTCCCCACGGAGTTGTGCGAGGGAATCGGGCATCGTCTCGGCACCGTCACCGGCTTTATGGGCTCAGTTCCCGCCCGTCGGTCCTCCCCGGTGCTCACGCTACGTGACGTAGCCGTATAGAGGTCCGTTCCCGTGGGGCCACTATGGCCGTCATGCGCATTCCGCGGAATTCGCAAGCCCACCTCGGCGCGGTCGAAGGGGATCTGCGCGTCGAGCCGAATGTTCGCATCCAGACCGACGGGACGGTCACGGTCTCGGGGGAGGCGCGGTTCGACGGCTCGGCCGAGGTGAGCGGCAGCTTCACGTGCGCTCGCTTCCAATCGTCCAACGGGACCGTCACCATCGCGGGTGACCTCACGGTCCGCGAGGATATCGAGGCCCGGGACGCCACGCTCGAAGTCCGAGGGTCGGTCAAGGCGCGGCGGGTGGACGTCGACCGGGGACTCCGCGTCGGCGGTACCGCCGAGGCCGAGAAGTTCGACGTCGGCGGCGTGCTCGACGGCGCCCAGACCTTGACCGCTCAGTCCGTGTCGGTGGGAGGAAAATTCCGTCTGGTCGGGCGACTTCAGGCGGGCCGCGTGGAGGCGGGAGGTTCGGTCGAGCTCGGGGAGGTGGCGATCGACGAGCTCGAGGTCGGCGGGACCGTCAGGGTCGGTGGAGGGGAGATCCGCCGGTCGATCGAGGTCGGCGGCCACTTTCTGTCCGAGCGACCTCTGCAGTTCGGCTCGTTGGAGGTCGGCGGTCTCGCCGAATTCCGGGACGTGGCGCGAGGAGGCTCGATCGAGGTCGGAGGGATGCTCTCTGCGGGCAAGGACCTCACGTTCGAGACCCTGTCGATCGGCGGCATGGGGAAGATTGCCGGGGACGGCACGGGCAAGGACGTCGAAGTGGGCGGAAAGTTTGACGTCCACGGCTCGCTCGCACTGACCGGCAAGGTCGAGGTCGGGGGAACGATCGCCGTCGGGGAAGTTCTTACGGGAGAATCCCTCGAGATCGGCGGACGGCTCGAGGCGCGTCGAGCCGTCCTTACGGGTTCGGCGGAGGTCGGAGGCCTGGTCTCCACCCAGGACGGCCTGAAGGCGAAGAGAATCCTTCTCCGCCGAAAGTCGAAGGCTCGAGGGCCCCTCGTCGGAGAGACCGTCGAGCTCGAGCGCGGGGCGAAGGTCGAAGACGTCTTCGGCCACCGCGTCGAGCTCGGGGAGAAGGCAGCCGCTCATCGGATCTTCGGGGCCGTCGTGCGCCTCGAAGATGGGGCGGCGGCCGAGGAGGTCACCTACACCGAGTCAGTGGACGTCGCCTCGGGAGCGCATGTCGGCTCGCCGCCACGCCGGGTGGACTCTCTTCCCCCATTCCCGCTCTAAGGCCGGAGGACCGTAGATGCTCAACGACCGCGAGGACGGCCGGACGAGCCCGCGACGCCGGGAGGCGACCGACCTCTACGCGACGGTACTCGAGGTCGTGAAGCGGTACCACGGCCGGGCTCGGATCACCCGGGTCTCGTACGGGGCGGGAATGCCGGTCGACCGGCTCCGGAACTTTGTCGAGCGGCTGGTCGGCCTGGGGCTCCTTTCCAGCGAAGAGGTGGAAGGTCGTCCGGCCTACGAGATCACCGTCCGGGGCCAGGAGTTCCTCACGACCTACTGGAAGATGCGCGCCTACATCGAGGTCTTGGAGTCCAATCCGGAGGACCGAACTTCCCGACGCCGAGGGTAAGGTGAGCCGCACCTCGGCCTGCGGGGCCGCGGCGTCAGGGTTCACTCGTAACGAGGGACCTTGGGGTCGACCGCACGCGACCACGCGTCGATCCCGCCGCTGAGGTTCGCCACGTTCCGATACCCCTTCCCTTCCAGAAAGCCGGCGATCATCGCGGACCGGGTGCCCCCGTGACAGTACACGACGATCTCCCGGTCCGTCGGCAGTTCGGAGAGGCGTCCCGGAACGTCGCGCATCGGGATGTGAACGGACGGTTCGATCGCCGCGAGCTCCCGTTCGTCCGGTTCCCTCACGTCGAGCAGGAAGATTCGACCGGGATTCTCCTTGAGCTTCTCCGCGACCTCTTCGGGGCGAAGTTCGGCGACCATCTCGATCACCAAACCGAGGCGGGGGCTTAGGCTTTTGCGAAGTCAGCCCCCAGCGTCGCGGACCCTATATCCCGCGTTGACGTGACCGCTAGGGATGAAGGTCAAAGACCCGGTCTGCGGGATGGTCATCGAACACTCGAGCGCGGCGGCTCACGGAATCTACGGAACGGAGACCGTGTACTTTTGCTCGGTGGCGTGCCAGAAGACGTTCGAGCGAAAGCGCGGTTCACCTACGACCTGACGCTCCCTCCGCCCTCCCGGAGTCGATCCGTCGATGGCGACCGACCCGGTGTGCGGGATGTGGGTCGAGGAGCGCGGGTCGTCGCTCCAGTTGATCCGTGAGAATCGGGTCTACTACTTCTGCTCGGAAACGTGCCTCCACCAATTTGCGGACCCCGACCGAGAGCAGCGACGTCTGTTCCTCCGTCTCGCGGTCGCGTGGCCCCTCTCGATCGCGGTCGTGATCCTCACCTATGCATTCTCGTCCACCGACGCCACGCTCGGAGCGGCCGGGCTGGCGACGGTCGTCCAATTCTACGCCGGCGCCACCTTCTATGCGGGCACTCGGGACGCGGTCCGTGAACGCTCGTGGAACATGGATATCCTCATCGCGGTCGGCACGACCACGGCGTACGTCTACAGCCTCGCCGCCCTGGCCCTCCCGTCGCGGTTGCCGCACGACGACTATTTCGACGCCTCCGCCCTCATCATCACCCTCATCCTGACCGGAAATTATCTGGAGCATTTGACGCGGGCACGCGCCGGATCGGCGCTGCGTCGATTGCACGAGCTCCTCCCGGCGACCGCGCAGGTCCTCCGCGACGACGGGGTTCGGACCGTGCCGGTCGGCGAACTCGTCGTCGGGGACCGCGTGCGGATCCTCCCGGGAGGTCGGTTGCCCGTGGATGGGGCGATCCGGGCCGGCCGGACGACCGTGGACGAGTCCCTTCTCACCGGAGAATCGATGCCGGTCCCGAAAGGCCCCGGGGACCGGGTCCTCGCCGCTTCCATCAACGGAGAGGGGACGGTCGAGGTCGTCGCCACGACCGTCGGGTCGGACACTTTCCTGGCCCAGATCGGTCGGTTGCTCACCGAATCGGAGATGTCCCGGGTGCCCCTCAAACGTACTGCCGATCGTATCGCGGCGGTATTCGTCCCCGTGGTCCTCATCCTTGCGCTGGTCGCTGCCGCCGCTTGGTTTTCCCTCGGCGGGGCCTCACTCACGATCGCCCTCCTCGTATTCGTCGCCGTGGCGATCACCGCATGCCCCTGCGCCTTCGGAATCGCGACGCCGGCGGCGATCGTCGTCGGGACCGGCCGGGCGGCCGAGGCCGGGATCCTGTTCCGGGGCGAGGACGCGATCGAGCGGGCCGCGACCATCGACCTCATGCTCACGGACAAGACCGGTACGCTCACTCTCGGTCGCCCGCGACTCACCCGCGTCCACGCTACCGCCCCGGTGACGGAAGATGAACTTTTGGGCCTCGCCTCCGCGATCGAGTCGGGATCGGAGCATCCGTTCGCTCATGCCGTGGTGGAGGCGGCGGAGCATCGAGGGATCCGTCACCGTCTCGCCGAGGGGATCCAGTCCCTCCCCGGAATCGGAGTTCGGGGGATTGTGGACGGACAGGAGATCGAAGTCCTCCGTGAGAGTTCCGGTGCCGCCTCGCCCGGGGGTCCGCCGGGCGCCGGCGACTCCGGGGGAGCCCGTGTATCCGTTGGCGGGTCGGCTTCAGTGGTCGTGCGCGATGGGTCCGTCATCGGACTGCTTGAGTTTGCGGACGAGATCGCGCCGGGCGTTCCCGAGGCCCTCCGCGCCCTTTCGCAGGACGGGGTCGGTGTCGTGTTGGTCACCGGGGATAACGGCCTGGCCGCCGATTCCGTGGCCCGAGAGCTCGGGATCCGTGAAGTCCACGCCGGAATGACCCCCGCCGGGAAGCTCGAACTCATCCAACGGTTTCGCACCGCGGGTCGTCGCGTTGCTTTCGTCGGTGATGGGATCAACGACGCCCCGGCGATCGCGGGTGCGGATCTGGGAATCGCGATCGGGTCCGGAACCGAGGTCGCCCGGGAGGCCGGCCAAGTAATTCTGGTGCGCTCGGATTTCCGGGGAGTGGCGCTCGCGTTGCGACTGGCCCGTCGAACCGTCCGGAAGGTGCGATGGAACCTGAGCTGGGCGATCGGGTACAACGCCGTTCTCCTCCCGGTGGCGATGGGGGCACTGGTTCCCTTTTTTGGACTTTCCGTCTACGACGTGCTGCCGGTGGTCGGGGCCGTCGCGATGGGCCTCTCCTCGACGACCGTGGTCATGAATTCGCTGTCACTCCGCTGGGTCGCCCTCTCGCGCAGACCGCTACGTGCTCCGTCGAGTGTGACACCAGCACACTGATACCGCACTCTTTTAGCCATCGACGTCCAACCGGAGTCATCCAGGCACCATGTCTCCGAGCATTGAGGCGGTCGGGCTGACGAAGCGATTTGGCGGGTTCACGGCGCTCGACAACCTGAATCTCAGGATCACCGGGACGAAGTGTGTCGGCTTCCTCGGTCCCAACGGCGCCGGCAAAACGACCACGCTGAAACTGCTCACCGACATGATCTTCCCGACCGCCGGTGGCTGTTCCCTCAACGGCGTCTCCGTGCAAGAGCACCGCAAGCAGGCCCTCGCCGACGCGGGGGTCCTGATCGAGAGTCCGGAGATCTACCCGTCCCTGACGCCGAACGAGGCCCTCGAAATGGTCGCCGACCTGCGAGGAGTCCCGGCCGGGGAACGACGCAATCGCATCCGGACCGTCCTGGCGGAAGTCAAGATGTCGGATTGGGCCGACCAAAAGGTCGGGCGAATGTCGAAGGGAATGAAGCAACGCATCAACATCGCCGCTGCCCTCGTACACGACCCGGTCGTTCTGCTCCTCGATGAGCCGTCGACGGGCCTGGACCCTCGGGGGATGGCCGAGGTCCGCTCGATCGTCCGGGAGCTCAAGAAGAGCCAGCGGCTGATCTTCATGAGCAGCCACATTCTCAGCGAAGTGGTCGATGTCTGCGACGAGGTCGCCCTCATCGACAAAGGGAAGCTGCTGTTCTACGACACGCTCGAGAACGTGACCTCTCGGTTCGCGAATGGCCACGCGACGGTCGATGTTCTCCTTGCCCGTCCCGTGGCCCCCGAGATCGTGGCCCAACGGATCGCTACGCTTCCCGGGGTCGCCAGCGCGAATCAGCTCGACGCGAAACGGGTCCGACTCCAGTTCAGTGGCGGGCTTGAAGGGCAAGAGAAACTTCTGGAGGCGCTCGTGGGCCTGCACGTCGGGGTCGTCAGTGTCTCCGAGTCCGAAAGCGCGCTCGAAGAGGTCTACTTGAGTCAGATCTCGCGGGGGGACTAGCGCCGTGCAGACCGAGTCGGCGCTCCCGACGCCCCCGCGGCTCCGGGTTCCCGATTCGATGGAGCAGGTGACCAAGCTGGCCCGGTACCAACTCCGGGAATATCTGCGGTCCCGCCGGTTCATCGCCCTCGCGGCGATCGTCCTCGCTATCGGCGCGATCGCGACCTTCGTGGTGTCCCACTTTCGCGGACAGATCATCTCGACGAATCTCGCGTTCTACGGCACCTTTTGGGGCGGCGGAGTCGGCGTCGTGATCATCCTGGCCGCCGTCTTTTTCGGCGGGGACGCCATCGCCGGCGAGTTCCAGAACAAGACGGGGTACTTCCTGATGGGGCTCCCGCTGCGCCGGGGGACGGTCTACCTCGGGAAGTACATCGCCGCATTCCTCGCGTCGGTCGCGATGATCCTGCTGTTCCTCGCGATCTTGCTGGTGAACGGCGCTTTCTATTTCGGAAGCGGCGCCCTGCCGTGGCAGCTGGTCGTCTCCCTGGTCTTGGCGCTTGTCTACCTCAGTGCGGTACTGGGGGCCACGTTCCTGTTCAGTTCGCTGTTCAAGACGAGCGCGTACGGCTTCGTCCTGACGGCGATTCTGTTCCTGTTCGGTTTCACACTGCTGCAGGACCTCATCGTGGGCCTTGTCAAGATCGAGCCGTGGATGATCATCTCCTACGCGAGTTCTACGGTCGGGAACGTGTTCTCGACCAGCGTCAATTGGGGGCTCCAGGGCACGGTCACGACGACGACCGCGGGCATGGGCCGGTTCATGGTGATGACGACCACCTACACGGCCGGTATCGCCGAGGGGATCGCGATCATGCTCGTCTATCTCGTCCTCACCGCGGTCGCGGGTCTCTTGCTGTTCAATCGGGAAGAATTCACGTAACGTCGCCGTCGTGCCCCGGACGGCGTCGCCCCCGTGGGGGCACTGCCACCCAATGAGTCCTCGCGCAAAGGATTATGCGAGCTCGAACGTTCGCTGCCCCGGCCATGGGCGACCAAGACCTCTCGACGGAATTGGTGGGCCAAGGGTACCAACTCGTCGGGAAACACAGCGCGGTCAAGATCTGTTACTGGACCCGCGAGTCGCTGGTCCGTGGTCGGGACTGCTACAAGGGCCGGTTCTACGGGATCGAGAGCCACCGGTGCCTGCAGATGTCACCGGCGATCGATTCGTGCAACCTGCGCTGCCGATTCTGCTGGCGGAACCAGGGATGGGAGAACGACGCGGTGATGCCCGAATACGACGACCCCGAGCGATTGCTCGACCTTTCGATCGACGCCCAACGACGGATCCTCTCGGGGTTCAAGGGAGATCCTGCCGTCGCGCTCGAACGGTGGGATGAGTCCCAAGCCCCCCGGCATATTGCAATCTCGCTGACCGGCGAGCCGACCCTCTACCCGAAGATGAACCGGTTCCTCGAAATCTGCCACGAGCGAGGGATCACGACGTTCCTCGTGACCAACGGGACGAATCCGGACGCCCTCCGGGCCCTCGACCCGCTCCCGACCCAATTGTACGTCTCGGTCACCGCACCGAACGAAGCAGTGTTCCGCCGCCTGACGCTCCCCGCCTACGACGACGCGTGGAACCGTCTCCGCGAGTCGCTCGAGATCGTTCGAGGCTTGAGGACGCGTCGCGTCGTCCGGCACACCCTCGTCAAGGGGTGGAACCTGGGCTGGGTCGATTCGTACGCCGAACTCGACCTGCTCGCGCGGCCGGATTTCGTCGAGCCGAAGGGGTACGTCTACATGGGGAAATCACGTCAGCGACTTGGCCGCGACCACGTTCCCTCCCACGAGGAGATCGGCGTGTTCGCGCGCCGCCTCGCTGAGCGGACCGGATACCTCCTGCTCGACGAATCACCGGAGTCGAAGGTCTACCTGCTCGGGGCGCGGGCGGACGGTCGATTCCTCCCGGGCCGCGAGCCCGGGGTAGTTCCGCTGCGGATGGCCGGCGTGCCCGCGTAGTTCAAACGAGCCGCCAATTCAGGATCTCGACGAAGACCGCCGATACGATCCCCATCGTGATCACGAGGTACGGGTTCACCTTCAGCGAGCGGGTCTCCTCCATGTCGTAGTACTGGATGAGACCGGCCGCGCTCGAGAAGCCGGACCGCTTGCTGTCGGGCATTACCGCCCGTGCGACGGCGACGCCGGTATATAACCCGCTCTCCGGGAATACCGCCGTCAGCTAACGCAGCAGCCCGAGCCCGGCGCCCTCGAACAGTGCGTCCTCGACCGACTCGTGGATCCGGGCCGAGAGGCCGCTCGCGACCGCACCCGCGCCGCCCGAAAGCAGCCGGTCGAACCAGGGGCGTGGCGGCGCCACCCGAATCGCCTTGCGAGCGGGGACACCGGTGATCCGCGAGAGCTCCTCGAGCGCGGCCTCGTGGTCCCCGAGCGCATCGACCAAGCCAAGCTGGAGCGACCGGCTCCCGGTCCAGAACTCTCCCGTGGCGAGCCCGCGCACCTCGTCGACCGGTCGCTTGCGCTCGCGCGCGACCAGTCCGACGAATCCGTCGTAGCTTTCTTGCGCGACCGCCAGCAACTTTCCGCGTTCCTCCTCGGTCAACGGGCGGTAGCCCTGGTAGGCGTCCTTGTGCTCCCCGACGTGCAAGAGTTCGACCGAGACTCCGAGACGGCGAAGCAGGTCCCGGACCGCGACGTGCGGGAAGATCACCCCGATCGAGCCGACCGCCGACTCCGGATAGGCAAAGATCCGACGGGCCCCCAGCGCCGCCATATACGCCCCCGAGGCACCGATCGACCCGATCGAGGCGACCACCGGCTTCACCGCGTCGAGCCGCTTCAGCCCGAGGTAAAAATCCATCGAGGCGATCGCTTCGCCGCCTCCGCTCGAGATGTCGAGGAGCACCCCTTTGACCCGACGCCGTTCCCGCAATCCCCGGAGCAATCGAAGGTACGGCTCCACCGAACGTTCCCGGATCGTGCCACGGAAGGAGAGATAGGCCAGGAGTTCGCGCATGGTCGCCGGACCGTTCGCCGAGGGCGGGGTCGGATATAATCGTCCCGGCCCGCTGCCCTGCCGTCCGACGATTCAAGTACGCGTCCGACCGACCTCAGAGCGTGCGCATCCTGATTCGGCCCCGATGGCCCGTTCTGGCGCTCCTCCTCCTGGCCCCCACGATACCCGAGCTGTTGACCGGTTCGACCCCGATCACGACCCTGTTCTTCGACCCCCTCGCCTTCGCCGTCAGCTTCCTCGGGATCGTCGGACTGTACGGCACCGGCGCGCTGCTGATCCGGGAGTTCGTCGTGAAATTCCAAAAGGGATGGGCCTCCGTCCTCCTCTTCGGCGCGGCGTACGGGATCGCGGAAGAAGGGCTCGCGGTCCACACATTCTTCGAGCCCGCGGGCCTCGCGCCGGTCAATAATCTCGGCGCCTATGGGCACGCCTTCGGAGTCAACTGGCTCTGGGCGCTCGGGCTGACGGCGTTCCACGCAGTCTACTCGATCGCCCTTCCGATCCTCTTGACCCAGCTCTGGTTTCCCGCCGTCAAGAACGTCCGGTGGATGGACTCGGGAGCCTCGGTTCTGGTGGGCGGCGTCTACCTTTTCGTCGTCGCGCTGTTCGCGGTGGTCGTCGGACACGGCCCCACCCCCACGCTCCTCGCGCTCTTCCTCGCTCTCGAGGCCGTCCTCCTCTACCTAGCGTATCGCGTTCCCGTGGACCTGCTCTCCGTCCGCCCGGGGGCGTCGCGTTGGGGAGCGTGGGGGCTCGCGCTCGACGGAGCCGTGTTCTACCTGGCCTGGGTGCTCGTGCTGGTCTTGGCCGCGGCGGGGGGACGCGTCCCGGCGTGGGCGGCCGGCGGGCTGCTCGTGGCCCTCTCGCTATTCGCCCTCGCGATCGTCCTTCGAGGGGTCGGGTCGGTCAGGCTCGAGCGGTCCGAGTTCTCCTTCGCGACCGGCATGATGGGGGTCCTGTTCGCGTGGGATTTCGTGGTGGAGTTCAGCATCCCTGGCATCCTAGTCGTCACAGCGATCTTCGGGTACCTGCTCTTCCGCCTCGACCGCACGCTGCGAGCCAGAGAACGAGGCACGGTTCCGCCCGGAGCGGTGTGCGCCCCCGCTGCATAGGCCCTTCTTTTGAGTTACCCTATGGGGTAGCGGGCTAGGAACGCGCGGAGAGTCTCCATGTACCGAGGCCGTTCCTCCCAGAATGCGGTGTGGGAGCTCTGGGGAAAGAGGGCGAGCTCCGACCCGGCGATCCCTCGATGGATCGACTCGGCCACGGCCGGGCTCACCTCATCGTACCTTCCCGTGGTCACGAGGGTGGGTCGGCGGATCTCTCCGAGTCGTTCCGTGGCGTCCCAGTCTCGGATCGTGCCGGTGATGGTGAACTCGTTCGGACCGTTCATCACTCGGTATTTGGTCGATAGGCCGTGCAACATCGTGTACGTCACGTCGCTCGGCCAGGGCGCGAGACGGCACAAGTGTCGCCGGTAGAACAGGTCGACCGCGGCCAGGTACTCGGGGTGCTCGAATTCTCCGCGCGACCCATGCCGGTCAAGGTACGCCGGGAACGGAGGGGGCAGTTCTCGGCAGAGTCGGGCCATCTCTCGGACCGTCAGCGGCACGCTGGCGAGTCCGCTCGCGATGGTCAGCGTGCGAATGGGCTCCGGGTGCTCCAGCGCGTAGGCGATCGCGAGAAGCCCCCCGTAGCTCGAGCCGAGGAGGTGCATTTGGTCGATGCCCAGCGCCCGACGGAATTCGTCGAGGTCGGCGACATCCCGTTCCACCGAGTACTCGCCCTCCTCCCGAGCGATCTCCGACCGGCCGCATCCGAGCTGGTCGTAGAACACGACTCGATAGCCGTGAGCCGCCATGTCCTCGAAGGACGACAGATAGTCGTGCGTCCCGCCGGGTCCGCCGTGGAGAGTGACAATCGTACCCGCGGGACCAGGGTCCCCGACACTCCTCCAATAGAACCGGTACCCGTGCACGGGAACGAACCCCTCGCGGGCAGGTGGGGAAGTGGCACCGGTCACGGTCCGCGAAGAGAGGCGACCCTATTTGGCCGTCGAGGGGTCGGCCGCGCGAGATCGAAATCGCGAGAGCCAACCCGGCGGGGAGCGTGGGCGGCCCATGTCCTTTCCCTGGTCCGACCCGGGATAGGGGTTCGTTCGGCGGAGCGCTGCGCACTCGGTCGCACTTCGGGCGGTGAACGCGTTCATCCTGGCTCGCGATGAGTTCGAGGGCCAAGGGCGCAGCGCACCGGCGGGCCCCACTTCCGGCACTCACCCCGGGAGTCCAACCCGCCGGGGCGCCGCCGGGATAAGTCCATCGGCGGCCGCAATCGATTTGGCCCTTCAGGCCGAACCCCCGGCGTGGCCCCCTCCCAAACTTCCATCGAATCGCCCCGCTCGCCGCTCGAGTTGGACGACGCGGTCGAGTGGTTCGAGCGGAGGAGCGGCGAACTGGTGCTGCTCGAAGAGCGTTCGTTGGATGACGTCCGAGCCGAAGTACGGGAGTTCGAGGAGCGGGTCCAGGAGCATTTGCGAACGTTCGATATCCCGGCCCCTCCGCCGGCCGCCTCCCGCACGGACCTCTCGAAAGTTCGAGCGAGCCTCATTTCGGACCACGCCTGCTTCGCGATCTCCGTGGCGCAGTTGGACTGGTTCTTGCGGATTGTCGAACAAGAAGACCACGGCGGCCACCGCCAGGCGCTCGGGCAGTACGGTCGAGTGTTCGCCGAGGCACTTCGGCGTCACCGAAACGACGAGCGGGCCTACCTCGCACGGATCGCCGATCGCGCCGCGGAAATCTCTCCGTGACCCGGTTCGGGAAACCCTAAAGAGCGGCCGCCGGGAGAGCGAAGTCGAGCGGCGATGGCGGAGCGAGCGACCGAAGCGGTCTGGGTCGAGAAGTACCGACCCGGCAGCCTGCGGGAGATGCTCGGCCAGGAGACGATCGTTCCCCTCTTGAGGTCCTACGCCGAGAAACGGTCGATGCCGCATCTCATGTTCGCGGGGCCGCCCGGGACCGGCAAGACCACCGCTGCGCTCGCTCTCGCACGCGACCTGTACGGCGCCGAGTGGCGCCAGAATTTTCTGGAGCTCAACAGCAGCGACGAACGAGGCATCGATACGGTCCGCACCACGATCAAAGGGTACGCGCGCACGTCGCCGCTCGGAGGGGTCGGGTTCAAGCTCCTCCTCCTCGATGAGGCGGACAACCTGACCGCCGAGGCCCAGGCGTCGCTCCGTCGGCTCATGGAGCGGTACTCGGGGTCCTGCCGATTCGTCCTGTCGTGCAACTACTCGTCGCGGATCATCGAACCGATCCAATCACGGTGCGCGGTCTTCCGGTTCCGCGCCTACTCGACCGACGCGATCCGCGAGCAGTTGGAGCGGATCGCGAAGGCCGAAGGGAAGCGGGTCGACGCAGAGGCGTACGATGCGATCCTCGCGGCGAGCAGCGGGGACATGCGTCGCGCGATCAATCTCCTCCAGCTGACCGCGACCCATGCCGACCACGTCACGGCGAAGACCGTGCAGGAGAACGCCACGATCCCGCTCCGCCGCGAGGTGGAGGGGATGCTCGGGGCAGCGCTCGCCGGCGATTTTCTCGGCGCCCGCACGCAACTGTACGCCCTATTCACCGACCGGGGGGCCGCGGGCGAGGAGATCCTGAAGGCGATGCATAGCTACCTTCCCGAGATCCCGGAGGCCGTCCTGCCCGCTCGGGAGAAGATCCGGCTGGTGGAGTATCTCGCCGAGGTCGATTTCCGTCTCGCGCAGGGCGCCGGCGACCGCGTCCAGCTGGAGGCGGTGCTCGCCCATCTGGCGGTGGGCACCCAGCAATCGAGGTAGGCGCGGTGGCCCGTCAAAAGGACGTAGGCGACAAGCCCCGACTTCACCGGCGAGCGGTGGTGTTGGGGGAGCTCGCGGTCTCCCCTCGAACGCGAAAGGCGATACGGAACGGCGGGGTGGAGAAGGGCGACCCGATCGCCGCGGGCGAACTCGCCGGCCTGCTCGCGATGAAGCGGACCCCCGAACTGATCCCTCACTGCCACGCGGTCGCGCTGACCTCTAGCCGGGTCGACCTGACCCTCTCCGCTCGCGGGGTGCGAGTCCGTGCGACGGCGGAGGCGGTCGACCGGACCGGGGTCGAGATGGAGGCGCTCGTCGGTGCGAGCATCGCGCTCCTGACGGTCTGGGACATGGTGAAGTATCTCGAAAAGAACGACCGCGGACTTTATCCGCGGACATCCCTCGGGCCGATTCGCGTCGTGACGAAGCACAAAGAGGCGCGGAGCGAGTCGTGAGCGAAACGTCAGCCCCCGTCGCACCAGCGACGAACCGCCATCACCTCGGCGGAACGCGCTCCCTCGGCTTCGCGATCCTCTCGGTATCGGATACCCACACCGAGGACGACGACCCGTCGGGACATCTCGCTCGGGACCTGATCACGAACGGCGGGCACAAGGTGGTGCACTATGCGCTCGTGGCGAACTCGATCGCGGACGCTCGCGAGGCGCTCGACCCCTGGCTCGGCGAAGCCTCGGTCGAGTGCGCCGTGACGGTCGGGGGCACCGGAGTGAGCTCCCGCGACCTCACGGTCAACGCCCTTGAGACGATGGGGGGAAAGAAGCTCGAAGGGTTCGGCGAGATCTATCGGTCGGTGAGCTTTCAAGAGGTCGGACCGCTCGCGATCATCAGCCGGGCCGCACTGTATCTCCTCCGCGGGAAGCCCGTCTTCGCACTTCCGGGCAGCGAGCGAGCGGTCCGGACCGCGCTCGAGAAGCTGATCCTCCCGGCGGCGATCCACTTGGTCGAAGAGCTCGAGCGCTAGGCGCGCACCCCGTCCTCCGCCCCTCCGCGGACGCTCAGGGCGCCCATCGGCGGCGGACCGGGGTCGAGGACCTGCGGAGAGAGTCCCTGAAGCTGGCAGAGCTCCTTCCACGCGACGTTGGCGTCGATATGGTGCGCGAGGAGGATCCCGTGCGCGGAGAGGGCCTCCCAGGCGGTGTGGAGCTCAAACCGGGCGCGTGAGATCTCGGGCCCGTTGTCGTAGAAGAAGACATCGACTTGCCGCGCCGAGCTCAGCAGCTCCCGCAAACGATCCGGGGTGTTCCCGAGCGCGAGCGTCCATCGAGACCGGAGCGACGGGGGAACGAACTGCCCGACGCCGACGTCGTGGACGCCGCTCGTCCGGCCCGCGATCGGGCCGGGCCCCAGGGAGGTGAGGGTCCCTTCCCCGTTGGCGGCGAGGCCGGCGAGTATCCACGCGGTGGAGTAACCGGGGCGCACGCCGGTTTCGATGACGACCTTCGGGCGCGCGGCCCGTACCAGCAGGTAGAGGAGGGCTCCCTGGGGGAGTTCGCGGGTGAACGCGATGCCCGCCCCTCGCTCGAGCAGCGTATCGGGGAGTTCGCTGGCCCGTAGATCCCGTCGGTACTGTTGGAGGTCGACGGTCGACACTCCGGTGAGTCGAACGATCCGGTCGAGCGCCGCCTGCCGCAGCAGGAGCATCCGCTGACGGATTCCCTTGCGAGCCGCCGGAGAGAGCAACGACGGAAGCCGAGCGGACCGGGTGAGGTACGCTGGAACCGAGTCCCCGGGAGGAGCTTGGAGTTCGGCCGCGGGCAAGGACGAATCGGGCGCCACCGAGAAGGGCGTCACATCCTAGCACAGAGCGCCGGAAGCTAAGAACATGATGGATTGGCGCGGGATTTCCGCCGGTCGGCAGCCCCCGGGGCGGCGTCGGAGTAGCTTACGGAAGTCCACGACCGAGAACGATTTAATAGCCGGCTGCCCTCGATGGATATGGTGGAATCCATGGCAGTCCAAGAAGTCGGTGGGCCTAGTTTCGATAAGTTCGCTCAAGACAATTCTGCGGTCGTCGTGGACGTGTGGGCCCCGTGGTGCGGGCCGTGTCGTATGGTATCCCCCATCGTCGACCGGCTGAGTGAGAAGTACAAGGGCAAGGTCGCGTTCGGCAAGATGAACTCGGACGACAACGGCGAGAAAGCCGGGGCCCTCGGGATCATGAGCATCCCGACCCTGCTCTTCTACAAGCAGGGGAAGCTCGTCGACCGGATCGTCGGGGCGTACCCCGAAGAGGTCATCGACGAGCACGTCCGCCGCCTGCTCTGACTCCTCCGCCCGAGGAACGGGCGTCGCGGGGACCTACCCGCGACGCGGGACGTCGGTCGGTCGATCGGTAGTTCGTTCAACCCCGGGAGCGTCGCGTGAGCGGCCCGAGCACCGACCTCCAACTTGCTCGCTACTCGTTCCAGCGGAAGCTGGACGAGATCGCCGCCGTCAAGGGCCGGGCGACCGAGCTCGTGAGTCTCTACGTTTCGCCCGGGAAACAGATCTCGGACGTCATGTCGTACCTTCGGAACGAATATGCCCAGAGCTCCAACATCAAGAGCCGCACGACCCGCAAGAACGTCATGTGGGCGATCGAGTCGCTCATGGGCCGGGTCCGGCAGTTCAAGGAGCCCCCCGCAAACGGCGTGGCGTTCTTCGTCGGCTCGAAGGCCGTGGGCGCCGACAAGTCCGAGTCCGTCACCTTCATCGTCGAGCCTCCCGAACCGCTGAACACCTACCTCTACCGGTGCGATTCGTCGTTCTTCCTCGACCCGCTGCTTTCGATGGTCCACGAGCCCGACGTGTGGGGGCTGATCGTCATGGACCGAGCCGAGGTGACGGTCGGGCTCCTCCGCGGCAAGCGCGTCGAACCGTTGCGCAACCGCCAATCGCTCGTCCCGAGCAAGCACGGGCGCGGCGGGCAGTCCGCGCACCGGTTCGAACGGCTGATCGAGCACGCCGCTCACGACTTCTTCGTCAAGGTCGCGGAGATCTCCGCCGAACTTTTCCTGCCGCGGAAGGAGACCCTCAAGGGGATCCTCCTCGGCGGACCGGGGGCGACGAAGGAGTACTTCTACAAGGAGGCGTACCTCCAGTACGAGCTCCAGCAGAAGGTCGTACAGCCCCTCTTTGACGTGGGGTACACCGACGAGTACGGCCTCAAGGAGCTCGTCGAAAGGGCGGGCCACACGCTGCACGGTCTCGAGATCACGGAGGAGAAGCGGATCGTCCAGCGCCTCCTCGCGGAGATCCGGAAGGCCGAGTCAGGCCTGGCGGCCTACGGCGAGGCCGACGTCCGCCGGGCGCTCGAGCTGGGCTCCGTGGAGACTCTCCTCGTTTCCGAGGGCCTGCGGAAGCGCCGGGTCACGTTCCGGTGCGGCGCCTGCCAGAAGGAGTTCGAACGGACACTGCCCGATGACGCGATCGACTCCGTCCTGGACGGTCCGTGCCCCCATTGCTCGCAGCGGAGCCTCACGGAGGTCGCCTCGGAGGACTACGTCGAGGGATTGTTCCGCCGAGCGGTCGATTCGAACGCGTCGGTCCGTCTCATCTCGATGGAAAGCGAGGAAGGGGAGATGCTCGCGAAGGGGTTCCAAGGGATCGCGGCTCTCCTGCGCTATCCCCTCCCCGCGCGCGCACCGGCCGTCGCTCCGTCCTCGCCCTAGGGGAAACGTCGCGCCCTCATGCCGCGCCGGCGCCCGGTCCCCTACCAGAGGTTCGATAACGGGTCGTCGTCCGCCGGAGCGGCGGGACGTCGGTCGCCCGACGCGGCCGCATTGCCCGACGGCTTCGTCGCCCTCGAGTCGCCCGGAGGGTAGAGTTTCGCGTTGGGATAGGTGGGGGGCGGAATCCGTCGCCGCTCGGTCACCGCGACGGCCACCACCGCGACGACGACCGCGAGTGCGAGGACCCCCAGGGTCAGGAGCGGGAGCCCGGGTCGGGTAGATCCCGAGGGACACGCGGCGCCCGAGACGAGGCAGCCCTGGTACCCTTGCGCTTGGCTGACCGGGATCGGGACCCCCTGCAACGTCGTAGAGCCGACGTTGTCCGAGGCCGAGCTGATCTGGACGGCCCCTCCTGCGATTGGCGCAACGGAAGTCGACGAAGGGTTGAGCGAGCTCGCGGAGTATAGCCACTCCGAGCCGTCAATCCCGAGGTGAGGTCCGGAATTCGGACGGACGTAGAGCGAGGTCATCTGGACGGTCGTCGCGCCGCTTTCGTTGCCGCTCCACGCCGCCGTACTCGAGCTACCGAACAGGTCGACCTCGTCGGGCACGAGAATGAACCCTTCGCGCGCCACGAACGGCCCCTCGACACTGAGGGACACGTCGAGGTACGGGACCCCGCCGAGATCGACGGTCCCTTGCGGGCCCGCGCCGGTGCTCCCGAGAACGGTCACGTTCCCCGACCGGACGACCGCCGCGCTCACGGGGCCGGAGCCCACGGTCGTGGCGGCCTTCGGTCCGCGATAGTGGTAGAAGTAACCAACGGTGTACGTCCCGGACGCGACGAACGCGCTGGACGAGTTCCAACTCACGGGCGTCGTTCCCGTGAGGTTCTCCGGGAGGAGTCCGAGCGGCGAGGCGAAACTCACGTCGGAGGAGGCCGATACGTTCGCGCTGAGGTACGAACTGCGGAGTGGCCCGGCCGCGGTGTCCAAGAGGCTCCCTACGATCGTGCTGTGCGAGTTGAGTAGTCCGATCGCCGCGACGCTCTGGCCGTCTTCGAACACCGTCCCCTGGGTCGTGAAATTCGCCCAGGCGTCGATCGCTTCCCACGAGTGGTCCGAGACGGTCGCCGTCACGCTCGGGTTCTTACACGTCGGGGAGCAGTATTCGACCGAGAGCAGAGCGCCCATGGTCCGATTGACGGAAAGTTCGAAAGTCGAGGGGGTCAGGTTGGTCTGATTCAAAATCACGGAGTATCCGTACGTCGCGCTTCCTTGGTAATCGAAATGGTCGGCGCTCGAGCCCGAGAAGTCGACGGTCTTGACGACCCCGTAAGCCCACAAGGTAAAGGCGGGTCCCGGGGTGACCGCCGGGCTGCTTGCGGCGGCGATCCCCGCGGGGACGACGAATACCATCAAGAATGCCGAAACCACTGCAACGATGGCCGTGAACGCTCCGAGCCGACCCTTCATCGTTGGGGACCTTCCCGTGGGGACCGCCACCGGAGCATGTCGAGAACGGCTCTTAAACGAAAGTGTCGAGCCCCTCCTCGGTGGTTGGACCGCGTGCTAGACCGTCGCATTCGGGAGGGTTTTGCTCAGTGCGGGCACTGACCGACTCGGAGGCCCGCGTGATCGCGGTCCTCCTCGCCGCCCGACCGGACCGAGAACGCGAACGGCTTCGGCAGGTCGAGATCCCCCGCTCCACGTACCACGCCGTGCGACGGCGCGCCTACGAGGAGGGGTGGCTACGGGACCGGTACATTCCCGATCCCGTTCCGCTCGGCCGGCCGCATGTCACATTCCTTTTGGCGCGGCCGTACGCCGACCGATTCCCCGAATTCACTCGCGCGGTCACCGCCGACGACGGGAACGTGGTCCTGTGGAACGGGAGTCAACTCGCCGTCGCGGTGTTCTTCCACCGGAAGCCCACCGACGGCGCGCGCCTCGGAGCGCGACTCGAAAAGGACCGTTCGGCGGCCTCCCCGCTCGTGATCACTGTCGCTGCGGACGGGCCGACCGTCCCGGTGTTCTTCGACTTCGAGGGCCTGTGGTGCCACTTGGCCCAACTGGAGGGGACGTTGGCCTATCCGCACGGACTCGGAGGAGCCGTAGGAGAGGGGTCCGGGTCCGACGAGACCGAGTTGCCTCCGCTCTCCGCACATCAGATCTGGGCCCTCGGTGAGCTCTTGCGACGGCCGTTCACCGCCGCGGATCAGGGGCGGGGAGGGCACCTGGTGGGGCCGTTCGGGTTGCCGTTCTCCCAACGTCGGATGCTGGCAAAGGGTTGGATCACGCACCGCACACTGCTCGAACCCGCGCGGCTGCCCGCTTACCAAGGTCGGTCGGCTGATCAGATCGTGCTCATCTCGGGAACGCCGAAGAAGGGGGCGCGGCCGG
The DNA here is from genome assembly GCA_049802875.1 of Thermoplasmata archaeon. Classification (GTDB taxonomy): domain Archaea; phylum Thermoplasmatota; class Thermoplasmata; order Lutacidiplasmatales; family UBA184; genus Lutacidiplasma. The sequence goes on along the minus strand of JBARNH010000055.1, from coordinate 14,056 downwards.
AAGAGCTCTTTTCAACGTTGACACGCGATTGCCGGGTTTTCCCATTCCTTTTCGTGGTCGGCACCGAGCGGTGGCTCCTGGGGGCATTGGGGGGCGCGGGGCCGGCGGCGGCACCCGACGTGGACCGGCGAGCGGTACTTCCGACGCTCCGCGATGCCCTCGAAGGGATCGAGATCCTCCAAGAGCCGGCCTCAGAGTTCATGTCGCCGGTCGACCACCGGTACGAGCGACTTCTTCCCGCCCCGCCCGGGCCCGCCACGACGAAGCCCTGATATCTCGGGCGAGGGCTGACTCGGCGGGGCGCGTAGCCTAGCTTGGATAGGGCATCGGGTTCCTAACCCGGGGGTCGAGGGTTCAAATCCCTCCGCGCCCGTCGCTCGTCAAATTGAGGATGTCGTCGCTGAACTCCAGCCTGCCAGACCCACCGGGTGGGGTGGTTTGTGGTTCCCCGCCCTCGACCGCATCGGCCAAGGAGACTGGAGAGAAACGTTCCGCTCAGCCTTGAAACGCCGGGTTCTGGGCGTGTCTCGAACTCTCTCACCGAGGGTGTTAACACCCTGCGGACATTGTGACGGGCGGAGAACGGGCCATGCCGAGCAAGAAGATCGTCGGTCCCTGGTTGACGAGCGTCCCGGTCGTTGTGAAGGACAAAGTGGCTTCGAAGAAGTGGTACACCGAGAAACTGGGGCTAGAGCTCATCGCGGACGACGGACACTGGGTTGCCGTGGGAAACAAAGCGAAAGGGAGCGCCATCCACCTCTGCCAAGCTTCCGAGAACCAGCCGATACCGATACCGCTCGAGCCGGGTCCTTGGGGGTACGTCTTCGCGATTCCCGGCGATTTTCGGGAGGAATGCCGGCGGCTGAAGGAGAAGGGCATCACTTTCGCCCACGACCCGGAGGAAGCGCCGTGGGGATGGTACGCGATCATCAGCGATCCCGACGAGAATCTCCTGTATCTGGGACCGGCTCCGAAGTAAGCCCGTTGAAGCGCTCCCCCTGGCCAAAGTCGCCCCGCTCAACCAGGTTGGTTCAGGAAATCGATCCCGCCGGGTTCGAGTTGTGCTCGCGCTCGGCGCATGTTGGCCCCGCCTACGGCCGTGTCAGTCCGTCGCACGCGCAAGGCGAAGCGTAAAAGGACGGCCTTCGTCACTAGGAGTGCTCAAGGCTCGCGACGAACCGGAGGAGCGATGGACCGTTACGAGAGGGTACCGATCGAGGAGGAGACCCGGGAGGAGCGCGTGCACAAATTCGCGCTCATCGATCAACCGTACACTCTCGAGCAAGCGGTCCTGGAGGGCCAGCGCTGCCTACAATGCGCGATGCCCTATTGTATCCAGGGTTGCCCGATCACTCAGGATTGCCGCGGCTACAACATTCTGGTCGGCGAAGGGAAGTTTGACGAAGCCGCCAAGCTCACCCTCCGAGAGAATCCCCTTGCGACGGTGCTGTGCAAAACGTGCTACCACTTCTGCGAAGATGATTGCATCATGTCGGGACGCGGCGTGCCGATCGCGATTCGTCACCTCAAGCGCGCGGCGCTGGAGTACGGCAAGTCCGACCTCCAGTACGTCCCCTCGAAGCGGAAAGAGGAGAGGATCGCCGTGATCGGGGCCGGCCCGGCCGGGCTCATGGCCGCATGGGACCTCGCCCTCCGCGGCCACTCGGTCACGGTCTACGAGTTTGAGCCGTTCCTCGGTGGCCAGATCAACACCATCCCGCGATACCATCTCGACCCGGAGGACTTGGACATCGACCTCGCGCGCTGGAAGAACCTCGACGTGACGTTCGTCGTCGGCAAGAAGGCGGGCGTGGACTACACTCCCAAGAGCCTGCTCGCCGAGGGGTACGAGGCGGTGCTCGTTGCGATCGGCGCCTCGAAGGCGCGAGAGCTCGGTATCCCCGGCGAGAACCTACCGGGCGTGTATCACGCCCTCCCGTTCCTCCTCGCGATGAACAAGCGGCCGGAAGGAATCTATGGGCGCAAGGGGCGACGGATCGTCGTCATCGGGGCGGGGGATGTCGCGCTCGACGCGGCGCGCTCCGCGCGGCGCTTATCGGACGGGGGCAACGTTCAGCTGGTCTACCGACGAGGTCCGGACGACATGAAGGCCACCGAGGAGGAGAAGGTCGGCGGCGAGGTGGAGGGAATTCAGTACGTCTTCTACCGGTCGCCGAAGGAGATCCTCGGTACCGAGCATGTCGAAGGTCTGGTCGTCGAGCGGACCGAGCACGGGCCGCCGGACGCCCGGGGTCGACGCACCCTCGTCACGGTCCCCAACTCCGCCGAGACGATCCCGTGCGACATGGTCATCGTCGCGGTCGGTGAGGTCGCGGACGTCGCGGGATTCGACCCGGACTACGGATTCAAGTTCGCCTCGATGGGGTGGCCCGAGGGTTCGCGGGAGGGATGGATGACCGACGTGGAAGGAGTCTTCGCGACCGGTGGCCGTTCCGTGGTGCACGCGATGGGCGCCGGCGAGCGCGCCGCGACCGCGATCGACGCCTACCTCGCAAAGAAGAAAGGCCGCGCCCCCGAGCCGCGCCCCGACCCGTTCGGGGGTCCGGAGCCGCCCAGCCTCCCAAGCGGCTACGGTGGCCAGACCTGGACTCCCTGACGTACCGAGCTCCGACCCCAACTCCGGAACCGGGGCGGAATCATCAGGACAGCCCCTCGGTCCGTTGGGTCCCCTTTTCGCGTTCCGTCAGGCGTCGCTGGGCCCCGGGGACCACCCCGATGCCTGGGCCCAGTCGTGTGCCGTGACGAGAATCGACCAGACCATGGGTTCCTTCGCCCGTACGTATCCCGCGCGGTCGTTCCGGAACCGCTCGGCCAACTCCCATTTGGTCCGAGCATAGCCGCGGGCGGCCTCCGGGTGCGCGCGCAGATAGTCCCGAAATAGGAGGTTCAGCTGCTCGTCAAACCCACCCGCCGGCCGCACGTGGAGGTGGGTCGCCGGTGCCCCGGGGGGTTGTCGGAAGAACCGCTTGGTCCGATCCGGATTTTCGGGTTCGAACTCGTACCCGAGCGACTCCAACGGGACGAGGTACAGAATCTCGGGAGTGAGACCCGCGACGGAGAGTTGGATGTCGATGACCGGTTTCGCGTCGAGGCCGGGGACGGCGGTGGAACCGACATGGTCGATACGGAGCGCGGTCGATGTAAGGGCCGCACGTAACCGGCCACCGATCGCACGGAACTGCTCCGGCCAGTTCACATCGTAGCGAACGAGTATGATCGGGGCTTGCGCTCCGGACACCCGCGGTCGTTCTCGCCGGCCATCATCACCTCTTCGACCCGCTCCGACGTTCGTGCGTCCGGGCGTGCCAAGGTTATCAGCCCGCCCGCTCCTCGACCCCTGTTCGCGTCGTCAGGGGAGCAAGGGATGTCCGTTCGCGTCGTTTTGGGGGAGATCGGGGCGAAGGATGCCACGACCCGAACGGTTCTCCCGACGGTGGTCCAACCCAAGTGGGCTCCGTTCTTGCGGGTCGCCGAAACGATCGCCACGCCGCGGCGACGCTTTCCGCCGCACGGGCACGACGGGGTCGAAGTGCTGACCCATGTGATCGAGGGGTCAGGAAGGTACGAGTGTAGCCCGAACCCTCCCGAGGCCGTGGGAGCGGGATCGACGACCCTCCTCACGGCTCCCACTTCGGTCCAGCACGCGATCAATCCAGGGAAGGGTCAGACGGTACGCTGGTTCGCCGTCGTGGTGAGTCTGCCGCCCGGAGCGGCGTCGGCCCCGCGGGTCCAGTCGGCGCAGGTGCAAGGGCCGGGAGAGCAGCCCGATCGCACCACGGTCCATCGACTTGTCGGCCCCGGCACCACGATCAAGTCCGCGGTCGGGCTCGAAGCCGAATCGATCGAATTCGGGTCATCCGGGGCGTCCTTTCGCAGGGTAGGCCATGACCGCGTGGCGATCTGCTATGCCCTCTCGGGTCGCGGAACGGTCGACAACCAACCCCTCGATGGGGGAGAAGCCGCCTTGATCGAGGACGCCGCGGGGATTGCCTTTCAAGGTCAGTCGGGCCTTCGCCTCGTTCTCGTCAGCGCGCCTCGGAAATCGTAGAGGGCCGGTCGTGCGGAGTCTCGCCCGGGCGTCCGGGACGACCAGTCGAAGCCTCGGCGCTCACTCGGCGACTCACCGATTCATCGTCGCGTTGGGCGAGGGCGAAAGGGTCATGTTGGGGCGTGTCGGGTCCCGGTGATTGGTATGGACGAGGAACTCCCCGAGCTTGTGCTGCCCATTGACGCGCGCGATCATGTGGTCGGCCCGCTCAACGCTCGGTACGCGCTCGTCGAGTACGGGGACTACGAATCCGTCCATTGCCGTCATGCGGTCGCCACCGTTCGCGAGGTCATCCGTGAACTGGGCGACGACCTGTGCTTCGCGTTCCGGAACTATCCGCAACCCAAGGCCCATCCGCGATCCCAGGCCGCTGCCGAGGCCGCGGAGGCGGCCGGTCTCCAGGGAAAGTTCTGGCTCATGCACGATCGGCTGTTCGACCATCCGGAGGACCTCTCGGACCGCGCCCTCCGGGAACTCGCCCAAGGGCTCCCGATCGACATGACTGTGTTCGAGCGAGACCTCGCTTCCGGGGAGGCGGCGCGGCGCGTCGCCGACGACATCGAACTGGCCGACGAAGATGGAGTAGGAGACACTCCCGTGTTCTTTGTGAACGGCCGGCTGCATGCCGGCCAGTACGAGTTCCTCCCACTCGTCAACGCGCTCCAGCTCAGCGCGCGTAAGTAGCGCGCGACGCTCACTCGCCGAGATCGGCGACCTTCCAGCTCGGGTATCGCAATAGCGCACCGTCGCACACATTACCGATGTACCGCCCGCGCCACCGGAACTGCATGATCTGACTTCCTGCTCGGGCCAACGCCGCCCAACGTGAATTGGTGTCGGGGTTCTGTTCGATCCCCTCGATCAAGTGGTCCCGGTGGAGGAACGAGACTGCCCGCAGCCCCTTGTTCCGGGTTCGGGTGACCGGACATACCTGGCCGGCCAGGTCCACCACGCCTCGACTCTCCGCGAGAGCCAGCCGCCAGACCGCGACCATCGTCTCTCCGAGCGTCTCGGGGGTCGAATTCATGGATCGGACGAGGGGGCGGCCGTTCTGCGTCCGCGCTTGCGAGGCCGTCTCGTCGGTTTCGTCGCGGCCGCGCTCTGAGCCATCGCTCGCCGCTCCGCGGCCGTCGCCCGGCGACCGATCGTGATCCATATTCCGTCCGGGTCGCGCACGCTCGCCATCCAACCCTGGGTCGTCGCGGGCGAGTAACGGGTGGGCCGAGCCCCCGCCCGCAGTAGGCGGCGGTAGACGGACTCGAACTCCGCCTGCGGGATGATGCCGACCGTAAAGTCGAGGTGGTCAATGCCCTCCCCCACGGCGTACCGAGCAGCGAACGGTGAACCGCTCGGGTACCAATTGAGTTCGATGTTCCGGTGAGTTCGAGCATCCTCAAGTCGAACCCAAAGACCCCCACCCCACCACCGGCAGTCGCCGCGGGCAACGACGCGAAGCCCGAGCGCCTTGGTGTAGAAGCGCAACGAACGGGGGAGGTTAGTTACCCGAAGCCCCGCGACCTCGAGACGCAGTGAACCCGACATAGGCACGGAGGACCGAGAACCCAACCGAACCATAACGCTACAGCCCAGGCCCCGAGCACCGTCAGCGGCGCGACCCGACCCGAAGCGGGGGAAACGTGAACCGTTCGATACCGGGCGATCCCGCGCGCCTTCGCCCCCCGGAGCGCTTCCCGGGTGGCGAAGTGCTTATATCGAATTATACTCATAATAAAATATGGCGAAACCTGCCCTATGGCGTGGCCCTCGGCCGGGTCGATTGCTGGGTCTCTACGCACTCTCCGTCATGGGACGGGACGGACCGATCTACGGGTACCTTCTGGCCGACCGGATCTCGGACCGTACCGACGGCGCGTGGCGACCGGGGGCCGGGGCAATTTACCCGGCGCTCCAGTCGTTGGTTACGAAAGGCTTCGCGCGCGTCACCCGCGACGGCCGTCGGCGGCTCTATTCCGCGACTCCTCAGGGTCGCGCCTTCCTACGCCGGGTGCGCCGCGGGTGGATGGGGGGCGCGAGAGCCGGGCCGGAGCTGGGATTGCTCTGGTCCGAGATCGCCGGCGACGGCGACCCGGGCCAGCACCTCCTGCGCCACCTGCGCCACCATCTCGAAGGAATCGTCGCGTACCTCGATCGAGATCCGCGCATGTTGGCGGGGTCCGGGTCCCTTCGTGACCAGGTGCTCGCCGAGCTTCGAGTGACCGAGGCTCGACTGGCCGCCTTGGCGGTCGCCCGGCCCGGACCTCGGCGAACCTCGACGCAGAAGTCCCCGTGACCGACGCCGCGATCGAGGTCCGCGGCCTCACCAAACGGTACGGTTCCCCGGCTCACGGAGTCGTCGCGCTCGACAACGTCACTCTCTCGATCCCCTCCGGTACCGTCTTCGGTCTGCTCGGGCCCAACGGGGCGGGCAAGACGACCCTGATCAAGGTCCTGACCGGGATCAGCGACATCACGGCGGGCGGCGCCACGGTCGCCGGGTTTGATGTGCGAACCCAATCACTCCAGGTCCGGGCCCGGATCGGCTGGGTCGCCGCCGAAGTGATTCTCGATGACGACTTCACCGCGCGCGAAAACCTGTGGTTGCAGGCGAAACTTCAGGCGCTGGCGGATTGGGAACCGCGGGCCGACCATCTCCTCCGATACTTCTCCCTCGCCGACCGGGCCGATGACAAAGTCGGAAAGTTTTCGACGGGGATGCGGAAGAAGCTCGAGATCGCCCTCGCACTGCTGCACCAGCCGCTCGTGATTTTCATGGACGAGCCGACGATCGGCTTGGATGTGAGCACCCGCCGGATGCTCTGGGATATCGTGAAGGGGATCCACCAGGAGTTCGGCGTGACGGTCCTGTTGACGACCCACTACATCGAGGAGGCCGACGCGCTGTGCGACCAGATCGGGGTCATCGACCATGGGCGCGTCATCGCGCAGGGAACCCCATCGGAGCTCAAGGCCCGCGTCAAGGCCGACATCGTGCTGCTGGAGACCACGGAACCGCTCGACGCGGCGCGGATCACTGCGATCCCCGGTGTCCAAGAGGTTCGAGCCCAAGGGAACGATTGGACCATCCGGGTGACGTCCGCGGAAGCGTGCCTCCCCGCATTGCTCGGGTCGATCCGCACCGATAGCGTGCGACGGATCAGCATCGAGAAGCCGAGCCTCGAGACCGTCTTCCTCGAACTGACCGGGCGTCGCCTCGGTCAGGAAGAGCCGATGCGAGACATTCGAAAGTTCTACGCCCAGGTGCGGCAGGCCCGGAAATGAGGAGCCAGTTCGTCGGGCTCTACATCCGGGAGATACTTCGGACGTTCCGCAACCCGTTCGTGCTGCTGATCACGATCGTTCAGCCGTTCATGTGGCTCGCCTTCTTCGGGTCGAGCTTCGCGAACGCGCCGGCGAGCTTCGTCCAGTCGTTCGTGGGGGCCAACAACTACATCGCGTTCCTGCTGCCGGGCACGCTCTCCACCTCGATGCTTTCCGTCGGGATGTTCGGCTCCATGAGCACGATCCAGGACAAACGGTTCGGCTTCATGAAGCGCATCCTGATCACCCCGACCTCCAAGGGGGTCATCTTCCTCTCGAAGGCGCTCGGGTCCGCGACTCGGGGACTCGTCCAGTTCCCGATCATGATCGTCGCCGCGATCGTCTTCGGAGTGCACTTCCAACTGTCCGCGGTCGAGTGGGTCGCGTGGGTGGGCGCCCTCTTCTCCCTCGCGATCGGCTTCTCGAGCCTCTTCCTCGCGATCACGGCGTCGTCCACCGACTGGCAGACCCCCGGGGTGGTCTCGAACTTCATCACGATGCCGTTGATGTTCGCCAGCACGGCGCTGTTCAGCGGCGCGTTCTTTCCGGCGTGGATGCTGGCGATCTCGGCGGTGAACCCGATCACGTTCTCGGCGCTGCTCGGCCGATCGTTCGTCCTGGGGACCGGGGTCCCCTGGATCAACCTCGGCTACCTCGCGCTGTTCGCGGCGGTGATGCTCGTCATCGGATGGCTCGTGTCGGCCCGCTGGCTCAAGGTGGACTGACGGGAGTTCGGGAGCCCGCGGCCGAGCCGGTGGGAGGCTCCGCGACCGACTCCACCGCGAAGTCTCGGCCCTCCCAGCGATTGTCGAGCCGCCAATAGAACGTGAAACGCCACGTCCGACCGGCCGTCTCGAGGGGCAGGAGGTCGACGAACGATAGTCCGATCCCCGAGTCCAACGAGTCGATGTCGACCGGACTCTTCCAGTCGTCATCGCTCGCGTGGAGACGGAACGGGCGGTCGGCGATCACGCGCAGCGTCTCGTCCGGGCGTACCGTGCGCGGTTGACGGTTGAACTTCCACACCTCGAAGGCACGGCGAGGGCTCGTTCCGTCGATGTAACGCTCTCGGACGGCGGGCACCGTGTCGAACACTTCTCCATCGGTCGCGGACCGGAGGAGCGTGATGTACTCGGCTTGGGCCCACGCGAGCGGGGTCGCCGATTCGGTCGCGCGGCCGAACTGCAAGTGGAACTCCGGGCGGTCGCTCTCGTCCCAGACCTGTTCCGGGAGAAGTCCCGTAGCGGTCGCGAGCTTCTCGAGGGCGCGGAGGTAGGGCGCCGGATCGTGGCCCAACGCGAGCTCGTAGTGTCCGCGTTCGCCCGTGAGCAGCGGCCAGGCGCGTCCCTGACCCCACTGCGCGAACGGTCCCCCGTCCTCCCGGTCCCCGTACCCGTCGTGGTTGTACCGACGCCAGACCGGGCCGTAGGGGGTCTCGACCTTCAGGACCCGGTCGATGACCCGAACCGAATCTACGACGATCGGGTCATCGGCGCGGCGTACCCCGTACCGCACCAGGTCGAGGAACCCGCCGTCCACGATCTCCTTCGCAGGGAACTCGTTCGAGGAATCGGGCGGGAGGTTCGGGAGACGGAGCATGCCCATGTCCGGCCCTTCGTTGGGGGTCGGATCGCCGACCTCGGCGGGACGGATACGGACGTAGTGGCGCGGGATCCCGGGGACGAGGGTCCCGGATTCGGTCACCGTCCATCGCTCGACCCGGGATTCGAGGAAGTCGGCGTACTCCTGGACGAAATCCGCCAACGCGCCGTCGCCCCGGGACCGCGCGGCGACCGCGCTCGCCGTCAGAGCGGCGATGCAGATCGCGAGCGTGGCCGGCGAGTATCCGCTCACCTCCTCCCACCGGTCCTGTTGGGTCACGGGGCTCCGCTCGATCAAGAACCGGGCCGCGCCTCGGATCATCGGGTACGGGTCGAACTGGCCGAGGGCTTTCCCCAGCCGCAAGCGCCGGGCGAGGAGGATCGGAAGTCCGACCTCGTCGAGCTGCATTCCCTGCCAGTAGGGCGAGCCGTCGACCCAGAAGTTCTGGGGGAACCCGCCGTCTTCCCGCTGCCGGGTCGCGAGGTAGATGAGCGCGCGCATCGGGGCGTCGGTCGTCCCCGAGGCGAAGAGGGCGTTCGCGGTGTGGTAGAGGTCACGGGTCCACACCAGGTGGTAGCCGCCGCGGTCCTCGTCCCCCTTCGTGACTCCCCACGGGATCGAAAGGGAGGCGATGAATGCCCCCGGGAACACCTTGTCCTCGTGGGCGAGAAGGATCGCCCGGCTCGCTCGGTACAGCCGCCCTCCGTCGCCGTGCGGACCCGAGAGGGGGAGCTGGTGGGCGACGGTACGACCCCACTGCTCGAGGAATCGACGGTAGTGTACGTCGAACGCCGTGCCGAGCGACTGGAACAGGGTGGTGACTGCCGACGAAAGGCTACGACCGAAGGCGAGCCCGAGGGTGAACTCCGGTGTGTCCTGGATCGGTACCTCCCCGGTGAGCGCGACGTTCCCGTTCGGGGCTTGGTCGAACTCCATCGTCATCTGTAGATGTTGCGAGATGTCGGTCCACCCGTCGCTCGCGCCCACGTAGCCGACCGACGCGTGAGCGAACGGGGAGGTGCACCCCAACGCGACCGCGACCCCGTTGTGTTCGGCGACGAGGACCGACTGGTCGAGGATTTGCACGACCGAGGCGGAGTTGCCCCAGCCGGCGACGTCGAGATGCGGCGCTGCGAGGAGGAACAGGCGGAGGTGCTTACCCACCGCCCGCGAAAGGGTCTCCACCCGCACATTTTCGAGCAGGCACGGCAAGTGCGGATCCCCGATGACCGTCTTGTGGATCCGGTATCGCCGGTCGGGGTCGTCGCTCGTGATCCGGTACCCGAGCGCGTGGTCGTTGGGGCGATCCGTCACGGTGTTCAGGTCGCGTTTTTCTTCGTGAAAGAACGTTTGGCCGTCCGTGAGGAGGAACTCCATGTCGCGCAGCTGGGGTCGGTCGATGGTCGGGAAATAGACCTCGGTCACGATCCCGCGCCACAGGGTGAACCAGAGCCGAGAATCTGCGGAGTACGCCGTCCCGACCCCGTCCTTATTGCTGTGGGACCACCGGGGGGCCATCCCCGGACCCCCGAAGGCGACCCGGTCCCCGCGAGGCTGCATGGATATCGTCTCCGGTGGGCCGTCGCCCACGGTGCCGACGGCTTTGAGGTTTCGCGGCCGCGGGAACTTTCGCTCCCATCGCCACCCAACTTTTCTTCCCCCGTGCGTCGGGGCCTCCCGTGGACCTCGGCCTCTTTGTGCTGATCCTGGCGCTCGTGGCCGTCGCTGCGGGTCTCGTGGGTTCCCTGACGGGATTGGGCGGCGGGGTCATCGTCATCCCGGTGCTCCTCATCTTCTTCGGGGTTCCGTTCCCCGTCGCCGTGGGGGCGGGGTCGGTGACGATCCTCGCCACTTCCTCGACGACCGGCGCGGCGTACGTGCGGGACCGGCTCAGCGACCTTCGGATCGGGATGTTTCTCGAGATCGCGACGGTGCCGGGGGCCCTCGTCGGCGCCGCGCTCACGGTGTTCCTCACCCACGCCAACTTGAACGACGTACTGCTCATCGCCCTCGGGTTCGTCCTCCTCGCGATCGTTCCGGGCGCCATCCAGCGACGGAACGAGGAGTTGCCGACGGGGGTGGTGCCGGATCGACGATCCCGCGCCCTCGGCCTGGCGGGCGAATACTATGACGATGCCCTCCACCGGAAAGTAGCGTACCGGGCGGCCGACACCGACCCCGCCCTCGGAGTGATGTTCGGCGCCGGCGTGGTATCGGGGATGTTCGGGATCGGCGCGGGCGTGTTCAAGGTCCTCGCGCTCGAACGGTTCCTCCGGCTCCCGATGAAGATCGCGACCGCCACGAGCAACTTCATGATCGGGGTCACCGCCGCCGCCGGGGCCGGCATTCTCCTCGCCGCGGGGTACATCAATCCGATCATCGCGGCGCCGGTCGTGATCGGGACGGTCGGGGGCGCCTACGTCGGGAGCCGGATCCTTCCGGGTCTCCGTAACCGGACCGTCCGCCTCCTCTTCCTTCCCGTCGTGGTCGCGCTGGCGGTCGAGCTCATCCTGCGGGGGCTGGGGCTCCCGTGACCGAGACCATCCCCCCTCCGAGTGCGCCGCCCCGAGGCCCGTCGATCCCCGACGACGCCTACCGTCGCATGACGGCAGTGCTGCGCGGCGGTCTCCTCATTTCCTTGGCGATTCTGGCCGCCGGCCTCGTGGCCTATCTCGTTGCCCACCCGGGGGAGCAGTCCGGTCCGGCCATCTCCTCCAACCCGATCGTACAATACCTGAGCCTCGCTGGGCTCGGTCAGGGCCTCGCCTCGGGAACTCCCGACGCCTACCTGGCCCTCGGGATCTTCGTCCTCGTCGCGACCCCGATATTGCGGGTCGCCACGGGAACGTACTACTTCCACCGGGGCCACGAGCGGGTGGTCGCGGCGGTGACGCTGGCCGTCCTTGTGCTGCTCCTGGTGGGCGTTTTCGTGATCGGGCCACTGATCCGATAGCGAGGACGGCCGACCGCGCAGCCCACTCGGGGTCGGAACCTACGCTAACGGTTCGCCCCGAGTTCGGCGACCGCGCTCCGGACGGCCGTCAGCCCGGCATCGGCGAGCGCGCGAGCGCGGGCGGGGTCCTTCGATTCCGCGAAGATACGGAAGAGCGGTTCCGTCCCGGACGGTCGCAAGAGGACCCAGCCCCCGTCGCGGTACGCCTTCACGCCGTCGATCGTGACCACGTGGTCGCTCCCTTTCGTCCACTCCTCGGTGATGCGCGCCAGGACCCGTTCTCGGAGCGCGACCGGGCAGGGTGCCTTCTCCTTGATCAGCGAATACCGCGGCAGTCCGGCCAGCGCCTCCGCGAGGCCGCACCCCCGACGCGCGAGGAGGTCCAGGACCGCCGCGGACGTCATCGCGCCGTCCCGGGCCAGTTGAAACTCCGGATAGATGAGTCCTCCGTTCTCCTCGCCTCCGAATACTCCGTGACGCGACTGGAGCTCGTGGGTCACGGTGGGGGAGCCGACGCGCGTGTAGACGACCGTTCCGCCCGCGGCGGTGACGGCGTCCTCGACGCTCTGAGAGGCCGACACCGGAGTGACGACGACCCCGCCGGGGTGCCGTTGCACCGCGTCTTGGGCGAGCAAGGTCAGGATCTCCTCGCCCGGCACGAAGCGTCCGGTCGCGTCGACGAACACGGCCCGGTCGGCGTCCCCATCGTGGGCGATCCCGAGGTCGGCTCCCGCCACCGGCACCATGCCCTTCAGGTCGCCCAGGTGATCCTCGGTCGGCTCCGAGAGGTGGCCCGGGAACGTCCCATCGACGTGGCCGTTGAGCGTCACGACCCGGCACCCCAACCGGTGGAGGAGCGGCGGGCTCGTCGGAACCGACGCCCCGTTCCCGCAATCCAGTACCACTGAGAAATGCCGCTCACGGATCCGAGCAACATCGACCCGGTCGAGGATCCCATCGACGTACCGGCGGCCCCCGTCCGTTCGCGGAGTGATCTCCCCGACCCGGTCGTACGGGACCCCGGCGACCCGGTTCGCCTCGACCGCGGTCTCGATGGCGATCTCCGTCTCCCGGGGCACCTCCAAGCCGTCGGCGGCAATGCACTTCAGGCCGTTGAATTCGGGCGGATTGTGCGAGGCCGTCACGATGACGGCGAGCTGGGCGTCGAGTCGCGTCACATTGTACTGGATCGCCGGGGTCGGGAGCACCCCGAGCTCGATCACGTGATGCCCCCCGAGGGCAAGGGTCGCGCTGACGATGCGGGAGAACGCGGGGCTGGACGTCCGACCGTCCCAGCCCACGATGATCGGCTTGCCCGGGGGGACCAGGGCCGCGATCGCGCTCGCGACCCGGGTCACGAACGTGGCGGTGAGCGTCTCGCCCACCACCTCCCGGATACCGTTGGTCCCGAACATCCGCACGGGGACTCCTCCGAGAGCGATTCGAGAAGCCCTGCGGCATATAAGTGACAACGGTAAATCGGCGCGACCGAGTCGCCCTGCGTGCCGTCCCCGCGATTGATCGCCGATGAGATGGTCGGCCGCCTCGCACGGTACCTCCGCTTTCTTGGCTGCGACACGATCTACGCGCGCGGTTGGTCCGACGACGAGATCGTGCGTCGCGCGCGGATCGAGGATCGCGTCGTCGTGACGAGGGACCGACAGCTCTCGCGACGCGCGGGAAAGGCGATCCTTCTTGCGAGCTCCCGACTCGAAGACCAGGTCCGGGCGGTCCGGGCCGCATTCCCGGATCTCCCGACCGAGGTCACCTTCGAACGCTGCACAGTATGCAACGGGGAGCTGGTCCCGTCGACCCCCGCGCGCGCGGGGACCGGCGAGAGCGGGGTTCCTTGGGACCGGGTCGAAGCGGGGCTGGTCCTCTACCAGTGCCGAGCGTGTGACCATCTCTATTGGGAAGGGTCCCACACGGCCGAGATGCGTCGACGGCTCCGAGCGTGGGCACCCGGGCCGACCGAATGACGCGGGTGTATGTGGAGCTCTCCGGGGAGAGCGTCGACCTCGCCGCCGCGGAAACCCGCGCCGCGGGAGAAGCGCTCGGGGGTCGCCCGGCGGCCGATTCTGCGAGCGGCGGGGCCGGCCTGGTCGCCCTTGACC
>JBARNH010000054.1:0-89528 GCA_049802875.1 Thermoplasmata archaeon | reverse complement strand
CTCCGCGGCCGGCGCCAGCACGGCGGAGCCCGACCCGCCGCCGACGACCAGCACCCGCCGCGGGGCGAGGTCGAACCGGTTCCCGTACGGACCCCGAATGCCGATGCGGTCGCCCACCCGGAGATCCTGCACGTTCCGGCTCGTAGTGCCCATCGCCTTGATCGTGACGCCCTTCGAGTCCCCCCGAGTATAGGAGAGAGACATCGGAAGCTCGTCATCGCCCGGAAACCAGACCATGACGAATTGGCCCGGGGCGGCCGGAGGAGCGAACCGGAAGCGCAACGTCACCGTCGAGGGGGTCTCCCGAACCCGATCGGTCACCCCGACGACCGCTCGCACGCCGTGGCTAATGCGCTCGAGATATAGCGGCTCGGTTGGGAGGTGGGCACCGATCGAACGGCTCCGTCAACGGCGGCCGACGTGCGCGGCTCCCACCGCTTCGGAGATCGACGCGTACCCCAGGTCGTCGAGTCGTTTCGACAGGGACGTCGCGAGGCGGCCGAACACTCCGATTCCCTCCCGCGTGACCGCGGTGCCCACCTCCAGTGCGCGGGCTCCCGCCATCACGTACTCGAGGGCATCGTCGGCAGTCGAAATCCCTCCCACGCCGACCACCGGCACCGAGACCCTTTCGTAGATCTGCCAGACGCAAGCCAGCCCGACCGGTTTGATCGCGGGACCGCTCAAACCCCCCAGTCCGTGCGCGAGGACCGGGCGCCGCAGTCCCACGTCGATCGCCAGCGCGCGGACCGTATTGATGGCGCTCACCGCCGCCGCGCCGCCCTTCTCCGCCGCGGCCGCCAACGCAGCCGGGTCGGGGGTGTTGGGAGTGATCTTGGCGATCACCGGCACCGTGACCTCCCTCACGACGGCACGGACGATCTCTTCCACGTCGGTCGGGTCGCTCCCGACCTCCGTCCCATAGCCTTCCGCGTGCGGGCAGCTCAGGTTGAGTTCGATCGCAGCGACTCCCGTCGACTCCATTCGCCGGGAGAGGCGACCGAACTCCTCCGCGCTACCCCCGAACACGGACCCGATCACGGTCGCCCCCGCAGCTCGGGCGACGCCGATCTCTCGCGGGTACTCGTCCATCCCCGGGTTCGGCAGTCCCATCGCGTTGAGCATGCCCCAATCCGAGTACGTTTCCACGGTAGGGTTCGGATAGCCGAGACGGGGCGCCTCCCCGATGGATTTTGTGATCACACCACCGGCCCCCGCCGCCCACGCTCCAGCGAGCGACTCCCCGCTCTCTCCCCAGATTCCTGAGGCGAGGAGGAACGGGTTACGGAGCGCGAGGGACCCAACGCGGACCGCGAGGTCGGCCACGGCCCCGCCCCACAGGTGGTGGCCTTAAATCGGCTCGGTCGGGTGTCGCCCCGTAATGCGTCTCGACCGACTGACCGATGCAGCCCGGGGCGCCTTGGAAAAGGCGTTCCAGCGAGCCGCCGAGCTCCGTCACGCTTCGGTGGAACCCGAGCACCTCCTGTTCGCCCTCCTGGGGGCCTCCGACGGCCCGACGACCGCGCTGCTCCAAACGTTGCACGTGCCCACGGACCAGCTATCGGTGCGTCTCGAGGAACGACTTTTGAACCTCCCGACCGCGGAACACGTCGCACCGTCCGACCAGTACCTTTCCCGTGGTCTCTCCCAAGTGATCGACGCGGCGGAGGCCGAGGCGGCTCGACGAAAGGACCGCTACACGACGGCGGACGAACTGCTCCTCGGGCTCTGCTCGGTGTCGGGGCCCGTCCGGGACCTTCTCGAGCAGTTCGGCGTCCGTCGCGCCGCGGTCGAGTCCGCCCTGGAAGGACTCCGAGGGTCCGATCAACCGGTGGCCAGCCGGGGAGAGGAGGCGCAGTATCGGGCACTCGAGAAGTACGGGAAGGATCTCACGGCGCTGGCGCGCGAGCGCAAGCTCGACCCCGTGATCGGTCGGGACGACGAGATCCGACGGGTGATCCAGATCCTCTCCCGACGGACGAAGAACAACCCGGTGCTCATCGGCGACCCGGGGGTCGGGAAAACCGCGGTCGTCGAGGGGCTCGCGCTGCGGATCTCGGTCCGTGACGTGCCCGAAGGTCTGAGAGAAAAACGAGTAGTCGCCCTCGACCTCGGCTCCCTCCTCGCCGGCGCCAAGTTCCGAGGGGAGTTCGAAGAACGGATGAAGGCGGTACTGCAGGAGGTCGAACGCTCCGACGGCTCGGTCATTCTGTTCATCGACGAGCTCCACACCCTCGTTCACGCGGGCTCGACCGAGGGCGGGGCGCTGGACGCATCGAATCTGTTGAAGCCCGCGCTGGCCCGGGGGACGCTCCATTGTATCGGTGCGACCACGACCACGGAGTACCGGAAGTACATCGAGAAAGACGCCGCGCTCGAGCGGCGATTCCAGCCGGTGACGATCGCGGAACCCACCGTGGACGACACCGTCTCGATCCTTCGAGGTCTCCGGGAGCGCTACGAGCAACACCACGGAGTCCGGATCCTCGACTCGGCCCTGGTGGCGGCCGCCACGCTGAGCGCCCGATATATCCCCGACCGCCACTTGCCGGACAAGGCCATCGACGCGATCGACGAATCGGCGTCGATGGTCCGTCTGACTCTCGATTCGCGACCGACGGAGCTCGACCAGCTCTCCCGTCGCATCCGCCAGCTCGAGATCGAGCGAACCGCGCTCGCCCGAGAGAAGGATCCGGCCTCTCGGGCCCGGCTCACCGAACTCGAGAAGGAACTCGCGAACCTCAAAGAGCGGGAGTCGGGCCTCCTGGCCCGATGGAAAAAAGAGAAGGAACACGTCGAGCGTCTTCGTTCCCTCCGCTCGGAGCTCGAGCAGGCGAAGAGTGAGGAAGAGAAGGCCGAACGGTCGGGAGACCTCGAGGCCGCTGCTCGCCTGCGCTATGGGACCGTGCCCGAACTGCAAAAGAAGGTCGAGACCCTCACGCGTTCAGTCGAAGGAGCCGCTGACTCCGGACTCCTCCGGGAGGAAGTCACGGAGGAGGACGTCGCGCTCGTGGTCTCCAAATGGAGCGGAGTGCCAGTGAGCCGTCTGCTGGAGGGAGAGACCCAGCGTCTTCTGCACATGGACGAGGAACTGCGGCGAAGGGTCGTGGGCCAGGACGAGGCCGTGGCGGCCGTTTCCAAAGCGGTCCTCCGTTCTCGATCCGGTCTCGGCGACCCCAATCGTCCGATGGGGACGTTCCTCTTCGTGGGTCCGACCGGCGTAGGGAAGACCGAGCTCGCGAAGGCGCTCGCGGCGTTCTTGTTCCACTCGGAGCGATCGCTCATTCGTATCGATATGAGCGAGTACATGGAGAAGCACACCGTCGCCCGCCTGATCGGTGCACCTCCGGGGTATGTCGGGTACGAGGAGGGAGGACAGCTCACCGAACGGGTCCGGACGCATCCGTACACGGTGCTCCTTTTCGACGAGATCGAGAAGGCCCACCCCGATGTCGTCAACGTGTTGCTCCAGTTGATGGACGACGGGCGCCTGACCGACGGCCAGGGCCGCACCGTCGATTTCCGGAACACCCTCGTCATCCTCACGAGCAACCTGGGCTCCGAACTGATCGCCGATGCCACGACCGACGACGAGCGGCGCCGCGTGATCGAGCCGGCACTGCGGTCGCACTTTCGGCCGGAGTTCCTGAACCGACTCGACGAGATCGTCATCTTCCACGCGCTGACGGAGAAGGAGATCGTCGCGATCGTCGACCTGCAACTCGCGCTCGTCGAGACCCGGCTCGCGGATCGTCGGATCCGATTGCGAGCGACCGACCCGGCGAAACGGGCGCTCGGGGCGGCCGGGTTCGACCCGCAGTTCGGAGCCCGCCCGCTCAAGCGCACGATCCAACGGCTGGTCGTCGACCCGCTCACGGCCAAGCTGCTGGCCGGCGAGATCAAGGACGGCAGCGAGGTCACGATCGACGCCAAGGACGGGGCGATCACCCTTCACGTCGGCCGGCCAAAGACGGGGAAGGCGGGCGCATGACGACGGGCGTCACGGTCGCCGTCGTCGGCGCCGGCGAGGTCGCGAAGGAGTTGGGCAAGAAGGGGACCGTGTCCGATCTAACGCTGTTCAATTCCGTCCGCGACGGACACGCGATCACGCTGGTCGAGCCGACGCAGTTTCCCGATAAGTTCCCGCCGCTCATCACGGCTCTTTCGATGGCCGACCGATGTCTGCTCGTCGTCGCGGAGCTGACCCGACCCGTCGCCGAGACGATCGCGACCGTGGACGTGGTCGACGTTCCGACCACGATCGTGAAAGGACCGGGGGTCGGGGACGACGAGTTGGCGCGCGCCCTCAAGGGAAGCCGGCTCGAGAGCGTCGAGCGCCTCCCGCTCGACTTCCCTCGGCTGCGCGAGCTGATCGATGGCTGGACGGCCGCCGCGGTCGAGGGACCGGTCCTCGTGCCGATCGACCACGCCTTCCCCGTGAAAGGGGTCGGCACCGTCGCGCTGGGCGTCGTGCGTCGGGGCACCTTGCGCGCCCACGACCCGCTGCGTTTGTGGCCGACGCCGAAGATCGTCGAGATCCGCTCGATCCAGGTCCACGACCTCGACCGTAAGGAAGCGAACTGCGGCGAGCGGGTCGGAGTCGCCCTGCGGGGGGCCGAGGCGGATGAGCTCTCCCGCGGCCAGGTGCTCGCCCCGGAAGGGTCGCTACGGGCCCGCACCTCCCTCGCCGGAGGAGCACTCGTACGGTGCCGGTACTACCGCGGCGACGCGCGGCCCGGCGCTCAACTGAACGCGATCGTAGGGTTGCAGAGCGCCCCGGCATCGCTCGATGAGTTCTCTCCGACCCGCGTGTCGATCACGGCCGACCGACCGTTCGCGTACTCCCCCGGAATGTCGGCCTACCTGCTCGACTTATCGGTCCCGGCCGGCCCCCGGATCGTCGGTCGGTTTGAGCTGGGTTCCGGCGACTAGGCCCAACCGCGCTCCGGGTCTAGGCGAACATCGTGACGGATTCCTTGCGCAGCTCTTCCTCTCCGATGACCTTCTCGATCGCTCGGTCGAAGTCGGCTACCGTCACGCTGTCGCGCTCTTCGCGGATCGCCCACATGCCCGCTTCCGTGCAAATCGCACGAATGTCCGCGCCGGTGGCGCCGTCGCAACGGCTGGCGAGCGCCTCGAAGTCCACTGTCTCTCGGATCGCCATTCCGTGCGAGTGGATCCGGAAGATCTCCGAGCGACCCTGGTAGGTCGGGACGGGGATCTCGATGATCCGGTCGAACCGGCCCGGCCGAAGGAGGGCGTCGTCGAGGATGTCCGGGCGGTTGGTCGCGGCGATGATCTTGACGTTCGAAAGCGGCTCGAACCCGTCCATCTCGGCCAAGAGCTGCATCAACGTGCGCTGGACCTCTCGGTCCCCGCTCGTCGCGACCTCGAGACGCTTCGCGCCGATGGAGTCGACCTCGTCAATGAAGATGATCGTGGGGGCCTTCTCCCGAGCGAGCTGGAACAGTTCGCGGACGAGCCGAGCCCCTTCCCCAATGTACTTCTGAACGAGCTCGCTCCCGACCAACCGGACGAACGTGGCGTTCGTGTGGTGCGCGACCGCCTTGGCGATCATCGTCTTCCCCGTGCCCGGGGAACCGATCAGCAGGACGCCCTTCGGGGGATCGACCCCGACTTTCTTGTACAACTCGGAACGGAGCAGCGGGTACTCGACCGCCTCGCGGATCTCGCGAATTTGGTCGTTGAGACCGCCGATATCGGCGTACGAGATCGTCGGCTTGTCGACGATCTCGCTCGCGGTCACCAACGGGTCGAGCGAGGCCGGAAGCACCCCCATGACCGCGAGGGTCTGCTTGTTCAACGCCACGCGGCTCCCGACCGTGATCTTTCCGTGCTCCACGGTCTCGGCCGAATTGACCACGAAATCGGGTCCGGTCGACGATTTGACGATCACGCGGCCGTCCGTCAGTACGTCTCGGACACTCCCGACGATGAGGGGAGGATACCGGAGCCGATCCAGCTCGGTCTTGAGGCGCTTGACTTCTCGCTGGAGGCGGAGGATCTCGGCCTCCATGTAGTGTCGCTCGCTCTCGACCCGCTTGATCGCCTCGGCGAGCTGAGTGTTCCGAAGTTCGAGAAAATTCAGTCGATCGAAGGCGTCGTGCGGCGGCGACGTGACCTCCGGTTCGCTCATGGTTTCCCCCACCGGCGTTGCGCGCCGATTACCGGAAATTCACAAGGCGTGCCCCGCTTATAAGCAGTCGTTCCTGCGGCACGCGAGGAAGGTTTTTCTTGTCGGACTCGCGGCCGGTTCGAGCCGAAGCGTTCGCGCCGGCGCACGTCACGGGCGTGTTCTCGCCGTCGATGGCGGCGAGGGATCCTCGGGCTCGTGGTTCCACCGGTGCGGGGATCGTCCTCGAACTCGGCGTCTACGCGACCGCCGAGTTCCGACCGGGGCGACCCCGACGAGTTCGACTGTCGAGCGACCTCAACATTCCGCTGCCGATCTCCGAGAACGTCGCGCGCCGCTTGGCTCCTCGAACGCAGGGCGACCTCGCCGTTCATCTCACGCACCAACTGCCGGTGGGACAGGGGTTCGGCATGAGCGCCGCGGCCGCCGCGGCCACCTCGCTCGCCGTCGGCGCCCTCTCCTCCCGACCGCGCTCCAAGGTGTTCGAGGTCGCGCATCTCGCCGACCTGTACGGCGGCGGAGGACTGGGAGGGGTCGCAGCGATCGTCGGGGGCGGCGGCCTCGAGTACCGTTCCCGCGCCGGCGTGCCTCCCTACGGTCGCACGCTCCATCGCCCTCTAGGGGGCCAGATACTCATCGGCCTTACCGGCGGTCCACTCCCTTCGCCGCGACTCCTGCGGCGTCCGAGATTCTTGGAACGAGTGGAGAACGCCGGCGACGGACTCGCCGATCTGCTTCGTCACCCCGACAGCGATCGTTTCTTCAGGCTCAGCGAACGGTTCACGGACCGCATGGGCCTCGCCCCGCCCTCCCTCTTCCGTCTCTTGAAGGCGCTTCGCCGGCGGCGGGCCTGGGCGGCCCAGGCAATGTTCGGTCGCAGTTTCTTCGTCCGGCCAAGGACCGCCGAGAGCCGGCGGGACGTCGTCCGGTGGTTCGAGACGGCCGGAGTCCCCGCGCTCGAACTCTCGCCCGCGCGTCGAGGCGCCCGGCTGCTCCGCACGTCGCGACCTCACGGCCCTTGATGGCCGCTCCCGAGCAACGGTTTTAATAGGCCGCCCGTCTCCGCGCCGCCCATGACGCGGAAGCCGGCCCGCATGTACCGCAAGGTCGAGGGGCAGGTCTACACTCGACGCGAGTACATGGGAGGCGTCCCGACCTGTCGAATCACTCAGTTCGATACGGGGGACCTTCGAATGGCATTTCCCCTCTCGCTCTCGTTGGGAACCGAGGAAGCGGCGCAGGTCCGGGATATCGCGCTCGAAGCCGCGCGGATCAGCGCGGTGCGGGTCATGGAGAAGACCGCGGTGAACGAATATCACCTGAAGGTTCGGCGATTCCCGCATCAAATCCTGCGCGAGCACAAAATGGCGATGGGCGCGGGCGCAGACCGTATCTCCGACGGGATGCGCGGCGCGTTCGGCAAGCCGGTCGGTCACGCGGTACGCGCCGAGATCGGCAGCGAGTTGTTGACGGTGTACACGACCGAGGCTCACTTGGACGATGCGAAGGAAGCGCTTCGAAAGGCGTCGCACAAGTTGCCGTGCCCGACCCGGGTCATCATCCACCGCCGGCCTTCGTAACCGTCGGACGCACGACGAGCACCGGACACGGTGCGTGGTTCACGACGGCCGTCGAGACGCTCCCGAGCAACAGTCGCTTGGCCGTCGAGAGGCCCCGCGAGCCGATGATGAAGAGGTCGGGCGGATGCTCCTCGAGGTGGGTAAGTATCTCGTCCACCACCACGCCCTCATACGAGACTCCGGTCACGCCCGTGACCCCCGCCGCCACGGCCCGTTTCACCGCGGCTTCCGCGATCTGCTGGTATTGTCCGATCTCACTTGCGGGCACACCGGCCGGGACGAACGGTTCGGTCTGGCTGATGTAGACCGGCACGATCGGAGCGACGGAGAGGACGACCAACTCGCCTCCGTAACGACGGGCAAGGTCGATCGCGTAATCGAGCGCCGTCTCGGCGTTGGGGGAACCGTCGATGGCCACAGTAATGCGACGGAACGACGGTGCCGTCATGTCGGCCGCGGCACGGGTCTCGGCCTACATGGGTCTTGCGCCGCCGGGCATCCCGGGGAGCGCGCCGAGGCCCACCCCAACCGGCCCAACGCCGACAGTGTCCGCCTTCGGCACGACGCAATGCTTTTCTACCGAGGCATCGCCTCTCCTCGAACGATAGGTGTCCCCGTGCCTCCCGTGTGCAGCAACTGCGGCGCGAATGACTTCGTCTGGGCGAATGATCTGAAGACCGGCAGCCTCGGCGGGGGAACACTCTCTCTCCGCTCGCGAGGAGAACTCGCTATCGGCACCCGCATCTGCAAGGCCTGCGGGCACGCAGACCTGTTCCTTCGGGATCCGTCGATCCTGCGCATGCCGCATACGTGGAGACCGGGCGAATTCGTTCCGATCCCCGCCAATCCCGTGACCTCCGGACCCCACGCGCACGCGCCGGCCGATCGCAGTCGCTCGGTGTCCCCACCCGCGCCCCCGTCCACTCCTTCGGCTCCGCCGTCCGCACCACCCTCTCCACCGCCCGCTGCTCCTCCGGCTGAGTCCGGACCCGCTTCCCCTCCAGCCCCGCCGCCCATGGAACAGCCACCGAGCCCACCCGAAGCTCCCGCCGACGCGGTCGGGTCGAGCGGGGAGCCCGCCCCCCCGCGCGCCACTCGCCGGCGAGGCAAGGCCAAGAGTTCCGACGTAACCGCCGCGAAGTCGACCTAGTCGCAGACCCCAGATCGCGCGCCGATTACGGCATCCCGGCGACTGCGTCGATCTCGATCAATCGATCGCGCGGTCCCCAACCTCTCACGAGCGCAATCGCTCTCGCCGGGGGGACCGCAAAGTAGCTTGCGTACACTTTGTTCATCCGGTCGAAGTTCCGGAGGGTCGTGAGGTAGACCGTGGTCTTCAGCACGTGTTCCATATCCGTGCCGGCGCTCTCCAGAAGCTCCCGTATGTTGTCGAGGGCTTGTCGAGTCTGACCCTCGATTCCTCGGGCCAGCCGTCCGTTCGCAGCGGTGCCCGACTTGGCGGTCGTGAACACCAAATTCCCGTATCGGACCGCGTTCGAGAAGACGCTCGGCGCTGGTTCGAACACCTTCACGGAAGCGATTCGTTTCTTCCTCACCTCAAAGTCGCCTCCGCGGTGGCTGACGTCCGGTCAGCGTCGACGGTCACGGCCAAATTGCTTTTTCGGGTTTCCGCCGCCTCGCGCTTCGAGTAGCGCGCTCTCGGCCCGACGGGCGACCGTGCGGGCGCGCGGAGACATCTGGCGGGGCATGGATTTGCGATCCCCGGGGGTCCAATCCAATGGGGTCGTGCGCACCCTCGTGAGCCCGGCGTGACGCCATTCCGAGGGGTCCCTTCCCTCCGAAAGTGGGCTCGAAGGGAATTTTCCGGGGAAAGCCGGCCGACGCCCCGGTTGACCGAGTCAGCGTGCGCCACCAGCGACCACCGCGGGGCGTCACCCGGCGTGGCGGTCGACGGTGCCAGTTCGAAATCGCCGGCTCGGTTAAATGCGCGTGAGCCGTCCGATCGCCGAACCGAGCGGAGGTCCGTTATGGCGAAGGAAGATGTTGGAAAGGAACTCCGGGCCAAGGGCCTCGAGCTGAAGAACCTCCTCAAGGACGTGAAGGCGGTCGTAGAGGAGTGGAAGTTCTCCGTGGAGGAAACGAAGGACGGCACTCGGATCGAGGTGCATGCCGTCGCGCTCTTGCGACATCGCAAAGCTCCGGGCCGTTAGGCTTCGCTTCCGGCCGGTCTAGAGCCGGCCGACCGCGGGGTCTCGCGCCTGCGGCTCGTGCATCCAGCGCTTCAGCTCGTTCTTCTGCTCGTCGGTGAAATGGAAGTCTTGGCGCTGCTGCACGAGGTCGATGTACTCGACGGCGTCGAGCAAGTTCCGGGGCGAATAATAACGCCGCGCAAATCCCACCGTCTCCTCGACCGAGTGATGCTCGAGGAAGGTGCAGAGGAGGCAGGCAAGGTCGTAGGCCTGTTTCTTCGCGATGTCCGCGTCCTTGCGGAGCCAGCCGGTGTCGAGGATGTAGATCCGGTCGCCGATCATGATGTTCTCGGGTTTGATGTCACCGTGGACGAGCCCTCGGCGGTGGAGCTGTTTGAGGTAACCGAAGACGGTGTCGATTTGCTCGGCGGTGCACTCCTTCCAATCCGAGATTGGGCGGGCGTCGAGGAATTCCGCGACGACGAGCCAGGTTCCCTCCATCAGCTTGTGATAGCCGTACGGCCGCGCGGTAGGGATCCCCGCCGCGTAGATCGCGTTCAGGCACTCGAACTGCCGGCGAGCCATGTCCTCCGCCGTGTCCGTGAAGCCGAAGATCGGATCGAGGGCGTTGAACTCGAGGTAGAGGTTCTTGACGAGCTGCATCGAGCGGTCGGAGACGACGTCGTGGGTGCTCAGAATCTTCCCGAAGTAGCGGACCTTCTCGCCGGCGCGATTCACGCCAGTGATTTTGACAGGTATCGAGAGACGCGAGCCGTCGCTCCCGATCGGCCGGATCGAGACCCGGTGCAGGCCGTACTGCGCGGACATGATCCGGCGGATATCGCGCAGCACTTCACCGAGATACGCGATCTGCCCCACGTCGAGCGCCGACCGGGGCGCGGGCTTCGCGATCAAACCCGCGGCTCCCGAACCGTTCCGGCGGTGGAGTCGGTTCGTAACATGGCCGTCAGCTGGTGCGCGTGAGCGGCATCTGCGCGCGCCCGGGCGATGCCCCCACGACGGCGTGCGGCCCACCCGGCCAGGAGGAGAAAGCAAAGCCGGGGAAGGTGGATCTTAACGTCGTTCCGGACCCCACGGCCGTATTCCACGACCGGCTCTCCCTGAAAGGCGAGCGTGATCCGCCAGATCGCGAGCTGCGGGAGCTCGGCCGGCAGGTGATTCATGTTCAAGAGTAGGTTGTTGTCCTGGACCACGACATCCATGTCGACGAGGCCCTCCATCCGGATCGGCACGCGCATACCCTCTCGGAAAACCGTCCGGAACAGCGCGTGGGCGAGTACCTCGACCGTCCCGGAGTCCAGCGCCTTCGCGGGGGGGGAGACGGCATCGCTCGGAGCCGCAGAGGGCTCGGTCATGCAGCCCGCCCGCGCGAGCTCTCGCGTCCCGGTCGCCCTGGAGACCGGTGTGTTCCCGCCTCGCCGGAGGGGTGCCGAGGGTTGGATCGGCGCCTCACCGCCCCTCCTGCACGCCCGAGCGCCCTAGGTCCGTGCGGCGTCGCTTCGGTGGCGCCGATGGGCCGCGGCGCTGACCGGGGCCTCGACGAGAGGTGCTCCCGCCTTGTGAAATTCGCCGTGGGGCCGGTTCTCACGTTTGTGCTTCCACTCGTCGACAAAGTACGCGAGGTCGGGATCGGATGACACGGCCGCGTCAATCTCGGGAGATGGCGATCGGAGCGGAGGGACCGGTGGTGCGTCGCTGGGGGGCCGGCCCTTTCGGACCGCAAATTCCTCCTCCGGGATCCGAGCACCACCAGCACCGCTCACTTCGATGCTCGGGGGCTTCGGGCGGGCGGAGGACTGCGTCGAGCCGATGTGGACCTGAAACCGCACGAAGATCCGGGTTCCGTCGCCGTCGTCCTCCATCGCGAATTTCCAATCCTCGACCTCGGCGTGCACGCTCCGGAAGAATCGGTCCACCTCGTCGACGATTTTGCCCATCTTCTCGTCCTGCATCCGGAGCTCGACCACCGGAGACTCCTTGCTGTTCGGTTTCGAAGTCATCTGAACTCACCCTCGCCGGACCGGGGACGCGAAGTCCCGGCCCTTTGACGAGATTGTCAGCCACGGTACGACTATCTACCCTCCATCTCCGCTCGGTGACGAGGTATCCCAATGGTCAGTCGCACCGAACGCTCCCCCGGAACCGCCGGCGGTCCGTGCGAAGCCCTCCCGGGACACGTCGCACGCCGGTTACACCTGGACGGTCGCGCCCCGCGACGGGAGATAGCGGGGCATGGATTTGAACCATGGATCTACGGGTTATGAGCCCGTCGGGATTTCAGGACGGTCGGCGTCACCGACCGCTTTCCTGACTACCCTACCCCGCTGCGGCTCGACCCAGCAACGCTCGGTATAAGAGGCTTCGACCGCGCAAAGCGGACGACACCGTTCAGGAACGGTTCGGCACGCGAGAGGCCGATGATTGTGGCAGGGTCTCGGATGCGGCCCTGGCGCATCCGGCGAAACGCGATGGACAATGGGACTTCTACGTTCTGTAGGTCCTCCGTAGCGTCGAGATGTCGTTCCCCCGCGGAGAGCCGGCGAGCCAGGAACAGGTGGGCCCGGTTCGACGATCGGAAAGGGGATGGGTAGAACCAACCGAGGGACCGGAGCGCGCCGGCACGGTAGCCGGTCTCCTCCTCCAGCTCCCTCCGCGCGGCGTGGGGAGGGCTCTCTCCCGGTTCGATCCGCCCCCCCGGAGTCTCGAGCAACGTCGTTCGAAGAGCCGGGCGAAATTCCCGAACGAAAACGATCTTCTGGTCGTCCGTCACGGGGACGATGCACGCGAACGAGGGAGAGTCGAGTCGGAAGAACGACATCGTTCCGCCGCGAGGGATCTCCCAGAGATCCTCGTACGCGGCGATGAAGGAGTTGCGGTAGACCTTCCGCGTAGATCGCCGCTTCCAACCGGCCACGCGTTCGCCAGCGGTCGGCGTGTCTTAACACCCCCGACGAAGGCCACCGGGAGGCCGGAGCGATGAGCGAGGTTCTCGCCGTTATCCGCGAGTGGCGGAGTCCTGCCACGGTCAACGAGCCGCGAAGAGCACCCGGTTCTCCAGGTCCTGCCAAACGACGGCAACGTCTCGAAACCCCGCATGCCGCAGGGCGCGAACGTGCGCATCGAGCGGAAGGTCTCCCTCCTTCGGATGCTGGGACTGGCGCTCTTTCCTGGCTTGAAAGAGGGGACGGAGCTCGGGAAGTTTCTCCGCGTCCTCCCACCACTTCCTCCACGCAGCCCACTCCGAGTCGAGACTGGCCCCGCGGAAACGGAGGCGACGCACTGATTCCGCCAACCGGGAGAGCTCGCGGTGCCTCACCCCCCATGAAAGACGGTCCCCGTCGAGAAAAACTCCCCCCTTGCGCATCCGTCCGTAGAGGTCTCGGTACAGCTGCCGCAGGTCCGCTGCTGCCAGCCAATGGAGGGCGGTCGTCGAGAGCACGGCGTCGTACCGCCCGGCCGGTAGCTGATCGGTCCATCCGGATCTTCCGAGTCGCGTGTCGACCCAGCGCAGTCGTCCTCCGAACGATCCGAGCGCGCCCTGTCCGACCCGCAGGGCCACGGGATCGAAATCGACCGCCACGCAGCGTGCTCGAGGAAACCGTCGGAGAAGTCGGGCGCTCAGCGAACCCGGGCCCGATCCCAGGTCCAGCGCCACGAACCGTCGGCCGACCTTCGCTTCGACCACATCGAACATCGCGGAGAACCGACGTTCGCGCTCCGGATTGAACGACTCTTGCTGCGCATCCCACCGGCGCAACCACTCGCCCCAATCCGGGTCCGAGTTCGTCCGTCTCACTGACCTTCTCCGGGACCTCCGAGGTCACGTCGAGGGAGATTTAAGCGCTGGTCGGACCTCGACGGCACCTCTAAGTCGCCCGCGGCAGGGGGCTCCCGAGAGGGCCCTTGGATTTGCTGCCCACCGGCGTTCAGAGCCGAACCTCGGCGTGAAAAGCCGACCCCGCGCCACTCCCGGGTTTCGCCGGAGCGAGGTGCAACAGCTCGCGGAGGTCGCTCAATTTGGTACCCGACCATCCTTCGTCGGCATCGAGTCGGTACGCCGAGTCCTCGGCTTCGCCGGGAAAGCGGTACTGGTACGCGGGGAGACCAATCGCCTCCGCGCCCGTCAGCTCATGGCTTCCGCCGTCACCGACGAAGGCGCAGGTTCCCACGCTCAAGCCGAGTCGACCGAGGGCTAGTCGATAGATCCTCGGATCGGGTTTGCGGACTCCTTCGAGGCAGGAAAAAACGGTGACGTCGATGCGGGAAGCCAGCGGGGAAACGGACCACAGACGAGGGGTCTCGTCCGACGTGTCGCTCACGACCGCGAGCCGACACCCCGCGTTTCGAAGGGCGTCCAGACCGGCGAGGGAGGGTCCGCAGGATGTCAACAGTCGCCGAGAAGCATCGAGCCGGATGGCCGCCGCCCGCTGGACCTGGCCGGGGGTTGGCCGACCTCCCAACAGCGATGCAACTGTTCCGATGGATTCTTCCAGGCTGCCCCTGATCCCCCGAGCCCGCGCGTCGAAGCTTTCGAGCCACTCGTACGCGAACGCGACAGGATCGACCTCGAGCACGCGCGCCATCTCCCCCAGATGCTGGGCGCGGGAGGCGCGGCTACCGGTGGGGATCAAGGTGCCGAAAAGGTCCAACAATATCGCTTCGAAACGTGGCCTTGCGTCGGGCATTGTCGTGGCTCGGGTCCGGGGGGCGACCATGGGCGTCGAGGCCCCCAATAACTGTTGGGCTCGGTCTCGAGCGGTCGAAGGGGCCGCCGGCAGAGAAAATCAGCCGCGGGAGGGATTTGAACCCTCGGCCTGCTCCTTACCAAGGAGCCGCTCTGCCAGCTGAGCCACCGCGGCGTTTCAGTCTCGACCGGACACTTCTGTGTTCTTCCGCTTTCCGATGGAAGGCCCCGACGCCGGCCCCTTGGCCCAGGGGAATCCCACCGACTCACGACCCCAATCGGCTCTGGATCGGGCCGGAGGCACTTGCTTCGAAAGGAAGGCGTTCATCCCTTCGCGTTGGCCCTGAGTACCAAAGAGCCGGGCCCACAGGTCGAGCTCGTAGGCGAGACCGCGATCGATCTCCGGGTCGAGCGCGTTCAAGATCGCGAACTTCGCCGCGGCGAGGGCGAGCGCCGGTTTGCCAGCCAGTTCGTCGGACAGGGCGAGCGCCGTCGACAGGAGCTCCGACCGCGGCACGACGCGATCGACCAACCCCTCCGCCTCCGCGACGTCGGCGGACACGGATCGTCCCGTGAAAATCCATCGGCGCGCTCGAGCCGCACCGATCCGGCGCGGTAATCGGCGAGTGCCCCCCCACCCTGGCATCACTCCCAGGTTGATTTCGGGTTGGCCGAACTGCGCGTCCGAGCTGGCGATGATGAAATCACAGGCGAGCGCGATCTCGCACCCTCCCCCAAGGCAGACGCCGTGGACGGCCGCAATGACCGGCAGCGGGAGTCGCTCAATCCGACGCGTTACCGCCTGCCCGCGTCCGCCATGATCGAACGCTTCGGCGGGTCCCATCGAGGCCATCTCTCGGATGTTGGCCCCGGCGGCGAACGCTTTTTCGGCAGCGCTCGTGAGCACCACGGTTCGGACTTCGGGGTCCTCCTCGGCCTCCGCGAGTCGGGTCTCCAGCGCTTCGAGCACTCGGCGGGATAGGACGTTGACCGGTGGGTGATCGATCGTTAAGACGAGCGTGCGATCGATCCGAGCCGCGCGGACCAAATCCGGTGCCGGCTCCATGGGACCGGACGACCCGTGCCGCCCTATTTATGCGGCACGCCTTCCGGCGTCGGGAGTCCTCGGAATGACCACGGCCCCTGCGCTCGTCTCCACCTGGTTCGGTACTTTTCTCATCGACCACGATCGCGTCGTGCGTTCGGCTCTCGCGCCGATGGGCGAGGCAGAGCTCGCCGAGCGAGCGCGAATTCGACGCGCCGGTGGGGTTACGCCCGAGGAGGAGGAGATCCTCTCCCATCGAGGCGCGGAGCAGTGGATGACCCGCGACCGACGACTCGCCGACCGGGGGCTGCATTGGGACCCCAAAGCTCCCGCAGTCCCTCCGACCTTCGAGGAAACTACGGACCACGACATTCAACGACGGGCGCTGCTCGCCGCGGCGGAACGGGCCCTGACGGAGTCGTGGGACCCGTCGATCCACCTCGAGGAGGCGGTGCGCGCTGCGTCCGACCTCGACCGAGTGCGGAACCTCGTGGGCGAGCGCCTTGGAAGCTGGGTCTCCCGCGACTCCCCGGATGTCGACCCGGGCGATCACGCGGCGGCGGCACGGAGAGCGCTCGAGGAGGGGGCCCCTTCTCCGTTCGGTCCGGGAGACCCCGCCGTGAGGGAGTCCCGTCGCCGGCTCGCAGAACTGTATCGCGCGATCGACTCCGCCCACCTCGAACTCACGACCGCCGTCAAGGACGCCGTGCCTTCAAAAACCCCGAATCTCAGCGCGTTGCTCGGGCCGGAGCTGACCGCCCGACTGCTCGCACAAGCGCGAGGGCTCGACCGATTGGCCCGCTTGCCGTCGAGTACGATCCAGGTCCTCGGCGCCGAACGGGCGTTCTTCGAGCACCTCCGGGGCAACGCACCGCCGCCGCGACACGGACTCCTCTTCCTCCACCCCGCGATTCAGTCCGCCGGCCGCTACGAGCGAGGGAAGCTGGCTCGGACGCTGGCCGGCAAGGTCGCGATCGCGGCCCGGCTCGATCGAGCGGCGGCCCCGCTCGACCCGTCCCTCGGCCGCGCTTTCGAGCTCCGGCGAACGAAGCTCAAGGAAGCGCGCGGGACCGGCGGGGCGCGCGGTCGCTCCGGACGGTCAGGGAAGCCACTTCACGGTACAACCCGCCACCGGTAGTTCGGCGGGCCGAACCGCCTCGCCGGCGATCGCCTGGTCCAAGGCCCGCTCGAGGTAGTGCTGGGTGACGCGTTCCGGGTGTTGGTGGTCGTTGTCGATCCGGCCCTGGTAGAGCAGCTTCCGGTCGCGCCCAAACAGCATGGGGTGCGGAGTGACGAGCGCACCGTAAGCGTGGGCGACCGATTGCGACTCGTCCTGCAAGTACGGGAACGGATACTTTCGCTCCTTCGCGCGCAGCGCCATCGACTCGAATCGGTCTTCGGGGTAGGCTCGGGCATCGTTCGAGTTGATGAGGACGATCCGAACGCCCTTCGGGGCGTACTTCCGCCCGATCTCGATCATCCGACCCTCCCACGCTTGCACGTACGGGCAGTGGTTGCACCAGAACGTCACGAGGAGGAACGGGTCCGCGTCGAAATCACCGCGCCGATAGGTCCGGCCGTCCACCCCGGGGAGAGCGAAGTCCGGCGCTGCGTCCCCCGGATGCAAATCGTAGGTCGAAAGTTCTGCCATAGCGCCGGAAATCGAGCGGGGCACTTAGCGTTTAGACATCGGCCGCCCATGTCCGGACGGTGTGTCCGGTCCCGTTCATCGCTCCGAGCCCCGTTCCGTGACCGTGTCCGTCCCCGGGGAACTGACCTGCGCCGAGGAGTTCGCGGCGGACGAACGGCTCCTCCGCTCGGGGGGGCCGTCCGTTCGCGTGACCGTCCTCTCCGACATCGCCGTTTCGTACGGGGTGGGAGTGCGGGAGGACGCGCCCTACCTCGGTCGGGCGCGTCGGGCGGGGCTCCCCGTCGTCCGCCGACACTCGGGAGGTACCGGTGTCCTCCACGCCCCGGGGGACCTCGCGTGGTCGGTCGTCCTCCCCCGCGAGCACCGGAGCGTCGGACGGGACTTCGTTCGCGCGTATGCTCGACTCGGTATGGGGGCGGTCCGGTTCCTCGGCCGGTACGGGGTGGCCGCGGAATGGGTCGCACCGCCCAATCTCTCGTCCGATGTCTGCGTGCTCAGTGCGCGCGGCCGGGTGCTCGCCGCCGGTCCGCAGATCCTCGGCGGGGCCGCGCAGCACCTTACTGGCTCCGCGCTCCTGCACCAAGGGATGGTCCACAGATCCGTCGACGTCGGGGCCGTCTCCCAGCTCTTCGGGATCTCCGACCCCGCCGTAGCGCGTCGCTTGGTCGGACTCCGCGAGTTGGGGATCTCCGCTCCACCGTCCGTGCTCGCCGAAGAGCTCGCGACCGAACTTCGTCGGGGGCTCTCGGGCACGGACGACTAGGGACCGGCGGTCACGTCCGCGAGGGCCGGGCCGACCACAACGAGTCGGCCGCCCGCTCGGCCGCGATTCGGATCTCGGACCAATCGCCTTTCACCAGCGTCCGTGCGCGGACGACCGGTTCGCCCTGGACGTAGACCGAATCGATCGCTTCCTCCGCCGCCGAGTAGGCCAAGTGGGAAACGATCGCCTCCGGCCGCGCGGGGACGAGCGTGGGGTGGTCGAGGCGCACCAACGAAAAGTCTGCCCGCTTCCCGACCTCGATCGATCCGAGGTCGGCGCCGCGCCCCAACATCTTCGCACCGTCGATCGTCGCGAGGTCGAGGAGTTCTTGTGCCGACAGCGCGGCGGCGTCCCATCGGTGGTTTTTTTGGACCAACCCCGCCAGGTGCATCTCGCGGAGCATCGAGAGGGAGTTGTTGCTCGCGACGGAGTCGGTCCCCAGGCCCACGGTGGCCCCGGCGGCTCGGAGTTCGACCACGGGCGCCACGCCTCCCGACGCGAGCTTGAGGTTGGAGCTGGCGCAGTGGGCGATGCCGACGCCTCCCTTCGCGAGGAGGTCGATCTCGTGTCCGGTGAGCCATACGGCGTGGGCCGCGACCATTCTCGGCCCAAGGAATCCGATCTCCGCGAGCCATTCCGCTGGACGTCGCCCGGTCTTCGTCAGGTGCTCGCTGACCTCTCGGCGCGTCTCGGAAAGATGGAAATGGCAGAGGGTGCCGTGGCGGTCCGCGAGCTCCTTCGCGCCGATCCAGGTCTCCGCCCCGCACACGTAGACGCCTTGCGGCGCGACCAGGGGAGAGACGAGGGGGTGGCCCTTCCAGCGGCCGATGAATCCCTCCGCGTTGTCGAGCGGTTTTCCGTGCTGCGTCGTCATCGCCGGATCCAGCACCGCCCACCCGAGGAACCCCCGGATCCCCAACGATTCGACCGCGCGCGCGGTAGCGTCCTGAAAGTAGTACAGGTCGAGGAACGACGTGGTCCCGGAGAGCAGCATCTCCGCGATCCCCGCGAGCGCGCCGGCCTCCACGTCGACCTCGGTCCGCTGGGCATCGACTGCGAAGAGGGTCTCGAGGAACCCCGCAAGGTCCCGGTCGTCCGCGATCCCCCGCAGCGGGGTCATCGCGACGTGGGAGTGTGTGTTCACAAATCCGGGGACGAGTGCGAAATCGTGCCCGCCCACGATCTCGGCTCCCTCCCTCGGCGCGTGGGCACCCATGTGGGTGAACCGCCCTCCGTCCACCCGGACGTCGGCCCGTACCACGCGGCGCCCGGGGTCCTGGGTCACGACCAAAGCGTCGGTGATCACGAGGGGTGGAGCGGCAGTCGATGGCGCCACGACGTCGCCTATCGAGATTGGCGTAAAAGAGATGCGTCGGCGCCCACGTCCTGGGCCGGGACCTCCGGAAGGTCGGCAATCCCCTCCGCAGTTCGCCGTTCGTAACTGCCCAGCCCCCGGAGGGTGTTCCGGACCCACGGGCGCGAAAACACCACGACGATCGGGACGACGGCCAGCACGATGAGGATCGTGCTCACCCAGTAACCGGGGACCCACGCTGCGGTCGGCACCCCGAGGATCGTCGCCGCGGTATTTGGGATCAAGACGACGACGCTGACCAGCGCGAGGACCAGGGCGATGTAGGCCACGCCGAGCATGCGGAGGTTGGAGGTGTTCGCGAGCGTTGCGACCCGGTTCGATACCTCTCCGAGCCGGTTCGCCACCGCGGACAGCCGGTTCGCCTCGACGGCGTTCCGGATGGCGACGAGGTCTCGGACCGCCTGGGCGAGGCCGGCGGAGAGCTCGTCGAGGTGCGCGACCTCGGCCCGTAGGGGGGGAAGGTACGCCTCGAGCCCGGGAAATTTGGCTCCGAGCGTTCCGTCGAGTTCGGCCAGCAGGACCTCGAGTCGTACGATCTGCTTTCGAGTTCCCGCGAGCGCGTGCAACAGCGCGCCGAGCTCGGATAAGGGCACGGGGTCCGGCTGACCTTCGAGCGAGTCCAACCGTCCGCCGAGGATTTCGAGCCACTCGATGTACGAACGGTAGGCCGCCTGGGCCAGGTCGACCAATGCCACCGTGGCGGGGGCCACTTTCGCCCCCTCCAGGAGGAGACTGGGCGGAACGCTCGGTCCGAGCGGGCGGACCCCCTCCGTGTCGATCCAGATCCCGTGCCACTCCGGGCCCCCGTCCGCGCCCAGCGTAGCGAGCGTGAGAAGCGAGGCGTCGTGGGTCCGGAGCACCGGGCGCCTCGACGATGAAAGACCGGGATGACCGATGGCGGTCAGGGCGTCGGCGAGGGTCGATACTTTGGCCGCTGGCGTGAACGGTCCTCCTAAATGTCGAGGTTCGTCACTTCCACCGCGTGATCTTGGATGTATTGGCGGCGGGGCTCGACTTCCTCTCCCATCAACACCTGGAAGAGCATGTTGGCGCGGGCGGCGTCGTCGACCGTGACCCGGAGCAGGGTCCGGGCTCCCGGACGCATGGTGGTATCCGCGAGCTGACCCGCGTTCATCTCTCCCAACCCTTTGTACCGTTGGATGACGACCCCCTTCATCCCACCGAACTCCTTGAGGATCCCGTCTCGCTCCTCGTCGGAATACGCCCAATGGAACCGGGCGCCCTTCTGGATCCGATAGAGCGGGGCCTGCGCGATGAAGACGTGGCCCTCGCTAATCAGCAACGGCATCTTCCGGTAAAAGAGCGTGAGCAGGAGCGTCCGGATGTGAGATCCGTCCACGTCGGCGTCCGTCATGAGGATGATCTTGTGATACCGAAGGCGCGAGAGGTCGGTCTCGTCCCCGATCCCGATCCCGATCGCCATGATCAGGGCACGGATGTGCTCGTTCTGGAGCATCTTGTCGAGACGGGCCTTCTCGACGTTCAGGATCTTTCCCCGCAGTGGAAGCACCGCCTGGAACTCGCGGTCGCGGCCCTGTTTCGCGGTTCCCCCCGCACTGTCCCCCTCGACGAGGAAGAGCTCGCAGATCGCCGGATCGCGGGAGTGACAGTCGGCGAGCTTCCCCGGTAGCCCTCCGCCTTCGAGCAAGCCCTTACGACGAGTGAGCTCGCGGGCCTTCCTCGCCGCCTCCCGTGCCTGCGCCGCCTGAACGGCTTTCGAGATCAGCGCCTGACCGACCGGGGGGTGCTCCTCGAGGAACTCCGCGAGCTTCTCATTCACCGCGCTCTCGACCTGGCCCTTGACTTCGGAGTTCCCGAGCCGTGCCTTCGTCTGACCCTCGAACTGGGGCTCGAGCACCTTGACCGAGAGCACGGCCACGAGTCCTTCGCGGACGTCCTCTCCGGTGAGACTCTCCTTGTCGGCCTTGACGAAACCTCGCTTGCGCGCGTAGTCGTTGAGGGTACGGGTCAACCCCGCCCGCAGCCCGACGACATGGCTCCCGCCGTCGATAGTGTTGATATTGTTCACGAAGGCGAGCGTCGTCTCGTTGTACCCGTCGTTGTACTGCAGGGCCAGCTCGATGTCCGTCGTGTCCCGCTTGGCGTGCAGATAGATCGGGGGTCGGAAGAGCGGGTTCGAAGAAGAGTTCACGTCCTCGACGAACTCCGCGATCCCCCCCGCGTGATGGAACACGGCCGACGTGTCGTCGCGCTCGTCGTGGAAGGTGATCGTGACGCCGGCATTGAGGAACGAGAGCTCCTTCAGGCGGCGTTCGATCGTCCCCTTATCGAAGGACGTCGTCTCGAGCACGGTGCCGTCGGGCTTGAATCGGGTCTCGGTCCCGGTCGAGTCGGACGGTCCGACCATCTCGACGGGCGCGACGGGGGCTCCGCGCTCGTACCGCTGGAAGTACTTGTGGCCACCGCGCCGGACGCGGATCTCCAGCCACTCACTGAGCGCGTTGACGACGTGGACGCCGACGCCGTGCAACCCTCCCGAGACTTTGTAGGCGTTCCGGTCGAACTTCGAGCCGGCGTGGAGCACGGTCATGACGATCTCGAGCGTGGGTCGGTGGTACTTCGGGTGCTCCTCGACCGGAATCCCGCGTCCGTTGTCCTTGACCGAGCACGACCCGTCCTGATGGAGGGCGACGTCGATCTGGGTACACGCCCCCGCTAGGACCTCGTCGATCGAGTTATCGACGACCTCGGTCACCAGCTGGTGGAGACCGCGGGCGTCGGTCGACCCGATGTACATCCCGGGGCGTCGCCGGACCGCGGAAAGTCCCTCCAGGATCTGGATGGAACTCGCGTCGTACGCGGAGACGGAAACGGACTCTTGCGGCATCGGAAATACCGCCGGTGGAACCAGCGTACCGTACCGAGCCGGATAGTCGTTATAACGCTTGGGTTGCGGTCGAAAAAAGACGGGCCCGGTCGCCGTAAAAACCCGCGCCCGGACCCCGTCGAAAGTGAGGGTTCGGAGCACGGGTCTTCGGCTGTTCCGACGGCCTCCCCGGAGCGGCCGGGAGCCCCGGGGAAGCGCTAATAGCCGGAGGCCTCCTCGGACCCCCGTTCGATGTCCGACGAGCCCCCTCCAGAACCGGCCCCAACGGAGGATTCCGACTCGGTTCCTCTACAGGATGAAGCTCCCGCCAGTGCCGAGCCGGTCGAGGACTGGGCGACCCGTTACAAGTACCTGTTCGCCGACTTCGAGAACTTCCGCCGGCGGTCCGAGCGCGACCGTGAAGGGGTCTCCCGTCAGGCCCGCGGTGGAATGCTGCGGGAGCTCTTACCCATCCTGGAAGCGTTCCGGGGCGCGCGGGACGCCGTCGGCAAACTTCCCGCCGACGACCCGGTCCGTCGCGGGATGGAGTTGCTCGACCGAGAGTGGACGACCTTCCTGAAGCACGAAGGGGTCGAACCGGTCGCGAAGGTCGGCGGACCGTTTCGCGCCGATGAGGCCGAGGCGGTGGGAGAGAGCTCGGTCTCTCGCCGGGACCGGGACGGAACGATCGTCGAGGTCGTCCAGCAGGGGTACCGGTTCTTCGGCGGACTCCTGCGACCGGCGAAGGTGATCGTCGGCCGTCTACCGGCGGCGGCTTCCGAATCCGGGGCGATGGCGGCGGAGACATCCGAACAGGGGCGCTCCGACCCATGAACCGATCGTCCGAGGTCCCGGGATTCTACCGCCGCAGCATCGCCGAGCGGCGTGCCTTCATTCAGGAATGGGCCGGACTGACCGACGAGGAGGCGCGGGCCTTCGAGTTCCCGCCGGGGATCGACGCCGGTGCGATCGACCGGATGATCGAGAACGTCATCGGTGTCATGCCCCTCCCTCTCGGGATCGCGACGAACTTCCAGATCAACGGCAAGGAATACCTCATCCCGATGGCGATCGAGGAGCCGAGCGTCGTTGCGGCGGCCTCGAATGCGGCGAAGGTCGTACGTTCGGGGGGCGGATTCTTCGCCCAATCGACCGCACCCGTGATGATCGGCCAGGTCCAGATATTGGACGTCCCCGACCCCGTCGCCGCCCGTTTGCGGATCCTCCACCGAAAGGACGAACTCCTTTCGGCCGCGAACGCGAAGGACCCTGTGCTGGTCAAGTTCGGAGGGGGAGCGAAGGACCTCGAAGTCCGGATCCTCTCCTCCCCGCGGGGGACGATGATCGTCGTCCATCTACTGGTGGACGCACGGGACGCGGGGGGGATGAACGCCGTCAACACGATGTGTGAGGCGCTGGCCCCCGAGTTCGCGCGACTCACGGGCGGGCGGGTCGTGCTGCGCATCATCTCGAATCTGGCGATCCATCGGCTCGCGCGCGCTCACGCGACGTTCCCCGCGGCCGTCCTCAAGACCGAGACGGCGTCCGGCCCCGAGGTGGTCGACGCGATTCTCGATGCCTATGCGCTCGCGGTCGCGGACCCGTTCCGCTGCGCGACGCACAACAAGGGGATCATGAACGGCATCTCGAGCGTCGTGATCGCGACGGGGAACGACTTCCGCGCGATCGAGAGCGGCGCCCACACGTACGCGGCCTGGCGGGCGGGCGAGACGCACGCCGATACCGTCGTCCTCCCGCTGACGACCTACGAGAAGGACAAGGACGGCAATCTGGTCGGGACGATCGAGATCCCCGCGCCCGTTGGACTCATCGGCGGGGCGACCGCGGTCCACCCGACCGCGAAGACGAACGTGAAGGTCCTCGGGGTGCGGAGCGCTCGCGAGCTCGGGGAGGTGCTCGCGGCGGTCGGGCTTGCGCAGAATTTCTCCGCGCTGCGCGCCCTCGCGACCGAGGGGATCCAGCGGGGGCACATGGAGCTTCACGCGCGGAACCTCGCCGTGAGCGCGGGTGCTCGACCGGAGGAGGTCGACCGCGTGGTCGAGCGGCTCGTCGTCGACCACCAGATCCGGTTCGATCGCGCGAAGGAGGTCCTGGACGAGCTCCGCCGCGCGGGAGCCGAATGAAGGTCGGGGTCCTCGGCCTTCAGGGGGATGTGCCGGAGCACCTGCGGGTGTTGCGGTCCCTCGGGTCGGATCCGATCGCGGTGCGGACCCCCGCCGACCTCGCCGAAGTGCGCGTCTTGTTCCTCCCCGGCGGGGAATCGACCGCGATCGCTCGGCTCATCGAAGGGGCGGGACTTTGGGCGCCGTTGGAGGAGCGACTCAAGGACGGCCTTCCGATCCTCGCTACGTGTGCGGGGTTGATCCTCCTGGCCCGCGACCTCGCTCCCGGCGCTTCGGGTCCGGATCCGCCCACGTTCCGGGTCCTCGACGTGACCGTGCGACGGAACGACTATGGGTCGCAACGAGAATCGTGCGAAGCCCCCGTGATCTTCGAAGGTCTCGGGAAACGTCCATTCCCCGGCGTGTTCATCCGATCCCCGCGGATTCTGGCGGTCGGAGCGCAGGCGGTCCCGATCGCTTGGCGGGGCGAAGAGGTCGTCGGGGTCCGCGCGGGCGGACTCTGGGGCCTCGCGTTCCACCCCGAGCTCTCCGGAGACTTGCGGGTGCATCGTCGATTCCTCGCCGCGGTCGGCGGCAAAAGCTAGAAAAGGAACCCGAGCACGACGAGGACCGCGACCGCGAAGACGGCCGCCCCCAAGATCGCCACGAGGATCCGGGTCCGGGCCGGCACATCTCGCCAAGCCCCGAAAAAGAGCGGAACGGGGCCGACCAGCACGAGCCCCCCACCGCCGGAGGACGTCCGTGGAGGGCTCGCCACGCCCGGTTCGTCGGTCTCCTCCGCGGGCTCGAACGCGAGCCCGAGAGAGAATAGGCCGGCCAGCAGCAGGAGCACTCCGACCACGAACTCGATCGAACTGCCGAAGACGACGGGGACGACTACGACGACGGCGAGCCGCGCCGCCCCCTGAAGGGCGGCGAGCGCGACCAGCACTGCCCCGACGGCGAGGAGGACGGCCGGTACGAGCGCTCCCCACCTCACGAACGGGAGTACGCCCGGGCCCTACCTTCTCAATTTCGGTCGGGCTCAGTGGTACGTGTCGAAGCGATACGGCTCGAGCGGGAGCTCCCCGAGCGCCATCAGGAACTCGGGCGGCGTCAGGATCGGCTTCGGATACATCTCGCCGTCGTCGAGGGCAATGCGTGGGCACGCCGTGTTGACGTAGGCGTCGAGGGCGCGTCCTTCGAGGTCGCGGGGGTCGAGACGGTCGAACACGAGGATCTCGGCCGTTCGGCCGCGGGCCTGGGCTCGCTCTTGCAAGGCGAGGGCGGTGGGCATTCGATACTGGCCCGCGAACGACGAGACGAGGATTCCCCAGCGAAGCGCGTCGCGGGCGGTCGCCACCGTCAGCTGGCGGCGGCGGACGAGGGCCCCTCGGTCGATCGGGGGCTCCATCCGGTTCTGCAACGGATCGAGGGACCAGACCGGCCGGTCGACGGCGAAGGCGAGACCGACCGGGTGGAAGCGACCGGTGCCCAGGAACAGGAACGCATCGACCTCGGCGGCCACGGCCTCGGCTCCGGTATAGTTGCAACCGAGTGCTTGGGCCGGATAGGCGAGACGGCGATCCCCGCGGCCGGTCCGCACGCTCCGTCCTCCCCGTTCGAGCGCGGCGCGCAGCGGTTCCACCAGGTCGAGGTGCTGGACCGAGGCGACCAACCCGAGGCGCCTCGGCAACCCCGCCAGCTCCACCATCGCGGCGAGGTGTTCCGGGTCCCCTCCGGGCTCCCGCATCTCGA
Source organism: Thermoplasmata archaeon (assembly GCA_049802875.1). Lineage (GTDB taxonomy): Archaea > Thermoplasmatota > Thermoplasmata > Lutacidiplasmatales > UBA184 > Lutacidiplasma. The sequence goes on along the minus strand of JBARNH010000054.1, from coordinate 63,376 downwards.
CGAAGTACGTCGGTCGAACGACCGGCACGTTCGGGATCGGCGAGTGGCCGAGCACGACCGCGACGTCCGACCTCGGCGCTTCGTCGCGCGAGGGAAAGTCGCAAGCGCCGAAGCACGCCCGGGCGGCCACGGTCACGGGGGTGCCGGTCTCGGTCCGGATCCGGGCCGCCAGCTCGTGGGCGTTCCGGACCAGCCCCGCCGGAACCTGGAGGACGATCCGACGGGCCTTCGCGGCCCGCAACGCGGCGAACAGCTCGGGGCCGACGGTCGGGAACACGTACGTCGCCGGTGCGTCCGCCTCGCCGGTGGTCTCGCGGGTCGCCATCGCTCTCGAGGACGGACGACGGAGGACGGGCGCTAAGCCTTTGGGGAGGGGGTCACGAAGCGACGCGTGACCAGCCGCTCCACCGCGAGTTGGTTGTCCTCGAAATGGAGGAGCCGCGTCGCCATCTCCGGGCGGGCCCACTGCCACCCGTCGTGCTCGGCGCTGAGGACCGGGACGAACGACCGATCGACCTCGACCCCGAAGGCGTGGAGCCGCCACACCTCCCCGTTGTCCGCCCGGAACCGCACGTGCCAATCGAGCGGGATCACGCGTCGGGGTTTGACGAGCCCCGTCTCCTCCATCACCTCGCGCCGCACGGCGGCTTCGTAATCTCGGTCCGTCGCCTCGACCTTGCCGCTGACGGGCACCCAGAACCGCCCACGGGCCGGCGGTCGTCGCAAGAGCAACAACTCGAGCGGAGGGTCGGCGTAGAGGTACCCCTCGACGCACTCCCGGACCACGGGTCCGGCGGGCTCGTCCAACTACCCACCCCGAGTCAGGATCTTGAGGATCGCCTCGGCGGGTTCCCCGTGGGTCTGAGTCAGGGCCTCGAGCGCTTCTTCGCGGGAGACGTTCGCCTGCTCCATCACGAGCCGTACGTCCTCCTCGGGCGGGCCGGAGGGCGGCGTAGCCGCGGCCGACGACCCAGACCCCGGCTCGGAGGTCCGCGAGCGAACGACGGGCTCTCCGACGACCTGGTACGTCCGCACTCCTTGGACGGTGAGGGCCGTCACCTCGGGCTCGCGAAAGACCAGCTCCTTCGTTCGGGTACGCACGACCACTTCTTCGACTTCGGGGATCGGCTCACTGGTCATCCCGAGCCGGCGCATCATCTGCTCCATCTGCCGTGCGTTGCGCGGTCCCCCCGGGATCATGGTTCCTCGTCCTCGGAACTCTCGTCCCTCGTCGCCGACCGGATTCTCCGCTCCAGGTCCGGGTCGTCGACCCGGGTCTCCTCGTCCGCATCGTGGGCTCGGCCCCGGTGGCCCCGTTGCCGTCGAGCCTCGCGGACACGTCGGGTCTGACCGCCGAGCTCTTCCAGCAGATCCGACACCCCGGCCAGAAGGTTCCAACCGGTGTGGGTCGCGTAGAATATCCCGTCGTCCGTGTGCAGACGGGCCTCGACGGTGATGTCACTGGTCCGGTGCGTGGCGTGCGGAGCAAAGTGGAGGGTGAGAAGCGTCGGCCGGACGTGCTGATGGATCCGTCGTAGGCCGGTGGCGACCAAGTGGTCGATCTCCGCGAGGAGGCCGGGGTCCCCGGAACCTCGGAGGCCGGTGATCTCCACGTACACGTCCTCGACCCCGCCCGCGGCGCCGGGAGTCCTTCCGCGCCCCACGACGAGCTGGAGAAGCTCGGCCTGCCCGACGACCCTCGGAGGACGCCCGTCGTCGACCACGAAGACACTCGACACCCGCTCGCGCGTCATCAGTCGGGCCGCCTCGGAGGCCGCCGTTCCGGTCGGTACGGTCACGGCCGGCGCGTGCATGATCGAGCCGACCTTCACGTCGATCGCCGGGCGCCCCGCACGCGCGTCGCGCTTGCCTCCCGTGACCGGCCGCCAGAGCACGGCGCCGAGGTCCGCGACGCCGATCGCGCCCACGAGGTGGTCCTTGCGGTCCACGACGGGGAGCGGATGCTCCTCGATGAGGCGGATCTGTCCGAGCAGATGGCGGCACATGTCGTTCTCGTGAATGACCAAGCTCGCCGCGCGAGCGATCTCCTCGACCCGCGTGCGGGTCGCTTCGGGGACGGTGACCAGCGCTCGGACGAGGTCGGTTCGGCTCACGATCCCCAGGAGCTCGCCCCGAGGCCCGACCACCGGGGCGGCCCGGAGACCCGACGCGAGCAGTTGTTCGGCGATCTCGGGCAATTGGGTCGCGGGCGTCACGAGCGGCGGCAGGATCAGGATGTGTTCGACCTTCGCGTCCAGGGCGCGACTCACCCGCCGAGCGATCGACTCGAAGGTGATCATCCCGATGAGGCGGGTGTTGCGGAGGACCGGGATCTCGTGGAACCCCTTGGTACGCATCAGTCCGAGCGCTCGAGAGATCGGGGCGTCGTGCGGGAGCGTCGACGGGCGCGCCGTCATCAGATCCCGCGCCGAAGGCCACGGAGCTACCATCGCGGGGCGACGAGAGACGAGAGGCTTTAGCCCCTGCGCCCGGCGTGGGGGGAGTTACCCGACCTCTCTCGCCATCTGGTAGCCGTTCTCCCCGTCCGAGTAGTAGGCCCGCAGGAGATCGATCACGGAGTAGGCGAATCGAGTGTAGAACCGGATCGCGGTCGCGTTCGACACCCGGACCTCGAGGGTCACTCGGCGGTAGCCCCGCGACCGGCAGCGTTCGAAGAACGTGTTCATGAGCAAGGTACCGACGCCGAGCGTTCGGTGATTCCGGTCGACCGCGAACATCAGCACCCGGGACTCCCGCTCGACCTGGTTGACTCCGAGCAGGAAACCGATCGGGACATCGTGCGGGTCCGCGGCGATGAGGAATCCGTCCGGCCATTCCGTGCTCAGCGATTGGTAGAGCGTCGGGTCGTAGTGTTCGTGGAGCGCGTCGGCGACGATGGCCGAGATGAACGGAACGTCGGTCGCGCGGAACCCGCGCAGGGTCACGGGAGGTCGGTCATCCGGAACGTGGAAGACGGACGTCCCCGGTGCCGTATCAGCGATACATCTCACCCGGCCCTTCGGCCTCGGCCGTGCGCATGCTCGAGATCGATTCGCGCGTCTGCTGTAACGTCTTCCGAACCTCGGCCTCGATCTCGCGCGCCTTCTCCCGGAGCGGTTTCGTGTCGAGGACGATCAGGGGAACCAGCGGATTGATGGTTTCGATCACCTTCGCCGCGGCCCGCGCGTCCGGGTAGTCCTTGTGCGCTTGGGCAACGAGGCAGAGGACCGGAGTCGTCCGACCGATGGCACCGAGCAGGAGACCGCCCGCGAGGCCGGTGACGACCCCGTTCGCAGCAGTGAATTGGTATTTCTCGAGGAGAGGTGCCGCCGCTCGGTTCGCCATCGCGACGACACGGGCGTCCCCGCGGGCCTCGTCCTCGATCGGCTGGCCCTCGACGGCGACGATGAGCTGGATCCCTTTCGCCGCGGCCCAATCGAGGAGGGACCGCCCCATGAGGTTCAGCATGCCCACCGGGGGTTGTATGTCCGCGATCACGACCACCAGCTGGTCGCACGAACGATCCACCCCGCAGACGAGCTTGCTCGCGTAGAATCGAACGGGCGCGCCGACGACCCCCTCCTCCATGATCACGGTCGGCGGAAATTCCTCGCTCACCATGTAAGCGACCAGGCTCATGTCGAGGGTGTGAACGAGGTAGGACGCCGCGACCGACCCCACGAGCCCGTGGGTCGGGAACCCCACGACCATCATCGCCCCCTGGAGCGGTTCGTCGCGTGTGTCGACGATGCGGACGTCGTGCGACTCCATCCCGCTCTCGCCTCCGGGCTCGGAGCGCCGGGAGCCCGCGACGGCTTAACCACTTTTGGACCGAGGGATTCGTAACGCAACGGGCGACCCCCAGATTTTAAGGTCGGCGTCACGCATGGCTCGACGGTTTCCGGATGAAGGTCCTCATTACCGGTATCGATGGCTACTCCGGGTGGCCGCTCGCGCTCCACCTTCTTTCGCGTGGCCACGAGGTGGTCGGCGTCGACAACTTCGTGACCCGCAGGCGGGTGCGCGAGGTGGGCAGCTGGTCGGCGACTCCGATCCCGTCGTTCGCGCGACGCCAGACTGCGGTGCGGGAGCTCTTTGGCAAGGAGCTCGGATTCCATCGAGGCGATCTCGGGAGATACGACTTCACCCGACACGTACTCGAGGCGGAGACGCCGGACGCGATCGTGCACCTGGCCGAGCAGCGCTCAGCCCCGTACTCGATGATCGATGTCCATCACGCGGTCGCCACTCAGGTCGAGAACGTGACCGGGACCCTCCACCTTCTCTACGCGATGCGCGAAGTGTGCCCGAACGCCCACCTCGTCAAGATGGGGACGATGGGCGAATACGGGACTCCGGACGTGGAGATTCCCGAGGGGTTCTTCGAGGTCGAGTTCCGCGGTCGGAAGGCCCGACTCCCGTTTCCTCGCCAGGCTGGGTCGTGGTACCACTGGAGCAAGGTGTTCGACTCCGGCGACGTCATGTTCGCATCGAAAATCTGGAACCTCAAGGCGACCGACGTCATGCAGGGAGTCATCTACGGAATCCGTACCCCGGAGATCACGGACGACCGGCTGCTCACCCGTTTCGATTTCGACGAAACCTGGGGGACCGCGCTGAACCGATTCATCGCGCAGGCCGTCCTCGGCGTCCCGATCACCCCGTACGGCAAGGGAGAGCAGCAGCGGGGGTTCATCGCTCTGGAGGATTCGATGCAATCGCTCCGGATCGCCGTGGAGCACCCGCCCGATCGGGGCGAGTACCGCGTCTTCAACCAGTTCGACGCCGCGTATTCCGTGAACGACCTCGCGGAGCGGACCTCCCGAATCGCAGCGGAGTTGGACCTGCGCCCGACGATCGAGCACCCGCCGAATCCCCGGACCGAGGCGGAACAGCACTTCTACCAGCCCGTCCACGACCATCTGCCAGCGCTGGGGTACCGTCGGACTCGCGAGCTCGAGGACGTAATCCGCGAGATCTTCCGTGACCTCCTCCGTTTCCGCCGTCGGCTGGAAGCGCGCCGGCACGTCGTGGTCCCGACCATCCAGTGGTCGACCGGGGACAGCCGCCCCGCGCTCGCGGCTCGCCAGCCCCCCTCGGCCCGCCCGGCTCCGGCGCCTCCGCCCGACCCTTCGACCCAGCGAACCGTGGCCTGAGCGGCCGAATACTGGACCGTACCACCGGTCGCTCGCTCGAGGGTCTGGCCGGCGCCGGCCGCCGCTCTCCGCCCGCCCGATGGCCCGAGGCAAGCGATTAAGACGCTTCCCGCGATTCCGGAAGGAAGATCGTTCGCGGTTGACCCGACCGAACGGCGAGAGGTTTGCGCACCGATGAAACGTCAGATGGTCGATATGCTTGCCGAGCTGATCAAGATCCCGAGCGACCCGTTCTCCGACAAGCAGGAGGTGCTCGACTACGTCCAGTCGTTCACCGACCAGATCCACATGCGCAACACGCTCTTCGGGGAAACCCAGACCCCGTCCCTGCTCGCCGAGTACGGTCAGGGAGGCGTCGTTCTCTCCGGCCACTTGGACACTCCGCCCGTGGGCGACTATTGGAGTTTCTCGCAGAGCCAGCTCGCGTCCGGGCGGATGTACGGCCGAGGGGCGGCGGACATGAAGGGGACCGTGATCGCGATGCTCGAGGCCGCCCAGGACCTCGTGGCTCGGAAGATCCCGGTGGTCCTCGCGTTCACGACCGACGAGGAAACGACCATGCAGGGCGCGATGGCCCTCTCGAAGACCCTCCCGCTCCGTCGGGCGAAGGCCGTGGTGGTCGGGGAGCCGACCGGCTTGCGCGTCGCCTACGCCGAGAAGGGAGTCCTCGACCTCGCGATCGAGACCCGCGGGAAGGCGGCGCACGGCGCGATGCCGCATCTGGGGGAGAACGCGATCGGGAAGATGATGCGGATCCTGCGCGGTCTCGAGTCCTTCAAAGGACGAATCGCCCACCCCGACCTCGGGAGCGTGACCCTCAACATCGGGACCTTCAACGGAGGGACGCGACTGAACGTGGTCCCGAACAAATGCACCGCGGAGGTCGACATCCGGTTCCCTCCCCCGTACTCCCCCGACCAGCTCTATCACGAGATCGAGGAGCACCTTCGACGGATCAAGACCCCGTTCACTCTCCGGCGGATCCTCTCGATGCCCGCGGTCCAGATCGACCCCAACTCCGAGCACGTGAAGGTGCTTCGGGACGTCGCGCAGGCCGAGAGCGCCGTGCTCGTCCACGCCTCCGAAGCGGTTCACTACACTCAGGTGAATCCTCGGGTCGTGATCTTCGGGGCCGGGGAAGAGGAACTCTCGCATCAGGCCAACGAGTACGTCAAGATCGAGTCCGTCGCGCGCGCGACCGAGGTCTACAAGAAGTATGCCCAACGGCTCGCCGGCATGCGGGCCCTCTCGTAGCCCCTCGATACCGGAACGCCCGCTCCGTCAAGTAAGAGGAGCGATACTTCGCCCTCCGTGAAGATCGCGCAGTTGTCGACCCGGTATCCTCCCGGCCCCGGCGGGGTCGAACGACACGTCGGGGAGGTCGCGCGGCGACTCGGCGCGCGGGGCCATGCGGTCGGTGTCTACACGAGCGACCTCTATCGCGAGTTTCCGATGGAGCGACTTCCGCGGACCGTGGCCCGGGAGGGGCGCACCTCGTTCGGAGCGGTTCACCGCCTCCCGGTCTGGTCCCTGCCGGGCGAGCTCCACTACCCGTTCTTTCGGGGGTTGGACCGCGCCCTGCGGCGGGACTCGCCGGAGATCCTCCACGTCCACACCTACGGCACAAATCAGGTCGCCGCCGCCCGACGCTTCCGCCGTCGCACCGGGACCCCGTTCGTCCTCACAGCCCACTTCCATCCGATCTGGTCGATCCAAGGAGGGTGGCTGCGCCACCGGATCCGCGGATTCTACGATCGGCGTCTGGCCGGACCCGCCGTCGCGTCCGCCGCTCGCCTGATCGTGCAAAGTCGAGAGGAAGAACGCCTAGTGGGAACGCTCGGGCTCGCGCTACCTCCGGTGGAGATCATCCCGCCCGGATACTCCCCGATGCCGGCCCCGCCCGACGGACCGGCGCCCTTCCGTGAAAGATACGGGATTTCGGGTCCGTACGTGCTGTTCGTCGGCCGACTGGCCTCCAACAAGGGCCTGGTCGAGCTGATCCAGGCGTTCGCGACCCTGGCCCGCGACGCGACCGACGCCCACCTCGTGTTGGTCGGCGAGGACGGCGGGATGCGCTCGACCCTCGAGGCCCGCGCCCGCGGCCTAGGTCTCGAAGCACGAGTCCACTTCGTCGGTCACGTCCCGGACGAGTCCTTCCTCGCGGCGGCGTATCGAGAGGCGAACTTCACGGTGCTCGCGAGCGAGTACGAAGCGTTCGGACTCGTGCTCCTCGAATCGCTCGCCCAGGGAACTCCGGTCGTGGCCTCGAGGGTCGGCGGTATCCCCGAGTTCATCGAGGACGAGCGGTCGGGTCTCCTCGTTCCCCCCGGCCAAGTGGCGCCGCTCGCGGAAGCGATGCAGCGTCTCTGGGCCGACGACGGTCTGGCGCGGCGGCTCGGGCGGCACGGCCGCACCGAGGTCGTCCCGCTCTACACGTGGGATCGGCTCGTCGATCGACTCGAGGTCGTCTACCGGGAGGTGCTCGCTCGTTGAAGGTTGTCCACGTCGCGCTCCGATTCGATGCCCCCGGGGGGGTCGAAACCAACGTACGGGAGATCACTCGCCGACTTCGGGAGGCGGGAGACGACGTGCAGGTGTTCGCGAGCGACCTGTTCGACGAGTCCCGCTGGGAGCGACGCTCCAACTATCGAGCCGAGGTCGACGGTGTCCCCGTCCGACGGTTCTCGATTCGCAAGAAACTCGTCCCCGGACTCACGATGCCGATGATGGTGGGGCTCGTCGACGCGCTCGCGGAGAGCGGAGCCGATGTGATCCACGCTCACTCTCACCGGTACGGCCACGTCCTTCAGTCCGCCACGGTCGCTGATCGGCGGGGCATCCCGCTCGTCGTCTCCACCCACTATCATCCGGCCGACCTCCGCGAACCGGCGGGCAAGCGAGGGCTCCTTCGGATGCAGGACGTGGGGTTCGGCGCGACCGCCTACCGCGTCGCGCGCGCGCTCGTCGTGGAGACCGAGTACGAGGCGGCGCTCGTGCGGGAGTTCGCTCCCGCCGACCGGATCCGGATCATCCCACCGGGGATCGACCTCGCCGCGTGGTCCGCCCCGCAGAACGACCCACCGGCCCCGGCGGGACTTCCCCCCGAGTATTTTCTCTTCACCGGCCGGGTCGCCCCCAACAAGGGACTCCCGACATTGCTCGAGGCGCTGACCCGGATCGAGCCGTCTCACCGTTGCCCGCTCGTGGTCATGGGACGCGACTGGGGCGAACGGGCCGACCTCGAGGCTCGGGCTCGCACCCTCGGTATCGATCGCGAGGTCCTCTTCCTCGGCCACGTAGCGGACGAGGGGGAGTACCGGGCCGTCTTCCGAGGGGCGCGAGCGCTCGTACTCCCGTCGGAGTACGAAGCGTTCGGTCTCGTGCTGCTCGAAGCGATGGTCGCGGGCATCCCCCTGGTCGCGACCACGGTTGGCGGGGTCCCCGAAGTGGTCGATCACGGGCGCGCCGGCCGTCTCGTTCGCTACGGAGACCCGGAAGGGCTCGCGGCCGCGCTTCGCGCGGTCACCGAAGACGCCGCCGGTACGCGGGACCGAGTCCGAGTGGCGGCCGACCGGGTGAAGGCGTACGATTGGTCCGTCGCGACCGCGCGACATCGCGCACTGTATCGGGAGATCCGCGGGAGCTAGCGGGTCCGCCGCCCGAGCCGAAGGAGTTCCGCCCCCACGTGATCGAGATCGCGCCCCGCCTCGTCGAACCGGACGTGGCCGAACGCCCGAAACAGGTAGCCCACGATCTCGACGATCACGCGCGGTCCACCTCGCTCGCGTAGTCGCGAAGGATCCCGATCCCCTTCTCGAGGTTCGACCGCGAAGCGGCGAAGGAGAGCCGGAGGTGCGATGCCCCGAGCGAGCCGAAGGCGTCGCCCGGGGTCATGATGACGCCCCGACGCAGCAGGGCGGTCGCGACCTCGGACGAGGACTTGGGCCACCGAAACCGCGGGAAGGCGTAGAAGGCCCCCGAGGGTGGGACGATCTCGACCCCGGGGATGCGGCGGAGCAGACGGACGACCAGGTCGCGCCGGGTCCGGAACTCCCGGACCATCCGACGCACCGCCTTCTCGCTGTTCGATAGGCCCGCGAGCACCGCGATCTGGGCGGGCGTTGGAGGGCACGCCATGATGTGGTAATGCATCTTGTTGAGGTCGAGCGCGAGCGGGCGCGGAGCGACGAGGTAGCCGATCCGCCAGCCGGTCATCGCGAGCGTCTTGGAGAACGAATTCACGATCACGACGCGGTCGGTTCGTCCCCAGAACGACGCAAAGGTCCCCTCGTAGACGATCTCCTCGTAGACCTCGTCCGACACGATCATGAGGTCGTGCCGCTCGGCGAACGCGACGATCTTGTCGACGACCGCGGACGGGAAGACCCCTCCCGTCGGGTTCGAGGGGCTGTTCACGACGATCGCTCGGGTCCGGCGACTGACGAGCTTCTCGAGCTCGTCGAGGTCCGGCAGGTAGCGACGGCGCCCGGGCAGCGAGTAGGGCACCGGGGTCGCACCCATCAACCGCGCGTCCGGCCCGTAGAGCACGAAGCCGGGGTTCGGCACGAGGACCTCGTCTCCGGGGTCGTACAGGGCCAGCGCGGTGGCCATCAACCCCTCGGAGCCGCTCCCCGTCACGATGACGTTCTCCCGGCTCGTCTTCGGTTCGCGGTCGCGGTACCGCTCGGCGACCTTGTCCCGGAGCTCGCCCATCCCGGCCGATGGGCCGTAGTGGTTCATTCCGTCGCGGACGGCCGCGCAGAGCGCCTCAACCACTTCCGGGGGCGGTTCAAAGTCGGGTTCCCCGAGACCGAGGTTGATCGAGTTCGGGGGCGCGGCTTCGAACATCTTGCGGATGCCCGAGATCTCAACCGTGCGTACCCGTCGGGCGACCATTTCGCCGCGCGACCGTCGTTCCCCTCTTTACCGTTGTGGCAACCGAACCGTCTCCGCCGCAACGCGGCCGTACGGAGCGAAGAGGCACAACTGCCTTCTATCCGCTCCGCTCCGGGTCCGCGGGGAAGCGACGGTGACGGTCCGCGTCGTGCTCGGGGCGCAGTTCGGCGACGAGGCGAAAGGGAAGATCGCCGATTTCATGGCGGCGTCCGCGCGGTACGTCGTGCGGAGCGCCGGGGGACCGAACACCGGTCACACGATCCTGCTCCCCGAGGGCCCGGTCGTCCTGCATCAGATCGCGTGCGGAGTGCTGCGCCACGGAGTGACGGCGATCAGCGGGCCCGGGATGGTGATCCAGCCGTTCAAGCTCGAGGAGGAGCTGCAAGGACTCGAGCGACGCGGCTTGTTGCGCGGGGAAGTCGTCCTATCGGACCGGGCGCACGTCATCCTCCCCGTACACGAGCTCGAGGACGTTTGGGAGGATGAACTCCGAGCGAAGCACCGTCCCGGGGCGGTGCTCGGGACGACGCGCAGCGGCGTCGGGCCCGCCTACTCCGACCGGGCGGCGCGATTCGGGGTCCGCCTGGCGGAGCTCAGCCGACCGGCGGTCCTGCGCGAACGACTCGACCTCCTGTACGCCACCAAGACCCACCTTCCGAACCTACCCCCCGTCGAAGAGCTGACGGCTCGACTGGTCGAGGTCGGAGCGCGGCTAGCGCCCTACATTCGGCCGACCGAACCGATTCTCTGGGATGCCGCGGCTCGGGGAGATATGATCCTGTTGGAGGGCGCCCAAAGTGCACTCCTCGACCTGGATTTCGGTACGTACCCGTACGTCACCAGCTCCCACCCGACGAGCGCGGGGGCGTTGATGGGGAGCGGCATTCCGCCCACGGAACTCGACAGCGTGGTCGGCGTCGCCAAGGCGTACTCGACCCGGGTCGGTGCGGGACCGTACCCGACCGAGGACACCGGGGAACGAGGCGAATTCTTGCGTCGCGTCGGCGGGGAGCGAGGCGCCACCACCGGGCGACCGCGACGTTGCGGATGGCTCGACCTCGTGCTGCTCCGATACGTGACGCGACTCAACGGGTTCACTTCCCTCGCGATCACCAAGGTCGACGTCCTCGGGGGGATGGACGAGATCCCCGTCTGCACTCAGTACCGGATGCCCAACGGCTCGCTCATCCGCGACGCACCACCGAGCAGCGCGGACGATCTCGCCACGGCCGAGCCGGTGTACGAGCTCCTGCCCGGATGGCCCGAGTTCCACGAGCGGCTCAAGGAACGCATCCGTCGTGAGGGACCGTCGGTCCTCCCGACCCCCCTTCGGCGGTACCTCGAGTTTATCGAAGACGAGACCGGGGTCCCCATCGAGTACGTCGGCTACGGAGCTCATCGGGACGAGACCGTGGAGTTGGGTCCCCCGGCGGCGCGACGACGACCGGTGGGGATGACGACCTGGAGTGGTTAGTCTCCCTGTGGCGTTCGACCCGTTCCTCTACATCGCGTTCGCGCTCGGGTTCATCGCGGGACGACTCTTTCCTCGTCGCGGGCCCTGGGTGCCGCGGGCCACACTCCTCACCGTCGTCGTGCTCGTCGGCCTCCTCGGCGCCTCGCTCAACGATGTTCCTTGGGTTTCGCTGCTCGCGACGGTTCCTGTCGCCGTGGCCTTTGCGGTCCTGATCCTCGGCCTGACGTCTGGGGTCTACCTGGCGATCGCGCAGCTCCGCCCGGCCCCCGCTGAGCCCCTCCCCCCTCCCGGTCGTGACGAGCGGTTGCCGCTGAGCGCTGTGCTCCTCGTCTCCCTTCTGGTCGGCCTGGGGACCGGTCGGCTCGTCCCGCTGCCCGCCAGCGCATCGATCCCGTGGGTGCTCTACGTCCTCCTCGCGCTCGTCGGGTTCGACATCCCGCTCAGGCTCTCCGCCTTGCGCAACGTCTGGGTGCCCCTGACCGCTGCGACGGTCGGTGCGGTGGCGGCCGCGGCGCTCTTCGCCGTGGTCGACCATCTCGCCCTTTCGACCGCGCTCGCGACGTCGCTCGCGTTCGGATTCTACTCGCTGGCGGGCCCGCTGGTGGGAGCCCGCGTCGGCGCCATCCTCGGACTTCTCGCGTTTCTGACCAATTTTCTCCGGGAGGATCTCACGATGATCCTCTCGCCGTACCTGGGCCGTCGCCTTCGGGGCGCCGGACTGGCGGCGCTGGGGGGAGCGACGTCCATGGACACGACACTCTACTTCGTGACGAGGTACGGCGACGCGGAAGCCGGGAGCCTCGCCCTCGCGAGCGGCCTCATCCTCACCGTCGCCGCCAGCCTCGTACTGCCCGCGGTCCTTTCGGTGCCGTTGTAACACGCTTAAGTGAGGCGGGACCTCGACCCTCGGCGTCGGGCTCGTGGTCCAGTGGTTACGACGTCGCTCTCACACAGCGAAGACCGCCGGTTCGAATCCGGCCGAGCCCACTCGTTCGGCGCCTCCGCTCTGAGACCGGTAGCCTCCCTCGGCCAACGACGCATCCGGCGCCGGGGCGAACCATGACCGAGACCGGGTCTCTCCTCTCGTCCCTCGACTGCCGCGCCTGCTGTGCGCAAGTGGACCCCGCGCAAGCGGTCGGGACCTGCCCGACCTGCGGTCACACCCTGCTGGCGACCTACAACCTCGAGAAGCTGGAGGCCGCGCGCTGGACATCCGCCCTCCTCTCCCGTGCCCCGAACCTGTGGCGATATCGGGAGCTTCTCCCCGTTCAGCGGACCGAACGCATCGTCAGCCTCGGAGAAGGATTGACGCCGATCCTTCCGCTGGCCGAAGTTCCCGGGGCGGCCGGGGTTCGAGTGTTCCTCAAGGACGACGGCGGCCTCCCGACCGGCTCCTTCAAGGCGCGCGGGATGGCCGTCGCGGTTTCCCGCGCCCGCGAACTGGGTCTCCGAGAACTGTTCGTCCCCAGCGCCGGGAACGCGGGGGTGGCGCTCGCCGCGTACGGAGCGCGGGCGAGCCTCCGAGTGCGCGTCTACCTCCCGGAGCGCACCCCGGAGCCGATGAAGGAGGGCTGTCGAGCCTACGGGGCTCGGGTGGTCGAGCTCCCGGGCACACTTCGGGAGGTGGGGGCGGCCGCTCGTACGGCGGAGCGTGGGAACGGGTCGTTCGAGATGTCGACCCTCCGGGAGCCGTACCGGGTCGAGGGAAAGAAGACCATGGGACTCGAGATCTTCGAGCAGATGAGAGGGAACGAGATCCCCGACGCAATCGTGTGTCCTACGGGCGGCGGGACCGGGGTCGTCGGCATCTACAAGGCATTCCAAGAGCTTCGCGCGCTCGGCCTATCGGAGCGAGTTCCCCGGCTCTACTCGGTCCAACCCGATGGGTGCGCCCCGATCGTGCGGGCGCTGCGCGACGACTCGGCGTCCGCCGCCCCGTGGGAGGACCCGCACACCCTCGCCCCGGGGCTGATCGTACCGGCGCCGTTCGACTCCGAGCGAGTTCTCGAAGCGATCCGAGGGAGCCGGGGGTCGGGGGTCACGGTTACGGACCCCGGTCTCGTCGCGGCGATGCGAGACCTGGCCCGGCTCCACGGCATCTCCGCTTCGCCCGAGGGGGCAGCGCCCTACGCCGCGCTCGCTGCGCTCGTCCGGGAGCGCGCGATCCGTCCCGGGGAAACGGTGTTGCTCTACAACACCGGGACGGGTCTTCCGTTCTCGATATCGGAACTCGAACGCTCGCTCGGGACGAGCGCTTCCGCGTGATCCACCCGAGATGAGCGGTCGGCCCGGGAGCGACGGAGGAAGTCGCGCGTTTTCCGACCGTGACACTCGCGGCAGACGGTCTGGAGATTGGAGTACTCTAGGGCCGCGCCTCCGAGAACGATCTCGATGATGTGGTCGACGTCGAGTTCCCGAGCCCGACGCCGGACCCCGCAGAGCCGGCACGTGTACCGGTCCCGCAGCATCACGAACGACCGAGCCGAGTCCCAGAAGTAGTGACCGTGGAACTGCCATTGACATCGGCGCGAGCAGTACGGCGTTCGATGGGAGGGCAGGGCGCGGTGGCATTCCACGCACCGAGCGTCGCGTCGCGCCTCGTTCCGGCGCCGGGCGCCGTCCGAAAACCACGCAGCCGAGAGCGCGAGGATCCGACCGTTGGGGCCGACCTGTACTGACGCCGAACGACGGACCCGACGAGTCATCGGCGGACGAGTCTCCTCCTCCGCTCAAGACCGTTCGGTTCGACTCGCATCCCAACGCCCACCCTCGTACCGGCTTGGGGGTCCAGACCCCACCGGTCGTGCTTAGCCCCCCACGGGCGGGTCCCGAGGGCGGCCGCCCCCACCTATCGGGGTCGGTATTCGGTAGGCCCTCCAGTAGAGCGCCGCCACCACGACCGCGAGGGCGATCCCAAACAGGGTGCCGGCCGTGGCCAACCCTACTTGGTCCGACACTTCCGCGACCCCGATGGTAGGGACCGCGAGGGCGAGATACCCGGCAAGGTAGAATCCCGCGAGGATCTCTCCCCGATCGCCCTCCGGGGCGATGCGGTCACAGAGGGTGGTGCTCCCCATGTACGTGAGCCCCACCGCGGCCCCCAACGGCGCCGTCACGAGGACGACGAGCATCCACGCCAGCAGCGGCAGGATGAGCACGAGGGCGACGAGTCCGCCGAGGAGCAGGGGGAATCCGAGCAGGAGGGCGCGTCGGTCTCGAGTTTGTGCCGTCGCAAGCTGAATGACCGCCGCCGTTCCGAACATCAGCGCGACGATGGACCCCGCCACCAGAGGGCTGGAGATCCCGATCTCGGTTCGAACGTACGACGGAATGAGGGCAGCGAAGAGACCGTAGATAGAATAGCAGGCGGCGATGGCGCCGACCGCTACCCAGAACGGTGGACGCAGTTGCGCAGGGACCGAGATGCGTTGAATGCGGAACGGTACGTGCAGGTCGGTCCCCGTTTCCGGGGTGACCGATACGGCCAGCAGGCCAACCCCCCCCGCTACGACGGCAAGGAGATAGACCGACGCGGTGGGGTAGGGAGCGTACTGCACGAGAAAACCGCTCAGGATCGCCCCGATCGCAAAGGCGCCAAAGTTCGACGCGACGGCGACGCGGGC
Organism: Thermoplasmata archaeon; assembly: GCA_049802875.1. Taxonomy (GTDB): domain Archaea; phylum Thermoplasmatota; class Thermoplasmata; order Lutacidiplasmatales; family UBA184; genus Lutacidiplasma. The sequence goes on along the minus strand of JBARNH010000054.1, from coordinate 48,227 downwards.
CACATGATGATCGTCGTGATGAGGTTCCAAATCACTCATCGCGGCGGTGGCGACGCTCGTGGTGGCTCCGACCGCGAGTCCAGAAATGAATCGGGCGAGCGCCAGCCAGAGAATCCCCGACGCGAAGGCAAAGACGACGGCTGCCAGCATCGTCAGCATCATCCCGAGGTAGAGCAGTTTCTTGCGACCCAGGTGATCGGCTTGCGGAGCGACGAAGAAGAGGGTGACGAATACCCCCGGAGTGTAGGCGGCGAACATCAACCCCAGCGCTCCGGAGGAGAACTGGAAATGATCCTCGTAACTGGGGTAGAGCGGTGTGGGAATCGCGGCGGCAAAGGCGGTGACCGCCAGGACGTAGGCCGTCCAGCGAAACGCCCCTCGCGGCCCACGCACCATCAAGGCCGTGATCCCTCGAAGGGCGGGCCGCGGGCTCACGGGCCCCCGGATGAGCCGATTGAGGGAGGGGCTGCCCGTTCGGAGGAGCGGAGTGACACCTTCCGAATCAGCGTCAACTTGAGCTCCTGAGGCGACGACAGGATGTTGAACTCATGGGGATTCCCCGCACGCGTAGGAAATCTTCTGCATCAGTCTCGGCATCCTCTTTTTCGGCCTCCACCGGGAGAGACCTTTAGCGCCCGTGGGCCTCGCGCCGGTGATGCGGTTCCCCCTCGCGGATTGGATTGACGATCACGTCACCTGTCGTCACAATCTCGGCGGGAGCGGAATGTATCGCACCGTGCGGCTCCCGGTCCCGTCCGCCGCCGACCTGCGGTCGGGGACCGAAGCGGAACTGCGCGTTCAGCTCGCGAGCCTGCTCGGGGTCGACGCCTCGCGCGTCTTCCTGACCCACGGGGCCACGGAGGCAAACTCGTGGGCGGTGTTCTACCTCCGCCGGGCCCGTTCGGGCCGGGCAGCCCGGTGCCGAGTGCTCTACCCCGAGTACCCCCCGCTCATCGACCTTCCTCGACTGGCCGGGTTTCGGATCACGACCGGGCGTGGCACCTCCGAGCTGGCTACGATATCTCAGCCGAGGAATCCGGTCGGCGACCTGTGGTCCGTCGAGCGATTGACCACCTGGTCCGAAGGTGCGCGAGCGACGCTGGTCGACGAGACGTTCCGCGAATTTACTCCGGCGCCGTCCGTTCAGCGGCTGGGTCTCCCCGGACTCTGGAGCACTGGCTCGTTCACGAAGGTGTACGGGGCAGACGACCTGCGGGTCGGGTTCGTGATACCTCCGGAAGGGGAGGCGGACGGTTTCGCTCGGTTTCATGGACTGGTCGCCGACGAGATGCCGATCTACTCGGTCGCCGGAGCTCTCGCGATTCTCGCCCGCCGGAATCGTCTCCTGAGAGAGGTCCGATCGCTGATCCGTCGCCACCAATCCCTCTGGCATCTCGCGAACCCCGGACGCCCCGAACTCTCCGCCCCGGTGGCGTTCGACGACCCGGTCCCTCCGGACGGGAACCGGTTTGCCCGTCGTTGTCTCCGGGCATCGATCCTCGTCTGCCCCGGCTCGTTCTTTGGCCGTCCGAGCGGCGTCCGCATTGGCCTGACCCGGCGGACGTTCCCCCGCGACCTCGCGCGGTACCTCTCGGTCCGCTCGGCCGCCGCATGAACCGCGGCCGTCGATCAACGGCGCGGAGGGAAGTTCGTGGGGTCGACCGCGCTCCGAGGGAGGCGCCCTAGCCGGAGTCGGGCGAAGGTCACCGGACGGGTCGTCTCGACGCGTTCCGGGAGCTCCGACGCAGAACACTCCCGCAAGAACGTCTCCGCGAAGCGGACCGCACGGTTCGGGTTCGACTCGTGGACGAGGAGGAAGCCGCGCGCGAGCTCGGTGAGCACCGCCCGGCCGGGGACCACCTTTCGGATCTCCTCGAGTTCCGGACCGATCGGGTCCGCCGCGTCCTCCGCCGAACCCATGGGTGAGCCTTCGACCTGGACGGTCGGCATAAAAGGAGACGTTCCACTCGGCGTCGCAGGGGGTCTCTGCGGCCGGCAAGCCTTTAGGTCTCGGCGGACCGTGGAGGGGTTGGTGAGTCGATGAGCCAGAGCATTCCTCCCCCGGCATCCGGAGCGCCCACCGAGCCGGCCACCTCGCCGAAGCGGGGCGTGGTGCTCAAGACCCCGATCCCAGGACCTCGGGCCCGCGCGATCATCGCACGGGACCACGCGATCATGATGACCACGACCAAGACCTCCCCGATCGTCGCCGAGTCCGGGAACGGGGTCTGGATCACCGACGTCGACGGGAACCGTCTGCTCGATTTTGCCTCGGGGGTGGCGGTCAACAACGTCGGATACGCCCACCCCGAGGTCGTTCGCGCCGTTCGGGACCAGGTCGGACGGCTGAGTCATTTCGCCGGCACCGACTACTATTACGAGAACCAGGTCCGTCTGGCGGAACGGATCGCGAAGATCGTCCCCGGGGAGTTCGACAAGCGGGTTTTCTTCACGAACAGCGGGACGGAGAGCGCCGAAGCCGCGCTCAAGATCGCCCGCTGGCAACGGCAGCGACCGATCGTGATCGGCCTCTTGGGGGCGTTCCACGGTCGGACGATGGGCGCGCTCTCGATGACCACGTCGAAGCCCGTCCAGCGGGCCCGGTACGCGCCGTACGTCACCGGGGGCCACCACATCCCGGCGCCCAACTGCTACCGATGCCCGTACAAGCTGGAGTACCCGAGCTGTGATCTTTACTGCGCGAAGATCCTCAAGGAACTGTACTTCCAGACCTCGATCCCCCCGGAGGACGTCGCGGCGATGATCGTGGAGCCCGTGATGGGCGAGGGCGGCTACATCGTTCCGCCCCCAGGGTGGCACTCGACCGTCAAGTCGATCCTGGACGAGCACGGCATCCTGTTCATCGACGACGAGGTCCAGGCCGGCATCGGCCGCACCGGACGGTGGTTCGCGATAGAGCACCACGGGATCGTGCCGGACATCGTGACCATGGCGAAGGCGATCGGGGGCGGGATCCCGATGGGCGCGGTCGCGTTCCGCTCCGACCTCGACTTCACGGTCAACGGCGCCCACTCGAACACGTTCGGGGGCAACCTCATCGCCGCGGCGGCGTCGCTCGCCACCCTCGACATCATCGAGAAGGAACACCTCCTCGACAACGCGCGAGTTCAGGGCGCCCACCTCATGGAGCGCCTCCGAGAGCTGCAGGGACGGCACGACGAGATCGGCGACGTGCGCGGCCTCGGCCTCATGACGGCGACCGAGTTCGTTCGTGACCGCCGGACGAAGGAGCCGGCGGTCCGGTTCCGGGACCATGTCCTCGAGGAGTCGTACCGGCGCGGCCTCATTTTGCTGCCGTGCGGGAAGTCGACGCTCCGCTACATCCCCCCGCTGGTCGTTCGTCGGGAGGAGATCGACGAGGCCGTCGAGATCCTGGACGCGGCGGTCGTCGCGGCCCGCGCCCGCGAATGAAGTTCGGTCGCCTCGCGGGCGGCGGCACGGTCGAGCTCGAGGAACGGCCGCTGCCCGAGGCCGCTGCGGGCGAGATCGTCGTCGCCCTCGGCGCCTGCGGGGTGTGCGGCACCGATCTGGAGAAGCTGCGCGGGAATTATCGAAGCGCGGGCATTCTGGGCCACGAACCGGTGGGACGGGTCTCCCAAGTCGGTTCGGGAGTGGCGGACCTCTCGGTGGGAGACCGAGTCTTCGTCCACCACCACGTGCCGTGCTACTCCTGCGCGGTGTGCGCCCGGGGCGATTTCACGTTCTGCCCGACGTATTCCCGGACCAACATCGACCCGGGGGGGTTCGCGGAGGCGTTCCGGGTCCCCGAGGAGAACGTCCGTCGCGGAGCAGTCCTCCGGCTCAGTCCCCGAATCGACTGGGAGGTCGGGACCCTGCTCGAGCCGGCCGGATGCGCGCTCACGGCGATCCACCGTGTCGGCCTCGTCCAGGGGAGTTCCGTCCTCGTTCTCGGGCTCGGCCCCGTCGGACTGCTGTACGCCCGGCTCGCCCGCGCGCTCGGCGCCGGATGGGTGGGAGGGAGCGAGATCGCTCCGTTGCGCCGGGCGGCCGCCGAACACGGCGGGGTCGACGTGACCGTCGACCCGCGGGAGGACGGCGCGGTGAAGGCGGCGGTCGACCGGGCGACCGGCGGCCAGGGCGCTGACCTCGTCGTGGTCGCGACCGGACAGCCGACCGTGGCGCGACTCGCGACCCAACTGGTCCGACGCGGGGGCACGGTCAATCTGTTCGGGCTCCCCGAAGCCGGAGGTCGCCTCGACGCCGACCTCCAGGACCTCTACCTGCGCGGGGTGCGGCTGATCCCATCGTACGCTACGACCGAGCCGGACATCGCGGAAGTGCACCGCCTCGTCTCGACCGGGCAGCTGGCGCTCTCGGACCTCGTGACCCACCGCATCCCGCTCGGGCGCCTCGAAGAGGCGTTCCGTCTCGCCGGCCAACCCGACGAATCCGTCAAAGTGGTGGTTACCGGACCGGCCGCCGGTTAGCTCAGGCGTCGGCGCCTTCGCCGAGCACCTTCCCCTCGACCCGGTGCCCCGCGCGGACGTGGACCTTTGGGCCCAAGATCGAACCGCTGACCGTCGCATCCCGATCGACCACGGTCCCGTCCAGCAGGATCGAGTTCTCTACGTGCGCCCCGGGCGAGACGGTCACCCCCGGACCGAGGGTGACGTACTTTCCGAACGTCGCTGCTTGCACGACCGATTCTCCCATGCTCGCGACCGGCCCGGTCCCCCGTGCGCCCGGCGGAACACCTCCGTCCCCTCCCCGGTGGTCGTCGAACAGGAGTTGCTGAGCATGCAGCAACCGGTCGGGGGTCCCGGCGTCCTCGAAGTACCGAGTGAGCCGGAACGCGAAGACCCCCTGGACGAGCAGGCCGGGCACCACCTCCCGTTCGAAGCTCAGCGCACGCCCGGGGGGGATGTGGTCGAGGACGTCCCGTCGCCAAACCGAGAGCCCCGCGTTGATCCAACGGGAGGGGGCGTCCTTCAGTTTTGGTTTCTCCACGAACGCGGTGATCCGGTCCGACGGTCCGAGCGCCGCGACGCCGTACGGCTCGGGGTCATCGACCTCGAACAAGGCCATCGTGCCGATCCCGTGCCGCGCCTCGTGCGTCGCCCGCAGCGCGCCGAGGTCCGCCGACGAGATGACGTCCGAGTTGAGGAGGAAGAACGGGTCGGACATCTCCCCGCCGGCATTCTTCATGGCACCGCCGGTCCCCAGGGGGTCGGCTTCCGGGACGGAGCGGGTCGGCCAGCGCAGCGGGTGGGCCCGCACGTACGCTTCGATCAGATCGGATTTGTATCCGGTCGCAAGGACCACCTCCTCGACGTCGTCGGGAAGGCAATCGATGACGTGGTACAACATCGGCTTCCCGGCAATCGGGATCAACTGTTTCGGCACTGAGTACGTGACCGGCCGCAGTCGTGTTCCGAACCCGCCGATGAGCACGAGCGCCTTCATCGTACTGCGCGGGCGACCCGCTCCGGGAATATCCGCCTTGCCGGGGGCTCCCGTCAAATGAGGGTGGGCGACTCTCCGCGCTCGACCGAGGTCGCATAGTCGCGCTGGACGATCCGTTTGAGGAGCGCCGCGGGGCTCCCCCAGATCGGCACGCGCCGGACCGACCCTGCGGCCTGTCCAAGCCCGAGCGCGACGACGACCCCGCGCTCGTTGTAGCGGAACGGGGCGAGGGGTTTTTCGCCCCATCGCGCCACGAGGTTCCGCGCGGCGACCCGAGCCCCGGCGAGCGCGGCCTGCGCCGTCCCCGGCACCGGCGTCCCCGTGATCGGGTCTCGCAGTTCGATGACGTCGCCCACGGCGAAGACCCCGGGGTGGCCCGGCACTTCCAGGGTCCCCTCGACCGCGATCCGACTCGACCGGCCGTGCGGGACGGGGAGCTCTCGCACGATCGTCGGTGCTTCGAGTCCCGCGCACCAGACCGCCACGTCGTATGCGAGCGTCGACCCGTCCTCCAGGGAGAGTCGGCCGGGGTCCACGCGGGTGACGTTGAGACCGTGGATGATGTTGACGCGGGATCGCCCCAGGATTCGCCGGGCGCGTTCGACCAGCGCCGGCGGGAAGCCCGCGAGGAACGGCAACGACCCCGCCAACAGGTACACGTCCGGCGGCCGGGACTTCGGGTCGGCGATGGTACGCCAATCGGTCGTCGCGATCTCCGCGGCGAGCTCCGTTCCCGTCGATCCCCCACCGACGATCAGGATCCGGGGCCGCCGCTCCCCGGGGAGGGAAGCGGACGCCGTCTCCACATCCCGGATCGCGGCCGCGAGCTTCTTCGCTCCCGAGAGGCGATAGACCTGATGCGTGTTCTCGGCCGCTCCCGGAACGCCGTAGTACGCGGCCACGCTCCCCAGGCAGATCGCGAGGGCGCGGAATCCGACCGCGCCCGAGTCGAGCGTGACCGTCCGGCCGGCGAGGTCGATCGACCGAACGGTGCCTTGACGAAAGGTGATCGTGGTCCGGTCGAGCGTCTGGGCCAGGGGTACGACCCAAGGATCGGTGACGTCACCGGACGCCGCCAACTTGCCGATCTCGTACAGTTCGGTGCGGAGGACGTGGACCGGGTTTCGATCGACGAGAACGACCGGCACTCGGCCTCGCGAACGTCGGTCGATCTCCTGGGCGACGGTGAGGCCCGCGTAACCGGCGCCCAACACCACGGCCGGGAGGACTCCCTCGTTCCCCGTCGCGGACTTCGGAACGGCCATCGACGGTACTCGCCGTCGGGGGCCTTAGGGTTGACGCTTCCGCGGGAGGGAGTGTGGGGTACCGAGCAACGGCTATCAAGCGCGTCGGAGTGTCGGGCACGAATGACGATTCGCTCGATCGTGGTGGCGTACGACGGCTCGCCGCAGTCGGTGACGGCGCTGGACGAGGGTGCGGATATCGCCCGCCGTCACGGCGCCCGATTGACGATCGTCGGCGCCGTCCCGCTCGTCTCGCAGGGTTTCGGCGTCTCGTTGCCGGCGGGAGAGGGCGTCGAGCGCATGCTCGACGCGGCCCGCCGCGACCTGGCCGCCCAGAAATCGCGCCTGAAGGCCGAGGGAGTGCCCAACGTCGAGACCCACCTCCTCGAGGGAGACCCCGTGGACGGGGTGGTCGCCTACGTGGATAAGCATTCGATCGATCTCGTCGTGGTAGGCTCCCGCGGGCTCGGCGCCCCCGGCCGGTTCTTCCTCGGAAGTGTCTCGGACGGGATCCTCCACCACGCAAGATGTTCGGTCCTCGTGGTGAAATCTCCGGCGGTCAAGAAGTCCGCCGCACCGTAACGATCGCGACCCCGACCGCGCGAACCGATCGACCTCGGACGTTGCAGTAGGGAGCCGGGGCGTGCGACGTCCTTCAGGACGTCCCGGGGGATGGAGAACGGTCCGGCCAAGGGAGCCGGTTGAGGTTCACCGCCGCCAGGACACCCCAGATCAGAATCGGCGCGACGATGAAGCGTTCGACCAACCCCGGGTCCCACGTCGAATTGACCGCCTGCGTCGGAACGTAGTACGCCAGGGATACGAGCGTGACGAGCCCGAGGACGACGGAGATCCACCGGAGCCAGTGCCAGGTCGTTCCGGGACGCAGCCCGCTGGCGACGAGGATGAGCGCGACGCCCCCCGGGCCGAAGACCGTCAACGAGGCCAGCCTGTGCACCGTCGGGTTCACGTTCTCGGGAAAGTATCCGACCAGGATCGCCCCGACGCTGGCGACCAGGAGCAGGGAGAGCCCGACCGCACGGGCAACGCCGGAGGGAAATCCGTTCCATGCCAGAAGGATCCCGGCGAATGCGAGAACCCCGAGCAGAATGATCGAGACGTTGAATACCCCATACCACGGAGAGGTCGCGGTGTTCCCCAAGTCGCTGATGTAGTTCGCCAGGTCCGAGTACCCCGGATAACGGAGCTGGACCACGATCATCGCGACGGTGAATTGGACCACCGCGAGGGCGATCAGCCCGGCACCTACGGCGGTCGACCGTGAACGGTAGGACCGGGAGGTGGTCATCGCAGCAGTACTCCGGGCGCGAAAGAAACCTCTCACGAAATGGCTCTTTCGGATGCCGCACCGGGCGTCCCGCGCGGCGGCGGCCGCTATCCCGCTAGTGGGTCGCCGGGACTCGGGGCCGTCGGGGAATCGAGCCGTCGGGGAGCCGGGAATTTCGAGCCGAGGGAGGGAATCGAACCCCCAGGAAACGGATCTGCAGTCCGTCGCATTAACCATTCTGCCACCTCGGCGCGGCGGGGGCAAGAGCGCACCGCTTAAAGCCGTGGGGCCGCCGGGGAACGCGGAGCCCTAGATCGGACGAAAACCCCGTCGCGCGAGCAGGAGACCCGTGCGGAGTCCGAGGCGCAAACGACCCGGAAGCGTCAGCGATTGACCCTCCGCCGAGGTCGTCCGTTTCCGGAGGCTCTCGAGCAGATCGTCCACGGAGTTGACCGCGGAGTCGAACTCCGTGTACGCTCGTCCGAGATCCTTCGTCGCGTGGGCGTCGCTCCCGCCCGTCGCTCCGAGATTTCGGTGGGCCGCGAGCTTCTCCGCCCGGAGGTTCGTGATCTCGGAGTCGTGACCGTTCCGTGTCTCGATCGCCGATACGGGTGCGGACTGCGCGACGGCGCGTCCGACCCCGTGCGTCCGCCGGAACGGATGGGCCGGCACCGCTTCTCCGCCGTGCGCCCGTACCCAGTCCAGCGTCTCGAGGATCGGTCGATGGGGCGGCGGAGCTTCCCCGACGCCGTACGCCAGGAGATGCCCCTCGACGGTGGAGACCTCCACCCCCGGTAGGAGCAGGTACTCGGGGTGCTGTCGTTGCAGCTTGAGCAGGGTGGCGTGACCTCGAACCGTGTTGTGGTCGGTGAGGGCGAACCCCTTCAGTTCGGCGTACGCGAGGCGTCCGACGATCATGTCGAGCGTCAGGCGAGAATCCGGAGAGTACTTCGAGTGTACGTGAAGGTCGAGCCGGGAGAAGTCGTTCATCGGACCTTCGCCCCCGCATCGACCGGCTCCGACGGTCCCACGGGGAGGCCGGGGCCGAAGGCGATGAGCTCGCCCGATTCCGCGTCTGCGGACGCGAGACGGACGACACCGACGGTGCCCGGCGCCCAATTCCCCGTCACCTCCGCTTCCCGTGCGCCGACCGTGAATCGGGTCATCCCGCCGGATCCGGCGGCCACTGCGCGACCGATCAGGAGGGGTGTGCGAGCGAACTCCTCGTACGAAATCGTGCGATCGGCCTCGGTCGTTCCGGCGACGAACGCCCCCGGCGGGGTGCCGTCGGGCGGTCGGAGCAGCACCGCGCGCTCCTCCCCCACGTCCGCGGCAAGGACCATTCCCTGGGAGGTCATCTTGCGGATCGTACGCGGGGCCAGGTTGGCGAGAAAGATCACCGGGCGGTCCTTCAGTTGCTCTTCGCGGTACGAGGAGCGAAGTCCGGCGACAATCGTCCGGGGCTTCGGCTCCCCCACGTCGACCTCGAGGACGTACAACTTGTCGGCGGACGGGTGGACCGAAACCGCGCGGATTACCCCCGCCCGCGCCGCGAGGGGGGGCCATCGCTCCGTACCGGAAGCGGTGAGCGGGGGCAGTGGGGTCCCGCTCGAACCCCTCTCCCCCGGACTCGTGCGAGGGAACAGGGGGTGGATTTCTCCCAGCGGTTGGCCCGCCGGCGGCGGTTCGACGGCCCGGTCCCAGTCGCCGGTGCCGGGAGGTTCGGCAAAGCCGAGCATTCGATAGACCTCAGCGCAAGCGAACGGGAGGACGGGGTCGAGCCACGTCGCGATCGCTCGGACGCTCCAGAGAGACTCGTAGACCGATTGAGCGCGCTCCGGCCCCTCGAGCGCCCACGGTTGGGATGCCTGGTACCGTCGGTTCGCCGCGCGAGCTTCGTCGAGCGTGAGGTCGAGCGCTTCCTTCAAACGGACGGCCTCGTACTCGCGGGTGATCTGCTCGTGGACCGAACGTAGGTGGGCCCCAAGACCCTCCGGGCCAGCCGCGCGCCCGACATCGGGAGGCACGGGGATTCGACCCTCGCACCGGTCCCTTGCGAACACCAGCGTGCGCTGGACGAGGTTCCCGAACTGATTGGCTAGGATCTCCTCTCGCACCTTGTGGAACTCCTCCCAGTTGAGTTCGGTGTCGTGATTCTGGGGCGCGAGGAGGGCGGCATAGAATCGGATCTGGTCCGGCGGATACCGCTCGAGCATCGACGGGAGGAACGCGTCGCGCTCCTGTGTCCGCGACTTGGAGATCTTGTGCCCTCCCAAGTTCAACCATTCGTTCGCCGGAACGTCGTAGGGTAGGTGCAGCCCACCGACCCCGAGCAGCATCGCGGGCCACACCACCGTGTGATGGAACTTGTTGTCCTTCCCCACGAAGTAGTAGTGACGCGCCGGCTCCCGCTCTTCCCAGTATCGGCGCCAAGCCTCCGGCCGACCGGAGCGGATCGCCCACTCCTTGGCCGCCGAAAGGTAGCCGACGAGCGCTTCAAACCAGACGTAGATGCGCTTCGTTTCGTATCCGTCGAGCGGGATCGATACCCCCCACTCCAGATCCCGAGTGATCGAAGTCGGATGCAGCCCCTCGGTGAGGAAGTTCTCTGCGACCCGTAACACACCGGGCCGCCAATGGTCCTTCTGTTGGACGAGGTAGTCGGCCAGCTTCGGTTGCAGTCGGTCGAGTTCGAGATAGAAATGCTCGGACGGTCGGAACTCGGCGGGGGTTCCGTCGATGGCGCACCGCGGGTGGCCGAGCTGCTTCGCCTCGATCGGGCGCCCGCAGTTGTCGCACTCGTCGCCCCGGGCGTTCTCGAACCTGCAGTGAGGGCAGGTGCCTTCCAAGTATCGGTCCGGAAGGAAACGTCGGTCGGTCGGGCAGTACGCGGCCTCCTCCGTGCGGCGCCGGATCAGTCCGCCCTCGAGCAGCGCGAGGAACACCTCGTGGACCGTCCGCTCGTGGACGACCGTGTGCGTGGTCGTGAACAGGTCGAACGAGACCCCGAGTCGCTTCAGCGCGGCATGGTTCACGGCGTGGAACCGCTCGGCGAGCTCGGCTGGGGTGGTACTCGACTTCTCGGCGGCGACGAGGATCGGGGTGCCGTGCATGTCGGACCCCGAGACCATCAGCACCTCGTCGCCTCGTAACCGATGAAACCGCGCGAAGATGTCGGCGGGGACGTACGTGCTCGCAAGATGCCCGATGTGCTGGGCCGCGTTCGCATACGGCCACGACACGCCGATAAAGATCCGCGCCGTTCGGCTCACCTCCGAGGTATCGAGAGGGGCGGCGGCCTTAGGTTTTGCCGCACCGTTAAACGAACCCTGGTGGGGCCTTTAAGTTAGGATTCCCCGTCCCCGCCGTATGACCGACGATTCCGGCCCGATGCAGCGGGCCACGGTGCCGGCGGCGGACCTAGAGATCGGGGTCCGGCATCCCGTGCTCTCCCACGGCTTCGTCGCGCTGGTCGACTACATGGGGAATGATGCCGCGATCGTGCAAGCGGCTCGGGTGTCGTATGGTCACGGGACCAAATCGATCCGTGACGACCGAGGCCTCATCCGGTACCTGATGCGCCACCGCCACACGACGCCGTTCGAGATGGTCGAGTACAAGTTCCTCGTTCGACTGCCGATCTTCGTCGCTCGTCAATGGATCCGGCACCGGGCCAGCTCTACGAACGAGTACTCGGCGCGGTACAGCGTCGTGCCGGACGAGTATGAGGTCCCGCCTCCCGAGGAGATCCGCCACCAATCCACTCGTAACCGGCAGGGTCGCGGCGACCCGCTGCCCTCCGAAACGGTGGACCGGTTCCGCTCCGACCTGGTGGAGGTCTCCCAACAGGCGTACGCGGCGTACTCGAGAGCGCTAGAGGCTGGCGTCGCACGAGAGACGGCCCGGCTCGTGCTCCCGGTCGCGTACTACACCCAATGGTACTGGAAGGTCAACCTCCACAACCTGTTCCATTTCCTCTCGCTTCGATTGGACGCGCACTCCCAGGAGGAGATCCGCCTCTTCGCCGCGGAGATTGCGAGGCTGACCCGGGTCGTGTGTCCGGTAGCGTACGAAGCGTTCGAGGAGTATCAGGTCGAGGGCCTCAGCTTCGGACGGCGGGAGCGGAGGGCGATCCAGGCCCTACTCGAGGGAAAGAGTCCCGCCGAAGCTTGCGCGCTGGCGGGACTCCCGCTGACGCGCGAGGACGGTAAACCGATGGTTTCGGGCGACGGGGTCGAGTTCCTCGAAAAGCTCGAGCGGATCCGCCGGGTCGACTGACCTCGGCTCAGAAGCGCGGGTCGTCGCCGTCGTCCAGCGTAAACCCGGGTCGCGGGGCGAACGGGAGGGCTGGTCCCCGGAAGCGGTCGGGAAGCACCGGACGCAGGCGCTCGAGGTCGCGGTCCTTTGTCCCGCCCGACGCGATCAACTCGGCCAGTCGTTGCGCCACCCCTCCCGCGCGCATGACCCCGAACCCGTTGAATCCAACGATTGCGTAGAGGCCGTCGGCCCCCGGCACTGGACCGACCAACGGACGACGGTCGGGGGTGGAAGTACAAACGCCCGCCCAGGCCCGGACGAGCTCGGCGTCCGCCCACCCGGGAAAACGACGGCCGAACGTTTCGGCGAGGTCGGTGACGAACGACTCGTCCGCGCCGGTCCGGAACCCCTCCGGGTCGACCTCGACGAGCCGGGTGCCGTCCCCGGCGAGGATGCGCCCCATCGACTCGGGGCGGGCATACACATCCACGTCGATGTCGTGCACGGAGGGAAACACCACTGGTCCCGACGAGGGTCGAAGGACCGCGGCCTGGGTCCGGTACGGCGCGAGCGGGAGGGGATGGCCGACGCCTGCGAGGATCTGTTTCGACCATGCCCCGGCCGCGACCACCGCGCTCGCCGCGCGAACGCTTCGACCGCCGGTCTCGAGCTCCCAGGCCCCCGAGCTCCGTCGGAGCGACTCCATCGGGGTACCCAGCCAAAACTCCACGCCGGATTGGCGGCTCGCTTCGGCGTAGATTTCTCCCATCGTGCTCGGAGTGACCACGGCGTCGGCGGGACTCCAGATCGCTCGAGGTCCGTCATCGAACCGGCCCCACGGAACCCGCTCCGCGAGTTCGACCGGTGCCAACTCGCGTACGTCGACCCCCCAGGATCTGAGCCGGCCCACCGCACCGTCGAGTACCGAGATCGCCTCGTTGCCCCGGGCCCAGCGGATGAACCCGTTGACGGTGTAGGCCGAGGCATCCCATCGGGCGGCCAGCGCGGCGTATTGCAGTTTGGACTCCCGGGTGACCTCAACGTCCCACCGATTCCATAGTTGCTCGGTGACGATGCCCGCCGCGCGGCCCGTAGCTCCGGCCCCGGGGGTCCGAGGGTCGTAGACGACGATGGGTCCGACGTGCCGTTCCGCGAGGTGGTAGGCGAGGGCGCACCCGGCGATCCCCGCTCCGAGGACCAGGACCTCGGCGTCGGTGGCCGGCACGGAGAACCGAGGCCGCGCGGTTGTTAATACTCCGGCTTCGCGCGCTGGTACGCGTTCCGGAGCGCCTGGGTATCGACGTGGGTGTAGATCTGGGTCGTCGCAACCGACGCGTGACCGAGCAGCTTCTGGATGTAGCGGATATCGCACCCTCTCGACAAGAGGGCGGTGGCCAGCGTGTGGCGCAGCATGTGCGGCGTTACTCGCCGGGGGATCGCCGCCGTCGTCGCGGCCCGCCGGACGATCCGTTCGACGGTCACCGGGCCGACCGGAAAGAGGCGGAGGCTGGACTCCCCCGCCAGGGTCCGGTCGGTCAGATATCGGTCGATCGCCGCCCGGGTACGGTCCTCGAGGATGACCTCGCGGTCCTTGTCTCCCTTGCCGGATCGAACGTGAAGGATGTTGGTCTCGAACTCGATGTCCTCGATCTGGAGGTGACAGACCTCGCTCACCCGGAGTCCGGCGAAGGCGAGCACATGCACGATCGCACTGTCTCGGGGGGAATCGCGAACGGCCTCGAAGAGCCGATGCATCTCCTCTTCGGACAAGTATCGCGGGAGTCGTTCGGGTCGCCGAGGGGGCTCGAGCTGATCGGCGACCGCGAGGCCGAAGTTCCGGAACAGGCAAGTCAACCCGCGTACCGTGGTGTAGACCGAGTTCTTCGAGTAATGGCGCTGGAGGACCAGATACTCCCGGAACGCTTCCAGGTCGTGGAGCGTAACTTCCTCGAGGGGCTTGTGCGCATAGGAGAGGAAGGTGCGAGCGATGTGCCCGTACTGTTTCACCGTGCACGGACTCCGTTCCTGAGACTGGAGCATACGCTGGAATCGTCCGACGAGCTCGAGGGCGTCAAACGACGGCCCCGGGTTCGGTGTGTCAGGGCCGGTGGCCGCCGGACGGTGCGTTCCGTTGGTCCGGGGTAGGCGCGTCGAAGCCATCGGGGTTCGTTGGCGGAGGTTCAGCTAATAATCGTATGGACGCAGAGGAATCGCCGGCGGCGCTGCCTCCTCAAATAGAGTGCGGCGGTTCCGTGGTTCGTGCGGTGCTCCAACTGCGACGCGGCCGCGGTCATCGACCAGCCGTACCGTGGCAGCCACGCCTGCGCCGACCACTTTGATGCCTCCGTCGAGGAGCGTGTACGCCAGGAATTCTACCGGCAACTCCCGCATTTTGCGGGAGGAACCGTCGGGGTCGCGCTTTCGGGAGGCAAGGACTCGGCGGTCGCCCTCCTGCTGTCCCAGGCCTACTTTCGACGCCGTCCGGGCGTGCGGTTGGTCGCTCTCAGTGTGGACGAGGGGGTTTCCGGGTACCGGGCCGGCACCCTCCGGGCCGCCGCGGCGCTGACCGAGCGCCTGGGAGTCCCGCACCGGATCGTCCGAGCCGACGAAGCGCTCGGGACGACGACGGATCGGGCGGCCGAACGGCTCCCGGGGACGATCCCCTGCTCGTTCTGTGGGGTCTGGCGTCGACAGTTGCTCAACCGGGCGGCTCGGGACGTCGGGGCCGATGCGTTGATCCTCGGGTTCAACCTCGATGACCTTGCCCAGACCGTGCTGATGAACCTCGTGCGAGGGGACCTCGACCGGTTGGTGCGGATGGCCCCGCACCGAATCGCCCGGCCCGGTCTCGTCCCGCGGATCGCTCCGCTCGCCCTGGTGCCGGAACGCGAAGTATATCTGTACGCCCGCCGCCAGGAGCTCCCGTTCGATCACGCCGAGTGCCCGCACGCCGCTCGTGCCTCGCGTAACCTCTTCCGCGAGGTCGTTTGGGAACTCGAGGAGGCGTTGCCCGGTACGCGTCAGTCGTTGTTGCGTACCCACGATAAGCTCGTCGAGCGATGGCTCCGCGACGAGGGGGTCACCTCGCCGGCCCGGTGCCGATCGTGCGGGGAGCCGTCGTCGGGCGGTCTCTGCCGAGCGTGCGAATATCTCGAGGTGGTCCGAAGCGGAGCGGCGCCGTTGGGAGTACCGTGAGCGACGGGTCGAACCCGCCCGCGATCGTCGTCGGCAGCGACCCCCGCGCATCGGTACGCCAACGGGTGTTCGTGGTCGGGGCCGGGATCATGGGGAGTGGCATCGCGGCGCAGTCCGCCCTCGCGGGGTTTCCGGTCACCCTCGAGGACGTGAGCGAGGAGCTGGCCCGCCGAGGACTCGCCAACGCGGGGCGAGCCCTCGACCACGCGGTCGCGAAGGGCGCTATCGGTCCGGGGGAGCGGGAAGCGGCCCTCGGGAGGATCGAGGTGGCGATCGGCCTTCGCCGTGCCGATTCGGCGCAGGTCGTGATCGAAGCGGCTCCCGAGAACCTCGCCATGAAACGGGAGGTTTTCCGGCAACTGGAGGAGGCGACACAGCCCACCGCCCTGCTGGCGTCGAACACCTCGTCGCTGCCGATCACCTCTATCGCGCAGGAACTGCGCGACCCCGGCCGGCTCGTCGGGCTCCATTTCTTCAACCCGGTCCTCCAGATGCCCCTGGTCGAACTGATCCCCGGCCACACGACCCGCCCAGAGGTCGTGGAGACCGCCCGGGCGTTCGCGGTCAGCCTTGGCAAGACCGTCGTCACCTCTCGGGACACTCCGGGGTTCGTCACCACCCGCGCGCTCGCGGTCCTGCTCAACGAGGCGGCGTGGATGCTCTATGAGGGTGTTGCGACCAAGGAGGATATCGACATCGCCTACAAGCTGGGGTTCCACCACCCGATGGGTCCGTTCGAGCTCGCCGACCTCGTGGGAATTGACACAGCCCTCGCGATCCTGGACGTCCTCTGGGACGGGTTCAGAGACCCCCGATATCGCGCCTGTCCGCTCCTCCGTACGATGGTGGCGGCGAAGAAGCTTGGACGTAAGACCGGGGAAGGGTTCTACGCCTACCCTGCCCGGGGCGCGTCAGCATGAGCGCCTTCGACGCGGCCGCGGACCTCGCGATCCTGATCCTTCTTTCGCTGGTACCCGCACTGATCTACCTCAGTTGGGTTCGGCGGGTCGAGCGTTTTCAACGGAGCTCCTGGGGTCAGATCCTTCGTGCGTTCGCCTACGGGGCCCTGTTCGCCACGATCGTAGCGGCGATCCTCGAGGCGGTCATCGTCGGGCTCGGGACGAGCGTGAGCCAACAGCTGCCCGGGCCCGAGTTCCTCTTCCTAAACGGGAACTCGCCGCTCGGGGCGTTCTTCCTCGTGCTGGTCGTCGCCCCATTCATCGAAGAAGCGCTCAAAGGGTCGGGCGTCTACGCCTACCGGGACCAGATCCGCTCGGTCGCGGACGGTCCGGTGTTCGGCGCGTCGGTCGGTCTTGGATTCGGATTCTTTGAGACGTTCCTCTACGGGCTTTCGGCGTACCTGGTCGGCGGGATCGAGGCCGGGATCGCCCTGATCCTGGTCCGCAGCGTCTCGAGCGTGCTCCTCCACGGAAGTTCGACCGGGATGTTCGGCTACGGGTTCGCGCGCAGCCGATTCAACGTCCCCGGTCCCGGGACGGGGTCGTACTACCTGCTCGCGGTCGCCATGCACGCGTCGTTCAATGCCCTCGCCTCGCTCGCGGCGATCCTGGTGCTGTTCGGCGTTTCGGGACTCGCCGTTTCGCTCGCGGCGATCATCGCGCTCCTCGCCGCGGTCACCTTCGCCTTCGCGGCAATCGAGCACGTGCGCTCCGTGATCGCGGTCGCCGAGTACCCGGCGTTGCTCCCGGGGGCGAACCGGCGACCGCCCAGCCGCCCGCGTTAGGCGGCATCGTCCGCTACGTTCCGCGCGGGGGGTCGGCCCGGTGCTTCCAATCGGATTCCCCGATCTCGCGATAGACCGTCCCCGCGTCGTCGGCGATCGGCGCATCACCCGCCTGGCCCACGTCGCGGATCCGCGCCTTCTTGAGGAGCCAGTAGTGGATCCGCCAGGTCTTCCCTCGCGAGACCGTGGCGTCCTCCTCCTCGCTCGTCAAGAGTCCCTCCTCCTCCAGTTGGTAGAACCGGTCGCGGTCCTCGCTCGAGAGTTTGTTATCGAGGACCGCATCGTCGAGACCGAAATACCCGAGCACCATCCGGGCGGTCGACCGCGCCTCGGCCGGGGGCATCTTCCCTCGCGCGACCAGGGTCCGTTCGATCGCTCGGGTGAGCTCGGCCTCGGTGATCGACGCCATTTCGCCCCGAGGGTCCATCCCTCGACCGACTAAATAGTCGGCGCGCTCGGCGCACCGGTTCCCGAGGAGAACTTTAACTGCGCTCGACGGTGGCGGGGCCGTGTCCGCGCCGCTCTCGTTCGACGTTCCGGAGGCCGCGCTCGCCGTCGCACGGCGCGCCCGGGGTCGGGGCCTCTGCCGCGAGTGCTACGGTCGGCTGTTCGGACGCCTCGGCCACGGCCTTTCCAACCCCGAGCGGAGCGAGCGGCTGGAGGCCCTCATCGGAACCAAGGATTCGACACCGTCCCCCGAGTGCCCCGTCTGCGGGGGGCTCTTCGGCCGGACCAGCATTTGGGTCGAGCGGGCGGTCCGGGCGGCGGACGGGTACGAATGGCACCGTTTCACGTGCGGCTCCCGATGGGAGCCGGAGCTCCTCGCCCGAGAGGAGGCGCTGTGGGCCGAGGTCGGCACCGAGTGGGGCGAGAGCATTCGTTCGGCGTTCAACCGGGAGCTCGGCAAACGGACCGAAGCGCGCACCGGCGGCGCCGGCGGGACCGAACGACCGGACGTCGTCTTCCTCGCGGACCTCCCGGTCGGTCTCGTCGAGATCACGGTCCTTCCGATCTACCTCCGGGGCCGTTACCGGAAGCTCGACCGGACGTTACCGCAGACCCGGTGGCCGTGCCGTAGATGCCAGGGTCGGGGCTGCGACACCTGCGCGGGGACGGGCAAAACGTACGCGGAGAGCGTCGAAGAGATCGTCGCGGCGCCCTTCCTGACCGCGAGCGGAGCGGAGGGGACACGATTCCACGGCATGGGGCGGGAGGACATCGACGCACGGATGCTCGGCCGGGGCCGACCGTTCGTCCTCGAGCTCCTCCGGCCGCGTCGGCGGACCCTCGACCTGCCGCAGCTCGCCGCCGCGCTCACGGAAAGCGGGGCCGGACGCATCGAGGTCTTGGACCTCGCGACGGCCGACGCGCCCGAGGTCGTGCGAGTGAAGGAGGCGAGTCCCGACAAGAGCTACCGAGTCGGGGTGCTCGGCGCGACCTCGGTGGCAAAGGTTAATGAGGCCCTGGACCTCGCGCTGACCCGAGCGATCGCCCAGCGGACGCCCACCCGCGTCGCGCATCGTCGAGCCGACCGCGTTCGAACGCGTCGGATCGTCGCCGCACGGTTGGTGGACGCTGCCGAGGGGCGGTTCACGCTCGACCTGAGGACCGAGGCCGGTACCTACGTCAAGGAATGGGTGGAAGGAGATGGAGGGCGTACGGAGCCGAATCTCGCCGCCCTCCTCGGGGTCCCTCTCAAGGTAGATTTTCTCGACGTGATGGAGATCCACGACACGGAGGTCGCATAGATGGTCAAGAGCTCCAAGGGGTTCCGCTCCCGTTCCCGGGGCGTTTTCACCAAGAAGGTGCGCGAACGCGGGCTCCCGCCGGTCACCCGGTTCCTCCGCGAGTTCACGGTCGGCGAGAAAGTGATCGTCCGGATCGAGCCGTCCGACCCTCACGGGCAGCCTCATCCCCGCTACCAGGGTCGGGTCTGCACGGTGGTCGCCCGGTCGGGACGGGCGTATCGGATCCAGTTCCTCGACGGCGGGAAGCGCAAGGAGCTGATCGCGACCCCTGTTCACCTCCTGCCGGTGCCAGTCGCCGGAGGCGCCGATGCCTGAACCGGTCTCCCTCTCCCGGGTGAAGGACCTCCTAACCGACGAGGCGACGCACCGGACGCTGCCCCGCGAGGCCGGCTTGGCCCTTCAGCACGCCGAGCTGTTCGCCCGACTCTCGACCGAAGCGACGGACAAACTGATCGCGGAGCTCCGGACGCTTCCCTACGTCGACGCGACCGTCGCGGTCAAGGTCGCCGACACCCTGCCCCAGTACCCCGAGGAGATCCGACTCCTGTTCTCGAAGGAGCGGGTCGTGCTCGACGAGGCGCAAATCACGCGACTCCTCGAGATCGTGGCGCAGCACCGATGATCGGGGGTTCGGCCCATGGAAAACTACGCCTACATTCTGGATTACCTGCCGAACGGCCGCCAGACTGAGCGCGGGTTCCACCGCGAGCCCCTCGCGTTGGCGATTGGCGAGGACGAACTGAAGCTTTTCGAGCTCGTTCCGCGCCCCAATGCGAAGCTGGTGCCGGGAGGACGCATCCCCCTCGTACCCGTCGAGCGTACGGTTCCCCCGATCGACCACGTGCGGCGCCGGATCGGCTACGACGAGCTCACGGTCTCGGGCCGGTCGGAGCTCCCGACGACGCTCGAGAAGATCGTCCAAACGAACGAACCACGGTACCTGCGGTTCTTCAACGAATCGCCCGCGGTCTCCCGTCGGTTCCACCTCCTCGAGCTGCTTCCCGGGATCGGCAAGAAGACGATGCAACAGATCGTGGACGAGCGAAAGCGCGCTCCGTTCGCGAGCTTTGCGGATCTCGAGCAGCGACTCCATCTGAAGAGCCCCGAAAAACTGATCGTCGGGCGCATAGAACAGGAATTGAGCGGAGTCGAGGACAAGTACCGCCTCTTCGTCGCCCCCTGACGTTCTCCGGTCCTTCTGCGCGCCGGTACGTTCGGGCGGTCGACTCCGACCCCGGAACGACCGACGGGCCCCGCGGGCGGCGGCCAACCACCTCTGGGTTCGTTCCTCGGTGAGATAAGTCGGCGGCTCGGTCGCAGTGAGGGGCTGCGCGGCAGACGGCCGTGGCCGAAACGGATCTTCGTCCGTCGCAGACCGGCGCGGAAGAGCCGAGCGTTCCGGTCTTCGAACGACCGCCCGCCCTGGTCCAGTTCCTCGACGTCACCGAGGACGCGATCCGGCTGCGGCTCGCCAAGCTCCGGCTGTTCGACCGGGTCTTCCTCCTCCAGCGCGATTGGATGACCCGCATCACGATGCTGATGCTGATCGCGGGCCTGTTCTGGGGCGCGGTCGGCGGCTTCGATGCGTTCGGGTTCCAAACGCAGGTGGTCGCCTACGCGACGCAGTCGACCCTGCACCTGTCGAACGTCGAGATCTACTCGTCGGTCACCCTGCACGGGATCCGGGAGCTGTTCGGATTCGCCCAGCAGATCGAGATCGCGGTCCTCGGGCTCCTCGTTGTCAACGGGCTCGGGGTGACCCCCCGTCACAAGTGGAGCCTCTACGCCGTCGCGATGCTCCTGAACGGGTCGATGCTCCTGCTCCAAGGACCGGTCTACTTGTTCCCGTTCAACGACAACTACTTCCCGGCGGTCGGCTGGTACTTCCTCTCACCGCTCGGGGTCGACGGCCATAGCGCCTACGTCGTGAGCCCGCTCTGGTTTCTCGGTTGGCTCGCGCTGTGTGCGGCCGTGCTCCTGTGGGCGGCGTGGGTCGTCGTCCACTTGCTCGACTGGCACCGCGCGCATCCTCAGTCGGTCGGACGGCGGTTCCCGGTCTTCATGTGGTTCGTCGTCGGCACGCTGGTGCTGGTGCCGCTGACGTACGTGCCGGTGGTCGTCTCGACGATCTGGGACATCGGGACCGCCTACGCCGGGTGGGCGATCAGCCCGATCGCGAACCAGGTGATCTTCTGGATGTTCGGGCACTCGATCGTCTACCTGCTGTTCCTGATCCCGATCGTCGAGCTGTATCTGCTCATCCCGATCCTCGCGCGACGGCCGATCTACAGCTACCGGTACGCGGTCGCGTCCGCAATCGGATTCGTGGTGCTGACCCCGCTGCTCGGCCTGCATCACCTCTACCTCACCCCGATCCCGGCGTGGTCGACCTGGCTGACGATGGCGTTCTCCTTCGGGATCGTGATCCCGTCGGCGATCACGTTCTTCTCCGTCTGGATGACCGTGAAAGGCGTCCCGCGGAGCCAGTGGGAGTGGAACGCGGTGGCGCTCTTCGCGCTCCTGTCGTTCGCGGGGGCGATCTTCGGGGGGCTGACCGGACCGGAGCTCGCGACCATCCCGTTCGACGTTGACGTCCATAATAGCCTGTTCGTGCTGTCGCACTTCCACGCGATCACGATCCTCGCGATCGTCGCCGGATCGTACGCGCTGATCTACGCGTTCTTCCCAATACTGACCGGCCGGCAGTGGTTCTCCGCGCTCCTGGCACGGGTGCACTTCCTCTTCACGATGGTCGGGGGCATCATCATCGTCCTCGCGTTCGACGAGCTCGGGAACCTCGGCGTGCTGCGGAGGGAGTTCATCCTCCCCCTGCTCCCGACGATCACGATGTACCAACTCGTCCTGTTCGGCGGCATCGTCGTGATGCTGGTCGGTCAGCTGTTCCTCGTCGCGAACGGATTCCTTACGGTCTTTCGGGGCGAGCTGTTCAGCGCGTCGGGGCTCTCGTTCGACGAGGCCGTCCGGCGGGCCGCCCAGTCGACGGCTCCCCGGGCGGACCGGGTCCCCATCGATGATCTTCCGTTCGTCCGGAGGATCCCGAGCGCTCGGCGCGAGCGCGCGGAGAAGGCATGGGTCGCGTCGGTCACGGTCCTGCTCGCACTGGTGCTCGCCGCCGCCACCCCGGGGGCCTTCGGGGTCGGGAACGCGATCAACGGAACGAGCGGGGAACCCGCGGCCTCGGAGTTCGTCGACCTCTTCGCGGTCCAGTACTATTGGACGGCGAACGAACGCGGCGCGATCAGCGGGACGTTCGACAACGTGGTGGTCGTCTACGCCGGCACCTGGGTCCAGCTGAACCTCACGGCCTCGGGCGCCACCCAGGCGTTCCTGCTACCGTTCCGGAGTGCGGCGGTGGTCGACGTGCAGGTCGTCCCGGGCTCCGAGTCGTACGCGGAGTTCCAGGCCCCGTCGGCACCGGGAGTCTACGGCGCTCCGGACGGAGAGTACGATGGTCCCTGGTTCGGACAGGACGTCACCGCGCTCGTGGTGCTCCCGCCGGCGAACGAGACCGGGGCGTCGCTCGCGGCGTTCGGCTCGGCGGGCGGTCTGGGCGACATCTACAACCCGCCCGTTCAGCCACTGGGGCCCGGTCCGCTCGTGGGCGACTCCGAGGGCCTCTTCAACAACTCCGTTCCCGGCCCTACCCTCGAGGTCCCCGTAGCGACGGACGGGACCCTCGTGACGCTGGCGTGGACCGTACCGCTCTCGAGCATCGGGGCGGACAACTACCTCGTCAACGTCACGTCGACTTCCCCGGACCAGCAGCAGCAGTACGTCATCGCGCACAACTACACTCTCCCGTTCACGATGGGTATCTATCGAATCGGCTCGACCGCCGGACCGGTCGCCGTCGTGACCGCGCCGCTCGTGATCGACCAGGTGGTGAAACTGACCGCCAATCTTACCCCCGGGGTCTACCTTTACGGGCTGATCGAGCCGGTCGATTACTCGTACAACCCCGGACTCGAGTCGGGTTCCGAGACCGGGGTCCAAACCGGCTGGGTGATGGGGCTCTGGGGGGTCCTCTGGGCGGAGGGTCCATGACGGAGAGCGCACCGACCACCAAGGGCATCGGTCCGTTCGCCGCCTTCGGCGTCGCGGCGGCCGTCGCCGCGGTTGGGGCGGTGTGGGAGATGTCGTACTTTGCCGGCAACTCGGCGCTCTCCGCCGGCGACCTCGGGACCACGCTCGGGATCGTGGCCGCGCTCGTCGCGTTCTTCGTGTGGGGATCGCGGGCCCCTCCGAACGAGTGACGGTACGGTGCGGTACGGGTTGCGCGCGGGCGGTACGCGCCGGGGCGGTGATGGGCTCGGCTTAAGAGGCTGAACCGACAGAATTGGTCGTGCGACGCGAGATGGTCCGGAAACGACCTGCGGGTACCGCCGCTTCGTCCCCGCGTACCCGGTCCCGACTTTCGGAGTTCGGCGTTCCCGAGCATCCCGAAGAGATCCGGCGCTCCCTGTCCTCGCTCGGGGTCCGGCCGTCGAAGGGCTGGGGCCAATCGTTCCTCTCGGACCCGTTCATCGCAGACGCGGAAGCCGCCCTCGTTGAGGTCCCGACGGGCCGACCGGTCGTGGAGATCGGCGGCGGTCTCGGCATCCTGACCGCGGCGCTGCTCCGCCGGGGAGTCGGGCCGCTGACCGTCGTCGAACGAGACCCCCGGCTCGCCGGATTCCTTCGGTCGACGTTCGGGGACCGGATCCGGGTCTTGGTCGGCGACGCCCTCTCGGTCGAATTGCCTCCCGCCGAGTGCATTGTGGGCAACCTCCCCTACTCGGTCGCGACGCCGATCCTCGTCCGCGTGCTCGAACGGAGGACTCCCCGGGTGGTGTTCCTGATCCAACGCGAGGTCGCCGAGCGACTCGCCGCGGCCCCCGGTTCCAAACAGTACGGCCGTCTCTCCCTGCTCGCCCGGCTGTACGGGACGGTCGAGCTCTACCGGACGGTGTCCGCGTCGGCTTTCGTCCCTGAGCCCGAGGTCGAGAGCCGCATCGGAGTCCACGTCGCCCGACCGGGCGGACTCCCGGTCTCCTCGATCGCCGACTTCGAGCGGGTCGTGCGCACTCTCTTCTCGTCCCGACGCAAGCAGCTCGGGAACCTACTGCCCCACCTCACCGGCCGTAGCGGCGACCCCCAGCGGTTGGCCATGGAGGCCGGCTGGCCCAGCGACTGGTCGACGCGGCGACCGGAACAACTTCCGCCGGAGGCGTTCTTCGCGATGACCCGGTGCTTGGCAACGCGCTGGGGTCAAGGGGAGTGATCTGCCCGAAGGGCTTCGACGTCAAGAGGCCGCCCTTCAGGGCAGTGTAATCATCCTCGAAGTCTACGACCCCGGGAGCTGAGACGACCATGGAGCCTGAGGACCGTCTGGTCGACCTGCTCGGTAGCGAGCGACGTCCCTACCGCGACGCGCGGGACGCCGGGCCGGCGAACCCGAGCGAGGTGGCGGAGGTGACCCTGATCGTACGGCGGGATTCCCGACGGGGAGCGATCCGATCGCTGAAGGAGTACGGTGACTCGCCCCTGAACGCGCGGAGCCGCCTAGGGCGCGGGGAGTTTGCCGCGACATTTGGAGCCCGCGAGGACGACCTGAGTGCGGTGCGGGAGTTCGCAGGCGCCCACCGTTTCCGCGTGGCGTCGGAGAACCCCGGCGCCCGAACAGTTCGACTCGGAGGGTCAGTGGGGGAACTGAGCGCGGCGTTCGGTACGGACCTACGCCACTTCGAATTCCCGGGAGGTGCGTATCGAGGGCGCGTCGGACCGGTCCGCATTCCTCGCCGCCTCTCTGGCCGGGTGCTCGGGGTGCTGGGCCTCGACAATCGGCCGCAAGCCACCACCCACTTTCGAGTCCGACCCGCGCGCTTCGCCGGCGACCCCGCGTATACGCCACTCCAAGTTGCGACCGCGTACTCGTTCCCTCCCAACGCCGACGGTACGGGCGAATGCATCGGGCTCGTCGAACTGGGCGGGGGATACCGCACGTCGGACCTGACCCAATACTTCGGCCAACTTGGCACCGCCGCGCCCTCGGTCACTTCGGTTTCGGTGGACGGAGCTACGAACGTGCCGACGGGGAGCGCGGACGGTCCCGACGGCGAGGTCGAACTCGACATCGAAATGGTCGGATCGGTGGCGCCGGGATCCCGAATCGTCGTCTATTTCGCCCCGAACACGGACCAAGGGTTTCTGGACGCCGTCTCGACCGCGGTCCACGACATGACCAACCGACCGACGATCCTCTCGATCAGCTGGGGCGGCCCAGAACTGTCGTGGACGGCGCAGGCACGGGCCGCGTTCGAGGCCGCCTTCGTCGATGCCGCGGCGCTCGGCGTGACGGTTCTCGCCGCTTCCGGCGATAACGGAGCGGATGACGGAGGCGCGTCCGGAGGGTTGAGTGTCGACTATCCGGCGTCGAGCCCCGGCGTGATCGGCTGCGGAGGTACGCGTTTGGTACTCGCGGGGGCGACCATTAGCGTGGAATCGGTCTGGAACGAATTGGCCTCCGGCGAGGGCGCTACGGGCGGGGGCATCAGCGAAGCCTTCGCTCTGCCGACGTTCCAAGCGGGAGCCCACGTCCCCTTGGCCCCGAATGGGTTCGCGGGCCGAGGGGTCCCCGACGTCGCCGGCGACGCGGACCCGACGACCGGCTATCAGGTCCTCGTCGATGGGGCACCAACCGTCCTCGGCGGGACGAGCGCGGTAGCACCGCTCTGGGCGGCCCTGATCGCCCGCATCAACCAACTGCTCGGAAAGCCGGTCGGGTACGTGAATCCACAGCTCTACGGGCCGGACGGCGCGGCGACGTTCCACGCCGTCCTCTCCGGCGGCAACGGCGGATACACCGCGGGTCCCGGGTGGGATGCGTGTACCGGCCTCGGCACGCCGGACGGTACGGCCCTACTGACCGCGCTCCGAGGAGCCTAGCCTAAGAAGTCGGCGGACCATCGACGCCGGCCGAGGGAAACGGTGCCGGAAGAGACCGTGGGTGGCTTCGTCACATTGGGCGATCTCGAGGCGGCGGCGGCGTCCCGAGTGCCCGAAGACGTCTGGGCGTTCGTGCAGGGGGGAGCGGGAGAAGAAACGACCCTCCGGTCGAACCGCGATGCGTTCCATCGGCGGACGCTCCGCCCGCGCGTACTGACCGGGGTCGATACCCTCGACCTCAACTCGCGGATCCTCGACCAGCCGGTCAGCGCGCCGTTCTTTCTCGCCCCGACGGCCTATCAGGGTCTCCTGGACCCCGAGGGAGAAGTGGCGACGGCCCGCGCAGCGCGGGACGCGGGCCTCCTCTCGGTCGTCAGCACGCTGTCGACCTGTTCTCTGGAGTCGATCGCCGAGGCGGCGACGACGGGACTCCGGTGGTTCCAGCTCTACCTGCAACCCGAGTTCGACGCGAGCCAGCGGCTCGTGGAACGGGCCGAGAAGTCGGGATATCGTGCGATCGTACTGACGGTCGACATGCCCGTCCTGGCCAACCGCGATCGACAGGTCCGTGGACGGGTCGCCGTCGACGCGCCCGCCCCGATCGGCAACGGACCCGACATTCACCCCGCGTCTCGATCTCCCATTTTGGAGGGAGACCACTACGTGCTTCGAGGGGAGACCTCCGCCACGTGGGAGATCGTTGACCGCCTGCGCGCCGTCACGCGTCTCCCCGTGGTCGTCAAGGGGATCCTGACCGCCGACGACGCCCGACGGGCCGTTGAGCACGGGGCGCGGGCGGTGGTCGTCTCCAACCATGGAGGTCGACAGCTCGACGGAGCCCCCGCGGCGCTCGATGCGCTTCCGGGGGTGGTCGAGGCAGTGGGGTCGAAGGTCGAAGTCTATTTCGACAGCGGCATCCGTCGCGGCAGCGATATCTTGATGGCGTTGGCCCTCGGGGCCAATGCGGTAGGGATCGGCCGCCCCGCCCTCTGGGCGCTCGCCGCGGGGGGAGAAGCCGGGGTGGCCCGTCTCATCGCCCTACTCAAACTCGACCTCGCGACCGTGATGGCCCTTACGGGCCGCACGAAGATCTCGGCGATCGATGGCTCCCTGCTCGGAACCCCGCGATGGGGATGATCGGCGTGCCTCCCGACGACGGGCGGGCGCGTCGCATCCATGTGATCGACTCTCACACCGAGGGGGAGCCGACGCGCGTCGTCGTGCGCGGCGGTCCGGATCTGGGCGACGGCCCCCTGGCCTCCCGGCGGGAATTGTTCCGGCGCTCGCACGATGAGTTCCGCCGCGCGGTCGTCAACGAACCTCGAGGATCGGAGCCGATGGTCGGGGCGTTGCTCTGCGCGCCTCACGACCCGGGAAACTCCGCCGGGGTGGTGTTCTTCGACAACGCGGGGTACCTCGGGATGTGCGGACACGGAACGATCGGTCTGGTCGTAACGCTGCGGCATCTCGGCCGCCTCCCGCCGGGACGTAACACGATCGAAACGCCCGTGGGGCCGGTGCTGACCGAGCTGCTCGGTCCGGATCGCGTGACCTTCTGGAATGTACCGAGCTTCCGAGCCCGGGCGAACGTCGCCGTCGACGTTCCCGGCTTCGGACAAGTTCTCGGCGACGTGGCGTGGGGTGGAAATTGGTTCTTCCTCACCGACCGCTGCCCGACCGACCTGCGCGTTCGGAACGCGCGCGAATTGACCGAGTACTGTCGGGCAATCAAGGGGGCGTTGGCCCGAGACGGAATCACCGGTGGGGACGGGAAGCGGATCGACCACATCGAGCTCTCCGGACCGCCCGAACGTTCCGAGAACCAGAGCCGGAATTTTGTCCTCTGCCCGGGGGAGGCGTACGACCGTTCCCCGTGCGGAACCGGGACGAGCGCAAAGATCGCCTGCCTCGTCGCCGACGGGAAACTGAAGGAAGGAGAGGTCTGGCGGCAAGAGGGGATCCTGGGAGGAGTCTTCGAGGGCACCGCCGCACCCTCCCCCGGAGGCATCCGACCGTGCATCACCGGCGCTGCCCACATCACCGGAGAGGCGGACCTTATCCTCGACGCGCAGGACCCGTTTTGCTACGGAGTGCCGTCGTGAACGCAGCGCACGGCCTCCTCCGCCCCCCCGACGGAGACGCGCGATGAGCGGAACCGAGCGGCGGTCGCTCTGGGCGGGAATCCTCGTGGCGATCACGACCCCGTTTGGGAGCGACGGCAACGTCGATCGCCCCGCGTTCGTGCGCCACGCGGGATGGCTCGTCGAGCGGGGAGTCGACGGGATCATCGTCGCGGGCTCGCTCGGCGAGGGTTCTACTCTCTCCTCCGAGGAACGCGGTTCGCTCGTGACCGCGCTCACCTCCGAGCTCCCCGAACGCGTTCCCGTGATTGCAGCGGTCGCCGCCGCCCGGACCTCCGATGTCGTCGCCCAGGCGCGCGCCGCTCGCAACGCCGGGGCTCGAGGTCTGCTCGTGCTCCCGCCGTACGTCTACCAAGCAGACCGGACCGAGATCAACGCCCACTTCGCCGCCGTGTTTCGCGCGACCGACCTCCCGTGCATGCTCTACAACAACCCGTCGGCGTACGGTACGGACGTCGGGGCGGAGCAGGTGCTCGAGCTCGCCGAGGAACACCCTACCCTCTCCGCCGTCAAGGAGTCGAGCGGGGATGTTCGGAGGATCACGGCCCTACGGGCCCTTCTCGGGGACCGCCTCGACGTCACGGTCGGCTTGGACGACGTGGTCCTCGAGGGCCTCTACGCGGGGGCCGTAGGATGGGTCGCGGGGCTCGCCAACGCGCTGCCCGAGGAGTCCGTCGCCCTCTTCCGCGACGGCGCCGGAGGCGAGCCGCTGCGCGCCGCCGAACTGTATCGATGGTTCCTGCCGTTGCTCCGGATGGATACCGGGCCAAAGTTCGTTCAACAGATCAAGCTCGTCGAGGAGGAACTCGGGCTCGGCAGTTCCCGAGTGCGCCCCCCTCGCCAAGAGCTGCGCGACGGAGAGCGGCAAGCCACGCTAGCGACACTCCGGGAGTGCCTGGCACGCCGCCCGGCGCTCCGGGCAGACGAACGGACTGCTGGTTAGCGCGCGCGGCCGGAACTGGGCGCGGGTTCAATTCCGCCCGAGGAGGACGACGGGCCGTCTCAACTTCCCCTCCCATCGGAGACTCGGGCAGCTCGGGACGGCTGAAGTAGCTGAACGTGTGTCGGGATGCGAGCCCATGATCGTCGAACGATGGTCGGAGGTAAGTCGGTACTTCCCGGACCCGACCGACCCCCGGCTCGTCGCCGAATCCGGGACCAACACCGCCGCAGCTCCGTCGCCGCCTCCGATCGCGACTCCGCGGGGATCCGTGCTGGAGCTCTTCGCGCGCATTCAAGGGACCCATCGCATCCTCGAGATCGGCACGGGCGGAGGGTACAGCACCGTCCGGTTGGCTCGCGGGTTGCCGCCGGGCGGCCGATTGATCGCGCTCGAGCCGAACCCCCAAGATGCGGAGGTCGCGCGCGAGACCATCGCACGGGCCGGTCTCACGGAGGTCGTTCAGGTCCGAGAGGGGCCCGCCCTGAGTTCCCTCCCGGCCCTCGCCGCCGAAGGACGCGGTCCGTTCGACCTGATCTTCATCGATGGGGACCGACCGGCCTACCCGGAATACCTGTCCTGGGCACTCAAGCTCTCCCGGCGGGGCAGCGTCATCCTGGCGGACAACGTCATTCCGAGCCAATCGGCCGCCGACGCCGCAAGCGCGGACCGAAACGTACGCGGGGTCCGACGATTCCATGAACTTCTCGCGGCGGAGCAGCGAGTGAGCGCCACCGCGATTCGAACGGTCGGTCGCGCTCGAAGCGGCGGATACGCGGTGGCGTTCGTCACTTCCGACCCGTAACGAGCCGGCTCGGAGGGCGCACGGAGGTCGACTCCGACGACAGCCTCCCCCTCACCGACCCACCGACCTTCTCCGCGTGGCCTCCGCGAGGGGCGTTTCCCCCGGGGCGCTCCGGAGGCGCAAGAAACCGGCGTGAGGTCGCGACCTCGATGCCTTCCAGGCTCAGAGGTCGTCGAGTATCCGCTCGATCTCCTTCCGAGCTCGGTCGAGCTCGTTGGCCACGCGTCGAGCTCCGCGTCGCGCGGAGCCCGCCGGGTCCTTCACCGCGCGGTCGGCCTTTCCCGCGACGCGGTCCGCCACCCGGGCGGTCGCCGCCGCGAGATCTTTCGCTGCCCTCTTCGCGTCCGCGATGGCTTGGTCGAAGGAGATGGGGGCGTCGATCGGTGCGTGGCACGAGGGGCAGGTTCGGGCGCCTCGGGGGAGTTCGTGGCCGCAGTGAGCGCAGTACATACGTTCCCTCGTAGCGGGCCAGTGGCCCCAATGGGATTCGTTCGAGCCTCTGCGACCCGGAGAGGATACTTAACAGGTCGGCAGCCGAGCCCTACAGCTTCCGCTTGGTGGGTCGACCCGTCGCTCCGGGGTGTCGTCCCCTCTCTCGCACGACGACGCGGCGGAAGCAATCGGGGGCGTGATCGTTGACGATGCCGGTCGCTTGCATCCATGCATAGACGATGACGGGGCCGACGAACTTGAATCCCCGACTTTTGAGTTGACGGGATATCTCCTCCGAAAGAGGGGTCTGCGCCCGCACCGGACCCGTGGTCTGGATCGGGGACCCGCCGGCCAAGCCCCAGACGAACGTCGAGAACTCGACGCCCGCTTCCTCCAGCGAAAGATAGGCGCGAGCTCCGGCGATCGTCGCCGCGATCTTGGCCCGAGACCGGACGATCCCCGGGTCCGCGAGGAGGCGCGCAACGTCGGACTCTCCAAAGCGACCGACTCGGTGAGGATCGAAGTTCTCGAAGGCCCGGCGGAACGCTTCGCGTTTTCGGAGGATGATGGTCCACGAGAGGCCTGCCTGGAATCCATCGAGCATCAACTTCTCCCATAGCCGGCGACTGTCGCGCTCCGGCACGCCCCACTCCTCGTCATGATACGCACGAAGGAGCGGGTCGGTTTCCGCCCAGGCACAGCGGCGAACCGAGGGGGGAATTGGAGGGGTCAACGCTTCATCGAGGCACCACCAGGAATTGAGGCCTTCCGACGGTGCCGGCCGAGCCGGACGACCGTCGCTCGCCGGACTCGCGTCCAACCCTCTAAATACGTAGTTCGAGCCTTTATTCTCCATGCCCGGAGCCCCAGCGGAGGGGGCCGACGCCGGTCAGGGTTCGCGTTCGAGCGACGCGAAGTCGACGGCTCGGGTCGATCGGGTCGTCTCGGTCCCCCTTCGAGTGTTCTTCGACCCGGACCCGGACCCCACGAAACGGTTTCCCGGACAGAGCGCCGATGTCGAGGGCTACGTTGTGACCCCCGACCATACCATTACCTTCTCCGCGACCGCGAGCACTCCCGAGGGAGAGGAAATGCTGGACGCCATCTGGGCGACCTTCCGCCGCAAAGGGACCGGTCGACGTCACATGCTCTTGCTCGACGAACGTGGGCGCACGGTGTCGGTCATGACGATCCGGGTGGACCTTCCCGACGAGACCCTGCGACTTCTGCGGTCCCTCCTGGTGGTCCCCGTTCGTACGGGCGGCGGGCAAGCGGAGATCCACCTCTTGGCAACCGAGGCGGAGGCGGAGACCATGGCGGAGAAACTCGGGAAGGACAAGCGTCCACTTCGACCGCCGGCCTTTGTCACCGTTCCGCCCGCTCGGGTTACGCCGAAAATGGGCCCCGGAGACTGGGCGTTCTTGGGTCTCCTCTCGAGCGTCGGAGCCCTCGATGGGGCGGAGGGGCCTACTCCCGAACTGGTGGCGGAGCTCTTCGGGGTGGATCCCGACGCGTTCACGGAGCAGGCCCGGGCGGTCGAACGAGGGATCGAAGGGATCGTGACCGGCCTGTTCGCATCGCCCGAGGCCGGAGCAAAACCGGAGGGACTCCCGTCCTAGGCCGGGAGCCGCGCGGCGAGGAGTTCAGAGCGATCCCTTGATGCGATTAGTAGCCTCCCCAGAGGAGCTCCCATCGGGGTCGCACTCTCTCGGCCTTTACGCCTCGGCCCCGGAGGCTGCTCGAAATATGGCGAGCTTCCTGAGGGGAGCCAAGAACCGGGGTCAACGCGCGATCGTCCTGTCGTCGGACGATCGGATGCTCGAACTCTCTCGCGACGAGATCTCGAAGGCGGTGCCGGAGATGGCGGACGCACTCACTCGCATCTTGGGGCCTCACGCGGTCCCGACCCCCGCAGGCCTTCGACCGGTGTCGGAGGCCTTGGATTTCGCGTCGGCTCACCCCGAAGGAGCCAGCCTCTGCGGGGACACGATCCCGAGCTTCCTGAACCGTCGGTGTCTGCTCGACGTCCTCGCGTACGAGGATTGGTTCGATGGCCTCCGGCCGTTCTATCACCGGGGGTTGTGCCCGTACGACCTCACGAACATCCCGGTCGACCGGGCCCCCGAAGCGCTCGGACGACTCGCAAAGGCCCACACACACGGGGTCCTCTCGAGGGACCCCGACCCCGCCGTCCGGTTCCTGCAGTTACTGATCCTCCCGCACGTGGAGAACCCCCCCGAGGAGCATCTCGGCTGGCTGGCCCAGGCCGTCGACTTGGGCCTCGTCAATCAGGACCGGGGGGAGGACTCCGCCGAGCTCACTCCCCGAGGTCAGAACTTCGCCCGTGCACTGGCTGGCCTTCCGAGGTTCCTCCGGCAGGTCAACGACCGCGGAACGAGCCGGAGAAGGGGCCTCCTAAACCGGGCGGAATCGACTCGGCTCCCCCGGCAAGATACCACTGAATAACCCCCTTCGTTGAGCCGGGTGACCGTCGCTCGAGCGAGGATGCAAATCCCTCTGCGAGGCTGGGCCGCGCATGAATTCACGAAAGCGGACCGCTCCAAAAGCGCCATGGGTGAAGGGCTGCTCGCAATAGCCGTGACACCCACCCGACTGCGAGAGCGAATCCCCTCCTCCACTCTCAACGACTTTCGCAGGAATCCTAGAAATTTTGTGGCGCAAGCCGCGCACGCTCCCTTCCTGCTCGACAAGGTCGCGCGGTTCGTCGGTGTCCCTCGTGCGCGTCTTCGAGAATGGCAGAAGCAGCTCCTCGGTCACGACCGGCTGCCCCTCCAATTGCTCGAAAACTGGACGAGGCTGCACCCTGACGCCCAACGCGAAACCCCAACGGTGGGCGGTTCGGTCGGCATCCATAACGAGGTACTGTACCTCATCACTCGGGCGTCCCAGCCGCAGCTCGTAGTGGAAACCGGGGTCGCCTACGGGTTCACCACATCCTACATTCTTCAGGCTCTCCACGATAATCGATGCGGAAGCTTGTTTTCGATCGACGCCCCGAATACTTCCGCGAGGGGATATGTCAACGAAGAAGGAGAGATCGACCGGGTGTTCGTTGGCGGGGTCGATGAAACCGGTGCCATCATTCCACCAATTCTTCGAGATCGCTGGACCCTCCGGTTCGGCCGATCTCGAGTAGTCCTCCCCGACCTGCTCAAGGAGATTGGACCCATCGACATCTTTCTGCACGATTCCGATCACTCGATGGACAATATGACCTGGGAATTTCGAACCGCATGGTCCCACTTGACGGCGGGCGGATACTTGCTTTCGGACGACGTAAGCCACAACACTGCCTTCACCAACTTCGTGAAGAGGGTCGGGCAACCATCGATTCGGTGGGTCGGTCCCCAAGGTCGTTATGGCGGAGTCAGGACCCCCTCCGCCCCGAACTTCCCGCCGCCATGAGACTCTTATTACGAAGGTAGACCGGGGCGGAGTGCGCACGTGTTCGGTAGCACTCCTATTTTCTGATCTCGATGCAGGTTCTTCCCCAAAGCCTCCGGGCGGGGCTTTGGGACTAAAGCTCCATCGGGCTGAGTTGTTTTATATAGAAGAGCAATTTAGCCTCTGATGGTGAGTTAGAATGCTCCAGGGTACGCCGATCCTCGTCTTGAAGGAAGGAACCGAACGCGAACGCGGCAAGGGCGCCACAGCGAACAACATCGCGGCCGCACGGGCAGTGGCCGACGCGGTGCGATCCACCCTCGGACCCCGCGGAATGGACAAGATGCTCGTGGATTCGATGGGAGACATCACGATCACCAACGACGGAGTGACCATCCTCAAGGAAGTCGACGTCGAGCACCCCGCGGCGAAGATGATCGTCGAGGTCGCGAAGACCCAGGACCAGCAGTGCGGCGACGGAACCACGACCGCGGTCGTGCTCGCGGGGGAACTCCTCAAGCGATCGGAGTCTCTCCTCGAGCAGAACGTTCACCCGACCGTTATCGTTCGTGGATTCCAACTGGCCGTCCAAGAGGCCCAACGCCTGCTGGAGACGGAGATCGGGACCACTGTCAAGACGAGCGACGAGGGGATCCTCATGGACTGTGCCACGACCGCCATGGGCTCGAAGGGCGTCTTCGGCTCGAGGGAGGAGCTCGCCAAGATTGCCGTCAAGGCCGTTCAGAAGATCGCCGAGCATCGCGGCGATAAGATCGTCGCGGACGTCGACCAGATCAAGGTCGAGAAACGCCACGGCGGCACGATTTCGGACACCGAGCTCATCGAGGGGATCATCCTCGACAAGGAACGAGGACACCCCCGGATGCCGACGGAGGTCACCTCGGCCAAGATCGCGCTCCTGAACTCCTCGCTCGAGATCAAGAAGACCGAGATCGAGAGTAAGATCAACATCAAGAACCCGAGCCAGATCCAGAACTTCCTGGACGAGGAAGACAAGACGTTCCGGTCGATGGTCTCGACCATCAAGGCGTCGGGCGCGAACGTGGTCGTTTGCCAGAAGGGAATCGACGACGTCGTCCTGCACTATCTCGCCAAGGAGGGGATCTTCGCAGTCAAACAGGTCAAGGAGTCGGACCTCCAGAAGCTGGCTCGCGCGACGGGCGCGAAGATCGTCACCGGATTCAAGGACCTCACTCCGGCGGACCTCGGTTCGGCGGCCAAGGTCGAGGAGCGGAAAGTCGGCGATGACGACATGACGTTCGTAACCGGATGTTCGAACCCGCGCTCCGTCTCGATCCTGATCCGCGGCGGAACCGAGCATGTCACGCAGGAAGTGGAGCGATCTCTCAACGACGCCCTCAAGGTCGTCGCCAGCGTTCTCGAGGACGGGGTCGTCTGCCCGGGCGGCGGAGCTACCGAGATCGACCTCGCTGTCAAGCTGCGCAAGTGGGCGCCGTCGGTCGGGGGCCGAGAGCAGCTCGCCGTGGAAGCGTTCGCGCAGGCACTCGAGGTCGTCCCTTGGGCGCTCAGCGAGAACGGCGGCTACGACTCGATCAACTCGCTCATCGAGCTGCGCCGGGGTCACGACGGTCCGAGCGCCAACAAGAACGTCGGGATCAACCTACTGGACGGCAAGGCTACCGACATGTGGAAGCTCCACGTGGTCGAGCCCCTCCGCGTCAAGCGCCAAGCCCTCAGCTCGGCCGCGGAAGTGGCGGCGATGGTCCTGCGCATTGACGACGTGATCGCTTCGAAGAAGTCGTCCCCGTCTCCGGGCGGGGCCGGCGGCGGTCACGACCACTAGGACGAAACTCCTTCTCGGGCCCGGCGGCGAACGTTCGCCGGGCCGAAGCCTTCTTAACGAGCCAGCGGTAGGCCGCTCCCCATGCGCACCAAGCCGGTCGAGGGGGTGCTTCGCCTCGACGTTGTCGCGCTCGACCCACGGCCAGCCGTCTACCTCGCCTACGACGGTCTGGCGGGCCTCAGTCAGCGACCCCTCTTGCGGGACCTGGTTGACGAGCTGGAGCGCAAAGGGCCGGGGGAGATGGCGAAATTCCTGGAGGCACTGCGGCGTCGCCACTCCGGTTCGATCCACGTCTACTTCTCGGACTACGTCAGCTACGGTATTGGCGGCGGAGATGCGGCAGCGGAGTTCTTCCTCGGCACGTTCCTGTTGCTCCACGAACCGGCCCGCCCGGCCGGCAAAGACCCGGCGGTCCCGGAGCACCTCGCTCTGATGCGACCCGGCGGCGTAGAACGGCTCGCGCTCGAGGGCCTTCCGGCCTAACGCGACAGCCTTTTCGTCCGCCGTCACTCCGGCACGGTTGTCCGGGACTCCTGTGACCGACGAGACACCGCTCGAACACGAACGGCGCGCGAAGGTCGCTCGATGGCGCGCGGAGGGCCGCGAACCGTATCCGTGGTCGTTCGTGGGCCGAGTCACGACCGAGCACGTGCGCGCTGCGTGCGCGCGCCTGAACCCGGGTGACGAAGCGTCCGATAATCCGGTACGGGTTGCCGGTCGCTTGAAGGCGACCCGCGTCCACGGCAAGACCGCCTTCGCGGACCTCGAGGACCGCACCGGGACCCTCCAACTGCTCCTTCGGGCCGATACGATCGGGGAGACCGAATTCCACGCCTGGCTCGCCGACCTCGATCCGGGGGACATCCTCGGCGCGGAGGGGGTTCCGACGGTCACGAAACGCGGGGAGCCTTCGCTCCACGTTCGGTCGCTCGCCCTCCTCGCGAAAGCGATCGCGCCCCCGCCGGAGAAATACCATGGCCTTCAGGACGTAGAGGAACGACTTCGCCGCCGCTACCTCGACCTCCTTTCGTCCCGGGAGTCTCGCGAACTGTTCCGGGCACGGACACTGTTGGTTCGCGAGATGCGCCGATACCTCGACGCTCACGAGTTCCTGGAGGTGGAGACGCCGATCCTCTTGCCCGTGGCCAGCGGGGCGGCGGCCACGCCGTTCGCCACTCGGTCCCGATACCTCGACGCCGAGCTCCACCTGCGGATCTCGCAGGAGCTCCCGTTGAAACGTCTCCTGGTCGGGGGGCTTGAGCGGGTGTATGAGCTCGGCCGGACGTTCCGCAACGAGGACATGGACTCCACGCACTCCCCCGAGTTCACCGAGCTCGAAGCGTACTGGGCGTACGCCGACTACCACGATATGCGCCGGCTCATCGAAGGGTTGTACGGCCACCTGGCCGCGCGAGTTCGCGAGGTGCTCCCCGAGGTCCCCGGGGCGCAAGCGGGAGCGCGCGACTTCACGCCCCCGTTCGCGACGGTAGATTTCGTCGACGAGCTCGAGCGCCGGAGCGGGATCTCCGATGTGCTCACGAAAACCCCGGATCAGCTTCGGGAGCTTGCCCGCGCCGCCGGGTCGACGGTTCCCGACCGGTCGCCCGTCGGCACGTTCCTCGAGAAGCTGTTCGAACACTACGTAGAGCCGCACCTTCAACAGGTAACATTCGTCGTCGACCACCCCGCCTCCACGACCCCGCTCGCGAAACGGCATCGGAGCAAGCCCGACCGGGTCGAACGGTTCGAGATGTACTACCACGGCTTCGAGCTCGGGAACGCGTACACCGAACTCAACGATCCGGACGAGCAGGAGCGGCGACTTCAGGAGCAACTCGGGAGCCAGGGCGGCGACTCGTACGCGTACGACGCGGACTTCGTCCGCGCGCTGCGGCACGGGATGCCGCCCGCCACCGGAATCGGGGTCGGGGTCGACCGGATCGTGATGGGTCTTGTCGGGGCCGCGTCGATCAAGGACGTCATCCTCTTTCCGCTGGTTCGTCCGCGCTGAACGGTTCGCGCCCCAAGCCGCTTATACCTCGGACCCCCCGATACTCTCCTCGTGGCGGTCGCACCGTACGGGCCGGACCCCACACCGCTCGTGGTCGAGCAGCTCTCGGTCGCCTACGGCGAACACCGCGCGGTCGATCACCTCTCCTTCCGCGTCCTACCGGGCGAGGTGTACGGGCTCCTTGGCTCCAATGGGGCCGGCAAGTCGAGCACGATCAAGGCCATCGTCGGATTGGTCCGCCCGTCCGGGGGCCGGGTCCGTGTGTTTGGCCGGGACGCGGTCACCGATGGACTGCACACCAAGGAACAGCTGGGGTATGTGCCCGAAACCTCTCTGCTGTACGAAGCCCTGACACCCCGCGAATTCCTTGAATTCGTGGCGAGCGTCCGGCGCCTCGACCGGTCGTTGGCGTCCGCCCGCTCCCGGAGCTACGCCTCCGCCTTTCGCCTCGAGGGGGAGTTCGAGGAGCCGATCTCCTCGCTCTCGAACGGAACCCGTCAGAAGGTTCTCCTGATCGCCGCGCTGCTGCACCAACCGCCGCTCTTGGTGCTCGACGAACCGCTCAACAGCCTCGACCCGCGTTCGGTGCGGATCATGAAGGAGCTCCTGACGGGCTACGTCTCGACCGGGGGTCGGGGCGTCTTGTTCTCGACCCACACGATGGAGGTCGCTCAACAACTCTGTCACCGAGTCGGAATCCTCGACCGGGGCGTGCTGCGGGCCGAAGGTACCCTCGCGGCACTTCGCGAGCGGGGCGCGACCGGCGACGCGACCCTCGAGGAGACCTTCCTGCGCCTTACTCGAGAGGACGAGGGCCTCGACGCGGCGGTGCGGTCGTTGCGAGGGGGATAGCATGGGCTGGCGCGAGGCCTGGCGCCTCACGGGCGTCGCCTTCCGCGAGCTCTCACTCCAAGCAATCTACGCGTTCCGACAGGGAAATCTCCCGCCCTCCGGACCCCCGAGATTGCTCGCCCGAAATGCCGAGCGGCGAGTCCTCCAGAGTAAGGTGGTCGTTGCCGCGTTCTTGGGTCTTCTCGCAGCGGGGGCCGCCCTTCTCCTCCACGTCGCGCCCCGGGTCACCGGAACCCCGTTCTTCGGTGTCGTCGTCTCCGTGCCGCTGTTCCAGGCGGGCGTTCTCACGGGCCTCCTCTGCCTCGAGGTGGCGTTCCTCTGGTGGACAGGGCTCCAGGGCCTCCCGACGTTCCTGGCCTCCGGAGTCCTCCCGGTGTTGGAACCGCTTCCGATCGACGAGCGGACCCTCGGACGCGTCGCGGGGCTGCTGTATCTTCGGCTCTTCGACCTCCCGGCGCTCACCGTCCTGGTGGTAACCCCGCTATTCGTGGGCTGGACGCTCGGGGTATACGCCGGCCTTGCGATCATCCCCGGCACCCTCGCGGCGGTGGTGTTCGCACTGGCACTCGCGCTCCTGACCGGCCGGTTCTTCGTCCGGCGGATCCAAGGGTCGCGGGGAGGCGGCGGGAGAACGGTCGTTCGGTGGGCCTACCTCACCCTCTGGGTCCTTCCGGCGTTCGCGATGTTCGCTTTCGTGATCGCGGCACCGGGATTCCTGGCGCTCCTCGGTCGAACCTCCGCGGCCGGTCCGTCCCTCACCGGCGACCTGCTCGTCGCCGTCTTCCCGTTCAGCTTCGCGATCCTTCCCGCCGCCCTCGCGCAGGGAGTCGGGGTGATCGGCCTCGACGCGACGGGCGGCGCGGTGCTCGTGCTCGCCATCGTCGGCTACCTGCTCCTCACCGCCTGGGCGGTCGTCTGGTTGATGGGGTCCGTGCGTCGCGTGGGGTTAGCACCGCCGCTCGTTCCGGTGGACACTCGCGGCGAGCAGTTCGAGCTGGTGCCGAGACGACCGGCCCGAGCGGTCCTCACTAAGGACCTGCGGATCGCGAGCCGCTCCCCGGGGTACGCGTTGTTGGTGATCTCCCCGATCCTCGACGCCGTGGCGATTGGATTGTTCACGTTTGTCTCGGGAACCGGGTCCGCGGCCGCACTCGGTCTCGCGCTCGCGGCGGTCTCGACCGCCGCATTGCTCGCAACCTTCTTCGGCCCGGCGTTCTTCGCGATCGAGGTGATCGCTTACGCGTACGGCCGCACGCTGCCGCTCTCCGAGCGCTCGATCCTCTACGGCAAGGTGGCGCTGGTCGCGGCGATCTATCTCGTCGCCGGGACCCTGGTGCTCGGCCTCACTCTCTTTCGAGTCTACCAACCCCTCCTCTTCCTTGCGTTCATCCTGGGGGAGCTCCCGGCCGTCCTCGCTGCGGCGTTTCTCGAGCTGGGGATCCTGTTCCGACGGGCCCGGTCGAAGGGCCTGCCGATCGTGAACCTCTACTCCGGCGCCTGGTACGCGATCGCCGTCTCGATCCCCGGCCTCTTCATGGCGGGCCTCCCGCTCGCGGCGTTTCGGATCCTCGGAACCACCTCATTGACGTTCGGGCTCGCGGGAATGGGTCTGCTCGCCCTCGGGGAACTGGCGGTCTGCGGAGCGTTTGCGCTCGGGATTCGGGAAGGTCGACCCGCGTGAGCACCCCGACCCTTCCCCCACGATTCGAACCTGGCGAGCTCGAGGCTCGGTGGCAAGCGGCGTGGGATCGGACGCAGGCGTTCCGCGCTCCGAATCGTGCTCGGGGCGAGACGTTCTCGATGGTCCTTCCCCCTCCGAACGTCACAGGCGTCCTCACGCTCGGACACATGCTCGGGAACTCGGTCATGGACCTCTTCGTGCGCTACCATCGGATGCGAGGTGCCGCCACGCTCTGGGTCCCCGGAGTCGACCACGCCGGGCTCGCGACCCAGGTCGAGGTGCGCCGTCGACTCTCGAAGCAAGGTGTCCGGCTCGAAGAGCTCCCGAGAGAGGAAGCCCTCGCCGAGATCGAAAAGTGGCGGGAGGAGCACGAGCGCCGGATCCGCGAACAGATCCGACGGGGAGGGTTCTCCGTCGACTGGTCGCGATTCCGGTACACGATGGACCCCGCGAGCGTCCGGGCGACGCGCGCGGTGTTCGTCTCGTTGTACCGGGCCGGGCTGGTGTATCGGGGAGAGCGGATGGTGAACTGGGACCCTCGGCTCCGGACCGCGGTCTCCGACCTCGAAGTCGTACACGCCGAAGAAGAGGGGACGCTGTACTACGTTCGGTACGCCTGGGCTGACGGGACGCTCGGCGGGATCGAGGTCGCGACCGTTCGTCCGGAGACGATCTTCGGGGACGTCGCGGTCGCGGTGCATCCGGACGACCCGCGGTACGCGGAGGCGATCGGCAAGTTCGTGGTCGTTCCGCTCTCCCACCGTCGGGTGCCCGTGATCGCGGACCCCGCCGTCGATCCCGCGTTCGGTGCGGGAGCGTTGAAGATCACCCCGCGGCACGACTCGGTCGACCGGGAGATCGCTGCTCGTCATCCCGACCTCGCGGACGCGACGGAGATCTTCGACGAATCGGCCCGCCTGACGGGAGCCTGGGTGCCACCGCCGTTCCGCGGTCTCGACCGGGAGGCCGGCCGAGCTCGAGCGGTCGAGGAGCTCGAACGGGAGCGCCTGCTCGTGCGGCAGGAGACGTACCGCCACTCGGTCGGGCGCTCCGAGCGGTCCGAGGCGGTGATCGAGCCCCGGCTTTCGACGCAATGGTTCGTCCGCATGGCGCCGCTCGCCGCGCCGGTGGTCGCTGCGGTACGCGCGGGGGAGATGCGGATCCACCCGGACCGCTGGAACCTCACGTTCTTTCGGTGGATGGAAGGGATTGAGGACTGGTGCATCTCCCGTCAAATCCTTTGGGGTCACCCAATCCCGGTCGACCACTGTCGAGCGTGCGGAAAGGACACCGTCGCCGAGACCGCCCCGACCCGATGCGAGCACTGCGGCTCGCCGGACCTGACACCGGACCCCGACGTTCTCGACACGTGGTTCACTTCGTGGCTCTGGCCCTTCGCGGCGCTCGGGTGGCCGGAGCAGACGGCCGACCTGGAAGACTACTACCCCACGAGCGTCCTGGTCACCGCCCGCGATATCATGTTCTTCTGGGTCGCCCGGATGATGATGGCCGGCTACCGCTTCGCTGGCGCGAAACCGTTCTCCGATGTCTACTTCACGGGAATGCTCCAGGACGAACGCGGCCATCGGATGTCGAAGCATCTCGGGAACTCTCCGGACCCGCTCGACGTCGTCGCCGAGCGAGGAGCCGACGCGATGCGGCTCGGAATGGTGTTCCCGAATCCGACCTCCGAGGACGGACCGTTCGGCCGCCCGGCGCTCGAGGGGGCTCGAAACTTCCTCACGAAGCTGTGGAATCTCGTCCGGTTCACGCTCCCCTACGTTCCGGTCGGCACCGGCCCGGTCGGCGGAGTACCGGCGCTGGCGCCGAACAGTGCGCTCGAGAATCGTTGGATCCTTTCGCGGTACCGACGCGCGGTGGATGAGGTCGACCGCGCACTCCGAGAGTTCGACCCGACCCGCGCCGCCACCGTACTGCACGGGTTCGTCTGGCACGACCTGGCGGACCGGTACGTCGAGATCGCTAAGGAGGCGCTCGCCGGTCGCCTCGGCGACCCCGCGCTTCGGGAATCTCGTGAGACGCTACTGTTCGTCGTGGAGCGGACTGTACGGCTTCTCCATCCATTCGTCCCGCACGTCACCGAAGAGCTCTGGCACGCACTCCCGCACGAAGGGGAACTCCTCGCGACCGCCGCGTGGCCGAAGGTCGACGAGGCGTCGATCGACCCGGTGGCCGAGGTTGAGATGGAGCCCGTGCTCGAATCGATACGCCTCCTCCGGAATCTGCGGGCGGACGAACACGTTCCCGCGAGCGCGATCCCGTCAGCCTGGATCCGCCCGGCGGGACCGGAGGTGGCGAGGGTATTGACCCAACAGAAGCGAACGATCGGCCGTTTGGCCCGAGTCGAACCGCTCGAGTTGCTCGCGTCCGGCGACCCGACTCCACCGGGGGTCGGAAGCCGGGTCGCTCCGCTGGGGGAGTGTTACATCGCCCGTCCTTCGGAGACCCCCGTCGACACGGAGACGCTTGCTCGGGAGCGGGAGAAACTCGTCGGGCTCCTCGAGCGGACCCGGGCTCGTCTCGGTGACTCCGGGTTCCGGTCCCGTGCCCCCCCCGAAGTGGTGCGCGAGGCCGAGGAGAAGGCCCGCGACCTCGAAGAAAGGGTCCGTCGCATCGACGAGCACTTGAAGCCGGAGGGCTCCCGGGCCGGTCAGTCATGACGCCGACCGCTCGCAAGCGCCCCGGAGCGTCCCCCCCGCGGAAGCGACCGCCCACCGCGACTTCGACGACCTTCGAAGTCGGAGAGATCGCCTTACCTGGATCCCCCAAACCCCACCCGGCTCTCGGCGTCGGTCTCTGGGCTCTCGGCCGGTGGACGTCCGAAGACGAGGCCCGCACGAAGGCCACGATCGGCCGCGCGTACGAGCTCGGGCTGCGCTGGTTCGACACCGCCGAGGTCTACGGAAGCGGCCGGTCCGAGCGTCTGCTCGGCGACGTGCTGCAGCGGACGGCCGGCGGAGCCTCGGACGCGTTCGTGGTGACGAAGGTCTCGTGGGAACACCTGCGACCGGCGCAGGTCCGGGCCAGCCTGATCAATAGTCTCGAACGGCTCGGCCGACCGTCGGTCGACCTCTACCTGGTCCACGCCCCGGACTCCCACGTCCCGGTCGCCGACACGATGGGCGCGCTCGAGACCCTTTGGAAGGAGGGGAAGGTCGGCGCGATCGGAGTCTCGAACTTCTCGGTCGATGAGCTCGAAGCGGCGGCCCGCGGCCTCTCGGAGGCCCGGGTCGTCGTGAACCAGGTCCGGTACAACCTCTTCGACCGTGACGAAGCGGACCCGGTCCGTGACTACTGCCGATCCCACGGGATCCTCCTCGAGGCGTACACTCCGCTCGCTCGCGGTCTGCTCCACGGAAGGTACCTGGACCGCAAGGGCGTGCCGGCGGAAGTGCGCAAGTTTGCCCACCGCCTGTTCGAACCCGACCGACTGCCCGGGATCCTCGAGCGGGCCCGGCTGCTTCGCACCCTCGCGCGCGAAGCGAACGTCCCCCTCGCGTCGATCGCGCTCCACTGGTTGGAAAAGAGGGGCGCGGCCCCCGTCGTCGGCATGAGCCGCCCCGATCAGGTCGATTCGAACCTCGCCGCGTGGGCGACCCGGCCTCCGGACGCTCTCCTCGACCGGGCCGACGCGATCGCTCGGGGCGACCGTGCTTAGGCTCGTTGCCCTTGACATGGACGGGACGCTCGTCGATGTCGAGAGCTCGTGGGCGAGCGTCCACGCTTTCTTCGGTGAACGCAACGTCGAAGGGCTCCGACAGTTCATGGCGAACGAGATCGACGACCTCG
Source organism: Thermoplasmata archaeon (assembly GCA_049802875.1). Taxonomy (GTDB): domain Archaea; phylum Thermoplasmatota; class Thermoplasmata; order Lutacidiplasmatales; family UBA184; genus Lutacidiplasma. The sequence goes on along the minus strand of JBARNH010000054.1, from coordinate 4,459 downwards.
AGTTCGTCCGCTCCGACATCCGGATCTGGTGGAAGCATCGGCCCGATCTGCGTATCGACGAGCTCGAAGAGATCCTCGACGATGTGCCGCTCATGCCCGGGGCGGAGGCGCTGGTTCGGGGCCTTCGTGCCCGCGGGGCGCGTACGGCGATCGTGAGCGGAGGGATCGACCTCCTCGCGCACCGGATCGGGCGCGAGCTCGGCATCGACGTCGTCCTCGCGAACGGCTTCCGGGTCGACGCGGACGGCCGGCTGACCGGCGAAGGGATCGTTCGGGTCCCGATCCACCAGAAGGAGGCGGTGCTCGCGAACCTCCAGACCCAACTCGGGATCGAACCTTCCGAGACGGCCTCCGTCGGAAATTCGGAGATCGACCTCGGCCTGTTCCGTCGGAGCCGGGTCGGCGTCGCGTTCCGACCGGAGGACGAGGCGGTCCGCCGTGGCGCCACGGCGATCGTGACCGAGCCGGACCTCGAGCGGGTCCTCGAAGTGCTTCGGGATTTCCCGGCCGAGCCCCCTCGGACCCCGGCGTAAGGGAAGTGCTTATCCCCGACCCCCCGGTCCCCGCGCGCCCCAATGCAGAGCTATCAAGCCCTCCTCGAGCGGGCGCACGAGAAGCTCCCCCCCGTCCGGACGGGCGGAGAGCGCTTCCAGGTGCCCGACCCCGACGTGATGACGGACGGGAAGAACACCGTGATCCGGAACTTCCAGGAGATCACGGGCGTCCTCCGGCGGGAGCCGGACCACGTGATCCAGTTCTTGGCGAAGGAGTTCGGATGCCCCGGAGTCCTCGACCTGCCCCGAGGGGTCCTCAAGTCGCGCCTCACGAAGGAGCAGATCGCCCAGCGCCTGCGCGACTACACGGCAAAGTACGTCATCTGCTCGGAGTGCAAGCGGCCCGATACGCACCTCAAGAAGGAGGGTCGGCTGACCCTCCTGATCTGCGAGGCGTGCGGCGCCCAACGCCCGGTCACGGTCCGGCGGGTCGTCGCTCCCGAGAAGCCGAAGGCTCCGGTCGTCGTGGGTGAAGTCTACCGTCTCACCATCGAGGACGTCGGTCGACGGGGGGACGGAGTCGCCAAGAAGGAAGGCTTCGTCATCTTCGTCACCGGGGCGACTCAGCGCGGCACGACCGTGAACGCCAAGATCACAAAGGTCCTCGGCAACAACGCTTACGCTGTCGTTCAGCCGTAACCCCCCTCATGCGGAGTCTCCGCTGGATCGGACTCCTGGCCCTCTACGTGGGGGCCCAGGGCGTCGCGCTCCTCCTCGCCGACCCATTCCGGTCGGCCGGTCTCGCGACCAATTCCAACCCGCAGAGCGTCGGGGCCCCGCTCGAGATCATCCTGATCATCGTCCTCGCCCCGCTCCTCATCCTCTACATCGCGCGCCGGAAGGGTGGCATCGCCACCCTCCGACACTTGATCCTGTTCGCTATTGCCGCATCGCTGTACATCACGCTCTACGCGACGTTCTCGGTCCTGCCGCCGGGCCTGATCCTCCTGCCCCCCTATGCGGCGGAAGTCGTCCTCGACCCGGCGCTCGCCCTCGCGGCGCTCGTCAGCGCCACGCTCTACCTCACGCTCCTGATGGAGCCGCAATGGTACGTCGTTGACTTCGTCGGCTTCCTCGCCGCGGGCTCGTTGATCGCGATCCTCGGGATCTCGTTCGCGATCCTGCCCGCGTTCGTCCTGCTCATCGCGCTACTGGTCTACGACGCGATCGCGGTCTACGGGACGAAGCACATGGTCAGCTTGGCCGAGGTCGTGACGGACATGAAGCTCCCGATCCTCTTGGTGATGCCCGACTCCGCCGATTACGACTACACGAGCGCCCCGACGCTGCAAGCGCAACGGGCGCAGCCGGTGGAACAGCGCGAGGCGCTCTTCATGGGCCTCGGGGACGTCGTGATCCCCGGCACGCTCGTCGTCTCCGCGTTCGTCTGGCTCCCATCGCACCCCCTGGTCGCGGGGATCGGGGGCAATCTTTGGGCGGGGTTCGGCGCGCTCATCGGCTCCCTTCTCGGCTACGCGATCCTGATGCGGATCGTCCTCCGGGGGAACGCGCAGGCGGGCCTACCGTTCCTGAACGGCGGTGCGCTCGTCGGGTATGTCATCGCGTACCTGCTCGTCTTCCATTCCCTCACTCTCGGTCTCACGGGGGGGCTTTAAACCTCCGGGTCTCGAGGCCGCCGTGCCCCGGAAGGTCGAGGACATTCGCATCGACGACCGGCCTTCGCTCGACCAACTCGTGCGCCGCATGGAAGCGGCTGGTGGCTTCAGCGCGAAGGAGGTCGCGGACGGTGTCGACCTCCTCGTCCGGATCCTCGGGGACCGGGGGATGACCCGGTTCCTTTCGTTCCCGGCCGACATCGTTGCGACCGGCACGAGGGGGGTCCTGGCCACCCTCGTCCGCGAGGGATACGTGGACGCTGTCGTCACGACCTGCGGCACCCTCGACCACGACCTCGCGCGCGCGTTCCGCCCCTACTACCACGGGTCCTGGGACCTCGACGACACCGACCTTCACCGACGTCACCTCCACCGGCTCGGCAACGTCGTGATCCCCGAGGCGAATTACGGGGCGATCGTTGAGCGCAAGATGCGGGCGATCCTGAAGGAACTCTGGTCGAGCGGAGTCCGCGCGCTCTCGACGCAGGCCCTCTCGCGGGCGATCGGGGCGGCGATCCCGGCGACCGCCCGGTCCAGCATCCTGCGTGCCGCCTACGAGCGCCGAGTCCCGCTCGTCGTTCCGGGGATCACTGACGGGGCGGTCGGCTCCCAACTCTGGTTGTTCTGGCAGGATCACAAGGAGCTCACCCTCGATCTGTTCTCGGACGAACAGACTCTGTCGGACCTCGTCTTCGGGGCTCGGCGCACGGGCGCCGTTCTCCTGGGCGGCGGGATATCGAAGCACCACACGATCTGGTGGAACCAATTCCGGGATGGGCTGGACGCCGCGCTCTATCTGACGACGGCCGTCGAGTGGGATGGCAGCCTCTCCGGGGCGCGTACCCGGGAAGCCGTCTCTTGGGGCAAGCTGAAACCGACCGCGCGTCACACGACCGTTACGGGCGATGTGACGGTCCTGTTCCCCCTGATGGTCGGGGCCGCCCTCGAACGCATTCGGGCGTAGCTGCCCGCGCCGGACCGAGACGTTATCTTTCGGGGCCAAGTCGGCCCGAGCCGTCCGTGGGCCCGTAGCTCAGCCCGGTAGAGCAGGCGGCTCTTAACCGCAAGATCAGGGGTTCGAATCCCCTCGGGCCCGTCCACTTATGGGTAGATATAGCTGGGGCCCTATTCATCCCTCGTGGCGCGTTCCCCCGAACGTTTCCGAGAGCCGAAGGGCCGGCTCGATCACCGGCCCCTCCTCAAGGAACCGGGCGTCCAGAGCTGGTACGACGCGCACGCCCTCCGCTCTTCTCTCTCCGCCGAGGTCAATCTTCGGAAACTCGGGCTGTTCCTCTACCGAACTCGGCTAACGCCGGCGAGCCTCGTTGAGTTGGCCAAGCACCAGCCGGACGAGCTCCGTGACCTCCTGATCGCGTACGCGTCCTACCTTCACGGTCTCAAGAAGCTCGACTCGTACCTCGCCAAGACCCTCAAGGGAGTCCGGGACTGGCTCCTCTTCAACAGCGTCGACTTCCGTCAATTCCCGAAGCTTCGACGCGCCTACCAAGCGGAGTCGCTCGCCCGGGAGCGGGTGCCAACTCCGGAGCAACTCCGGCTGATCCTCGGGGCGCTATCGCCCCGGGGGCGGGTCTGCGCCCTCTTGATGGCCCACAGTGGGCTTCGACCGGGGACGCTCGGAAACGACGGAGGCCGTGATGGCCTCACGCTTGCCGACCTTCCGGAACTGAGGACAGGTGGCAGCCGGGCGAGATTCGACCTCCCCGAGGGTCACACGGCGTTTCTCATTCAAGTGCCGTCGAGGTTGTCCAAGACCGCTCAGGGGTACGTTACCTTCGGGACTCCCGAGACAGCGGATGCGATTCTGTCTTACCTCGGTGAGCGCCAAGCGGCAGGGGAGAAACTGACTCCTGCCTCGCCACTCGTGGCGCTCACGTCGCTAGGGGCTCGCAACGCCGAGGGGAAGGATGTCGGCTCGTTCGTGACCACCAAGTCGGTCGTTCTCGGGATCCGCAAGGCCCTCCAGTCGGTGTGTCCCGAAGGGGTGCGCTGGCGTCCCTACGTACTCCGGAGCTACTGCTCGACCCAACTCCTGATTGGTAGGATGGACCACGACACCCGGGAGGCGATCCTAGGCCACGATCTGGGTGTCTCTGGACGCTACAACCTCCGCAAGCGACTCGCCGACCATGTCATTGAGGCGATGCGGACGGAGTACGAGCGTGCGATGGGAGCACTCCTTACGGCCCGAGGGGCCGAGGAGCGCAGGAGCACTGACGACTTCGTTCGACTCCTGCTCCAGGGGTTGGGACTGCCGGAGGACACCGACCT
>JBARNH010000053.1:0-5062 GCA_049802875.1 Thermoplasmata archaeon | reverse complement strand
GGCGAATGCCTGGCCGAGAGCGCCCGAGTTGCGAGTGGCGGTCGCGGCGGGGCCGGCGTAGCCGGCGGCGCTGGCGGGAGCGGCGGAGAGACCTCGCTGGGCCCCTGCACTGATGACCCCGGCACTTGCGGGGAACCCGAACGCGGAGAGGTGGGTGCCGGCGAGCGAGAGAAGGTACGGGGACGCGATCGAGCAGCCGAGGTATCCGACGAGGAGGATCGGACTGGGGCTGTTCACCGCGAGCTCCAGCGGAACGACCAGGACGCACGGGAGGAAGGCAAGCTCGCCGAACAACAGCCACGCCCGTCGCGCGAGCGGGGCGAGCGGCCGGAACGGCCAGAGGAGCGTGAACACCGGAAGGAGGACCACGAGCACGGCGAGGAGCGCGTCCCGCAGGCCGATGGCGAGCACGAGCGCGAACACGAGAAAGAACTCGACGATCGAGAGGATGAACGCCACGGCCCCGTTGTCCCAGGAGAACGCGACCTGGCCGTAGCCGGCGAGGTTGACCCAATGCTGCCATGCGCCCCCATCCCAGCCCGAGAAGACCGGATAGAGTCCGCTCGCGACCCCGAGGATCGCCTCGGTGATCGGAACGGTGAAGTTCGCCGCGACGACCGCAATGACGAGCCGGGGCAACAACGCGTCGAGCGCCGTCGCCCAGCGGTCGACGAACACCCGCGAGAAGTACAGGACGGCGACCCCGACTCCCACCAGCCCAATCGCCGGATCGACGACGTTGGCCAGCGTGTACGTAGAGAACTGTACCGCTGCGCCGAGGTAGTTCGTCGCCAGGGGAGCATGCGCCGAAACCGTAGGATAGAGCGCCGACGGGGCCAGCTCCGGGACGAGGAGTAGATCGTAGGTCGGACCGACGACCGCGGAGACGATGGCGGTGAGGCCCGCGAAGAGGAGGAACAGGATCGCCTGAATGAGGTCACTCAGAACCGATCCAAACATCGTCCCGCCCCCCGCTAGACCCCCGTAAGCACCCAGTGGGCCAACCCCCAGACGAGGCCGGTGAGCGCGGCGATGAACAGCAGGGTCCCGATCAGGGCATCCCGGGCGCGGTCCTTCGCCAGCACCTTCTTCGTGACGTCGTGGGAGAACCAACTCAACGCGACCCGAGCCCAGACAAGGGCCAACAGGCCGCTTCCCGCGACCCCCAGGAGGTCGACCAGCCGGCCGATGGACGATGAAAAGTTGGCGACCGGGGAAGAGTTCGTGAACGGGGTCGTTGCCCGGACGAGGTCGGGGGCGGGGCCGTCGGTGGCTCGACCCGACGGGAACGCCCCGAGCAGGACGAGGACGAGGACGAGGATGGCAGCCGGTCCGGCTCGCCACGGCGCGCAGGAGCCGCGCCGTCCCATCACGTCGGAGGGTCGGCGGACCACGAGATCACCTCCTCTCCGTCGACCCCCGAGTCGGACCGAATCGATCCAGCGACGATCAGGCGGTCGATCGTTGCGCGGACCCGGTCGAGAGGGATTCCTGCCTCTTCGGCGAGCAACTCGACCGTCGTGCGATCGGCTCCGTCGGCCGGTTCGATGATCCCCCGAAGCACGGCGACCGGGTCGGGGGCAACCACCGGCGCCGCGCGGGAACGTCGCCGTCGAAGGAGGCAATACCCGGCGGCGAGGATCGCGGTTGTGAGGATCCCCCCGACCCCCACCAGAGCGAGGACCGGTCCGGGGGGCGGCGCCGCGGGCGGAGACGAGGGACCGGCCGGGAGCACGACCGTTTCGTTCCACTGGAGCGCGGCTCCGAGCCCGTCGGATGCGACGACGCGGAGCAGGAGAGAACCTCCCGAAGGGGCGGAGAACGTCCAATTGACGCGCGCGTCCGATGCGAGGCTTCGGTTCCAGGTCGCCCCGTCGCTCGCATTCACGACCAGCGAGTACGGTGGCAGACCCCCGGAAAGCGAAAGGTCGAGGTCGAACGTTCCGGGCGGCGCACTGGGGGCGGCGGCCGTTGATAGGTTCCCCGACAACGGTACCACCGTTTCGAGGTTGAGCGTCGAGTCGGCAAACCCGCCCGCGGCATCTACGACCGCGACAGTCACCGCCGTCCACCCTTCGGTACGATACGTACCGGACCAGTCGAACTCGCCGACCGAAGCGAGACTCCCTGTCTGGCTCGTGTCGTTCGGGGGGACCGATTCGGGTATCACCGCCCACTGGAACGGGGGGTCACCGGCCGTGATCGCGCCCGTGAGCGCGAGCTCGATTCCGTCCTCGCTCACGGTTCGACCCGTGGCGATCGAGTCGTTGAGCGCCGGATTGACCTCGATGCGGGTCGTGACGGTCGAAGTGACGAATCCGTCCGCATCGGTGAGCTGGGCGTTCAGTTCGAGTGAGCCGGCGATGGCCGGATCGACCGGTAGGACCACCCGTCCGTCCGTGGGGACCGTGAGCGTACCGTCTGCCGGGGTCCCAGTTTCGGCCCACTCGAGTCGGAACGGCGGCACTCCGCCGGCGATGGTGAACGCCGCCGCCGATGGTTGACCTACCTCGGTCGTCAGATTCGTCGTGGCCGCCTCGAGGGTCGGAAGAGGGACTACGGAGACGAAGACGGTCGCATTCACCGAGGCGAGCGGGGACGGTGGAAGGACGTCGAAGAAGGCCTCGCCAGTCCCGACGTGGAGGAACGAGCAGAAGAACTCCACCGTTCCGTCGGCCGGGGCGAGACCTCCCGCCTCCTCGTTCGAACAGTTCCAGCCGTTCTCCGAGTGAGCCGGGTCGTGGAGAGTCGTTCCGACGAAGCGGACCGTACCACCGACGTCTGTTTCGGTCTCATCCGCGGTGATTCCGACCACCAAGGAGTCGCTCACCGCAACGGCCCCGGCCGCGGACGCCTCGGCGAGGAGTCCGGTGGAGTCCCCGACAACGATCTCTGGTACGTAGTTCCCGGCCGGATACCCATGGGACACGGAGAACGATCCCGAGGACACCAGGGTGACGACGCTCTCCGTCCCGTCGCCCCATTCGATCCGTACCGAATACGGGGGGACCCCGCCGTCGAGGGCCCCGTGAAGGAATGTCGTGGCCCCGACGCTCACCGGATCCGGCCCGACCGAAAGATTCTGGATAAAAATCGGGGCGACCACCGTGACGTTCGCCTCCGCGGTCGCGACGATCGCCGATTGTTGGACCCCGCACAGGAGTACGCCGGCGGACCGCACAGCCAACGTCGTCTCGCCGGTCACGACGGAGTTCGCGGTGAAGTTGACGTCCGCCCCGACGGCCGGGTCGAGCGTTCCTTCGGCGGCGTTACCCGCAAGCGACCATCGGTACCAGAGCGGGGACAGGATACAGTCGGGATCCGGGTTGACCCAGGTAGCGACGAACGGAGTGGTGTTCCCGGCGGGCATGAGCCACGACGCCGGATCGACGACCAGTCGGGTCGACGTCGAGGAAGCTCGGGGCGCCGAAGCGGCGGCCGAACGGGCGGCCCCCGCGTTCGGAGGTGTCGTGAGAACGAGGACGGTGAGGAGAACGAGGCCGACCGAGACCGGAAGGGAGCGCGTTGAGTAGGTTCGGCTCGCGAGCGGCACGTCTCCCCCGGACCGCGGGACGGGGGCGCGCTATATGCGCCGGGCTCGGTCAGCGAACGATGGAAGGTGACCGCGTCGATTCGGTCACGAGGGCGACGTGTTCCTTCGAGAACGGAGCGAGGGCGACCTCCGCCCGCACCGTGAGACCCCCGCGCTCGAGCTCGGTCCGTGCCTCGCGAACGACCGCGGGGCCCGGTCGGCGCTGGGTGACGGAGCGGATCTTCAGCATCAAGATCCCCCGACCGCCCGGCGTGAGGCACGCGCGGGCGTTCTCGACGAAGATCGCCGCCTGGTTGCGTTGCGCGACATCCTGGTAGAGCAGGTCGACCAACCCGACATCGGCCCGGTATCGTTCGGGGAGTTGAGCGTCGGTGAGGAGGGGCAGGAGATTCGACCGCCGGCGGGCGAGCGCCAGAAGGGGCGCGAACGAGGTCGGGCTCTTCTCGACCACGAAGATCTCGCCGTCGGGCCAGAGGTCCGAGAGGTGACTCGCGGTCGTCCCGTGGGCCGCGCCGAGATAGAGAACGCTTCGAATCGACGTCCAGAGATCGGGAGGCGCTCCTTTCAGCAGCAACGCCGCCAGCTTCGACCGAAACGGGTCCCAGAGGCGATACTCGACGCCCGCAGAGGTGCGGAGTTCCTCCCCGTACACCCGATCTCCGGGCAATCGATTACGGGTGAACAGGTCGCGCCCTTCTCGGAACACCCCGGGCCAGGCGGTCGGGTCCATCGATGGTTCGCCTACCGGATGGCCACGAGGAACTCGACCTCGACGGCGGCGTTCAACGGCAGGCTGGCGACGCCGATCGCGATCCGAGCGGGCCGTCCTCGTTCGCCGAATATGTCGATGAGCAGTTCCGTCGATCCGTTCGCCACCTCATGGGGCCGGTCGAATCCCGGTGAGGTCGCGACATAGACCGCGACCCGGATGAAACGGTCGACCCGATCGAGCGATCCGAGGGTAGCGACGAGGGCACTGAGCGCCTGCAAGGTCGCCGCCCGGGCCAGGCCGCGCGCCACTTCGGGGGAGACGTCCCGGTCCACGAGGCCCGGATGGACGACCTTGCCGCCTTCGGTCGCGATCTGGCCGGAAACCCAGGCGAAGCCGTTCGACTCGACGACGGGAGAGTAGGCTCCGGCGGGCTTGGGCGGGGAAGGGAGTTCGATGCCCAAGACTCGGAGGCGTTCGGAAGGAGTCGGGTCCATGGCCCCGGTACGTCCGGGCGCGGAAAACGATGCGGTCCGTTCCGCCGACAGCCCTAAAGCCCCCGGAAAAGTTTCGTTAGCTCGGATGTCGTTCTTCCGAAGACGCCGTAAGGAGAAGGAGGAGCCGGCGAAGGGCGAGGACGCTTCGTCCACCCCATCGGAGCCGGGGCCTGCCGTTCCCGCCGCGACCGAGTCCAACGACTCGGCTGCTTCCACCGCCGTCGTCCCTTCCGAGGGGACGCCGCCGGCAGCCGCCGTGACGCCCGGCCCCGCATCCGACTCGGCGGTCGAGACCCCCGTCCG
>JBARNH010000052.1:0-6927 GCA_049802875.1 Thermoplasmata archaeon | reverse complement strand
GCTCCATGCCCGGGACCCGGCGTGGGCGGTCCGGGGCGCCGCCGCGATCGCGCTCGGCGCGACCGGAGGCCCGGAGGACCTGCCGACCCTTCTCGAGCTGCTGGACGACGATCATCCTTGGCCGCGACGCGGGGCGACGTACGCGATCGGTCGGCTCGGGTTGTCGGAGGCCGCTCCCCGGATCCGGGAGGAGCTCACCGACGCGGTCGCGGAGGTACGGCTCGCCGCCGTCTGGACGCTCGGTCGGCTCGGCGACGACGGCGCGCGCGAGGACCTCGTGCGCTTCCTCTACGGGGTCCGCCCCGGCGACCCGGACGAGGCCGTGCTCGCCCTCCCCGACACCGAGGACGGATCGCCATCGGACGCCGATAGCCGCCTGTTCGACGCGGCCGTCCAGGCCATCGGTCGTCTCTCGCAGGGGGTTCCGGACCCGTTCGTCTACCGGGCGCTGCTGGACGTCCGCGAGCGACTCTCCGAGGAGGAACTAGACCGGCTCGCCCGGTTGCCGCTCCCGGAGGTGGGCGCGGACCGCACGCCCCCCACCCTTCGTTCGCTTTTCGAGACCGCGATCCCGCCCTCGGTGGACGACGAGGAACCCGGATGATCCGGGAGCTTCGAAAGATCGACGCGCCCCGAGTACTCGAGCTCCTGAAGACTCAGTTCCCCGAGGAGGAGTCCCTCCTGGGCACCCGTCCGGAGGGATTCGCGAAGGTGGTTCGCCGAGTCTTCCGATGGGATGCGCGGCTCCTCGTCGGGGTCGCGCGACTCTTCGGGCGGCCGATCTACCGCTTCTTCGTGGTGGAGCAGGACGATCAGCTCGTCGCGACGACCCTGCTCTCGTTCCCCGAGCGTGCCGGCTACGTGAGCATGGTGGTCGTCGATCCGGCGTACCGACGTCGCGGCTACGCCCAAGCGCTCCTCGAGAAGGCTCGGGCGACGGTACGCGCGTCCGGTCGGCAATTCATCGCGCTCGACGTGCTGGCCCAGAACGTTCCCGCCCGAACGCTCTACGAACGCATGGGGTACCGGCTGCTCCGAGAGTCGTCGCTCGTCGTGCGGGACTCCGGTCCTCCGCCGACCGTCGGTCCCTCCACCGCCGTACGTCCTCTGCGCCCCTCGGACGCTCGATCCCTCGCGGAGATCGCTCGTCGAGGGGTCCCCGCCGAAGTTCAGGAAGTTCTGCCGGTCCGTGAGTCCGCTCTTCGCCCTTCGAGGATGGTCGAGCGGATGCTGGAAAGCGAGCGGGCCGCCTGGGTCGTCGACCACGGGGGCGGACCGTTGGCGTATCTCTCCGCCACGTCGACCCCGGCGACCGAGGCGGGACACTTCTCCGAGCCGATCGTGGGAGAAGGCGCTTCGACCGACGAAGTGGCGGCCCTCGTGGGCACGGGGGTCCGTTGGTGCGTCGCCCACGGGTCCCCCCGGATCGTCGCCCAGGTACCGGCCTCGAACCTCGGCGGTCTCGCCGCGCTAGAAGGAGGTGGGTTCCACGATGCCCTCGCCATCCGGACTCTCTACCGCCCCGTCGCGTAGCCGGGCTCGCCGCCGGTCCGGAGTCGACGTCTACCTGTTTCCCGCGGTCATCGGCGGTGGTCTGGGGGATATCGAGGAGGTTCTCGCCGCCGGACGGGAGCTCGGGCGGGCCGGCTTCCGCACCGTGTTGTACCGGCGTCCCGGGCGTGCGCTCCCCCGCTCGGTCGTGGGCCCGTGGGAGTGGCCGCCGACGGAGCGAACCGACCGAATCGTCGCCGCCGCGCCCGCCGCGTTGACGGTGTCGCCGGCGTGGGGGATCAGTGCCGCGCCGAGCCGACCCGAACGGTACGGTCGGGGCGGCCCGTGGGCGCTCGAGTCCCACGATGTGGAACGAGCCTACGGGTCGGCCTCGACCCTCCACGTCAGCCTCGAGGAGTTCGCCCGTACCCTCCCCTCGGCCGAGGAGAACCGGGAGAGGTTCCGGGAAGGAGGGGTGGCGGTCCGCACCCTCACCGATCGGCTCACCCGGTCGCGTCAGTCCGGCGAACTCGATCGGTTCCGAGCAGCGTTCCGTCAGTACCGTGCGTTCGAACGGCCGAACGTGCTCCACCTGTTCGCGACGTTCCGCCCGCGTCGCGGGTTCTCGCGGGAGTTCCCCGAGGCCGTGCAGACCGGCCCCCTCTGGCCGCGGCGCTATCCTCGGACCTCCGGACCCCCGCGATCGTCCGACCGACGAGAGTGGGTCTGGTACGCGAGCCCGGCGAGCGCGGCCCGGATCGCCCCGGAGGTCGTCCGGGCGCTCTCGGAGGCGAAGCCGCCGGTGCGTCTCTACGTGCGAACCGACCGACCTTGGACCTTCCCCCGGCCCCGCGGACGCGTGGAGGTCGCCCAGGGACCGGTCGACCCCGTCGCGTGGGCTCGTCGGTTCGCCGGCGCGGAAGTGCGGATCGTCACGGGGAGCCGAACGCTCCTCGAGGCGGTCGAACTCAGTGGGCCGTTCCTCTACTTCAACGGGGTCCTCGGTGACGGTGCCCGCCGACGACGGCATCGCCCGGAGAAGATCGACGCGCTGCTCGAGGTCGCCCGTGCTGCGAGCGTCCCCCGGGAACTTCGACGTGACCTCGCCGACTTCGCGCGCGGGCGGAGGGTGAGGGCGGTGGTCCGCCACGCCGTTCAGGGGGTGGACGGATGGGCGAGCTTCCCTCGGCAGTTCCGCCCGGTCGGGTTCGAACCGCCGTACGACGACGCGGGTCACCTCGTGGTCGCAGTGGCCCGTGCGCTCGCCCGCGGTCCCCGCGACGCCCGGGAGATCGTGACGGCGGCTCGCGCGGGCTCCCCTCTTTAATCGTTCCCTCCCTGCCGCTCGAACATGCCGTCCAGCGAGGCGAGCCCTCCCGCCGTCGCGCGGGCGCTCCTGGGCAGTGCGCTCGCCGTCCGGCGCGGCGAACACGTCGCGGTGGTGACATGGAATCATACGCTCCCTTGGGCCGCGGCGTGCGTCACCGAGGCCCGACGGCTCGGTGCCCGGCCGTTCCTCGTCCTCGAGGACGAAACCGCGTTCTGGCGGAGCTTGGACCTCGCCCCGTCGCCCGCCGGCTGGTCGCGGTTGCCGGCTCCGGTGGCCGCGGCGATCTCCCGTGCGGATGCCCTCATCTACTTTCCCGGACCGGCCGACCGCCCCCGCCTCCGCGCGCTCCCGCCGCGGCAGCTCACCCCGTTCCTCGGGGCGGACGACGCATGGTTGCGCCGGACCCAACGCGGCGGAGTCCGGGGGATCCGATGTCTCCTTGGATACGCGTCGGACGCCCAGGCCGAACGATGGTCGCTCCCGGGGGCGATGTGGCGTAGCCAGTTGATCCGTGCGATCACGGACGTCGACTACGGCCAGCTCCGCCGCGATGGGCAGCGTGCGGCCCGCGGGCTCCGGGACGGACGGACGTTGCGGTTGACGGCGGCGAACGGTACCGACCTCACGCTCCGGCTCCGGCGCCGCACCCCGTGGGTCGACGACGGCCAGGTCGACCGGGACGATCGAAGTCATGGGCGAACCCTCGCCTCGAGCCCGGCGGGTACTGTGGTGGTCGCGATCGACGAGGGGAGCGCCGAAGGGACGGTGGTCGCCAATCGACCCAGCTTTCTCTCGTCCGGCCGAGTCGCCGGCGCCCAGTGGGAGGTCGAGAAGGGACGGTTGCGCAACTACTGGTACACCGAAGGCGCCGATACGTTCGAGGCCGAGTTCGCCTCCGCCCCCCGGGGACGCGAAACGATGGCGCTGTTCGCTCTCGGGCTGAACGCGGCGCTCGCCCCCGGGGTTCCCCAAGCCGAGGATCAGGAGGCAGGGACCGTGACCCTCGCGATCGGGGGGAATACGCTCTACGGCGGCCGCAACCGTTGTCGATATCTCTCGTGGATCACCGTCGGGGAGGCGACGGTCTCCGTTGACGGGCACCCGCTCGCCGACCGCGGAAAGCTCCTCTGAAGTGGCGGCCCCGTCGCGGCTGGGGGCGGCGTTCTTCGACCGCGCGACCGTTCGTGTCGCGCGCGATCTGCTGGGGACGCGGCTCCGGGTCGCGGATCGGACCGGCGATCGAGAAGTGCGGGTCGTCGAAACGGAGGCGTACCTGCGTAGGGACGCGGCGAGCCACGCCTTCCGGGGACGGACTCGGCGGAACCAGTCGATGTTCGGGGGACCGGGCACCCTCTATGTGTTCCGCATCCACCGGGTCGTCTGCGCGAACCTCGTCACGCGTCCGGGGGAAGCGGTCCTGATCCGGGCCGGGACGCCTTCTTCGATCGAGTTCGGGAGCGCGACCGGACCGGGCCGGCTGTGCCGGGCGCTCGGGATCACGATCGGCGACGACGGCGAGGATGCGATCGGGGGAACTCGGATATCCGTACTCCCCCGCGAGCGACCTCCTCGAAAGATCGCCATCGGACGCCGGGTCGGGATCCGTCGCGCCGTCGACCTTCCGCTCCGATTCTGGATCGCCCGCGATCCGTCGGTCTCGCGACCGAGGGGCGCTACCGCTTCAACTTCGCCCAGTCGTAGCCGCGCCGCCGGGCGGTATCGCCGAACCCACACGAGGAGCAGACCTTCTTCTGGCGGTGATACGAGTGGCGCCCGCACCGTCGGCAGATGACGTGGACGATCTTGCCGCCGGCGCTGGACGGGGTTCCTTTCGACACGTTCGATCCTTCCTAGGGGGAGATGTACACGATCGAGTCGCCCCGGACGAGCGTGAGACCACTGTGGGGCGTCACGACGTCCTGGACGACCTCCTCGGCCGCGGAGAGGACGAGGTTCAGGTGCTGGTCGTAGGCGTCCAGTACTCCCCGATACGAGCGTCCCCCCTTCATCTCCACAAGGACCCGCTTGTGCAGGCTTTGCTGGAGGACATCGAGGGGGCGCATCGGAGTGCGGGCGAGGCCGGGCCGCCTTCTTAACGGTTGCCGCGGGCGGGACGCGGTGCCGGTTCGCCCGGCGTGAAGAGAGCGAGAACGGCCTCGATCGAGCCCTGGTTCGCCGCGGGTCCCGGGGCCTCGCCCACGGTATCCACCACCCGCTCGGCGACGCGCGCTGCCCGGTCGGCGCCCGACAGGCGGCGAAAGCGGCGGCCGAGGAGCGGGGCGAACCGCTCGAGGTAGAACCGGCGTTCGGTGACCCCGACCTTCTCGTGCCGCGCCGCGAGGAGCGGAGGGTGACCCAACGGATCGGACCGAGCGCGGGCAGCCCGGACGGCGGGCGGAGCATCGAGGTAGATGTACAAGTCCGCCAGCCCCCACTTCCCCCGGTCGGCGAGCGTTCGAGCCCGGTCCACGAGCGACCGCAGTACGGACGGGGAAGCCGCGCCGGCGGCGACCAGACCCCACGAGTACGTGAGGGGACCGAAGAAGCCGGTGTCGGCGAGCACCGTGGCCCCCGACTCGGTTCGGCGTCGGGCCTCGGAGTAGCGACGCGCGTCCTCGTCCAACAGCTTCCGTTCCAGGCGGAGCAGGTCGGTCGGCGATCGGAACTCAAGGGAAGGGACCGGCCGGAGCCGACGGTACGCTTCGGAGACGACCGTCCACCCGGTGGCCAGGGCGGCAGCAGCGATGGCGGTCGTCTTTCCGGCCGCCGAGGCGCCTTCGACCGCGACCAGGGTTCCCCGCGACTGGTCCACGACCGCTCTCCGCGCCGGGGACGGGCGGTGCGGCTAAACGGTGTCCCTCCGGAACCGGGAGCGGCCGTATTTATCGCTCGGGCGGCTCCCCCGACCGTGTCCGCGGATTCCCCGGCCGAACCGCCCTCGCATCGGTTCGGCGCTCGGGTCCTCGAGTGGGACCGCCTGAGCGAGATCGCGCGGGAGATCGAGCGGACCGAGAGCGACCCCGAAGGGGTCGGGATCATGACCCGGAAGGGTCGGATCTTCCCCGTTCGGCTCTCGGACGTCCCGTTGAAGGCGTCGCCGTTGCTGAAGCAGGAACTGCTCTCTGTCGGGGGCGACGCGGCGCATGCCCGAGGGGTCGCCGATCATTCGGTGGCGACGAGCCCCGTGCTGCTGCTCGCGACGTGGGGCCAGTACCGCCGCCTTCTCCCGAAGCTCCGCCGCCAGCCGTTCCACCTCGCGGAACTCGCGGAGGAGGTGGACCGGGCCCTGCGCGCGTACGCCGCCCACGGTGCGCGCCGGATCGACGGAGCCCATCGGTCCTGGACGCTCGGCGATCGACCCCGCGTGATGGGAGTCGTCAACGTCACGCCCGATTCCTTCTCGGACGGCGGGCGGTTCCTCGACCCTACCGAGGCGGCGGCCGCCGCACTGCGCCTCGCGGACGAGGGAGCGAGCGTGGTCGACCTCGGAGGCGAGTCGACGCGTCCGGGCGCGACCCCGGTGTCGCCGGACGCGGAGTGGCGCCGCGTCGGCCCGGTCTTCGAGGCACTGAAGGGACGGATGACGGTGCCGATCTCGATCGACACCCGCCACGCCGAGGTCGCCGCGAAAGCGGTGGACGCTGGCGCGGACCTCGTCAACGACGTCGAAGGTCTCCGCTCGGAGGAGATGCGCCGGGTCGTCGCCGGCTCGAACGCGGCGGCGGTCGTCATGCACATGCGGGGAACGCCCGCGACCATGCAGGACGAGTTGAACTACGCCGACTTACGCGGAGAGGTGTTCCGGGCCCTCGCGACGGCGACGGACGCCGCGATCCGTTCCGGCGTTCCGCCCGAAAAGCTCCTCGTCGACCCCGGACTCGGATTCGGGAAGTCCGCGGAGCAGAGCCTCGAACTCCTCGTTCATGCCGGCGAGCTCCGCAGCCTCGGCTACCCGGTCGTGGTCGGTGCCTCCCGGAAATCGTTCCTCGGGGCATGGCTGGAGAAGCCGTCCTCCGAGGAGCGGCTCGAAGCGGGGCTCGCCGCCGCGGTCGTCGCGGCCGAGCGGGGCGTCGCGCTCGTGCGCACCCACGACGTCGGACCGACCG
>JBARNH010000051.1:0-12940 GCA_049802875.1 Thermoplasmata archaeon | reverse complement strand
GCCACGACTGCGGGAACGACGGCGGCCTTAGCCACGACTGCAGGAACAACGGCGGCCTTTGCCATGACTGTGGGAACGACGGCGGCCTTTGCCACGACTGCGGGAACGACGGCGGCCTTTGCCATGACTGCGGGAACGACGGCGGCCTTTGCCATGACTGCGGGAACGACGGCGGCCTTGGCCACGACTGCGGGAACGACGGCGGCCTTGGCGATGAACGCGGGGGCGACGGCCGACTTGGCGACGACGGCGGGAGCGACGGCGGACTTGGCCATAAACGCGGGGGCGACGACCGACTTGGCCAACGCGGCGTGAACGGCAGCCGCCTTCGCCGTCGCGGCCGACGCAAGCGATACCTTGAACGAAGCGACGTTAAGCGAAGCGACCCGCGCCGCGGAGAGTTTGGAAGCTACGAGCGCCTTGAGCGCGGCGATCTTAGTCGGCGCGACGGCCGCCGCTGCCGCCGATTTCAACGATGCTAGCGCCTGGATTGCCGCTGCCGCATGCAGCGCGGCCATTCGCGCCGCATTTCCGACGGTTTCGAGCTCCGCTGCTCCCAGAATCATCTTCGGTTCCTTCGGTGTTTCCACCGAGGGGCAGAACCTCGTGTTGGTTATTAGTTCTGCCGCGAGCACGTCCGCTGGTTTAGGCGTGGTGTCTACCCCGGCATCCAATTCCCGCGACGATTTCGCGGAAAACGGAACCGGCTCTCGACGGGCCGGAACGGCCGTGCGTCCTCGTTGCGGCACATCGAGCGAGGCACGGCGCATTCCAAGTTCGAAGAACGAGCGCGCGGGCGGTGACGGCGCGATCGACTCATTCATCCCACCGAGTGCATGCGTCCGGCGTCGGGCGCCCGGGGATCGAGTCCCCGAGGCACGCTAGCCTTTCTTGGGCGCCTCGGTAGCGATTCGCCCGCCGACGAGTTCTACACCCACGGCAGGCTCCTCACCAACGACCTACGCGTCGTGTCCTGGAGGCACCGGGGCCACGTCGCCCGCGCTGATCTCGAACTCCGTTCCGTCCTTCATCCTCACTCGGTACCGACCCGAAATCAGATACTGGAGGTGAGGAGCTTCGCACCACTCGGTCTTCATTGCCGGCTTGATATCGTCGGACCACTTCCATCCCTTGTCGAGCGTGAAACGCGCCACTGTGCCGCCGGCGATTGATACCAGCTCGATGGGAGCGTGAGGGAATTTCCGAACATCGGTCGTCTTTGACATGCGCCGGACCTCGTGGCTGGCCATGTTACGATGCAAGTGTCTCGCGGTCAAAGAGTTCTCCTTAGGCTCTTTGGGACCGAGGATGGGAGACAGTTCGGCCGGAAATCTGTCCCCCAACTACGGATTGACAGGAAGAGAACGTACCTTTGAACCCACTTCCCTTGCCGATGGCGACCGATTGCGGGAGGGTCCAAATGACTGCGTTCGTTCCCCCCCCGCCGAGAGAGGGAGTACGGTAGCCTACGCGATGTCGCGGCTCAGCCCTTGCTCTTGGAGGCCCACTCTTTCGCCGCGTCGGCGCTCCATTTCGGTGACCCCTCAGAATCCTGGACTCCTCCCCAATCGACCTGCCGTGTGGTGACGTTGACGCGGTTGTACAAGTTCTGGGTTGCGATGCCAAGGACGAGGAGCGCCAGCGCGCGCTCGTCGAAGTGAAGCGCCGCCTCGTCCCAGATCACGTCGGGCACGGGGTCCGAGCGGTCGCTCAACCGCGTCATCGCTTCGGCGAGAGCGAGCGCCGCCCGCTCGGGGGCGGTGAAGCGCGTTGACTCCCTCCAGGCCGAAACGGCGAAGAGACGGTCCTCGGTTTCTCCGGTGCCCCGGAGGAGTCCGCAGCTTCCCGCGATGCAGAGGGCACAGCCGTTCAACTGGCTGGCCCGGAGCATGGCGAGAGAAAGCGCTATCGCGGGGGGGCCCTTCAGCTGACCCAAGAGTTGCCCGAGGGCTTGCAAGGGCGCCATGGCTTCGGGAATGATCGTCGCGGGGTTCTTCAGTCGGGTCTTCGGCGTCACGGTGGACATTGCCATACGGTTTCGCACCCAGGCGCGATCCGCCGCGCCGACTAGATATAACTATACGGGTATATATAGTACGGCTCGCGCTCCAAGCTTCGCATCCGCCTCCCCGAGATGGGCGGCAGGGCAGGTCTCCGCCCCAGGGCCAGACTGGGAGGACGTCCAATTCATGCCAAGGTTATGGCCACTCGATCCTGCCGGGAGCAAGGTGGGTTACGGCGCTGAGGGATCCAACGCCTCGGCAGCCCGTGGATCTGCTCCTCATGCGGAGCGCATGGCCGGATCGGTTCGCGGGTCCATCAACAGGGCATTTCGTCCGAGGAAAAAGGCCCGGCCGACGTGGGGCGATCCTGAGGGCGCTCTGAAGTGAATCGGAATACTTCGGGGAATCGCAATCGAACCGCCGTGACGTGCGTATCGCGCGAGACAGGTTTCCCGAACCGAACTCGATCCCATTGGGCGAAGGGCATCTCGAGGCGGTCGAGCGAATCGACGCTACGTCGGAGCCGGTCCCTCCACTTCGGGTTGTCGACCTCCGGCTTCGTCACGAGTCCTTCGATCTCTCGCATCAACTTCCCCTTGCGAAGCACGCACGGGACCCATGCCATCCGAAGGCACGCCCCGAACTCGCCGCTCAGGAAACCCTCCCAGCTCAACTCGGCGTCAGCCTCGGGCGAAAGCTCGGTTCCTCCGGGTCCGCCGAGCTCCGCGCGATATCCGTCCGGGTCCGAGCGACGAAGTTTCTCCAGGGCGCGCAGGAAGTCCGATCGGAAGAGCGCTCGGAGATCCAACTTTCGACTCGCGGCTCGATGTACAAGTTCAGCGTACGCCGGAGGGTACCATTCCTGTCCGTCCTCTGTGACGTAGGTCGGGCGGGGGAACAGGCTCTCCTCACGCCACTTCGCAAGAACGAGTGGCGAGACACCGCTCTTCTCGGCTAGCAGTTCCAGAGTGACGAAGTGAGACCGGATGTAGGCGTTGTCCTCGGAAGAGAGACGCACAGCCTGACTCGTCATTTCATTCTCACTCCGGTCTCAAAGGGCGCGTGCATCGAGCACTCATGTCTCCCGCAATAACTGGAGTTGGTTATGTAGTCTGACCTCTCGCTCGGATTGACTCATCGCCACTCTTGGTACTATCGGTGGTTCGCGTTCATTACCTCAAGGGCGCGGAGCAGCGAAGGGGATCCGCGACGCGATTACGCCAGTCCGAGTAGGACTCGTACCTCGGAGAGGTTGTCGATCCGGGGAATCGAGGAATCGCTCGCTGGGGGATCTTGCCGCGGATTGCCGGGGTCCCAATAGTGCGGCCACAGTCCGCGGTAGAGGGCAGCCCCCATGCCAGCGGCTCGGGCTCCCTCCACGTCCCACGCCCAGCTGTCCCCCACGTGAAGGAACTCGGAGGCGGCAGCGCCGGCCCGCATCAACGCCTCGGAAAAGATCCGACGGTCGGGTTTACACACCCCCACATCGGCCGAGGCAATGACGTGGGTGAACCGGATCCCACCGGCCATCTCCAAGAACGACTTCCACGCCGAGCCCGACCGGGAGGTGTCCGTGATCATGACCACGGGGAATTCAATTTCGTTGAGGTATCGGACCAGCGCCTGGGCTTCCGGATTGATGGTGGGGGGATGTTCTTTCAATCCCCCTTCGGCGTATTGTTGAACGACCCGATCGATGGGGCCGACGTAGCGAGCCCCGAGGCGAAGTCGTACCTGCTCGACTTGGAAGGCCACGGGGATGGACTCGACCGGGCGGCCCTCCCGGTCCCATTCCGAGCGAAGAGCTTCCCAGACCCCGAGGAGTTCCTCGGACGGGATCGCGCTTCCGTCGGCCTCTCGTAGTCCTTCCGCGAGCAGATTCCGCCGAACCTGATACTGGGCCTCCACGATAGCCCGCGTATCCCATACCACGGTGTCGTGGAGATCCAGCGAGAGAACGCGATACTGTGCGGCCATCGCCGTCAGGAGCAACGCGACGGGCTCCTAACCGTTCCGTCGTGAAGCCGCACGGGCGCTCCAAGGCGAGTAGGTCACTCTTTTCGTCCCGGGCCCAGCCCACCGACGAATTCGTTCGGAAAAGTCTCCGCTCGTGAGTTGAAAAGACTCCTGCTAATACGGGGCGCCCACCTTTGGAGCGACCGGCGGTCGCTGGTCGCATCGGCGGGATCTCGACGAACGTGAACAGCAGCATCGACATCCTCATCCTCAAGGTCCTCATCGCGCCCGCATTTGTCGGTCTGGTCAGTCTCATTGCGCTGCGCTACGGGCATCGCGTGGCGGGTTGGCTCGTTGCCCTACCCATTACGACCGGGACCGTCCTTCTCGTCCTCACGCTGACGGAAGGGACGACATTCGCATCGTCCGCCGCGCTCGGGGCCCTGCTGGGAGTCGTCTCGACGTGCGTGTTCGCGCTCGGGTACGCCCGCGCGGCCCCGAGATATCCCTGGGCCGTGTGCCTTGGGGTCGCCGCGACCGGGTTTGCCGTCTCGACACTCCTCCTAAGCCGTGTGCCCGAGCAGGTACTCGTCGATCTGATCGGGACGGTTTTCGCCCTGTGCATCGTACTCGTTGTGCTTCCAATGCCCGGCGGATTCGCGAAGGTGACGTCGCTCCCCCGGTGGGAGATTCCGGTCCGGATGCTGACCGCGGCGGTCATTGTCCTGACCATCACCACGGCCGCGGCGAACCTGGGCTCTCAACTGAGCGGTCTGCTGAGCCCGATCCCGGTGTTCACGCTCACCCTCGTGATCTTCACGCACTCGCGAGAGGGCCCGTCGCCGGTGTTCGTCTTCCTCCGAGGTCTTCTCTACGGGCTGTTCAGCTTCGCAGCGTTCTGCGCGGTCGTCGCAGTGCTTCTCGTCCCCTACGGAGTGGGGATCGCCTTTACCGCCGGCCTGGGAGCCCTGCTGGGGGTCTACGGCGTCGTGCGGCTAGTTCTCCGGCGGATACCGGAACGTTAGGGGAGCGCTACGATCTACATGTCCAACGATTCGGCGCGGGCTGACCCTTAATTGATGTCGAATTCGTTCCCCTCGGGATCTTGCATCAGGGCCGCGTAGTGGGGGATCTTCGTATCGTCGTAGAACTCGAGCAGAGTTGCGCCGAGCTTGATCAGACGCGCTGCGGTGCTGTCCACTCGTTCCTTTCGTGTGGCGATCGGAACGTCGCGACCCCCACTCGCCCCGATATCGATATGGAGCCGGTTCTTGATCACTTTGGACTCCGGTACCCTCTGGAACCAGATTCGCGGACCTGCTCCTTGCGGGTCGACGATCGAATCGATGCCCTCGTAGTTCTCCTCGTCCGGAAGCCCCTTGCTGCGCCAATAGGCTGTCCAGCTCTCAAACCCCTTCGGCGGGTCCTCAACGACGTACCCGAGTGCCTCCACCCAAAACCGGGCCAGTCGGTCCGGATCCGAACAATCGATAACGATTTGGAACTTGGTCGCCATGGGACTCTCTCTCGATTCGGCTAGACAGGTCGGGGCTAATCACTATCGCCCGCGGATGGGATACGAGGATCCGCGAGCCGGGCCGCGTTGGCCGACGCGACACGGCGGACACTCGGCACCGGCAGCCACGTCGAGACTCACCCCTCCGCGGCGCGGTGCATTCCCGGGGTAACGGAGAGACTTTAACCGGCCCGCCGCTCTGGCCGGTGCCGTACACACCGTTGTCCCGGGATCAGAGCCGATAAAGACTACGATTGAGAGGGCCGGGCACTTTCTGGCCACCAACGCGCGGCTGTTGGAACGACGCCGATTCTCCTACTTGTTTGAGGGCGGTTCCTCTCGACCGGTCGAAGTCGCCCTCCGCCCCTACCAAAACGCCGATGGGGGGTTCGGCGGGGCGCTCGAACCCGATCTGAGGGGACCCGAGAGTGAACCTGTTCCGGTCTGGACGGCTCTCAGCGTGCTCGATGAGGTAGGTCGACTGAAGCGGCCGATTGTACCACCGATCGTTCGCTATCTCGAGAGTATCTCCGGTGTTACGAGTGGCGTACCGTTCGTGTTGCATGCGGCGAGCACCCACCCTCAGGCTCCGTGGTGGGAGACCCGGCCGGGGCGGCAGCCCGCCTCACTCAATCCAACGGCCGGCATTTGTGGCCCGCTTTACAAGAATCATCTGAACCATCCGTGGCTGAAACGAGCGAGCGAGTGGTGCTGGGACGAAATCGAGGCGATGCCCGAGCTCGGACCCTATGAGGCGCGGGTTGTTCTGCACTTTCTCGACTTCGTCCCAGACCGGCGTCGGGCCGCCGTAGCGCTCGAGCGGTTGCGACCTTCGCTCTTGAAGAAGGACGTTGTGGATCTCACATCGAAAGCCACGGGCGACGTCCATCGTCCGCTCGACTTCTCTCCCTTGCCCGGAGTGTTGTCGCGATCGCTCTTCGAAGAGAAGGCCATCGAGCGAAACCTCGACTGGATCGAGAGGACCCAGGCTAAGGACGGAGGCTGGCCGGTCGCATTCCCGATTTGGACACCGATCACCAAGTTTGAGTGGGAGGGCGTCCAGACGGTCGAGATGCTGAAGGTCCTACGCGCGAATCGGCGGCTACTGAAGTAATAAGCCAGTTCGAGGGGTGCAGTAAACGGGTGGACTCCACGGCCTTAGAGGGAACCCGCCGGTCGCCGCTATTCGCGATCTGATCCAATCCGCGAGAGAGTGGAGCTGGGCGGTGGCTCGTCCCCTCCTCCCAAAACAGGCCGCTCCGGGCGCGAAGGGTCAAGGACGGGATCATGCGGCGGAACGTCCGTGGTCGGATGGGTAACGCGCGAGGCCGGGGGGAGCGCGGGATCCTTCGGTTCCCGGGGAGGGGGAGGCAAAGAGTCCACCAACTTTCGAGAGCCGGGTAGTCGGTAGAGCGAGTAGGCGGACAGTCCGACGAAGAAGGCCGCCAGTACACCGAAGAGTGCGTCACTGAGGGCCGACCCTACCCAATTCAATTTTACGATTACCGTCGACAGGCCGAACGAAACCACCAGCCCGTCCATCGCCATGACGAGTCGCGTGAACGCGTCCCGAGAAACTCGGACCATCAACCATGTTCCGACCGGCACCCCGATGAGGACAGGGATGAGAAGGTACGGGGTGAGCCCGAGCGAAGGCACCGTGACCAGGTTCGCCCCGAGGAACTGCGTGAACAGGAAGTAGGTCGCCAGGGTGAGGCTCGACTCCGCAACCCGTACTTGGGCGAGGGTGCATCGGAACTCGTTCTTGGTTAGGCCCTGGTTCCGGAAGAAGACGGCCAGGGGAGGGCCGGAGATCGTCGTGAGGGAGTAGAGAAAACCAATCCCGGGACCGATGACCGACCCGGTCCGACGCTCATTCGTAAACGGTCGCCGAAGTCCGAGCAGCTGGACGACCACCATCGGGAGAAGCATCACGTACACGACGACTTTGACGTCGTTGACCGCGAGGTAGGTGAGTCCCAGCGTGCCCAGGATGACTCCGGGCAACAGGGTCGTTACCACGGGCAGCGCGCGGCTCTTTGTCGCAGAGATATACGTCCGTTCCCGAAACAGTAGGGCGACGTTCACCAGCAGCTCGACGCTGACCACCGCGGGATTCAGGATCTTGTTGGAGTACCAGAGTAGCCCGATTGGGGTAACGATGGAGGAGAAGCCGTAGCCGATCGCCCCGTTGATGATGGAGGCACCCAGGGAAACGATGGCGAGCCAGATACTCGTCCAGTCCACGTTGGAGACTCCGGTAGGACCTAGGTTGGCCGCGCATGGATACTTACTGATATCGGCGCACTCCCTATCGTGAATCTCTGATCTGGACTACGGAGGAAGCGTTCGTTCCGCCCCAGCAGCCTCCCGTCGGATCCCGTGCAAGCGGTACCCCTGTTTCGAAGGGGTCGGACTTCGGTCAGGAACTCTCGCAGTTCGTGCGTTCGCGGCTCGCGGGAGTTGAGTACGATCACGGGTCGGCAATCGCCGGTCGGGTCGGGGTAAGAATACCCCGATTGTCGAACATTATGCCGCGAACAACGCCGTCGTTGGACACCCCTATTTCTACCCGGCGCCGGTTTTCGCCGACGAGGCGAGCCATGAAGCGCAGAGCTCTGCGGAAGCATCGCACCGGGGGAGTGGTCCTGGACATGATCCTCGGCGCGGCGTTGGTCATTCTCGGGGCGTTCGCCCTTTCAACGCTCGGCTACACATTTCAACAGATATTGAACGGGGCCGGTCGGTTCTTCGGGTTTTAGAGCGAGTGAGATGGCTCCGATGCCTCGACCTTACTTCGTACGAACCACTCGACGTTTAGCGCTAAGGATGCACCTCATGGTCGACCCACCTTCGACGGGTCCCTCGTCCGCTGCCCCATCGACGCGGCTCGCCCGAGAGATGCCCGTCGATTTCGCCGGATTACGTCCGGGGGGATCTGAGTGACCTTCGTCGCCGGGTGGCTCGACTGGCTCACGCTTTCCCTCGCGATCACGTGGACGCTCGCGGGCGCGATCCTGGTCCTGATCGGGTGGGTATCATTGCCTCGGGATCCGGAGAGTTCGGATTCGGAGACGGTCGAACGGTCAGCCTCGGCCACGGCCCGCATCCTGGGAGGCGCCCTGCTGGCCGGGGCGGTCACCCTCATTGCGGCGTACACGCTGATCCGAGGTCAGGGCTGGGCCGCTCAGGGTTTCCGGGCCTTCGGGGTTGCCCTCCGCGACCTCGCAGTGGGAGGGACGTGGTTAGCCGATCGGGTGAAAGACGGGTTGGACTGGCTCCTCTTTCGTTCCGGAACCGGTCGAGCGATCACCGGGTGGTTGGACCGCCATCTCCTGGCGGACAAGGCGTACGCCCTCGCGAACGCGGCCGCGGTCGTGGGCGCGGTCGTGGTCGGAGGCTTTGCCGGGTGGATGAGCACCTCGTCCCGATGGAGGGTGTCGGGGGTGCTCACCTACCTCGGGCTCGACCTGGTGGCGCTGGGGCTCATCGGACTCTCGCTGGTCGTCTTCGAGTCGGCCCAAGGCCCCGTCGCTCAGGGACTCGGGCTCTGGGTCGTGGGGGTCGAACTATTCGCGCTCGGCTTGTTCCTCGCGTATCAGTTCTACACGCTCGAGTTCATTGCAGGTCGCGGACCCGGGGGCGGCAACAAGCTGCCGAAGGTGGACCCGAAGTGGACCCCCTTCGTCCTCGTGCAGGTCGCGTGCTACAACGAGCCCATCGCGATCGTAAGGTCGACGCTGGAGGCGATCCGGGAGCTCCGATATCCGGGGGACCGCTTCGTCGTCCAACTGGTCGATGACTCGACGGACGCCGGTCTCGTCTCCGAGCTCTCACTGCTCGCCGCGGAAATGGGAGTTCGTTTCCAGCACCGGCCCAATCGTCGGGGATTCAAAGGCGGCGCGCTCAACGATGGCCTCGCCGCGATCGAACCCGCTCCGGACCTCGTCGCGATCGTCGACGCGGATTACGTCGTGGACCCGGACTTCCTGCGGTTCGCCGTCCAGCCGTTCAAGGAGCCGAAGATCGGGTTCGTCCAGACCCCCCAAGCCTATCGCAACGCTCGCCGGGGGACGTTCGCGCGCTGGTACGCACTCGCGGATGCCTATTTCTACCAGGTCGTACAGCCGGTTCGCGCTCGCGTCCAGTCCCTGATCTTCTGCGGTACCATGGGGATAATCCGGCAGAGCGCCCTTCGCGACTGCGGAGGATGGTCGGAGGAGTGCCTCACCGAGGATGCCGAGCTGTCGCTCCGAATGCTCGCCCGCGGGTGGCGGGGAGTCTACTTGCGGACGCCGTTCGGCTGGGGGCTCGCACCCGAGTCGATGAGCGCCGTTCGGTCCCAGCACCGGCGCTGGGCGTTCGGCGGCCTTCAGATGCTTCGGCTCAACCGAGATCCGCTCGGGGGTCCCGGCCTGAGCAGCCGTCAGCGCCGCGACTTCCGAATGGGGGGCCTCTTCTGGATGGACGGGATTTTCCTCTGCGCGTTGACCGCGACCCTCGCCGCGATCGTGGTCGCGACCTGGTTTGGCGTACACCTCACGGTACAGTCCACGGCCGCCGTGGCCATCCTCGCCTCCGCGCCCCTCCTTCTGATGTTGGACGGCATCCTCAAGATCCGGGTCGCACTTCGGTCGAGCACCCCGGTAACCTACCGCGACGTGCTCGGGGTCATGGGGTTCTGGTTCGCCATCAAGATCAATGACCTCCGCGCGGCCCTGCGCGGTTGGAGTGGCGCGCGGATGGCGTTCGTCCGAACGCCGAAGGAGGCGGGCACGTCGCAGAGCGCGGGCGCCGACTTCAAGGCGGCGGTGCGGGACTCCGCCCTAGAGACCACGATCGCGGGGGTGCTGCTCTCGATCGTAGGTGTAACGGTGTTCGACTGGGGACTCCTCACCCGAAAGACGGTGAACATACCCGAGTGGCTCCTCCTCGGCTGGCTCGTGTATTACGCCCTCGTCTTCCTCGCCGCACCGCTGTACGACTTCTCATCGCGCCGGGGCCTCCAGTCGTCGGTGGACACGTCCGGAGCTTCGACCCCACTGAGCGCGGCCGGTCCTAGAACCTCCTCGTCGAAGGATTCCCACTCCAATCTGCGAGGCTCCGAACAGGATTCCCGGAGGCCAGCGGTCGAACAACTTACCAGTCCACCGCCGGGCGATCGAGCACTCGGCTCTCCGCGGGCCGAACCACCATCCGCCGGTGGACCCTCGTCGCCGAATCGAGTGTCCGTGGGCCCCTAGGGCACGACCGGGGACGGCGGAAGTTGGAATTCTCCGACTCGATACAGTTCTCGGAAACCAAGGCGCTTGTAGACCGGCTCACCCATTGGGGTGGCGATCAAGACCCCGACACCGTAGCGGAGCGAACGTCCCTCTGCGAGAGCAGCCAGCGTCATCGCTGAACCGAACCCGTTTCGGCGAGCCTCCGGAATCGTGGCGACCCCGTAGATTCCCACGACGCCATCTTGTAGGAATCGAGCCGAGGTCGCGACCGGGACGTCGTCCCGGTAACCTACGAAGCAGCGCAGATCGGGTTCTTCGCTCGAAGGGGACAAGGAAGGATGGAGCAGGTGGGGAATCGAATCCGCGATCGCCGGAGGTGCGTGAAAGTCGCCCGCGTTTAGGGTTCGCGCGAACACCTGAAGGTCTACCGGCGTGCGGACCGGCGATATCCGGAGTCTTTCGGAGGCGGAGTCCCCAGGAAGGTCGTCGAGGTCCACCCCCATCGCGGGCGCCCAACCTTCAGTGAAGCCGGCGGCCAGCAGCTTCTCCCGAAGTTGAATCGGTCGATCTTTAGGGCCGATGGCCCATTAGAAAGGCATCCCGAGGCTTCGAAAATGTCGCACGGTAGTCGCAATGTGGTTCGCCGCCTCGGCATCCGAGGAGCTCGTTTGAAGCACCCAGTTGAAGATAGGGAACGGGACCCCCGACGCCATCCGCACTCCAGTCGAGTCCCGATCTAGACTTCCCCCTGGGGCACGAGCCATTCGAGAAAAGAAAGCCACCCCGTTCCCCTCGAGGGCACGGCTCGTGTCTGGATCAGAAACACGGGAAGGCTTGTACACGCGGCGCGCGATGGATCCTGACCTAAAACAGTCGTTTGAGCGAGTCCACTCGCACGCCTGTCGGCTCGTACGAGAGATCGGACCCGGCCGAGGGCAGGGTCACTTGGACCGATCACCCCGCCGGGGATAAACCACGGGAGGGGAGGTAAAGAGGGCGTCGGGGTGGACTGTCCCCCGGCTATCTTGCCGCCGTCGGCGCTCGTTCCCGCGGCCCGCGGTCTCTCGGGCGCTCATCGCCTTCGTCCTTCGACCGTACGCGCCGTTCATAAAGGCCGCCGGCCCGAAGCCGCCCGCGCGAGCATAATCGCAACACGGCTTCCCCGGTCGCTCGAACCGCCCGCTTGGGTGGCTTTCGCGCTCATGACAGTGATTCCGCCCGGCGGGTTGACCCACTCGGTGGTCAGACGCATGCACTTTCCGCTAACTCTGCAGGGCGGTGCCAACGATATAGCGCCACAGGAATCGCTGAACCATTGATGCCAGCGGAGGATGGACGGCATGAGTTCGACTTCCTTTTCGGCGAGTGGCGGGTCCGTCATAGGCGACTGAAGACGCGGCGTGCTGGGAGCAAGGAGTGGATCGCCTTTGATGGAAACTGCATTGTGAGGAGCACTTTAGGAGGGCAAGGCAACATGGACGACGCCACCATCGAACTGCCCGGCGGTCCGTATCGCGCAGTGGCATTCCGCGCTTTTAATCCGGCGACCAAGGAGTGGTCAATATGGTGGCTCGACAGTCGCTTCCCCGGCCGCCTTGACCCGCCGGTGGTCGGTCACTTCGAGTCCGGCGTGGGTACTTTCTTCGCGGACGACACGTTTGAGGGAACATCCATCCGGGTTCGATTTCTCTGGACGAAGACGGATTCGCCGCGACCGCACTGGGAACAGGCTTTCTCGATGGATAACGGGACGACCTGGGAGACGAATTGGGAGATGGACTTCGAGCGGCCTCGTTGAATGCGTTAAGGATCCGTAGGGGGTGCCAGAACGGGGCTCTAGTGAGCTCTCGTCACCTCTGTTGGTTAGCGAAGAGCAGTCGGGAGGGGCGATTCCGCGCGGGCGGTCGCGGTTTAGTACGCGAACCCCCGGGACTCTGGTTCGCCCTCAAAAGGCGACGAATGACCTGATCATAGCTTTCCCCCATGCGACCAAGTGCACGCAATTGATCTCGTGTTTTGGTGCCGATCCGTACCGTAGTGTAAGGCATGCGCGTACTTCATCCATCGTGCACATGCACGCTATGGTTACGACATACCGCACAAACACTACCATTGTTAGTCATCGCGATCCTCCGCTTTGACGGCCATCCTAAACTCTCCCCAACATAAATGTCGTAGGGCATGGCCATGCACCGCATATACTCTATGCAGAGCATGCTAGTGGTGGTATTGAGGCTTGA
>JBARNH010000050.1:0-16847 GCA_049802875.1 Thermoplasmata archaeon | reverse complement strand
CACGGTGCACGGCGCCCGGTATCCCGAAGAAATGGAGCGCAAGACCGGAATCTAACCACCGGCAGGGATCAACTCGGCCGCGGGGTCGAGCGGGTCCCGGAATCGTTAGCCCCCATCGAGGGGTGGGCCGGGGCGGATTCGAACCGCCGATCTCCGCGTTGTAAGCGCGGCGTCATCACCACTAGACCACCGGCCCTGGGTCGGACCGAGGTCGGTCCTCGGTCATGGGAGTGTCGGTCGTCGGATGCTCCCGATGTCGCACTCGGACCGCGAGTCCGTGAGAGAGCTCGACCATCAGCGCGCCGGGGAGCGCGGCCTCCCCCACTCCGGCGAGGACTCCGTCCCGGAGCAGCACGACGCTGTCACCGGCTCGGATCTCTCGATCGGCTCCCCGCACTCCCGGGGTAAACAGGTCCCCGGCCAGAGAGAGCGCCGGATCGACTTCGACACAGAGGGGAGGTTGGGGGACCAGTCGGCGGGCGCCGGCCACCGTGAGGTGGAATAGGCCGCGCTCCTCGCGCAGCGTCGCGAGGTCCGATCGCCCGTCCGTCAATCGCTGGAACCAGGGACGACCCGCCAGCCGGATCGGGGACGCGAACAGGCGGTCGGCGGCCGGGCGACCGAATTGAACGCTCGAGACCTCGTGCAGCTCCTCACGGACGACCGCGAGCGGACCTCCGGGGACCGGGCGCTCCTCCACGAGCGACTCCGCCAGGGCGTCCCGAAGCGCTCGGATCGCCGGGGCGGAGGTCGTGCGGTCATCGGGTATCGTCCACCGCGCGGTCAGCGGCCCGGAGAGGTCCGGACGCAGGAACGAGTACTCCTCCGGATCCAGATGGACAACGACCGAACGATAGTTCCCGTGCGACAACAGGTGGTGAAGGCCGATCCGCACCGATTCGCGTTCGGTCTCCGCCCAGTCGCCGGTCACCGGAATGTCGTAGTGTCGGGCGGGGGGGACGTCCTCGAGTTCGCGGGGAACGAGACCGATCGGTGAACTCACGGACACGACGTGGACCCGCTCCACGGCCCGAAGGTCCTCGAACGCACTCGCGAACCGACGGTGGGAGCGCGAGTGGCGGTACGGCTTCGTCTTCGAGCACGGCACGAGCAAGAGCACGGTCTTCGAAGGCGGGGGGCGATACCTCTCGAGGAAGCGACGGCGGAACCGGGCCATCTCGGGACGTCGCTGGGACTCGAGGATCACGTAGTTCCGCGAACCGTGCGATATCACGGGGGTCCGTTCGTCGAGGAACGGGCCGAGATCTCGGTCGGCGTAGCGAAGCATCTCGGCGAGAGCGGGCTCGGCGGGCAGGCGCGACTCCGCCAGTTCGCGCAGCTGGCCGGCTCGCGCCGCGGCACGGGTCTCGGCCATCGCGCTTCGGTAGGCGTGCAGCGCGTGGATGGCGAGCGAACCGGGAGGGTCGACGATACAGGCCGGACACGGGCAAAGGGCCTCCGCCCGGGCGGTCGTCGCGTCGAACGGGCCGAGCGTCCGATCCAGATACTCTCCCGCTGCGGCGGCGAGTAGGCCCTGAGTCGTGTCGACCAGGTCGACGCCGAGGTAGGCGAGCAGCGGGATCCGGTGCGGTAGGGCCACCCGAGGCGTCCAAAGGGCCGGCGCCCCTCCGTAGACCGCGCGGACCTCTCGTAGCGCTCGGACGAACGCCCGGCCGTCGGCCCAGAGGACGCTCGCGTTCCCCAACACGATCAGGTCGGGACGGGGCGACTTCCCGGCCGCGTCGGATCCGTGCGCGAGGGGCGCGTGAACGAAAACGGTCCCTTCCCCGACGGGAACACCACTCACGGGAGCGCCCATCACTTCGGGGGCGAGGACAGGGAATCGAAGGTCGAGGGATCCGGTCCCGTCCGAAAGTCTCAGATGACGGACGCCGGCCGGGCCGGGAACGTTGCGGAGAGTGAACCCGGGGTCGTCCTCGCCCGGCGGTCGGCTCTCGAGGAGACCCGGGGTAGGGAACGCGAGCCCCCCCACCCGCACCCTCCCGACGAGGGCACCGCCGTCCAGACTCTCGACCGTGCGCGCCACACTCGTCCAGCGGTGGTGGTGGCCGCGGGCCTCAATCGTTCCCGTTGGCTCTCGCGCCGCGCTTCCGAGGCCGACCCGACGGAGCCGCCGGGAAGAACGCCTCCCAGGCCGGGAGCAAGGATTCCCGTCGCTCTGCCCCCGCTTCGGACCGCCCGCGCTTCCCAAAGAGCGGGTCGTGCGTGTCGCGTACCTCGCGCAGGAATTCGGCCGGGTTCTCGCTCGCCTTCTCGAACCCGTAGAGGATGAGCTGGCGCAGGAAGCTGGACTGCCCCCGCCAACCGATGCGTCGGCGGACGGCGGGATTCAGATGGCGCTTCGCGAGTCGCCAGACCTCGTTCGTCGTATGGTGGTCGCGGGCCGAGAGGCCGATCATCACCTGCGGCATGACAGTGGAAATTCGTGACCGGATGGGCCTCTTTAGTTCGTTCCCACCCGATACCTAGGTGAATCCGTGCACGAACCACACGGGACCGATCGGAAAGAACACGGCCAGCACGACGCCGACCAGGTAGATCGCCCCGAGCGCGAAGTGCCGTTCGAACGGGATCCGACTCTCGGTCGGTCGACGCACGAGCGCCCGGTCGCTCGCGGCCGCGATCCCTCCCATCACGACGAGGCCGACGAAGTACACCGGCGGGAGCCCGATGGCAAGGCCGAACACCGCCAGCAACCCCAGCGCGACGGCATGCAAGATCGGCACGAGCCGGGCCGAACGCTCGGCGCCGAAGCGGACCGGCAGGGAGTAGAGCCCGAGCTCCCGGTCGCTCGCGAGGTCACCCAAACTGTGGACGGTCTCGAACGCCGTTCCCCAAGCGAGGAGACCGCCGACCGCAAAGAGGACGGGGAGCGGAAGGGTGCCGCGAACCGCGATGTAGACGGCTGCGGGAGTGATCGCCTCCACCAGACCGAGGAACGCGGTGGTGAACGACGTGACCCGCTTGGTGTAGCTATACCCGAGGACGATCGCGAGGGCCACCGGGGCGAGCACGAACGCGAGCGGATTGAGGAAGTAGGCCGCCACGACGAGCACGGCGGCGCTCCCCACGCAGAACGCGAGCGCGAACGCGGGGGTCGCGCGGCCCGTAGGGAGCAGTCGACCGCGAGTTCGGGGATTCCGCGCGTCGAGCTGACGGTCGACCCAGCGGTTGAAGCTGTGGCCCGCGTTCCGCGCGGCGACGAACGCGATCACGACGAGCAGTAGCGTTCGGAGCGAGGGGAGGCCGCCGGCCGCGAGGAACAGGAAGGCGAGCGCGAACGGGAGATTGAGCCCGAGGTTCTGGATCTCCAGAAACCGGCCGAGGTCCCTCGCCGGGGACGACGAGGGATCGGGGGGTGCGCTCACTGACCCGACCGGCCGAGGAGCCGGGCGAGGGCCGGGTCCTCCCGGATCACCTGTTCGGCCGCGCGGAGCGCCTCCGGGTCGGAACGGATCTCCTCCGGCCACGGGCGCGGGAACCCGTCCTCCGGGCGCTTTCGGGTCGCATCGATCCCGACCTTACCGCCGACGTTCGGCACCGGGTTGGAGATCGAGAGTTGGTCGACCGGACCCCGGGAGAGCTCGAGGTCGCACGCCGGGTCCGCCTGGAGACCGACGCGGTAGAGTACTTCGGACAGGTCATGGACGTTGACGTCGTCGTCCACCACGATCAGGTATCGTACGAACATCATCTGCCCGAGGCCCCAGAGGGCGTGCATCACCTTCCGCGGGTGGTCCGGATACGATTTGCGGATCGAGACGACGCCGACGTTGATGAACAGGCCCGGCACCGGCAGGTTCATGTCGACGACCTCGGGGAGGACGAGCCGGATCACGGGGAGGAAGATGCGCTCGACCGCTTTCCCGAGGATCGCGTCCTCGGTCGGCGGCTTACCGGTCACGGTGGTGAGGTACACGGGCCGCTCCCGATGGGTGATGCGCGTAACGTGGAAGACCGGGAACGGTTCGGGCGCGGAGTAGTAGCCGGTGTGGTCCCCGAACGGGCCCTCGAGGTGCCGCTCCGTCGGGTCGACGTATCCTTCGAGGACGAGCTCTGCCTGGGCGGGGACCTCGAGGTCGACCGATCGAGCCGGGACGAGTTCGAGCGGTTCCGACCGAAGGAAGCTCGCGAAGACGAAGTTGGAGATCCCCTCGGGGACGGGGGAGAGCCCAGAAAGGACGGTCGCGGGGTCGATGCCGATCACTGCGGCGACGGGCATCTTCTCTCCCCGGGCGGCCCACTTGCGATAGTTGCTCGCCCCGATCCGGTGCACCTGAAAGTGCATTCCGAGCGTGTCGGGTCCGTACTGCTGGAGCCGGTAGATACCCGTGTGCGGCTCCTGGGTATCGGGGTCGCACGTGATCACGACGGGGAACGTGACCGTCCGACCTCCGTCGTTCGGCCAGCACTTCAGGATCGGGAGGCGGTCGAGATCTACGGACGGCTCCTCGACCTCCTGACACGGACCCGACCGGACCCGTTTCGGTGCGAGCGACCGCAGGGTGGAGAGCGCATCGATCGTACCCGAGAGGTCGCGGACCGCCCCGAGGATCCCCGCGGGCGGGCGAAGGTGGACCAGGCGTCCCACGCGTTCCGCGACCGCGTCGACGTTCGCGGCGTCGAGGGCGAGCGCGATACGGCGGGGGGAACCGAGGAGGTTGGTCACGACGGGCATCGTCGCGCCCGGGACGTTCTCAAAGAGGAGGGCCGGTCCGTCCGCTCGGAGCGCCCGTTGCGTGACCTCCGTGATCTCGAGGTCGCGAGAGACCGGCCGGGTGACGCGGGCGAGATCGCCGGCCGCCTCGAGGCGACTCAGGAACTCCCCGAGGTTCCGGAACGTCACGGCGGCGGGCGAGTCGCACGGCTTATTTAACCGACCGAGACCCCGGAGCCCGGGTTCATATGGGAACCTTTCCTCCGCGCGGTTCGCCGATGCAATCCGTGACCCTCGAGTTCCGGTCGGACGACCTCGCGCTGCTGGGGGTCCTCCCTGCCGGACTCTTCACGAAGTACGAGGAGATCGAGCTGCTGGAGACGCTGCGGCTCGAACAGGGATGGCGACTTCAGCTGCTCCGGGTGCGGCGACGAGGACCGCTCCGAACGGCGAGCGAGCTGGAGCGCGAGTCGCGGAGGATCCGGTCCCTCTACGGACTCGAGAGCTTCGAGCTGGTGGAGCGACGGCCCCGAACTCGGGACTACATCCTGCTGGTGCGGCAACGAAACCCCGAGCGACTCCGACGGCTGCTTTCGCTGGCCGGCGGAGAGATCTCTCCGACCGCGCCGTTCCGTCTGAATGCGGAGAAGGTCGTCGCGTCGTTTCGTGGCGAGGAGCGGGCGCTGCGAAGGGTACTGAAACGTCTCGACCGCGAGGAGTTCCCCTACAAGATCCTCCGCGCCTCGGGGCATCCGTTCGTCGACGGCGCGGCCCCCCCCGTGCTGACCCCACTCCAGGCGAAGTTGCTCACCCGTGCCTGGGTCCTGGGGTACTTCACGGTCCCTCGACGGATCACATTGAGCCGTCTCGCTCGTCAGACCGGGCGCAGCCCACCGGGGCTCGGCAAGGTCCTCCGCCGGGCCGAGGGTCGACTCGTCGCTCGGTGGCTCACCTCGGAAGGCGCAGTTCCCGAGGATCTCGGGGGAACGTCGACGTCCCCCCGGGAATCGTAAAGAGAATCCCCGGCTCCCGAGAACCATGGCTCCTCGAGTCCGCACGGTGGTGATGGAACGCGTCGCGGAGAACGGCGGCGGTTCCCCTCCAACGCGAGCCACAGAGGGGTCGGCCTGCTTCGACCTCGCGGCGGCGGAAGCGGTCGAGTTGGTCCGAGGAAAGGTGACCCTCGTGGGGACGGGAGTCCGGGTCCGATGTCCCCCGGGCACGTTCCTCGAAGTTCGACCCCGGAGCGGGCTCAGTTCCCGGGGCGTGCTGATGGTCAATGCGCCCGGGACGATCGACCGGGATTACTCGGGCGAAGTTCGAGTGCCGCTGACCTACCTCTTCGACGGCACGTACCGGGTCGAGCCCGGGGACCGGATCGGACAAGTGCGACTCGTGGAGGACCTGCCGGCGCGGTTCCGTACCGGCAAGGTCGGAGCCGTCGCGAGCCGGACGGGCGGATTCGGCAGCACCGGCCGCTAGGTCGGTCGGAACAGCGTCGTCTGCACGGTCTTCGGTCGCGGGGGAGCGAGACCGCGCCCCGCCTCGGCGTCCGCCTGGACCCGTTCGAGCATATCGTGCATCCGGCGCTCGCGCCCGGAAGCGCCCCGGTTCATCCCCACGTCGCGGGTACCTTCCGCCACCAGCACCAGCACACGACCCGTGCGCGCCCGGCCCGTGCGACCTCGGCGTTGAATCGTTCGGATCACGTCGGGAACCGGCTCGTAGAACACTACGAGGTCCGTTGCCGGAATGTCGAGCCCCTCCTCGGCGACGGAGGTCGCCACGAGGCAATTCACGGCCCCCGAGCGAAACGCGTCCAGGATCCCAACCTGTTCCTTCTGAGAGAGGCCGACGTCGTTTCCGTGGGTCGCCTGACCGACGAACCGGGCCGGGCGGACCGCGGCGTCCCCGAGTTTCTCGAGTTCGCCGACCAGCCGGTCGACGGTATCGCGGTACTGGCCGAAGACGATGACCCGGGCCGCCGGATTCTTCCGCAGCTCCTCGGCGACGATCTCGACGGTTCGGGCGATCTTCGGGTGTTCCAGGGTGAGCCGGTCGAGTCGTCGCTGGACCTCGACGACGTCCGGGTCGGCGAGAAAGGCCCGCTGAGCGGGCGTCATCCGTTTCCCTTCGGGAGGGGTCTGACGAGCGAGGAACTCGCGCAGCGAGTCGACCCCCTGGCTCTCGATCAATTCGAGGGCGTGCAGGGTCTTCATCGCGGTGGCCTGGGCGGTGACGGCTTTCCAGAGGTTGGGGGTCGACGTGCCGGACCCTCGTTCCTCGGCGATCGCGCGGTGGAGGCCGGCGCCGATGTCGAGCAGCGTACGTCGTCCGGCGTCGTTTCCGGATATGTAGCCCAGCTGTCGGAGCACATCGACCGGTCGTTGCACGGCCGACCGCAGCCGGATGGCGAGGTCCTGGACTTCGACCGGCATCGACACCGTGATCGTCTCGACGCCGATCCCATGCACGTACGGAACGACGTCGGGGGAGCGATCGGTTCGATACTCGAATCGCTCGATGCCGAGATGACTCCAGACCTCCCGGATCCGGGTGAGGCTGCCGCCCGGAGAGGCGGTCATCGCGAGGACTCGGGCGTTGGGGCCGTCCCGGTTCGCTCGGCCCAGGGTGACGTACGGGTAAACCCCGACCGCGCGATGCGCCTCGTCAAAGACGAGGAGTGAGAACGTGTCGAGCGGGAAGCCCCCTTCGAGGAGGTCGTTCGCTACGACCTGGGGGGTCGCGACCACGACCTGGGGAGGGCGGAGGAGGTCGGCTCGCCGGTCGGGAGGTATCGCGCCCGTGAGGGTGAGGGGCTCCGGGGCGAACAGCGAAGCCGCCACGCTCCGGGCATGCTGGACGACCAACGGGCGGGTCGGCGCGAAGAACAGGATCGACTTCGTCGGTTGGCGAAGGAGGAACTCCGCGATGACGCGGAGCGCGATCGCGGTCTTGCCCAGCCCCGTGGGGAGCACCGCGAGGGTGTTGTGGGCGACGGCGGTCTCCGCGATCCGTTCCTGATACAGCCGGTCTTCGAGGACCCCCGGTCGGACCCGCGGGTGCTCGACGGTCCCCATGACAGAACAGCTCGGGGTCGCCAGCGGGCGGAGCTTTATTAGCCACCGTCTACGCGCGAGGGATGTTGCCCCTCTGGATCACTCTGCTGGTGGTCCTTGGTGGGTTGGTCGTGCTCCTCTACCAGGGTGCGGCAATCCTCTTCGCCTACCAGCTGACCCGATTCGGTCCCGATCCTCCGAATCCCGTGAACCCCGCAGGGCGCCGGGTCAGCGTGGTGGTCGCGGCGCGGAACGAAGAGGCCGACCTCGGGCCGACGCTCGACGCTCTGATGGCGCAAGATTACCCCGACCTGGAGATCGTGGTGGTGGACGGCGGGTCGACCGACGGAACTCGGGCCGTGATCGACGCCCGGGCGCCCCGCGTTCGCGGGGTCACGGAACCCCCGCTTCCCCCGGGGTGGGTGGGGAAGAACTGGGGGTGCTGGACCGGCGCGGGCGCCACGGACGGTCCGTGGCTCCTCTTCGTCGACGCGGACGTGCGACTCCACCCCGCGGCGGTTCGAACGACCCTCGCGTGGGCGGAGCGTGAGCACGCGGACCTGGCGACCCTCGGGCTTCAGGTGGAGATGGTCGGGTTCTGGGAGCGGCTCGTGATGCCGTTGTTCATCGCACGGATCCTGACGTACTTCCGTCCCAGCCACATGGACCGGCCCGGTTCGAAGACGGCGATGGCGAACGGCCAGTTCTGGCTCACTCGCCGAGCCACGTACGAGGCGCAGGGGGGACACGCGGCGGTCCGGGGAAGGGTGTTGGAGGACGTCGCGATCGCCCGACGATATCGGGAGGCCGGCCTGCGCCTTCGGTTTGCCTGGACCCCATCGCTCGGGCGGACCCGGATGTACCGCGACCGTCACGAGATGTTCGAGGGGCTGCTGAAGAATGTCCACGGGCTGGACTTCTCGGCGGCGCGGCAGGTTCGCCTCCTCGCTGAAATGATCGGAATGTTCCTGCTGCCGCTCGGAGTCCTCCCGTTGGGACTCCTGACCGGCAATGCGCTGCTCGCCGGACTCGGAGTGCTGCTCTATGTGGCGTTGTTCGGGAAACACGTCGCGTTCGCTCACGCGGTGGGTGCGCCCGCGGTCTACGGCCTCCTCTATCCCCTCGGCATCGGGTGGTACGTGGCGCTGGTCGCCACCTCGCTCGTTCGCGGGATTCGTCGTCGACCGATCGCGTGGAAAGGACGCTCGTATCCCCTCGACGGCGTGCCCCCACCGAACTGCTAAGTGGTCCGCTGCACTCGAAGCGAGGAGACCATGGAGAGTTCGTCGGGGTCCACTTTCGAGCTGTTCATCGGCGGTCGCGAGGTCCCCGGTACGCGCGGGGAACGACATACCCTCACCGACCCCGCGACCAATACTCCGGTCGCGAGCACCGCCATCGCCTCCCGAGACGACGCCCACGCGGCGATGGAGGCGGCCGACCGCGCGTTCCGAGAATCGAATTGGGCTACGGACGACGGCGCTCGACGGGCGCGCGCGCTCCAGAAGCTTGCCGCGCTGGTCGAGAGTCAGTCGGAGGCGCTCGCCCGGTTGGAAACGGTCAACATGGGCAAACCGCTCCGGGAATCGCGCGGTGACGTGGGGTACGTCGTCCGCACCCTGGAGTATTTCGCCGGCCTCGCCGACAAGGTCGAGGGCGAGACGATCCCCGTTCCGGGCCCCCGGTTCGACTACACGCTCCGCGAACCGCTCGGCGTGACCGTGCACATCGCTCCCTGGAACTACCCGTTGTTGCTCGCCGTCCGTTCGCTCGCCCCGGCGCTCGCCGCCGGGAACGCGGCTGTCCTGAAACCGGCGAGCCTCACCCCGCTCACGGCGATCGCGTTCGCTCGTCTGGCGAAGGAGGCGGGCTTCCCGGACGGCATCCTGAACGTCGTGATCGGAAGCGGCGCCGAGATCGGGGAAGCATTGGTCGACGACCCCCGGTGCCGTTCGGTGACCTTCACCGGGAGCAGCGAGATCGGTCAGCGGATCGCCGAGCTCGCGGCCCGTCGCCTCGTTCCGGCGACGCTGGAACTGGGGGGGAAGGGTCCGGTGGTCGTGTTCGAGGACGCGGATGTCGAACGGGTAGCGAAGGCGATCGGCTACGGGATCTTTGGGAACGCGGGCCAGATGTGCTGGGCCGCATCCCGTCTGATCGTTCACGAGCGCCTCCGGGACCCGCTCGTGGAACGCGTGCGCGTGATCGCCGAGGGGCTGAAGCTGGGTCCCGGAGTGGAGGACGGGGTCGAGATGGGACCGCTCGTATCGAAGGAGCACGCGGACCGTGTGCTCGGATACGTCGAGGACGCTCGGTCGAAGGGAGGGACGGTCGTGACCGGCGGCTCGAAGGTGACCGGCGGCCGTTTGGAGGCGGGAAACTTCGTACGCCCGACGATCCTCGCCGACGTCCCCGAGTCATCGCGCGCCGCCCGGGAGGAGATCTTCGGACCGGTCCTCTCGGTCT
This sequence comes from Thermoplasmata archaeon, assembly GCA_049802875.1. Taxonomy (GTDB): domain Archaea; phylum Thermoplasmatota; class Thermoplasmata; order Lutacidiplasmatales; family UBA184; genus Lutacidiplasma. Next base: position 6,644 of record JBARNH010000050.1, on the reverse strand, counting down.
CGTCGTTCACCGACCTCGACGCGGCGGTACGGGCCGCCAACGACACGCCGTATGGGCTCTTGGCCGCCCTCTGGACTCGGGACCTGGGCACGGCGCACTCGGTCGCGCGGCGTATCGAAGCGGGAATGGTGGTCGTGAACGAGGCGCCGATGACGTTCCCGCAGTCCCCGTTCGCGGGAGTGAAGGGGAGCGGCCTCGGTTTCGAACAGGGCGTTCGCGCGCTCGAACCGTTCACGCGGCGGAAGAACATCCTCGTCAACCTCGGGGCCCCGAAGCGAAAGGCGTAGACCGGTAGGGGACGTACCCCCCTCGGTTCGTACGAAAGCCGAAAAGGCCCCCCCTCGGTCGTCGGGCGGCCATGACGGACTCCGAGCCGGCACCGGGGACCTGGGGGTTCTGCGGCTTTTGCGGCGTGGCCGTACCCGAGGGCGCGGCAAAGTGCCCGATCTGTGGCGCCACCGATCTGGTCCCGGCCGGACGGGTCGCGGCCGCGCCGAAGTCGATCCGCCGTAGGATCCGGTGGACCGCCACCCTCCGGTCCGTCATCGTGGTGGGAGCGGCCCTCGCCCTCGCGTACACCTTGGTCGCGGCGGTGCTGGCCGGACCGCCGACCGTGCCGGACCCGCTCACGACGTCGGGGTCCTACCTGATCGGACCGGGGAACTACACCGTCATCTCGGGGAACATCACCGGCGGCGACTACATCCAGGGCAACTACAGCGCGATGAACCCCCCCGGCATGGACATCGACGTCGCGGTCTACAATTCCAGCGAGTGGTCGTGGTTCACGAACGGTACCGGCTCGTCCGGAGCCCAATGGACCAACACGCCGGGCTGGGACGGCGCGATCGTCTTCTCCGCCGCGTACACGGACGTCTACTACTTCGTCTTCACGAACCCGCTGCCCTCGTCGAGCGGGATCACGATCGAGGTGTACATCGCGACGGTGTACGAGTCGAACGTCGCCGAGGACGGCGGCGTCTAGTCCGCCGCGGCAGCGGGGGGCGTGTCGGCCGGTGGGGCAAACTCCACGCGACGCAGGTACTCCGGTGGCACCTGGTTGACGAGGAAGACGGTCTTCCCGGCCTGCATGATCACGATGCCGGCCATGCGGGCCTTCTGGGCATCGACCTCGAGGATGACCGGTTGGGGGGTGCGTACCGACCCGGCGGAGTGGGCGTCGGCAGCGGTCTTGGAGAGGTGGACCTTCTTGCGGTCGGACGGCCTGAGCCCGACCTCGAGGACGATCGCGACCTCCTCCGTCGTGACGGGATAGTAGAGTCGGTCGGGGATGTTCTCCGTCGGGAGGTCCAGGTCGACCTCGACGGTATGGGCATACGTGGCACGGATGCGGTCTTCACGGACCTCGTACCGGCCCTTCGCGTCGGTCTCGGCAATCGCGACCAGGTGCTGGGTCCGTAGCCAGTGGTACGCCGGGTGCTTCTGGCCGATCGCGCGGACGATCGCGGGGAGCGAGACCCACCCGCGCGCGTCGATCGGAAGCTGGTAGCGGTCGGGGAAGTGACGGAGGATCCCCGTCAGGATCCGACCGAGATGGTCGAGCTCCCGGTCGTTCATGAGGAACTTGCCGGGTTGGCCGCAGACGGGGCACGCCTCCGCGCGGAAGTACCCGTGTTGGGCGCACTCCTTCAGCATCGCGGCCGCGCTCCCGTTACGCCTTGACCTTGTCCGCCTTCTTGTCGAAGTCGGTCAGCAGGTCTCCGTACAGGTCGGCGAGGTCCTTCAGGACTCGCTTCAGGACCTGTTGGGGCTTCTCCCCCTTGGTCTTGAGCACGAGCGTCGGCCGTTCGAGGTAGGGGTGCCCGAGGTAGTACCGCGCCTCGACGACCTTCTCTTCCTTCTGGAGCGCCTCGACGAGCGGGATCAGCAGGGTCTCTTCGCCGCGGGGCAGCTCGACCCGAAGCAGGTCGTTGCTCTTTTCGACGACGCGCAGCTCCATCGAATGCACCGGGCGTCGGGCCACCTTCGGTCGGTTCTTAAGCGTGGCGGAACCGGGCCACCGCCGGTGGATCGCGTCCGCCGTCGGTCCGACGCGGATATAACTCTCGCAGCCTCCGGGCGAAGGGGTCGGATGAAGTTCCTCGTCGTCGGAGGCGGTGCCCGCGAGCACGCCATCGCGATGGCACTCGAACGGGCGACCGCCGAGGTCGTGGTCTTGAGCTCGAACGCGAACCCCGGGCTCGACCGGATCGCGAGGGAGTTCGTCCGGGCCGACCCGACCGATCCGTCGAGGGTGGTGGAGTTCGCCCGCCAGCAACACGTCGCGGTCGCGGTGGTGGGGCCCGAGGCCCCGCTGGCGGCGGGCGTCGCGGACGCGCTCCGGGCGGCCGAGGTCCCTACGATGGGCCCGTCCCGCGACGGGGCGAGGATCGAATCGTCGAAGCTGTTCTGCCGGGAGCTCCTGGCGCGTCACGGGATCCTCGCGTCGCCGAAACTCGCGAGCCCGGCCTCGGTCGAAGAGGTCGACCGCGCGGTCGAAGAATTCGTCGGTCCGTTCGTCGTCAAGCCGGACGGGCTCACCGCCGGGAAGGGAGTCTGGGTCCAAGGGTCGGATTTCACGGAGCCCCGGGACGGAGCCGCGTATGCCAAGTCCATTCTCGTCCAAGGCGGCCGAGTCCTCCTCGAAGAGAAGCTCGAAGGGGAGGAGTTCAGCCAGATGGCGTTCGTCACCGACAACGGGGTCTACCCGATGCCCGCGGTGCAGGACTTCAAGCGCGCCCTCGAGGGAAACCGCGGAGGGAATACGGGTGGGATGGGGTCCTACTCCCAGCGCGACCACCTCCTCCCCTTCCTCCCGTCGGCCGACCGCGACGCGGCGGTGGAGATCGTCCGGAAAACGGTCGAGGCGCTCCGAGCGGAGGGGATCTCCTACCGGGGGATCCTGTACGGCGGGTTCATGCTCACCGCCCGCGGCCCGGTGCTGGTCGAGTACAACGCCCGATTCGGGGACCCGGAGGGGATCAACGCGCTGACGCTCTACGAAGAAGGGAACTTCGCGGACCTCCTCTTCGGCGTCGCCACGGGTCGGGTCGACCCGAACCTCGTCCGTTTCCGGCTGCGTTCCACCGTGGTGAAGTACCTCGTGCCCCCCGGGTACGGGGACCGACCGAAACCCGGTGGTCTGCTCGAGATCGACTCGGTCGCGGTGGAGGATGAAGGGGTCCACGTGCTCTACGGCTCGGTCGAGGCCGCCGGTCCCGGAACCGTGCGGCTCGGTCAGTCTCGGGGCGTCGCGCTCGTCGGGGAAGCGAGCGCGATCCACGAAGCCGGTGCGAGGGTGGAAGCCGCGCTGCGACACGTGCGGGGCGAGTTCTACGTCCGCCACGACATCGGCACGAAGGACGACCTCTCCCGGCGGGTGGAGCATATGCGTCAACTGCGCGCCCCCGGGGCGAAACCGTCGCCCCTTCCGCTGAGCGTCGCCCCGGCCGCGGCGCCTCCGTCGAGCGCCGGTACTGCCGAGCAGCTGATCGGATAGCCATCCCGCCCGCCCATCCTTAAATACCGTCCGCCCGGTGTTGCGGAGCTCCATGTTCTGTCCTAACTGTAAACGACTGATGCGACCCGACCGGGCCGCCGGCGTCTGGAAATGTTCGGCGTGCGGGAAGAAGGTCCCCCTCGGCCGAGGGGTCGAGGTCGGACGTTCGACGCCGGCGGGCCGGGAGATGGCGGTCGTCGACACGAAGACCGTGACGCTCCCGACGGCGGACGAGCTGTGCGCGAAGTGCGGCAACACGAAGGCGTACTGGGTCCTCCGTCAGACCCGCGGGTCGGACGAGCCCGAGACCCGGATCTTCGAGTGCACGAAGTGCGGCTACAAGTGGCGAGAGTATCAATGAGCCCTCCCGCGGTCGACCCGATCGCGCGGATCTTTGACCCCGAATCGCTCGGCCGGAACGTACACGTCCGCGGGTGGGTGCAGCGGTCGCGCTCGTCGGGCGGGATTCTCTTCCTGCTCCTGCGGGACCGGACCGGTACGGTCCAGGTGACCGGGAAGAAGGACGTGCTCGGCCCCGAATCGTTCGACGCGACGGAGCATGTGCAGGTCGAGGGAGCGATCGAGGTGGAAGGGACCGTCGCGGACGACCCCCGCGCCCCCGGGGGTCGGGAGGTGCGCGCCCGGGTCGTCACGATTCGGGACGCCGGCCAGCCGTTCCCGATCTTCCAGGAACAGACCGAGGAATTCCGTCTCGACAAACGCCACCTCGTGATCCGCTCGGAGGAGCACGTCGCCACGTTCCGGATCAAGGCGGAGCTTCTGCGGGCGTTGCGGGAGTTCCTGGACGCCGAAGCGGTGCTCGAGGTGACGCCGCCGATCCTCACCGGCAACCCGGCCGAGGGGGGAGCGGAGGCGTTCACGATCGACTACTTCGGACGACCCGGCTACCTCTCGCAGAGCGCGCAGCTGTATCTCGAGGCGATGCTCTCCCCTCACGAACGCGTCTACGCGCTCACCCCGTCGTTCCGGGCGGAGAAGTCCCGGACCCCGCGTCACCTCACCGAGTACCAACACCTCGAGGTCGAGCTCGCGTGGTGCGACCTCAACGAGCTGATCGACTTCACGGAGCGAATGGTCACCGCGATCTGTCACCACGTCGCCGAGCGTCGTCCGACCGAACTGCGGCTGTTGGGACGGGCGCCCGAGGAGCTGCTCGCGCTCCGCGCCCCGTTCCCCCGCCTTTCCTACGAGGAGGCGATCGCCCGGTTGGTCGGGCAGGGGTTCCCCGTCCACTGGGGCAGCGACCTCGCGACCGCCGAGGAACGGGCGCTGACGCTCGAGTCCCAGCTCCCGCTCTTCGTCACGCATTTCCCTCGGGAGCTCAAGGCGTTCTACATGGCCCGGTCGCCGGCCGACGCTCGAACGGTCGAGGCGGCCGACCTGTTGGCCCCCGAGGGGTACGGCGAGATGGTCGGAGCCTCGTGCCGTGAGACGAACCTCGAGGCGCTGCGGCAACGGATCGAGGAGATCGGCGCGAACCCCGAGGAGTACGAGTGGTACCTTGATCTCCGCCGGCACGGGAACGTGCCGCACGCCGGCTTCGGGCTCGGCGTCGAGCGGGTGCTGCGGTGGATGCTCCGCCGCGAGCACATCCGAGAGACGACGCCGTTCCCGAGAACGCCGTCGCGGCACACTCCGTAGCGGGCCGCGGGCGCCGCTTCCGGGGGTAAGGTTCAAGAGCGAGGGTGCGCGTGGTCGCGCCACCGTGCTTCACCGGAGTTCGTAGCGTGGCGGCGTTGCACGGGTCGGACCGGGAAGGGGAGCGGACGGCCGGCGCCCTCGAGAAGCCGGCCGCGGCGTCGGTGGTCGTGGAACGGATCACGCATCAGGACGTTCCCGAGATCTGTGCGCTCTACCGCCGGGTCTGGGACGCCCCGCCCCATCCCGGCCTTCCCGTCGAGCTGGTGAAGTCCTGGCAACCGACGCCGCTCGAGTTCACGAGCTGGATGGAGGGCGTCACGTACTTCGCCGCCCGTCGCGACGGCCGATTGCTCGGCGTCGTCGGCTGCGAGGTCGCCCACGGGAACTGCCATCTGGTCCACCTCGCGGTCGACCCGGACGCCCGACGGAAGGGGATCGGGACGGCGCTGATCGCCGCGGGCATCGAGTGGGCGCGTCACGCCCACGCGGCCCAGGTATGGGCGGACGGCCTCTCCCGATTCACGGCCGCGGCCGCGCTGTTCAAGAAGGTCGGCTTCGCCGAGTGCGGCGTCTTCCACAAGCACGAGTGGAACGAGGACGTCCACCTGTTCGAGCGGATCCTCTAGCGCCGGCCCGTGGCGGAGTGGCCCGAGCGATTCGGCGGCACCCCGTGCGACTGCTGCAGCGCGCGGAGCCGACGCAGTCCTTCTTCGGGGTGTCCGCGGAAGAACTCCCGAGCCCCGCGGGCGAGCTCCGTCGCCTCGAGCTCGGTCGCGATCCCGTGGGATCGTTCGTCGAGGAGGTAGTCCCCGTAGTCCGCGATGTACCGAGGGAGACCCGCTTTCAGGCGGTTCACCGCCTGCAATCGCAGCGAGCGGATCTGTTGCTTGAGCGGGGCGAGCTTCCCGGCGCGGAGCTCGCTCTCCAGCTCGTTCTCGGTCGACGTCGGGTCCTGCGGCGGGTCGACCCCGAGCGCCTGCATGTCGCGGAGGAGCGCGACCACTCGTTCCAGCTCCTCGCGGGCCTGGTCGAGGTGACGCTCCTTGAGCGCGACGACGCGGTCGACCTGCTGGAACGTGGAGAGCGCCTGGGCAATGTCGCCGGTGCGTGCCGCGTGCAGGGTGTCCTCGATCTGGTCGCGCTCGAGCCGGCTGTCCACCGCGTAGGCTTCCAACCGGGTGAGCCGCGCTTTCGTCCGCTTCTGCCACTCTTCGAACCCGGCGAGGATCCGTTTCTGGGCGATCCGTTCGATCCCCCGGACAGCCTCGGCCCACGGTTCGGGGTTCCACGAGGTCCGGGCGGCCTCCTCCGCCCAGGCCGGAAGTTGCGGGATTTGGATCCCCAGCGGCGCCGCGCCTTCGACCCACTGATTCACCCGGGCGAGCCGTCGCACGAGCTCGGCGGCGAACGGATTCGCGGGCGCGGTCGCCGCCTTGCGCGCCGGGCTTCTCGGCGGAACCACGGCCCGCGACCCCGCTTCGGC
>JBARNH010000049.1:0-14902 GCA_049802875.1 Thermoplasmata archaeon | reverse complement strand
GGCGAGACCAGCGTTACGCTTGTCGACGATTTCTCTATGGTAGGTGGCGGCCTGTTTCTCACGATCCGGTATGGCAGACGGAGTCGATGCGCTGGAATCTGCGTGTGACCCCGATTCTGCGGTAGCTCGTGAGATTGGACCAAGGCTCCGACGCTCGAAACGCGTACCGACTGCCGCGACCTCCACAAGATCGTCCTTGGCCAACGATGCCCCTCGCCTCCATTTCATTCCGATAGCGATTGGCGCGAGTGCCCTCGGCGGCTGGGAAACGGCTCCCAATCCCTTTCGGGACAGTTTGAGCCGGGGAACTTTGACGGCGGCTGCACGGCTGCTGCCCGAGTCCCCCTTGAGCGAAGTCTTCCTCGCGACGCTATCGGAGCGGCTACCCTCGATTCGGGAAGCGGTTACGTGGGTTTCTCTTTTGCAACGGAGTACCCGAACTGCCAAGGGATGACGGGTGGTCCGGCCGGCCGCCTTGGAGGTTTGTCGCTCTCGCCCCAGACGCCTCCAGCACCTTCCGTTTTGGCCTCCATCTTAATATGCGGCGAGCCGTCGCAGCGACTCGATGTGCCCTCCCGCCTCCCGAGCAGAGGTCGAGCTCGATCCCGTTACCAGCGCCATTGGCCGAGCCGGGATGACGGGCATCACTCTGAAGCAACTCGCCACGGTTACCAGCCTGTCCCCCGACAATGTCGCCCATCGGGTGGAGCGATTGGCGGCCGACAAGACGATTGCCCGTCATGGCCGGGGGCTTTGGGTCCTGAGTCAGTTTGCAACGGGTAGCCCGACACCCCCCTCCTTCAGAGGCCCGGAATGGTTCTCGGGCGCGTTCGAAAGACAGTTCGGGATCAGAGTCGGAAGTCAGAACGGAGAGATCCAATTCAATCCGAACGAGAAGCGCCCAGTCCATCGGTGGTGGCCGTACGTCCAGGGGTTTTCTGCCGGATTCGTGGAGCTTACCTGTCGACGGTTTGGGATCGAGCGCGGCTCTGTAGTCCTAGATCCGTTCTGCGGCAGCGGGACGGTTCCAGTAACCGCCCGCTCGCTCGGAGCCCTCGGGATAGGGGTTGATATGATGCCGGTGGCCGCATTTGTGGCTGGGGCCAAGTCGGAGTGGGAGACCGACCCCGAGGTGTTTTGGAAGGCCGCGCTGAACGTCACAAGGGTCCGGGCAGACCCAACACTAGCCAAACCCTTCCTGAAGGAGACAGACCGCCAGTTTGAGAAAGATGTCCTGCGCTCACTCCTAAGGCTAAAGGAGAATGTTTGGTCAGAGAAGGATGGCTCAGTCAAGACACTCCTTAAGCTCGTGTTCGCAAGCATTCTGATTGACTGTAGCAATCTCAAGCGCGCTCCTTGCCTCGGCTACACCCGCAAACTCGGGCTGACCGTCGACACGCCGTATGACCTGTTCCGATCTTACGCTGGACGAGTCAGAGACGACCTTCGCCTACTCCAGAGAACACCCGAAAAGTGGGGCCCGAGCCCCCAGATTCACTTGGGGAGTTCGGCTGTGGTGAAGCTTCGAAGCGAGACTGTGGATCTTGCGATCACTAGCCCACCGTACGTGAACGGGATGGACTACGTGATGAATTACAAGATCGATCTTGCTTGGCTGGACTTCATCCACTCATATGAGGAGTTGGCCCAACTGCGGGCTTCCATGGTGGCATGTGATAACATCCCAAGAAGCACGGCGGCAGATCACAAGCCCTCCGATTTCGTTCGTTCGGATGAGTGGCTAAGTTCTATGACGAAGAGCGTGTCGAGAAATATCGACGCTAAGGGCGCGTATCGCCGCGACGACATGGCCGCAATCGTGACGAAGTATTTCGATGATCTCGTCCCGGTCGTCCAGAACGTCTACAAGACCCTCAAACCAGGCGGCCGTTTTGTGGTCGTAAACGGGGATTCTCTAATCGCCGGAACCTACATTCCGGGAGACATGATCTTCGCTCGTCTCGCCGTGCAGGTAGGATTTGATGTCGAAGCTTTCGACATCGCTCGCGAGCGCCGTTCGGGGCAGCGCCGGGGGTTCATGCTTCGGGAGTCTATTACCACGCTAAGGAAGCCGGGCCCGTACTCTTCGCCGCGCTCGATCCGCCCCGTTCACGAACTCGAGGACTTTGCTCCGCCGAACTGACGAACCGACATCGCGCTCAGGCCCGCGGTCCAAAGGGTTTCGTCCTCAAGCCTGAGGAAGATGTCGACCGTCTGGTTCTTTAGTTTAGAACCGAGCCAAGTCTTGACTTCTGCATTCGGGATCAGGTAACAGCGACCCCGATTGTAGCACAGGAAGCCTCGTCCATCGAGGACTGCCTTGCCAAATGGCTCCCCTACGCGTATCGTGACCTGCAAGCCCTGTGACTTCTCGCTTCCTTTCCGGAAGTAGACAGGCGACCCCTCCAGCGTCCCCTCGTAGCCCTTGATCGCGGATATCGCGCGCGTTGGAAACCGGCTCTGAACATCCTGGGGGCGCACGATCGCTGAATCGACTGCCGGCTTTGGCCTCGCTGTGATCAGTTCGAGTTCGTAAAGCACATGGCCCAGCTCACTTCTGAGTTCCTCAAACAGTGTCTGTTGGGTCACCGAAAGCTCCGGCATCTTCTTCTGTTGGTTGACAACCGAATGGACCTCTCCGTCCAGGAACAGCCTGATGGCGGCCTGTTCCAAAGCTTCCCGCAGAGTCGAGTCATTGAATCGAGAGTGCACGGCTGCCCGACCATCGTTGACGATCAGCGCCCTATCAAACCGACCAAGTTCCTTCGGTGGATGGTCGAGGTGTTGGCCGAGGCGAGCGCGTAGATTGGAACTCTCGCCGATGTAGACTCGATCGGTCTGCTCGTCTATCAGAACATAGAGACCTGGATGAGCGAGCCCCTTTCCAAGTTCCTCTTCGACAACCGACTGCAATGGATCGGCGGGTATGAGCCATATCACGAGTTGCCCCAACTTGGTCCGACCCCTCACGACCCCGCGCCCGTCAGCTGGGTCGATGTCCCATCCATATCGGTCGCGCGCGGACACCACGAACCCCGAGCCCGGTCCCCCCAGATAAACGAGTCGACGCAGAAGTGGTCCATGCCCTGATCATCACGCAGTGAGTGGTCGAACAGCCGCAACCGAAGGGCTATCCTCGTCGGGTGTTACCAGCGCGAGTTCTGGGCCCGGTAAGTGCTCGAACGCACTTGCTGCCGCCCCGGTCGCATACGAGCCCACCGCGAGGTCAAGCGCTTCGCACCGTCGGAGGACACTTGGCGCCGGGTCGAAAAGGTTCCGGAACGGGCCGTATCCCCTGTGTGTGTGCGCTGGCTGCGGGTACTCCTGACCGCCGGACGATCCCGCGGTTGTACGCGAGCCACGGAGACCCTGCGCGGCCCGACGCGGTCACGAGCGACCCTGTTCCGAGCCACCCACCGCTTCCCGTTTCCCAAGGGATGACCTAAGTGCGCGCGAGCACCGCGCGCGAGAGGGAGGACGGCGGGGCCGGGTGGCACCGGGCATCGGGTCCTCTCGAGTCTACCCACCAAGTAAGCGCGAGCGGCCGAACGGTTCCGCTCGAGCCACTCGACGCTCGCCGACCTCAAGGCGGCCGCCCGCGGCGAGTCGAGAGAGGCGGAGCGGGGGTTACACGTTACGGGTTACGGGCCATGATTCCGAGCGATCTCGACGCACATGTGCGAGGGCCAGCGGCCGCCCGGCCCACGGGACGGTCGTCGCGGTCCTGGGCGCTAACGCCGCAATCGTTCGTCGCCCTGGCCAAACTTGCGTCACAAGGGGGGGATGTCGTGTCAAGTTCGGGTTCGGCGCCGCGGCCGGGCCCCGAGTCCGACTGCCGTTTGGAGTGCCTCCGCCCGTTCGTTCACATTCGAGCCCTCTTTGGGTCGCGACTCAAGCGAAACTCGAACCGGGTCAGTTGAAGTGCATCGCCGCAGGTGAGGGGGGCCGCCTGCTGCTGAAGTGTTGGTCTTAGGAAGGCCGACCTTGTTGGGCCGGGGGGACCAAACTGAAGCGCAAGTTTCCGGACGGTTCAATCGACCTGATTGAACAGAGGTGGTGGCCCGAGATTCGCAGGGGCTTTCCCTACTACGGGGTGTTTTGGGAGACTCTTGTCGGCCGCAGGGACGATCCGAGGAGTCTTCGGCCGTACGGCCTTAGAATCCCTGCTACATTCGATGGTAACATAGCGAAGGCAGTCCTGGACGCGTACGAAGAGATTGTCCGCGCTCATTATTCGATGTTCTGCGAACTCGCGGGAGCGCACTTTCTGCTGACCGAAGCGCAGGCGTCCTATGGGCAGGTAGACCGCGGGGAAGCCCTGTTCAGGTTCGTTGAGGCATTCAATGGCTTTTACGATCACCTGGGGACCCGCCGAAACATGTCCTACCGGCTGTGGAAGAAGCTGGGGGGCATCGTGGAGGCAATAGGAACGAGCGGAGCCCTGTCCGGTAGAGCCCGAGAGGGTGGGCAAGCACTCGTCGAGCTTTGCCTTACGACGAATGGTATGACATCAACCATCCAAGATCTCGGCGCGGTTGAATCCGAAGTGGTCCCTATCCGCGACAACCACGTCCACGCCTCCGGCACGACTTTCGTGCTGTTGGACGGACGCTACTGGTTCAGACTTTCTACCGAGGAAGTCCAGAGACGATTCGCAGGTTTGAATCTCAAGCCGGAAGAGGAAGAGGCGTGCGCTCGGATGCGGCGACACCTTGACCTCGTGGAACGCTACCTGAATGAGTCGGAAGAGCTACTGGCGAGGGAGCTTGGTTCAGCCCCTGCCTCGGGAAACATCGATGTGGACTCCTGAGTCGCCCCCACGTTGTCCGACCTGTGGTGGACCGATGCGGCGCGTTGATGAAGGTCCGGTCGTCGGAACAGTCGTCCCGGGAAGCGGCATCGCGTTTTCAGGGTCGCCCGGCCAGCGGTGGGTTTGTGACGCGTGCTCTCTCAGCTTTCGCCACGCTTGATCCAACCTGGTGGTGCCAACATGTTGGCCTAGGAGTCACACCTGACCGCCTCAGCCTAGTACGACAGGCTAGGTGACAGGCTGGGTAGCGCGATTACATTCGAGCTGTTCAACTTCTCCAAGCGAATACCCTCAAACTCGCTCGATGCGAGCGAGACTTCAGTCAACGAACCGGCCTCTGTAGTCCGTCGGCCCAACGATTCACAACATCGAGAGCGAGGGAGGTGATCTCTCCAGTCGCCTTCGTGATTGCCGCATGCTGCTCTGCCGAAACATCGCCATGCGCGATCGCGTTCCTGAGTTCATAGTAATCTGCAACCTTGTCGGACGACAAGTCCGGCTTGCGTGTTTCCATTGACGCTTGAACCTTCAACAAGGCGTCGAGGCGTAGTTCGCTGGATCCTAGCAGCCGAGGGATCCCGCGTCGTAGATAGCCCGTAGCATATGCCTCGTCTCCGCTATGAAGGCGTCGACGGGCTTCGGATAAATCGAAGTTCGCGACGACTTCCAAGGCCCTCCAGGCATAGAAGAATCGCTCTTCCGGATCGACCGTCCAGATTGCCTCGCCCACAAGCGAAATCGCACGTCCGAGGGGACTTTCAGGTGGGATCTCCTTGAGCAACCTGTCCGTCCGTTCGTAGGTCGCATGGAACATACCGTCCCATGTGGTCCTCTGCTCTTCGGATTCCGGCGGCCCCGGTGGCGCGTATCGCTCCGGGGGACACTCCATCCTGATCGGTGCCAGAAAGCTAGGTCCGGTAATCACGCCCACCGACGACAGGGGCATCTTCGCGCAGAATGCCAGGTAGTTGCGAACCCGTTCCGCGGCCGACAACAGTCGGTCCACCAGAACTGTCCGATCCGGCTCACTGAACCGTTTCTCGAACGTTTCATTCGGGGGCGCATAGGTAACCAACGTCCCCTGAGCCTTGTTTTCAATGACCCTGCCGTCCGCGAATCGCTCGACTTCTCCAACCTTCTGGAACGAGAGTGAAGCTAATGCGGTTCGAACGATGACCCTGCACTTGTTCGGACCCAAGTCCGGCTCGCGGCGTTGTTCTTCGTACGCCGCGTCCAGCGCCTTCTGCCCCCAGTCAACCTTGGAGTCAACCATAAGTGCAGTGACGCCGAGCTTCACGCTCTGTAGGCCTGGAGGGAAAGGCTTCCACGCAATCCCAAGGGTGTAGCCGGTCCGTGGTTCGTTCTCTGTCGGCGGACTAACCGGTGCTGGGGGTAACCTCGCTCCCTCCCTTCGTCGCTTTGACATGGATTTGTGCCACCGGGAATCGAGGCCGTGAGTTATCTGTTGCCTTGCTCGGAGCTCCGGCTCGGTGTGCAATGTCCCCTGCCGTGAATTCCCGAATCCCGGACGGGGGTGACCTACCCGGTGCGTCGCAAAGGCTGACTTCGATGCCATCCGAATTCCAGCCAGAGTTTCCTCCAGCGAGATAGCCGGATGGTACTGATGACACGCGCAATCGTTTCAGTCCCGTCATCGGGGCGCGGCTGGGTCACGGAGACCCACGCTTGAAGATGCGCTTGATCCGTTCGCCGATCCCTTCCGTGGCCTGCAGGGGTCGGGCGGGCGGCGGTGGAGGAGGGGGTGCGAGGGGCTCTGCCGGTGCCTGCTTTGCGAGGGGCAACCAGTCGCGGAACTGCTGGGCGGATCGGATGATGATCGTGTTGCCCTTGACCTCGTGGTCCATGTTTAGGGGGAGCATCGCGGAGTACGGCTGGACGTCCTCGCGGCTCATGTCCTTGCCGAACTGGACCAGGATACGGTCGCCGCTGTCCGTGACCTGGGCCTTATGCAACTCGTTGATCATGTCGGCCCACTCCTCGCGGCTCGTGTCATACAGCTTCTCGAACGGCTCCTCCGGGAAGTAGTCGGGCACCGGGCGTCCCGCAAAAGTGTAGAGCTTCTTCATCGCCGAGCGCGCGAGGAAAAGGTCATCGTCAGGAGGCGGCTGTTCCTGGTTGTCCAGCAGTTCTAGATAGGTGTAGGCAAACCACTCGAAGAGGTGGTTCTTGGGCTCGTCCTCGCGGAGTAGGTTTAGCCTCTTCTTCTTCTCAGGCGTGGGCTCAATGTAGACCGGGAAGTAGACGCGCTTTACGCGCGTCGTCACCGACTGGCGGATGCTGCCGCGGTTCGTCGAGAACACGAGCTGGGGAACGGGGTCCCGGCTGTTCCAGTTCTTCTCCCAGTAATCCTTGACTATCCCCTCGAACTGAGTCGAGGTCACCGATAGCATGTCGTCGAAGATCAAGGGGAATGTCGTCTTGTAGGTCAGGGCCTGCCGGATGAAACCCTCTTTGAAGTAAGTCTTGGCCGAGAGCGGCTCGACCCTCCTTCCGGCGATCAAGGCGAGCGCGAAGGCAAGGAAAGTGGTCTTGCCACGGTGGGTCGGACCCTGGACCAGAAGGAACCGTGGACCGCGTTTTTGGACGAGCCCAAAGTGATGCTGCATCAGGCGCATCAGCTCGTGGGAGAAAGGCGACGCGAACAGGTAGAGGAGCACCTCCATCATAGCGGTCTTATGGACCAACTTCTCTCGGGCGGAGGCCTGCTCAACGTCGACCCCGGAGATGTACCGCTCGATGTGGTCGAGCCACCGGGACACCTCCTCGCGGTCGGCCGGCGGGGGTGACGCCCGCTCGAGAACGTCGCCGTCGATGATCTCGGCGACCCGCCGACGGTCTTGGTAGACCGTCATGATCGGGAGCTGGACGATCCGGGAGATCACGCTTCGGAAGCGATGGCTGTCAACTCGATAGACGCTCTCCCCTTCGTCAACGGTAAAGCCGGCTTTCTCGATCGCCTCCTCCAAACGCTTCCTCTCCCGTGGGTTGTCCGGGATTTGGATGCTGAGTACCTCGATGTCGGGGTTAGCGAGGGCCTCCTGCGTCGCCCTGGCAAGGTAGACCGGTTGGGCCTCGGTTTCCGCGTCCGGGTCGGCGAGATAGGCCTTGATGATCTGGGCCTCCGCCTCGGGCTCCTGACGTAACCTGTTGCGGAGATCGTCTAGGAACGGGACCGTTACGGTCAGGTGCTCATCGAAGCGAGCGTTCGCTTCGGCGACGAACGGGTGATCTGGCGAAAGATCGAACCAGAGGGCAAAGTCGAGCGACCGAGTCATCGAAAGATTTCGGCTGGTCAGTATGACGCGAGTCTGTTTCGGGTTCTCCAGGATGTACAGTTTCGTGTGGATCCTTGAGTGCGGTTTCGGTACGTAGACACGGAGCGCGCCGGAGTCCATCCGCTCGGTGAGGGCCCTGAGCGTCTCCTGACCCTGCTGTTTGAGCCGTCCCTTGATCTCGTTGAAGTTCTCGCTGATGATCAGGTCCACCGACGTGAACCCGTCCTTGTCCAAGAGTTCGAGGATGAGCTTGGGTTCGCCGACGAATGTAATGAGTCGGGCCTTACTGAACCCCGTAAAAAGTCGTCGGAAGCTCCCATCGCTACGGATGGTCTCAAAGTTGGGCACGAGCGGTTGAGGCTTGGCTGCCGGCTTTGGTCCAAGCGTTTCCCACTCGCCCAATGACGTCCTTTCCTCGCGGCTGGTAGCCGCGACCATGGGAAGCGGTTCCGACTCCTAAAGGCGAGTACCGAACCCACTCATGGCTCTCTTTTGCTGTACTTTTCCTTCGGGATCTCGCTCGCTCCTGGGTCGGCGGTCTCCATCGGGCGGCGGATCAGGTCGCCCACCATGTGCTGGGATTCGTCCCGGCCCGTCGCAGGACGGACTCATACACCCCGCTCACGACGCGCCGTAGGACACCCTTTCGGCAGAGGACTTGGAGCTTCTGCCGGACCTTATCCCGAATGTGTCGGTTGTTTGGGTACAGGGCCGCCAATTCGGGCTCGAAATCGTACAGTTCTCCTAACGTGAACTCACGGCCAGGCAGCCGGGCGATGCAGCTTAGGATGTCGCGGATCCAGTCCCGATCCTCCGGTTCCGCGGGTCTCCGGACGAAGGCGAACCGATCCCAGGATTGTCGGACGAACCGGGCCGGACGCTCGAAACCATGGCGGACGATGGGCACACGGGCGCACTCCGGGACCCGCGAGAAGTCAAGGGAACTCATGTAATAGTTCTCGCGGCCGGGCCAACCGAGCGGTCGCTCCCGTCGTCGAAGGGCCATCTGCGAGATGAACGCCCGATTGACGGCGAGGAGGTCGGTCACACGGCGGTCTGCGGATGAGTAGGAAAGCAGAAGGAAGCTCGGCACGCGACCCTCCTGAAACGCCTTCACTGAGCGGTCGTAGCCTCCGGCGGGTATGGAACTTCTCAGTTGGCCCGCCGTACTCTTCAACTCGAACGGTTCGTCGCAGTGACCACACTCGAAGTCCCGGAATGGGGTTCCTGCTTGGCGGCGCTCGAGATCCCTCCGCCCGCAATTGACGCAGTATAGATTGTCGTTGACCCACCGCTCCGTCGATTCTCGCGCCTGTTGGGACGCGCTACGAGAAAGCTCCGAGGGACTCGCCGGAAGTCTGAGGTCGATCACTGAATTGTAACCTAGAGCACAAGTGATCTTTAGACTGAGGCCGGTCAGGTTCGAAACGGCTCGAGCCCATCGCTCCCCGGGGGTGATACCAATTCGATGAATTTTGCACCCCCTATTTAACCAGCGAAGTGACTACGCCGAGGTGAAGCCGGGCCGCGTCCTCAGCCTCTGTGTCGCGGTTTGGGCAATCCTCGGTGCAGCTGCAGTTCAGTTCTGGGGCGTCGGATGGCGTGTCACAGTAGGATTACTTGGAGTCGCTTGGTCGGTCGCACTCTACGGCTTGCTCTCGGCTAGGCGCCGACGCCCGGGAAGGTTCTACCCCGGACCACCAATGGACCTCAACCCCTCGCAGCGTGATAAGGAAGGAGACCTCCCCCGACCTCATGCGTAGGCGGCCAACCACACGAGGCCCGCTCACCGTCTGCCGAACACTTTCTCGAGCACCCGGTTCCAAGAGTCCACCCGCAAGTCCGTGTACAGACGGCCGACGGTGGTGTCGCTCCGGTAACCCAGCCGCTCTAGGACTTCCTCGCCTCGGTAGCAGTTGATTGCCAGCGCATCTGTTCGTTTCGTTCGCATCATGGTAAGCTGCCTCCGCTTCCAGTCGGTACGGGGAGTCTCCAGCTGGGTTGTCCAACCGCCGGAGGGCGTTGACGGTTGCCAGCCCCGAGACTCACCGCAGTCCCACACGCATGCGCTGCGTTAGCTGTCTTGTTGTTCTGATGGCGCCCAGTGTCCTGTGTCAAGACTACCACCTCCTTCCATAGTCCTCCTTGGCGCTGGATAAATTGGAACTGATACATAGTCGGTCCAGCGCCCGGTTAGCAGGGCGCGATAACCCGTCCCCACGCAGCGTTTTCTCATGACATTCTTCGCGTCCTGCATTCCAAGAGCATCCGCGACGAGGGATAGCGACGCCTCACTGTCGAGGCGCATGATGGCTTTATTCTGGCACTCCGACAGGACGAATTTGTCTATCTTGTCGGGTCGCTGCGTGGCCAAGATTAAGAACAACCCTAGCTTCCTCCCTTCTGCTGCTATAGTCCTGAACCTATCCCGTACGAGCTTAAGGGAAGAGTCGGCGGCGGCATCGTCCGCGGGAATGAAGTTGTGCGCTTCGTCGAGGATGATGAAGAATGGGCGCCGGGTGGGGCGGCTGTCGGGTTCAGTATACACCTGCGCCCGAGCTGACTCCCACTCGTCGGTGGCTCGGGCGATGGCAAGGTCGAGGAGGCTCGCAACCAATAGATTGCGAGTTGAGCGCAGCTTGATCGACGGCAAGTCGAGGATTTCGACCCGTCGCGGCGATGGCTCTACTAGCTTGTCGCTCAGGATCCCCTCAGCGTGCAGGTCTTCCAACAGGCCGAAGTAGTGGCGACCGGTAACGTCCGTGAAGTGACCGAACGCGACGGCAGCCTTCTCGAGATTGCGGGCGATCCTCCGGTAGTAGAAGTCCTCTCTTCGATGTTGGAGGTCCTCCTTTGAACCCGTTTGATTGGCCGAGGTTCGGACCGCCGAGTAGGCTCGCGCTCCGGGCAACTGCATCCGCTGGCCGAGTTCCTCTTCCATCAGACGCAAAATGCCTTCGCTCCCGTGCAGGCGGTTCTCGCTCCGCGCCTCCGCGAGAGAGCTGAACACAGGCTCTACTTTGCGAAGGATGTCCAGCGACCCTCGCAAATGGTCCTCCTCCGCGACAGAGGCGCGACTCCTGAGTCTGAGTCCGGTCTCGTAAATCTCCGCGAGACTCTTGAAGAAGGTGTGACAATGCCGCATCTCGACTCGGTGAACTGAGTCAAGGCCGTCGGTCAAGAAATCCTGAGGCAGGTATCGCCAGCCAACTGTCGGCCGTCGCATGGTCGGAGACGAAAGAGGACCGGGGATTCCGCCGGTCAATATCGTAATTTGATGCTTGATTTTAGACCACCGACGTTTGAATTCGGCGGCGCTCTTCTCGGTATGGAGCCTACCAGAATGCGTAGTAGGATTGTAGGAGACGGCGGTCCAGGCGCCTGTGCTTCCAACCTCGGGAAAATAGCGAAAGTCCGAATTTGGGTCGATGATTAGGCAATGAGCTGATGAACTCAGCAATAGTTCTTCTACAATGCGAGAGAGGAATGATGATTTTCCCGAGCCCGATTGCGCAACAATAATCGTGTTTGATCCAAGAGACTCCGCAGGAAGGGTTAGGAGAGAGGAATCGGACTGAGCGCCCGGCCTAGGTCTCTCCCCCGGAGACATCCAGTACTCGGGGTCGCCATTGCCGTCGAGCCTCCAGCCGAGGACGAGGTTACCGGTATCCCCGTGCCCATGCTTCAGGACTCTTCCATGGCGAGACTGCACGCCCAATCTCGCCCTGGTTCCTGCTGAACGCTTCAAGGTGTTGCCCTCCACCTTCGTTAAGACCGACTCCTAGTGGGTCCCCTCCAGTTCCGGTCCCATGCAATCTAGGTCTGTCCTAAAGGCTTTGGAGCCCGCGATCTCGAGGTTGAGGAAACGCGCCGTTGCTCCGATCGGGTTTGACAGGGGCTCGAGAGTGGGGGTCACAATCATCGAGCTGACTCCGAGGCGGACCGCGACCTCCTCCTGAGATTGAACACCGTCCTCTGACTCACCCCGAGCCTTTGTGCCGCGGTCGTGACGGGTTCCTTGGACCTAGCCCTATCGCCAGCCTCGCCAGGTAGTCCGCGGTGGGAACGCCCGACCGCCGCTCGGTGGCATGAGAGGAAGGAGTCCAGCGTGCCTCGACAAAGACAAACGAGCCTAGGAGTTCGCGGAGTTCCTCCTTGAATGGTGCAGCCCAACCTGTATCGAGTTCTTCGTCCCCGGAGAGGTGACGGACAACGGATAGGCAGTCGGATCGAATTCGTAGGCGCTGGACATTCCGCTCCTTGGCGCGTCGGAGCCCCACGAGGACCGCTCGCAACTCAGCCTCGGGGCCGCAGCTGACGGGTCCGAGAGGAACGGACTCAGCCAGGACCATTCGGAGTTCTGGGTCCCAGAGGACTACACCTGCCCCGCCGACTGAAGGACTGCTACCGGACCTCCGGCGCTCACCCGGACGAACCGATCCATCGGTCTCAAGGTAGTACTTCGGCTGAGCCACCAGTCGACCTCCGGCGGGAGCGCTGCCTCCAGTTGAGCACAGTCCTCCTGCTCACTCCGAGCCGCGCCGCCTCTTCAGTCGCACTCCCCTTGAACGGGTCGGTTCGAGGTATTGCTCCTCCCCCTGGCGTCCACTTAACCTAATGCCCACTCCACCTCGAAGCGGGTCGCCTCACTCCCGAATTCGGCGATCGTTGGTTTGCGACAACTCATCATTCGCAATTACCGGCCCGTCCTCGAACGTAGCCGTTCGATCACACCCTGACGGTCTCTGTCACCATCAGACTCGCTGGAAGAGGGGGTGGGGTTCGGTCACGACGCATGCGGGTCGTCGAGTCTGCCCAGTCGACGTCCGTCGACGATCATATGAGCCGCATTTGGGACATCTTCCCCCGGCACTGCTCCTTGGACTCCAGGAAGACCCACAGGACGCGCACACACAGAGGGAAACGACCCGTTCCGGAACGTTTTCGTCCCCGGCCGAGTGTCCTGCTTTCGGGCCAGGCGCTTGGCTTCGCAGCGGGATCGAATGTAATCAACCGGACAATCGCCTTCGTGAGTTCCTCGTAAGGCGGGGTCGCACGCGTTCCCGCCGTCGCTCGACATCGCATTCGAGGCCCCGGACACGGGGATCAAGCCCGCCATTCGGTCCCTCCAATCGATCCCCCTCCTCGTGGACGCTGATCCGCCGGAATCTTGGCACGCTCGCGCGCGCGAGAGAGAGCGCGCGTCGTCTTGGCGCCGTCCGCCGCCCGCCGTTCGTCGGGGGTGGCTCGTCCGACCGTTCCTTGAGTGGAGGACCGAAGTGTCCCATTCGGTCTCAGAGAGGGGCCCTACTCCGGCGCTTGGATGACCACTTTCGCTCCGTTCAACGGTGCAACGAATCGCCACCCCTTTCCAATCCAAGCCTCTGCCGCGGTCACGTCCACGACTTTCTGCTGGCCGGGAGCCGCCGGTGCGTCCGCGTCCGCGGAAACCTCCTTGGCCCTGTGGAGCGCACCCAGCACGACTTCGGAGTTGAGGGGACCGAGCTTGGCGACTTCTGCCTCGTCAAGTCCGGCCATCTCCAAGATGACCCGATAGACCTCCTCGTTCGAGGTCTTGGGTGCCTGAAGCACGGAGAGAAAGGGTAGCGTCCTCTCGTAGGCTGCCCGCATCGCGTCGATGGTCTCGTCGGTGAGTCGCTTCCCGAGCGTGTACCGGTTCTGAACCGAGCCCAGGTCGTGACCCAGCCAGAACTCTCGTACGTCCCGGGTGACCGTACCGTGCTGCTCTCCGAGAAGGCAGGCCGTCGCAAATCGGGCGCGAAGCACGTACGGTCGGAATGCGAGTCCCGAGCGGTGGATCCCCTCACGGAGATCCAGCGTGATGCTCTTCGTCGAGACGAAGGAACCGGCCGGCTTGGGACCGACTCCCTTCCGCCCGACTCCGGGGCCCAAGGACGCAACAACCGGGGCGTCGGGGGTCAGGGTCTCGCCGCGGACGACCCTCTCGTGAAGACATGCGAGCAGGGCCTCTGCGAGTTCTGGTCCTCCGTACGTCAGGTAGCCCTTTCCGATCTTGTCCCGGGTCGACCGAACCCGGATGACGAACGGGACTCGCTGGAACGCGAGATGGCCGAGGTCGAGCTCCGGGAGATCGCCCAGCTTGAGCCCGTCGGCGGCGTCGATCGAGCCCAGTACGCCAGGCCGGACCCCGCTCTGAGCCATGAGGAGAGCGCACACTCTTCCGCGGGCGGAGAGTATGGCCAAGAGCCTACGTAGGTCCTCGGCCGAGGGGACTCGCTCGTTCTCGATGGTGACGCCGTCCCGGCCTCCTACCTTTGGCAGGCGATTGAACTCAACCCCGTTGTGGTCGAGCCACGAGCGGAGAGCGAAGAGCACCTTCCGGATGTAGGCGGGGCTTCGACCCCGCTCCTGTTGGGCGACGGCATAGTCGGAGAGGAGTCGTCGCACCGACTCAGGCCGCGCACGGGCTCGGCGAACCAGCTCGCTGGGAGAGACCCCAGAGACGTCGCAGAACAGACCCAGCCGGCGCACGTAGCCATCGGCGGTAAGTTTGGAACGGAGGGAGAGCTCGCGGTTCCAGCGAACCACCTCCTTGGACTCGCGAATGCGGGAGTGATCTCCCCGTCCTTCGCGGAAGGTGAACTCGGCCACGAGTCCCCTTAAGCCTCCGGATGGCTTAATTGTTTTGACGGGCCCGCCGGGATTCGAACCCGGGTTTGAGGCTCCGGAGGCCTCCGTGATGTCCAAGCTATACTACGGGCCCTTCGGGCTATGTGGATCTCTGCGTACACGCAGAGCCGTCCGGATGTTCCGC
>JBARNH010000048.1:0-128786 GCA_049802875.1 Thermoplasmata archaeon | reverse complement strand
CCGGCCCCCGCTCCCCCCTACCTCGAAACCGCGGACGACGTCGCCGGCATGCCACCCCCGGCCCCTACGCCGGCACCGGCCGTTCCCGCAGCGGTCGTGGTCGCCGGCGGGGCTGCGGTCGGGGCGGGAGCCGGAGCGGTCGCCGCGGACGCGGACGAGCCGGACATCGACTCGCTCATGGCCGAGCTCGACAAGATCAGTGGGGAGATTCTCAAGCGGCCGAAGAATGCGGCCGCTAAGAAACCCCCCGCGAACCCCTAGCCGGACCGCCCGGGTCTCCCGCCGACCCCGCTGCTTAAGAACCCGCACCCGGTCGTTACTTTCGATGACTCCCGGGTCCTCTCCCTCCGACGAGGAGCAGTTGCTCGAAGGGCTCCGTCTCGCCGTCAGTCAGTCGACCGGGCGTCCGCGCGAGATCGAGGTCGGGATCGCGCTCTCGATCGCGCTCGGCCGACGACGCCCCTCCGTCGCGTGCGGGGGATGCAAGAATCCCCTCGACTTCGAGGGAATTCCGGCGAGGACCAACGCGCGCCTTCGAGAACCGTTCCGCCTGATCTTCGACGAGCCCACCCATTCGTGAACGCCCCCGCGTCGAACGGCGGAGGGATCGTCGGACCGTGACCTTCTCCCTCATCGGTACCCTGGTCGAATGGATCACCCTCACTTTGGCGACCGTGGGATTGCCGGGGCTGCTCGCCCTCATGGCGGTCGAGAGCTTCGGGATCCCGCCGATCCCGAGCGAGCTCATCCTCCCGTTTGCCGGGTTTCTGGTGGCGGACGGCACCTTTCCCCTCGGAGGCACGATCGCCGCCGCGCTCGTGGGGGGTCTCCTCGGCTCGTTTGCTGCCTACGCCGTCGGCCGATGGTGGCGGAGTCGGCTCGTCGGGTTGGGGGTCGGCTATCTTCGAATCCGGTCCGGGCAATTGGAGCAGATGGATGCGTGGTTCGCGCGGCATGGGGAGACGACGGTGGCGGTGTCGCGGATCGTCCCCGGCGTTCGCAGCTACATCAGCTACCCGGCCGGCACCGCCCGGATGGCGCCGTTCCGGTTTGGGGTGTACACCCTGGTCGGTTCGACGCCCTGGACCCTCGCGCTGCTGTACGCCGGCATCCTGCTCGGGTCGAACTGGCGCGAAGTCTCTCGCTACTTCCTGCCGATCGACATCGCGCTCATCGTCGTGATCGTCGTGACGGCGGTCTACCTCGTGTTGCTCGCCACGGGGACCCTCGCACCGGGTTGGCCCCCTCGGCACGGGCCACGCCGAGTGCCCGCAGCGCGCGGGCCACCGTCTGGTGAGACCCTCCCTCCGACGAGGGACCCCTGACCTCTCCGACGCGATTCTATTCCCACCAGGGTTCTCGCCGGGTCGCCGGGAGCGCGAAGTCCGGGCGGACTACGGTCCCCGAGGTCCCCCCGACAAACTCCCCGTCCTCCACGATACGGACCCCGTCGCGGTAGTGTTCTCGGGGGAGGATCGCCTCCGAACCTTCGAACGGGGTCCAGCCGCACGGACTATGGAGACGACGACCCGAGAGGGTCGTCCGCGTACGGAAATCCACGACGAGGAGATGGGCCCGGTGACCGGCGGCGATCCGACCGCACGGTTGGCCGAGCCACCGGGCCGGGAGGTCACACGCCGCGCGGACCAGGGTCCCGAGGTCGAGTTCGCTCGCCCGGACTCGAGCGAGCATCAGCGGGAGCATCGTCTCGACGCCGGGGACCCCACTCGGGGCGCGATCGAACGGAAGGGCCTTGTCGGAGGTCGAGTGTGGGGCGTGGTCGCTCGCGAGGCAGGGAACATCGCCCCGGCGAAACGCCTCCCACAACGCTGCGCGGTCGGCTTCGGGGCGCAGGGGAGGGTTGACCTTCCATCGGGCATCCGTTCCCGAGCGGTCGGAGAGGAGCAGGTGATGGGGCGTCACCTCGAACGAGATCGGCTGCCCGCGGAGCCGCTCCGCTTCCGCACCCGTGGTGACGTGGGCGATGTGCAAGCGAAGCGCCGACGGCGCTCCGAGCAAACTGTCCAGGGCCGAGCGCTCGGCGCTGGGGGGTCGATGCTGGTTCCACTCCACGGGGTCTCGAGGGTGGGTGGGACCGTAGAACTCCCCCGGATCCTCGGCATGGACCGACACCGGGAGTCCGAGAACGGACAGTTGGGCGAGGAGGGCGGCCACCTCGCTGATCTTCGGGGGATCATCGATGCCCGGTGTGGGACTGAGATACACTTTGAACCCGCCGGCGGCGTGAGCGAGCGGGCCCCGCTCCCTCGGGTACCGAGGGCTCGCGTAGAGAAGGACGTCGATCGCCGCGCGACCACGCACGCGCGCCGCCTTCCGCTCGAGCGTATCCAGGTCGGTGACGGGTGGGGCG
The DNA here is from genome assembly GCA_049802875.1 of Thermoplasmata archaeon. Taxonomy (GTDB): domain Archaea; phylum Thermoplasmatota; class Thermoplasmata; order Lutacidiplasmatales; family UBA184; genus Lutacidiplasma. The sequence goes on along the minus strand of JBARNH010000048.1, from coordinate 126,415 downwards.
GTGTTCGGCATGTCCCCCACGAGTCCGACGCCCCCGAGCGCCGCCGCCACCGTCCCGCTCGCGAAACTCTCGACGTCCTCGGAGCCCCCCGGGTCGCGGAAATGGACGTGCAGGTCGGTCGCCGACGGAAGGATCACCGCATCCCCGACATCGTGGCGCGGGGCTCCCGTGCGTACTTTTCCCACCGAGAGGATCCGCCCGTCGTCGCCGATGGCGATCTCCACCGGTTGGAGCTTCCCGCGAACGAAGGCGCGCCCGGCGAGGACGGAGGCGGGAGTGACGTCCACGGGTTCGGCGGGTTCCGAACGATGGCGGCGGGCCGGGGGCGGCACCATCGGAAGGCGGCACGTACGTCGCGATAAAGAAGACGTTCCCACTAGTCGGGCGAGGCTAAGTCCGTCCGTACCACTCCGGCCGGGCGTGAGGGCCCCACGTTCGCGCTCGACCTACGCGGAAAGTGGGGTCGACCGTTCCGCTGTATCCGCCGCCTTAGCGGAGCTGCTCGGTGCCGTCCGATACCGTCCCCCGCCGACTCACGGTCGACCGGTCGACCGCCCCGGTCACTATGCGGGTCTGGTCCGGATCGGTCGCGAGACCATCGCGATCACTACGGATACGGTCGGTACGAAGACGCTCCTCGCCGCGTCGGTCGGACGGTGGGAGGAGGTCGGAGAGGACGTAGTCGGGGTGAACGTCAATGACCTCGCGTCCGTCGGAGCCCGAGCGGCCGGACTGGTCGACACGGTCCTTTGCCCCCGACCGGACCCTGCGATCTTCCGAGCGATCGGCCGCGGCATTGACCGCGGTCTCCGGGCCGCCGAATGTGCGCTGTTGGGAGGCGAGTCCGCAGTCGTTCCGTCGATCGTGCAAGCGGTCGATCTCGGCGGCACCGCGTTCGGTTTCTTTCCGAGGGGGCGTTCCCCCGTCACGGGAGAGCGCATCCGACCGAAGGATGTCGTCCTGGGGATTCCTTCGAACGGTTTGCACGCCAACGGTTTCACTCTCGTTCGGAAGCTGCTCGACGAGGCGGCCGTGGACCTCGGGCGACCTCGAGCCGACGCCACGACTCCGGTAGGGGTCGAGCTTCTCGCACCGACCCGGATCTATTCGAAGACCGCGGACGCGGTCGCCGCCCTGTCAGAGATCCACGGCCTCGCCCACCTCAGCGGCGGGGGCGTCCGGAACCTCGTCCGATTGCATCCGGGGGTCGAGTTCGTCCTGGATGGGTGGCCGGAACCGCCTCCCCTGTTCCGGTGGTTGCAGCAGCTGGGCGCGATCTCCGACGAGGAGATGTTTCAGACGTTCAACATGGGGATCGGATTCGCGGTCGTCGTTGCGCCGCAGCACCTCGCCGACACCCGACGTCGACTGGCGCGTGCCGGAGCTCCCGACGCTGTACGCATCGGCCATGTGGACCGAGGGTCCGGGGTCACCGTACCCTCGCGGCGCCTCGCGTACGCCGGTTACTCCTAACCGGAGCGACCTCGACCGCCGTTGGGACCAAACGATTATCCAACTGAGTTCGGTGAGCGACCCGTGCCGCTGCATCGAGGCTACGTCGCAGCGGCCGTCGGCCTTCCGCTCTTGGCCGCTCTCCTGTGGTCTTCCTATTACATCTTCGTCCTCGGCATTACCCCGGGGACTCGGCCGTCGGCGGTGTTCGTCTATCCGTTCCTCTTTGGAGGTGCGCTCTACGCGCTCTGGTGCTGGCGCGAGGGACACGGCGGGGCGCTGCTGCGATTGTTTCGTCAGCCGGCCGCGTACTTCCGGATCGCCCTCCTCGTAGGGATGCAGTTATCGGTCCTCGCCTCCACCTATCTCGCCGGACCGGTCGACACGTCGCTCCTGTCGTTGATCGGGGACGTGGTCCTGACGCCGATTGTCGTCGCGCTCTGGGTCTCCGCCTATCGAGGGCGCTTCGGCTCGCCGGTCTTGTGGACGGGCATGGGGCTCTGCGTGGTCGGCGGTGGCCTCGCGATCGTCGGAAACCAGGGCCTCAGCGCGCTCCACGGGCTGGGGTATTTGGTGCTCGTCGCGATCCCGCTCACGGTCGCGGTGTTCTTCCTCTCCACGGCCCTCGAGAACGAGCGCAGCCCGCCGAGTGCGGTGGTCGCACACTCAATGTTGGTCTCGGGGTTGGTCGGCATCGCGATCGTCCCCTTACTCCCGGGAGGCGCCGCCGGACTCGTCGACGTCACGCCGATTCCCGTCCTCATACTCCTGGTGACGGGCGCCACGAGCTTCTTCCTCGCTCCCATCCTCTACTTCGAGTCGATACGGCGGACCGGTCTCGTCATTCCCCCGATGATGATGACCGGGATCCCGGTGTTCGCCGCGCTGCTCTCGTGGGGGGTGCTCGGGATCGCGATCCCATGGATCGGGATTCTCGGGATACCGATCGCCGTGGCCGGAGCACTGCTCGCCTTGCGGGGCGAGACCGCGGGAGCCCCGCCGGAAGCCCTCGCCCCGTCCGCCGGACCGTAGGCTAGTCCCACTCGCTCAAGTTTCGGTTGGTCGTTCGCCGTCGACCGGACTTCGCGACATCGGCCAGCGGCGTGTCGAGGGTGGCTCGCGGGGCGCCGGCCGCCCCGCCGCTCGACTCGGGCCCGGCGAGCCGCTGCTGATGGCTACCCCGGAGCAAGGCGGCCGCGTCCCAATCGAAAACCTCGGTGACCCGCGCCAAGGTTTGGGCGACCCGGTCGGCGTAGTACTCCCAGTCCGGCTCCTTGAGGAACGCCCGCCCGTCGATCCACGGCTCCACTTCCTGAGGGCTGATCCGGGAATTGGTGACGATCCAGGAGACCCGCATGCCCGGGATGACGTCGTACCCCTCCTTCTGGAGTTGTCGGAAGACCCGAAGGAACGGCAGGGCGTCTCGAGTGGAAGCGTTGTACTCGCTCTCGGCGCGGACGCTGCGCGAGATCACCAATCGCTCGACCGGCACGCTGTGCTCTCGGACCGACTGGACGAGCTCCCGCGAACGGCGCACCGCTCCGTCCGTGTCCCCCTTGAGGACTAGGTCGAACACCTCCAGCAACGCTTCGGACTGGAAATCGAACGCGTCGGTTCGTCGGCTCTCGTACCCGCGGATGACGGTCTCCTCCCGGGGCCAGACCGTCCGCCCGACGTACCGTTTCTTCGCCCCGTGCGAGAAGAACGACTCGAACACGGACTGGAACTCGAACGTGACCCCCTCGTGGGTGAACCGTCGGGCGGTCGTCTCGCCGAACTCCCGTGCCCCCTCGAGGGTATCGACGGGCGATCGTACGAAGACGCTGTCGGTGTCCGAGTAGACGACCTCATGACCGTCGGCCTCGAGGTCCTTGATGATCGACGTGATCGCCTCCCGGGCGAAGGCGGTGATCGCGGAGCCGATGTCCTTGTTCGTGAACCGATAGAAGCTCGACGCCAGAACGCCGTAGAACGAGTTCATGAGGACTTTGACCGCGTTCTGCAGCCCGTCGTAGTACGTCCGCTGGTCCGACGCCGAGGAAGCGCGGCCGAGTTGGCGGAATCGGTCGCGGTCGGCGAGGAGATCGCTCAGGATCTGCGGAATGATCCCCCGCCGGATCTCGGGGGAGAGGAACCGAGCTCCCGACGGGGCCACCGTCGTACCCTCCGGTGACAGCGTGGTGAAACAGAGGTTGCGCGCGATGATGATCGACGGGTACATCGACTTGAAGTCGAGGACGACGACCCAGCGGTAGATCCCCGGCCGGATCGCATGGACGTATCCCCCCTCGATAGGGGCGTCGCGGCCCGTGCGATGCGTCGGAAGAACTCCGACGTGCTTCTGGTCCGCGAGCGGGATAAGCAGTGCGTCGACGAAGAGAGAGGTCCGTCCGTTCAGTCCCTCTTCGAGTGGCAGATGGGCGACCGTAGCGAGGTCCGCTGCCTTGTCCATCGAGCGAAGGCGAACGAGGATTCGCAGGGCGAGGTCGGCGTCGTGCTCGCAGTACTCCATGACCCGGTCGCGGTCCCGCTCCCACTCGGCCGCGATATTGCGTCGATCGACGTCGAGCTTCGAATCTCCGAGCAGGGTCCGGGCGACGAACTGGAGCGACTCCTGCTTCGGATGCAGTTCTTGGCGAGCGGACCACCACGCATCGGCGACCACCCGTCCGGTCACCTTCCACAACCGATCGCCCATCTCTCGGGGGGCCGAACGTTCCCGACCGAGGAGAAGCGCCGGGAGTCCGACGGCCTTCGCCCTCTCGAGGAGGAGCGGAACGTCGTACCCGCCGATGTTGTACCCGGTGATCACATCGGGGTCGTCCTCTTCGACGATGCGAACGAACTCTTCGAGGATCGCACGTTCGTTCGGGTCCCCGAGCCGGAACGTCCGCCGTGGCCGTCCACCCCCCTCCGCCACACCGCAGATAGTGAAGATCGTCCGCTCGCGGATCGCGTTCTCGATGTCGAACGACAGGATCCGAAGCGACGGGCGAAACGGCTCGGTCGGGCGAATGTCCTTTTCGGTGGTGACGATCCGCAGCACGTTCGGGACGGTGTACCGGGCGCGAACCTCCTCGGCCTCGTCCTCGGCTTCGAACGCGACGGTCAGCCCCAAGTGTTTGTCGTAGAGGAACCGGTGGACGAACGGGATGTCGCACGCGAGCACGCTCCCTTCCACCTCCGCGCGGCGGAACTGGTCTCGATACTGCGGGACCAGCCATGGGCGATGGAGCGTCACTTTGACGGCCGGCCGGTCCTTTCCCGCGACCCAGGTCACGATGTCCTCTACTTCGATGATCTCGGGGTCGGCCTTGAGGCGGGCGCGGATCTCCGGCGTTGGCTCGGTGACGACGAAGTAGGGACGGAAACCGTAGTACCGCGCGACGGTCGCGAGCCCGTCCCGGGTGCGACCGAACAGCTCCACGACGACCCCGTCGTCGACGGCTTGGTAGGAGCCCTCAATGAAGAACAGCTCAACGGTCCGCACGTCGCGGCGAGCCCGACCCGAGTTAAACGGGTTGCGCGGGGCCACGGGCGAGCCAGCGGCCGAGTGCGTCGACATCGTGGGCCCACCGCTCGGCCATTCGACGAGAACGCATCGCGGCGGCCGGATGGATCAGAGGAAAAAGCGGACGGGAGGAGGTCGAACGGGGTCGGCCGGCCGACCGGAGAATTGGAGGGGCGTCAGGTAGGAAGGCATGGAGCGCCGGAGAACCCAGCGTAACCAGCACCCGGGGCGAGAGCAGCCGGACCTGACGGTCAAGGTACGGTCGACAGGTGCGAGCCGCCGCGCGGTCGAAGTGGTTCTCCGGCGGTCGACACTTCAACAGATTGAGGACTCCGTACTCTTCCGCGCTCAAACCTATCCGCGCGACGGCCGCGTCCAACCGCTGTCCCGAGCGACCGACGAACGGGATCCCTTCGCGATCTTCCGCGACCCCTGGCGCCTCGCCGACGAACAGGATCTTGGGGGCGAGGCTCCCCCGGTAGACCACGGCCTGGGTCCGGGTCTCATGAAGTCGGCACTTCTGGCAACTCCGAATCTCGTCGGAGAGCTTTCGCCACGCGTCGGCGATCGGGCTCGCGTACCCAGCCTCCGCACTCGACGTAAACACTCGCATTCTCCCCTCCCGGCCCGTCTTCGTCCTCTCCTCGAGACGCACTCGGGACCGACCTTAAATAGGCCGACCCAGTGGCTCGGCCTCTTCGGCGCCCATGCCTCCCCCGTCCGGTATCAACACTGCAGGCCGTCTCGCCTCACTCCGCCAGCGGCGACGCTGGTCCGACCGCTACTACAAGCGGCGGACGTTGCATCTGAAGGAGCGGTCCGACCCGCTCGAAGGCGCGCCCCAGGCCCGGGGGATCGTGCTCGAGAAGGTCGGAGTCGAGGCGAAGCAGCCGAACTCCGCGATCCGCAAGTGCATCAAGGTCCAGTTGATCAAGAACGGCCGACAGGTCACGGCGTTCGCGGTGGGTGACGGAGCCATCAACTTCATCGACGAGCACGACGAGGTCCTCGTCGAAGGTATCGGAGGTCGGATGGGGCGGTCGTACGGTGACATCCCCGGCGTACGTTACAAGGTGATCCAGGTCAACGGAGTGTCCTTGGACGAGCTCGTCCGGGGGCGCAAGGAGAAGCCGGCGCGATGAGCGGGTCCCCCGAGCCGATCCTGCCACCGGAACCGACGACCGAGGATGCCGGACCGATCGTCCAGCGCCCGCAGCCCGCGGCCCCCTCTCCGTTCCCGGTCCCTCCCCTGTTCGGAAAGTACCCGTACGAGGGGCTCGAGGTGCACGACGTGGGCCTCCTGCCGTACCTCTACCTCCACCCGGTCTACTCGCCCCACAGCGAGGGGCGCCTCTCGGGGAAACCGTTCCTCAAGACGCGGATGCATTTGGTCGAGCGGCTCGCCAACCACCTGATGAAGGGCGAGAAGTTCACGGGCAAGAAGTCGAAGGCGCTCGCGACCGTGCGGAAGTCGTTCGAAGAGCTCGCGAAGAAGGAAGGCAAGAACCCGCTCCAGCTCCTGGTGGACGCCGTCGAGAACGCGTCCCCTCGGGAGGAGGTCACCCGTCTCCAGTTCGGTGGGATCAGCGTGCCGCGCGCCGTGGACGCGTCTCCCGCGCGCCGACTCAATGTGGCGATCCGGAACATCGCCCAGGGCGCCATCACGGCCTCCCGGAAATCCACGAAACCGATCTACAGCTGCCTCGCTGACGAGATCAGCCTCGCGGCGAAGGGAAACCTCACGAGTTACGCCGTCGGCCGGAAGGAAGAGGTCGAGCGCGTCGCCCAGTCGGCGCGCTGAGACGTCGGAGGATCCCTCGAACATGACCCACATTCGGGCGGAACTGGCGAAGGCCATTCCCGAGATGATGCGGAGCGTCGACAAGATCCGAAATATCGGCATCGTTGCGCACATCCATCACGGGAAGACGACGCTCTCCGACAACCTGCTCGCCGCCGCCGGCATGATCTCGAACGAGCTGGCGGGGAAGCAACTGCTACTCAATTTCGACGAGCAGGAGCAGGCCCGGCTGCTCACGATCAACAACGCCGACGTCACGATTGTGCACGAGTACGAGAAGGAGAACTACCTGATCAATCTCATCGACACCCCCGGCCACGTGGATTTCGGCGGCGACGTCACGCGGGCGATGCGGGCGGTCGACGGGGCGGTTGTCGTGGTGTGCGCCGTCGAAGGCGTGATGGCGCAGACCGAGACCGTCCTACGCCAGGCACTGCGGGAGAAGGTCAAGCCGGTCTTGTTCATCAACAAGGTCGACCGCGCGATCAAGGAGCTCCAACTCACCTCGGACGCGCTGCAAAAGCGGTTCGCGGGGATCATCTCGGAGGTCAACGAGCTGATCCGCAAGATGGCGCCCGACGAGTTCGTTGACGAGTGGTCCGTCGACCCCCGCGACGGTTCGGTCGCCTTCGGTTCCGGTTACGACAATTGGGCGATCAGCGTCCCCTACATGCAGCGGACCGGGGTCAAGTTCCCGGACATCATCGAGTACGTCACCACCGGTCGGACCAAGGAGATCGCGCAGAAGGCGCGGATCAACGACGTCATCTTCGACATGGTCGTGAAGCACCTCCCGAGCCCGCACGTTGCCCAGCGGTACCGGATCCCGAATATCTGGAAGGGCGAGATCGGGTCGACGATCGGCCAGGCCATGATGAACACGGACACCGAGGGACCGACCGCGTTCATGGTCACCGACATCACGATGGACCCGAACGCCGGTGAGATCGCCACGGGCCGGGTCTTCTCCGGGCGCCTTCAGAAGGGGATGGAGCTCCAGATCGTCGGCACGAAGATCCGGAACCGGATCCAGCACGTTTCGCTGTTCATGGGCCCGGAACGTCTGATGGTCGAGGAGGTCACGGCCGGCAACATCGGCGCGGTGATCGGACTCACGGACGCCTTTGCCGGTACCACCACCTCGTCGGACCCCGCGATGGTGCCGTTCGAAGAGATCCGCCACGTCTCCGAACCGGTCGTCACGGTCGCGATCGAACCGAAGCGGATGGCGGACCTGCCGAAGCTCATCGAGACGATGCGCAAGGTCGGAAAGGAGGACGCCAGTCTCCGGGTCGAGATCAATCCGGAGACGGGGGAACATCTCCTCTCGGGAATGGGTGAGCTCCACCTCGAGATCACGCAGTATCGGATCATCAACGACTACAAGGTCGAGATCGAGGCGTCGAAGCCGATCGTCGTGTACCGGGAGCTGGTGAAGCACCCCGGGGGCCCCTTCGAGGGCAAGTCGCCCAACAAGCACAACAAGTTCTACTTCGAGGTCGAAGCGCTGCCCGCCGCCGTCGTGCAAGCCATCAAGGACGGAGAGATCCCCCAAGGGAAGTCGTTCAAGGACACGAAGACCCTCGTCGCCAAACTCGACACGCTCGGGGTGCCCCGCGAGGAAGGGCGAGGGATCATCGCCGTCGAGGGGACGAACATCCTCTTCGACGTCACGAAGGGGATCCAATACCTGAACGAAACGATGGACCTGATCGTCGATGCGTTCAAGGAGGCGGTCAATCGCGGACCGCTCGCCAACGAGAAGGTCTACGGTCTCAAGGTCCGACTCGTGGATGCGAAGCTCCACGAAGATTCGATCCACCGCGGTCCGGCGCAGACGATCCCGGCGGCGAGGTCGGGAATCTACGGAGCGATGGTCCTCGGCGACCGGATGTTGCTCGAACCGTTCCAAAAGGTCACCGTCAACGTCCCCCAGGAGGTCCTCGCGGGCGCGACCCGGGAGTTGCAGCGCCGCCGCGGAGAGATCCAGGACATGACGAGCGTCGGGGATCTCCAGACGGTCGTCGCCAAGGTCCCGGTCGCCGAACTGTTCGGATTCGCTTCCGATATCCGCAGCGCGACCGCGGGCAAGGTGCTCTGGTCGACCGAGTCGATGGGATTCGAGCCGGTCCCGAACGAACTCCAGCCGAAGGTCGTCGCGGAGATCCGGCAGCGGCGCGGTCTCAAGCCCGAACCCTACGACGCGTCGTACTACGCCGGTTAGTCCCCTCGAGCGGCGGAGTCCACTCCGCGAACCTCCCGCAGAATTAGCTACTACAGCCGGTAGTATCTTGGGTCGACCGGAACTAACTACAAGCCGTAGTAGGTACGAATCTCACTACCTACTACCACATGTAGTAGCTATGGTGACCTCGGCCGTTTGGGGCCGCTGCCCGGATCACTGTCGAGTGTCCGCTGACCGCGGCCTCGCGGCCCGTCGGCCGAGCGCGACCGGATCGGCCACGCGCCCTCATGGTCGAGGAGCCAGCGTTTCCGCCAAAGTCCGAGGCCGAACCCCGTGATCGATCCGCCGGTGCCGACGACCCGGTGGCAGGGAATCACGATGGGGATCGGGTTCCGGGCCATCGCGCCTCCCACGGCCCGCGCCGAACCCGCGAATCCGGATCGGCGGGCCAGCTCCGCGTAGGTCACCGTTCGTCCCGGGGGGACGTCGAGGAGCATCTTCCAGACGGTACGGTCGAATGACGAGGCGGTATCGGGGTCGACGTCGACGTCGAACGCCGAGCGAGTCCCACGGAAATAGTCGTAGAGCTGACGGGGAGGACTGCCCGAGGGGAACGGTGGTTTCCGCCGTACCGCCCCGAGGGGCATGCCGGTCTGCTTGTGTCCTTGCTCCAGGAGGTCGATGACTCGAACCGTCGAGCCTTGGTACGCCATTCGGAACGTCCCGATCGGCGTGGGCACATCCGCGACCTCGAGCGTTGCCGTCACGGACGTTCGCAGGCGCTCCCGGCTTATTTCCATTGCAGTGACCGGTGGGAGAGGGGGTGAAACACTACTCGGGGACGATCCCTTCCAGGCCCGAGCTCGTAATTCGGAACTCGGCGGTTCCCTCGGGCAGCGAGCGGTGTTTGAGCAGCACGGCTCGACGTCGGGCGCCGGGAAGTCGGTCGAAGCGCAAGATCGTCTTTGCGGCGTGATTGAGGAAGGAACCCCCCAGGGGCTCCAGCGTCCCTTCCCGGAGACTCCGCCAAACCTGGTTGGTGATCACGACCGGAACTTGGGCTCGGAGCGCCGTGACCACGAGGTCCGCGAGCTCGAGGCTCAGGGCTTGGCGGGCGTCGTCCTCGTCCGAGCCCGAGAGCGACAGCCGATAGTAGAACGTCGCGGAATCGACCACGATCAGTCCGACCGGTCGCTTCCCTTCCCGGGTCAGGGCGCACGCGGTCGCGACGGCGCGGCCCTGCTCTGCGAGGTTCTGAGGGGTCGACAGGAGGAACCGTTTGAGGAGCTTCTCGAGCTCATCCCCCGCGATGGAGCGAAGGCGGTCGACGCTCACCCCCTCGGTGTCGATGTAGAAGACCCAGCGACCCGCTCGAGCCACACGAGTCGCGACGTCGAGGCAGAAGAGGGTCTTCGCGCTGCCGCCCTCTCCGTAGATCTCGGTGACGCAGTCGAGCTCCAAGCCGCCCCCGAGCAGCCGATCGACCGACGGGATACCGGTCGACAGCCGCTCCTCGCCCACGGCCGGGTTGAGAGAGGCGAGGACGCTTAATCTCTCGGAAGGGTTCCCGTTACGGGGTCAACGGGTACGCCTTCCCCAGCTCGGGGAGGCGAACGGGGACCCCCGGTCCCTCGAACGCTTCCGGGTGCTCGGTGTGGATCGGATAGACGGCCCGGGCGGCGACGGAGCGGACGATCTCGCGGAGTTCCGGCCCCGAAGCGTGGCCGCTCGCGTGCATTTGGTGGAACGCCAGGCCGAAGTGGTCGAGCCAATTGTGCAGCACGCGGTCATTGACATCGTCCTCGCTGAACGGCTCGCTCATCGAGTGGACGAACGGGCTACCCCGGGGGGGACGGAGCTCGATCAGCTCGGGGAAGTGCAGGAGGTCGAGGGCCAGGAGGTATCGCCGCCCGCGAGTGCGCACCTCGTCGGCGCTCACCGCCCCCTCGAGCTGCTCCTGTTCCCACTTGAAGTATCGCTTCTTCTTTCGAGCGTACACCGAGACGCCGGGCGTCGTCCCCGCGACCGGAATGGAGCCGGTCGGGAAGAGCGGGGCGATCTCCGAGAGGAGGTACGCCGTCCGGGTCGAGACGACCAGCTCCCGGTCGGCCTCGAGGGCGGCCGTGTGGAGGGTCCGCAGCCGGTCGATGTCCCGTGGGTAGGTACAGGCGAGCGCGAGCGACGAGCTCTTCTCGAGGACTCGGTCGAGGGCATCGCGGACCCCGGCCTCGCTGAGGTTCCTCCGGTGGTCCGGTCCCGCCCGCGTCCCCTCGATGAGCAGTGCCGCGGGCGACTCCGCCGACGCCGCCGTGAGGAAGGCGTGCGTGTCGGACGCCCTGGGACCGTGCTGGCGGAAGTCCCCCGTGTAGACCACGGTCCCCTCCGAGCTGCGGATCACGAACCCGTAGGCGAACGGAATCGAGTGATCCACGGGAAACGGCACGACCTCGAGCCGGCCGATTCGGACCGTGGATCGGTCGGCGAATACCCTCCAGTCGTGGTCCCCGTACTTCACGGACGGAGTGGACGTCTCGATCGTTTCCAAGAGCCGTCGGGTGCCGGCCCCGACGTAGACGGGGATCTCGGGGTCGATCAGCTTCAGGTAACTCGCATGGTCCGCGTGGGCGTGGCTGACGAAGATCCCGTGGACCTCCGGGGCCCGGTAGGGGAGGTCGGCGTCCGCGAGCGCCTCGCGAGAATACAGCCCATCGACCCTCGGCAGGAGGTCGAACTCGAGGAGGTCCTTGACGGGGCTCGCCGACCTCGGTTGAAGGTAGTCCACGTAGAACTCCTCCATCCGGGGAGAGAACGATTGGCCGAAATCGAACAGTATCCGGTCCGGGCCGTCCTCGATGAGGATCTTGTTCCCGCCGATCTCTCGGACCCCTCCCAGGAACGTTACGGTGGGCCGGGCCACGCGCGGGCACGGTCCGCCCGGGCTTAGGTGTTTCGAGCGGAAGGGAATATGGGCGGCGGCCGCTCGGGACATGGGGAACGACGGTGAGCATCACGTACCTCGGGATCCGCGTGACCGACCTTTCGAGATCCCTCCGGTTCTACTGCGAGGGCCTCGGGCTCGGTGAGCGCGGCCGGGGACAGATGAGCCACGGGGGGACCTTCGTCGGGCTCGAGGACCCCGAGTCGCATTTCCAGCTCGAGCTCAACCACTACCCGCCCGACTCCGTCTACGCCACGCCGTACGTCGTGGGGGAGGGCTTGGACCACATCGGCCTCGACGTCGCGGACGCCCGGGCGACCGTCGAACGACTGCGCGGGATGGGTGCGAAGGTCGCGGTCGAGCCGTGGATCGAAGGAGGGCGATACTGGATCGGGTTCGTGGAGGACCCCGACGGGATCTGGATCGAGGTCCAGAGCCCGGTCGTGCCCGGGGAGGCCGGCGAGGTCAGCGCGCCTTCAGGACCTTCTTGACGTTCGGGTGTTCCTTGGTGAAGATCTTCCCGCCGCAGTTGTCGCACCGCACGCCGAAAAGGTTCGCGTCCGAGGGGAGGGCTTCCCCGCACCGAATACAGCGGAACATCGACGTCGTACGAGCGGCCCGAGCGCTTTAAGCGTTGCCGACCACCGGCTCCCTCGCGGTCCTCGTGATCGGTGGGGGCGCCTGGAAGACGTACGCGTTCGAGGCGAACCGGGTTCCGCATCGGCGGCATTCGAAGATGCCGCTCGCGACCCGGTGGAGGGTCACCGTCGAGCACCGGGGGCAGGCGGAGGCCTTGGAACGTGCCCGGTCGATCTCGAGCACTCGCCGCCGGATCCGGATCCCGTAGCGCGGACCCATCCACGCGGTCGAACCGACCTTCTTGGTGCGCTTGCTCATGCGCCGGCTCCCTTCGCGATCGCCCGCATCCGGTCGCCGTGCCGGAACGCGCGTTCGACCATCGCTTTGATGTCGTCGGGAGAGAACGCCCCGACGAGTCCTTTCTGCATTGCAACGATCCGGCCGGTTTCGTCCGTCGCGATCGTGAGGCGGCCTTGGGCGGCGCGCTCCTCATCGAATGTCGGGTCGACCAGGATCGTCTCTCCGAGCCGCACGAAGGTACACTCCACGGGCAGGTGGAGGACCTCGAGCGGGTAGTCTGCCTCGGCGATCCCGAACCGCTTGGCCGGGACCGTCGCGTGGGTCAGCGCCCCCAGGGCCGCGAGGAGGGCGGCGTCGATGAGGTTCCCGCCGTGGTCGAGTACGTGGATGTCCACATAGCAGACCCAGGTCTTCTCGCCCGGAGTCACACACAGTCGCGTCAGGTCGATCGTCTCCGCGGCTCGGATCGCCCGGTCGACGACCCGCGACACCTCGATCGCCCCCGGCTGGGGGGGCCCGGGCTCGAAGACGGGACTGGAGAGGGGAATCAGCTCGGCGTTGGTCGTGAGGACGCCGGCGTTCGGCGTGTCGGGGAACGGCTTCCCCGGTTCGAGTTTGATACCGGAGAGGACCGCGGTGTCGCCGATCCGAACGAGCGCCGATCCGTCGGCGGTCGAGACGAACCCGGGTTCGACCGAGATCTTCCGGTACTCGTCGGCCCCGCGCCCGTCGAGCCGCTTACCGTGCCCGGCCAGGTCAAGAAGGTGGGTGGTCAGTATCTCGGCGGTGACCTCTTCGCTCATGCCGAACCCTCCTGGCCCGGCGTGACCGCGTACCGATCGCGCAGCGCCTGTTTCATGACCTCGTAGATCGACCGGCACCCCGCGACGCCCATGTCGAGCGCGGTCGCGAGCTCCTCGCGCGTCATGTGGCCCTCCATCTGCAAGAGTACGAGCCGGCCGGACTGGGGGACGAGCGCCATCGGAAGGTCCGCCTCGCCGAAGTTGTCTTCCTCCTTCTTGAGGTCGAGGATGATCGCACCGCCGGCCTTACCGACCGCGACCGCCGGCAAGAGGTCCGCCATCGGGATGCCGGCGTCGGCCAAGGCGACCGAGGCCGCGACGAGCCCGGCGCAACGGGTGCCGGCGTTGGCCTGCAGGACCTCGATGTAGACGTCGATGCTGGTCCGGGGAAACTCCTCGGCGAAGACGACCGACTCGAACGCCTCGGCGATCACCTTGGAGATCTCCTGCGAGCGGCGGTCGAGTCCCGGTCGCTTGCGCTCGTCGACCGAGAACGCCGCCATGTTGTACTTGCATTGAATGACGGCCTTGGTGTTCTGCTGAAGGTGGCGGGGATGGACCTCGCGGGGTCCGTAGACCGCCGCCATCACCTTGTTCGCGCCCCATTCGACGAACGCCGAGCCGTCCGCATGCTTCAGCGCGCCCGCCGTGATCTTGAGCGGCCGGAGCTCGTCCGCCCGTCGCCCGTCGATCCGAAGCCCCTCGGGGCTCAGCAGCACGGGGACCTCCTTCGCTCCTACACTTCCCATTGTTTTCCTCCTGGAATCTCAGTTGTTGTCGGGGCCGGTGAAGTCGTCGGGATCGTCGACCGCCTCCGACGCGGGGGTCGATGAGTAATCGGGGCCGGGCGCGTCGCGGTGGGCGCTATCCTCGGGCGGCTTACCGAGACCCTCTTCGCCCGAGGTGCCCGTCGACCGGAGGTAGCTGTCGACCCGATCGGTGAGCCCGCTCCGCTGGCCGTCCTCGGCGATCATCCGCAGGGCCTCCCGGACCCGATGGATCGCCTCCGGGTCTCCGTCGATCCAGATCCGGCCGTTCTGCCCGACCGACACCCGGGCGCCGGTCCGCTCGGTGATGGTCTGGATCATCGAACCGCCGCGACCGACGACGCGAGGGATGCGCGCGGGGGAGATGCGGACGATCGAGCCGCCTTCGAGCTTCCCGAGTCCCTCTCCTCGCATCGTGACGCCGATCCGACCGGTGGCGTCGAGGTTCTCGACTTGAACGACGACGGACTCACCGACCCGGAGAAACCGCTCGGTCTCGCCGATCTCGACGTCCCATGGGGTCCCGGTCATATGGAGGGGCGCCCACCGCGGGGCCCCGATGTCGAGCAACCAGAACGTTCCCTGAACGTCGGTGACGGTTCCGATGACGACATCCCCGGGCTTCGGAATGTACCTTCCCGAGAGCGGGACAACCTGAACGAACGGAGGACGGGGCGACAAGAGACCGAGCACGCTCGCATAGACCTTGCCGCCGACCCGGTAGGTACCGGGGCCCGGCTTCAGCCCCTGGCTGGGGATCTCCTCTCCCGGAAGAACTAGTACCCGATCCCCGAAGGGATGCGAGGACGAGCCCTCGCGACCCCGCCGCCGGGGGCCGGGACGATGACTACTGCCCATTTTTCGTGCTGCACCGGGCGTGCGACAGAGGTAGCCTATTTAACCAAAGCGGTCTCGGCGGCGCCCTTCGTACGCGCGTTGAGCTTCTCGTAGAGTTCCGTCTGAACTCCGGCGGGGATCTCGAGCACGCCGCTCCACGAACCGTCTCCGAGCCACTGCTCGTCCATGAGCCGTCCCAGGCCCTTCAAGTCGCCGATCACTCGGGGGTAATGTTGGGCCGGTAGCTTGACCCGGACCTTCACCACGTCGAGACGGATGGGGAGGAGTGGTCGGAGCTTCGCCAGGACCTCTTGTACCTGGGCATCGACGGGCCGGAACGGGTCGATGTGGACCTTGGCCTCCAACATCGCCGCTTCGATCCGGGAGGGAGGGTGGGGGGCGCCGGTCTGGGGATTCATCGCGTTGCGGGCGATCGTCGCGACGATCTGTTTCTGCTTCGCGGCCTGCAGCCGATGGCGTTGCTCCGTCGTGACCTGGACCTCGCCCTTGAGGACGATCTGCTTTGCGATCGCGGCGAGGTTCCGGGTGTGAAACGTCTTCTCGAGATGCTCTTCGGAGATCTTGTCGCCGCGCTTCGCGTCCTTGAACACCTGGTCGAGGGCGAGCTTGTCCGCGAGGTCGATGTCCTTGCCGTCCTTCACGTCCTGGACCGCCGAGGGGTCGACCAGCACTTCAAAGCGGGAGCCCCCGGTCTCCCAGCGAGCGATCACGGCGTCCTCGACCTTCACCATCGGAGCGAGTTCCCTCGCACGGGCCTCCGCTAAGGTTTGGCGGCTTTTCCCGTCGCGTTGGAAGCCGGGAGTCGCGCGACGTACTTCTGGATGTCGTCCGAGCCGAGTCGGGTCATCCCCTCGCCCACCTGCACGGTGCAGACCTCGACCTGAGCGAGGCTGCCGCCTTCGTCGAGGCCCACTCGGAGCCCTTCGAGCGCGAGAAGGATCGCCGCGTCCCGGTCCATGCCGGCGCGGTACTTCTGCTCGAAGAGGTCCATCACCGGACCCTTGTTGCCGCCGGTACTGGCGGCCCGGAAGCTGGTGAGCGATCCGGAAGGCTCCGTTTCGAACAGGTGCACCCCACTGTCATCGTACCCGCCCACCAGCAGCGCCGTACCGAACGGTCGGACGCCCCCGAACTGGGTGTACTGCTGTTTGTAATCGCAGATTCGCCGGACGAGGAGCTCGACGGTCATCGGCTCGGAGTACGTCACGCGATTGACCTGGGCCGAGAGCCGGGCATAATCGACGAGTACCCTCGCGTCCGCGACGAGTCCGGCCGAGACCGCGGCAATGTTCTCGTCGATCTGGTGGATCTTCTCCAGACTGGCCGCTTCCGCCAACTTCGGATTCGGGATCCGGCGGTCCGCGATCAGGACGACCCCGTTCGCGTAGACGACCCCGGCGGTCGTCGCGCCCCGACGAACCGCCTCCCGGGCGTACTCGACCTGGAACAGTCGCCCATCGGGCGAGAAGACCGTGATGGCCCGGTCATAGGCCATCTGGCCCGGTTGCATCTCCATAGGGCTGCCTCGGCGCGGGCACCCGGGTCCCCCTTATAACGAAACCGAGCGCAGTAACGCGCTCGTCAGTGGATTACGCCTCGTTCGTTGGTTGGCCGGCGTCCGGTCGCGAGCGACGACAACGGTAAGAGCGCCCACCGGCCGTATCGGACATGGTTCCGGCCGCCGAGAGCGCGCCCCGCCGCGGCGGTTGGCGCCTCTCCGAGTCGACGTCCACCTACCTACGAAGTGCGGCCGAACAGCCGATCGAGTGGCACCCATGGGGTCCCGAACCGTTCGAGATCGCGAAGCGCACCGGTCGGCCGATCCTGCTGGACATCGGGGCGTCGTGGTGCCACTGGTGTCACGTCATGGATGAGGGGACCTACTCGGACGGCGAGGTCGCTCGACTATTGCTCCAGCACTTCGTCGCGGTCAAGGTCGACCGGGACGAGAACCCCGAGGTCGACCGGCGGTATCAGCGGCAGGTCGGCGCAATCACCGGAGAGGGCGGCTGGCCGCTCACTGGATTCCTCACTCCGGACGGCGAAGTGTTCCTCGGGGGAACGTACTTCCCCCCCACGGACGGACACGGTCGGCCCGGTTTTCGGCGAGTCCTGAAGGAGGTGGCCCGTCTTTGGGCCGACGAGCCCGAGAAGATCCAGGAGAATACCACGGCGATTCGGGACGCGCTCGCCCGAAGCCGGGGTCGACGGTCCGCTGCGTTGCAGCCGCTCGCCGACTTCATTGGAGGCGTGCGCGCCGACGTCCTCTCCTCCTACGATCCCGTCAACGGCGGCTTTGGGATGGCGCCGAAGTTCCCCCATCCCACGGCGGTCTCGTTCCTTCTGTGGGATTCGTTCGCGAACGGCACCGGCCCGAGCGCCGACCGGGCGAAAGAGACCCTCCTCCGAATGGCCGACGGGGGCGTGTACGACCAGATCGGCGGCGGATTCCACCGGTACTCGGTCGACGAGGGGTGGCATATCCCCCACTTCGAGAAGATGGGCGTCGACAACGCCGCACTCCTCGTGAGCTACGTCGAAGGGGCCCAACGGTTCGCGGAGCCCCGGCTCGAAGAGACGGTCCGCGGTACGCTCGGATGGGTCCGGGAGGTACTCGAAGATCCGGCGGGCGGCTTCGGGAGCACGCAGGATGCCGACAATGCGCCCGGGGACGATGGAAACTACTTCACGTGGACCCGCGGCGAGATGAAGGACGTCCTCGGAGGAGACGACCTTCGCTTTGCGACCCGATTTTTCGGTCTCGGAACGGACGGCCGCATGCACCACGACCCCGAGCGAAACGTCCTCTTCCGGATACTCTCCCTCTCGGAGGCGGCCCAAGGATTGACCCTCCCCGGTGGGCCGGCCGCGACCCTCGACCGAATCGTTGCCCAGCTTCGCGTGGCTCGCGGGCGACGTCCGACCCCCACCGTGGACCGCGCGCTCTACGCCGACATCAACGGCCGCTTCATCGGTGCGTTCGCTCGAGCGGGGGCGTTCTCGATGGACCCGTTCGTATTCGCCGACGCGCGCAAGGCCGCCGACCGCTTTCTGAAGGAAGCGTATCGCCCGGGCGAGGGGATCGCCCATCGACTCGACCCGTCCGGGCCGAAGGGGTTCGGCCTCTTGGACGACCAGGTCGCGTTCGCGTCGGGTCTGGTCGAGCTCGCGGGCGCCCTCGCGGAACCGAAGTACGTCGCCCCGGCGGTCGAACTACTCGAGATCGTTGACCGCGAGTTCCGAGGAGAGGACGGACTATTACGCGATATCGCGCCTCGACTGTACGACGGGGCGCCCCTGGGGGCGCTGAACGACCCGAGTTACCCCCTCGAGGACAGTCCGCACCTCTCGGCGAACGCCGCGGCCGCTACGACCTTCCTCCGTCTCGCCGCCCTCATCAAGGACGACCGTTGGGCCGCGAGGGCCAATGCGCTGCTCTCCCCGATCGCCGCCCGGATCGGTTCGGCGGGTCTGTTCGCATCGGGTTCGGCGCTCGCCGCCGGTCTCGCGCTCAGCGGCCCCGCTACCGTGGTCGTCGAGGGCGACGGCCCGCGCGCGGACGCGCTGCTCCGGGCCGCCCGGCACGCCTGGCACCCCAACGTCTGGACGTTCCGGGGAGTCCCACCGCCTCCGTTCTCGCTTCCCGAAGAGCTCGCCGCGGCCACGAGCGGAGCCGACCCTCGCGCCCTCGTCTGTTTCGGCTCGTCCTGCGCGCCGCCCGTCACGGACCCGGACGCGCTCGCGCCCCTGCTCTCGGCCGCCGGGCGGACTTCGACCGCGTAGGGATCGTTCCGAGGTCCGTCCCGTCCAGCAAGTACGCCCGGGCGACGCCCGCCGAGAGGAATCGACCGAACAGGAACGACCGACCTCGCGCCGGTCGTTGACGGTTCAGTGCCTCGATGCCGGCGAGCGGGTTGAACGGAGGTAGGATCACGATCTCCCGGGCCCGAAGGTCGCTGTGCCGCCGGGCGCGAAGGGTACGAGTCGGCTTCGGGTCGACCTCCACCCGCACCCAACACGGCCGTTTCCCGAGCGGGTCATCGGAGGTGGGGGCGAGACGGAATCCCGGGTGAAGGTGGCCGGCCACGAGGCGAGACGCTCGGAGCACTCGATTGGATGGCCAGCAATGCCCGTGGAAGATTCCGACACCCTCGAGGACGACCCCGTTCGCCGGATGAACGGCGACTTCGCGGGGGAGGTGGCGGACCAAGCCCACATCGTGATTGCCGAGCACGACCTCCACGGCGAGATCTTCGCTCAACAGCTCCGCAAAGAACGCGAAGACGACCGGACGGAGGGGCGGGGGGAGGCCAACGATCGGGTGCTTTACGTCGCCCGCGACGACCAACGACCCTGCACGGTGTTCTCGAGCCAAACGGATCAATCGCCCCGCGAGGGTCTCGGCGGAAGCCTCGGGCGGGCCCCCCGGACGGTCCGCGCTGCCCCCGAGGCCGAGATGCAGGTCCGCGACGACAATGGTCGGTGGCCTGCCGGAGGCCGCCCCCTCGAGGAGCAGCGCCGGCTCGCCGGGAATAGGGCGAAGGGGGGAGTTCACGGGCGGCGGAGTCAGCTACGGACCATCACCCTTCGCGTCGGAAGCGAACGGGTGCGGTTCGACGGCCCCGAGAGAAAGTAACTACCTGCTTCATATAGAAGCGATAACTCGTTAGATGGAGGATGCCGATGGTGGAGCGGTCCCGCGAGCGCTCGATCGAACAGGTCCAGCAGATGCTCGAGCGGGCGGGATTCTACGTGGCGGACACGCACGGGGTCCGTCCGTCGAGCTTCGACCTCGCGGCCCGACGCGACTCCACTCTCCTCCTCATCAAGGTGTTGAAGAACATCGACGCGCTCGATGCGGACGAGGCGGCCCGACTCCTCGAGCTCGGACGACTGTTCCCCGCCCTCGCGCTGGTGATCGGCCAGACGTCGGGCGCATCGGAGCTGGACCCCGGCGTGGTGTATACCCGGTACGGGGTACCGATCATCAGTCACGAGACCTTGCAAGAGTACCTGGACAAGGCACTCCCCCCGTTCCTGTATGCCAGCCCCGGCGGCACGTTCGCTCGGGTCGACGGTGACCGGTTGCGCCTCCTGCGCCAAGCCCGGGGACTCTCTCTCGGCACGCTCGCCGGAGTCGCCGGGGTCTCTCGGAGAGCGATCCAGCTGTACGAGGAGGGGGCCGGGGCGGAACTTGGGGTCATCGACCGGATCGAGACGTTCCTAGGAGAGCCGATCGTGCGTCCGATCGAACTGTTCGAGGTTCCCCGATCCCGCTCGCCTCCGGCCCCCGATGCCGGAGGGGCGACCGGCAAGGGCCAGCGCGCCGGGTCCGGCCCCGTTCGGCCTCGTCCGCGCACCGGGGACCCGCTCCGGGACGGCGTGCTGGACCAGTTGGACGGGATGGGACT
The DNA here is from genome assembly GCA_049802875.1 of Thermoplasmata archaeon. Lineage (GTDB taxonomy): Archaea > Thermoplasmatota > Thermoplasmata > Lutacidiplasmatales > UBA184 > Lutacidiplasma. Next base: position 105,810 of record JBARNH010000048.1, on the reverse strand, counting down.
CGAGGTCACGGTCACGGTCCGGGCCCCGTTCGACGCGTTCACCCGAACCCCCGAGATCCTGCTGGCGTCGGTGGGAAGCCTTCGGGCAGCGCTCCACCGCGCGGAGATCCTCCACGGGCTCGCCCGCGTTTCGGAGGGACACGCGATGTTCATTGTTCGAGAGAACGTCCACCGGCCGTCGATCTTCGGTCTTCCGATCCTGAACGTCACCGAGCTCAAGCGCCATCGCGACGGGGACGACCTGATCGAGGAGATCTCCGAGCGAGAAGGGCCGTGATCTTCGAGCGGGTCCGGTCGGTGAGCGACGTCCTACTGCTCGCCCCCGTTCGGGGCCTCGCGAGCGAGGTGGAACCGACCCTTCGCGAGCTCGGCTCGTACGCCCCCGAGGCGGTGGGGGTGGGTCTCTCCCAGGACGAGATGAACTCCCTCGTCCAGTACTTCGTCGCGGCGGAAGCCGAGCCGCTCGTTCCGCTGACATCGACCGAAACGAGCGAGGTCCGGGGACTCTCCCGGTTCGGCGAGGTCCGAGTGCCGAACCCGTCGATCGTCGAGCTGATGCGCTGGGCCCAAGCGCAGGGGGTACCGGTCGAGGCGTTGGACCCGAGCGATGACCGGACCGCGAGCCTCTTCACTCAGCATATTGGCTACGTCGAGCTCGTGCGCCGCACCGTCAAGGAGCGCGCGATCTCGCGCAAGCCCCCGACCCCCTCCACGGCCGATGAGTACGCGCTCGAGTGGGACCGGGAGGTCGCCGGGGGTCGAGGCTCCCGAGGGTTCGCCCAGGCTCGGGACCGCCACCTCGCCCGCGGGGTCCAGCGTCTGGGTGCGGGTCGGGCGCGTGTCGCCGTGGTCGTCGATCGGGAGCGGTTCGCCCTGGTCCGCGCCCTGCTCAGCGGCACGGTTCCCGAAGCGATCGAGGACTAGCGAGCAACGACCGGCCCCTGCCCGGGTCAGTCGTCGTCGCGTTTGAGGATCTGCTCGAGGGTCGTGCGGGCATTCCGTCGGAACTCGTCCAGCGAACCTTCGTTCACGAGCATCCCGTCCGCGAGCGCGAACGCGTTGCCGATGCCCCACTTGAGCTCCCGTCGGTCCCGGTCGTAGAAGTCCTGAAGGTCGACGTCGTCGCTGCGGTGGCGCGCGGTCAATCGGTCGTGGCGGGTCTCCGGGGAGGCGAAGATCCCGAGGACGAACAGGTCGCCGAAGTTGTGACGGAAGACCGAGACCTCACTGTCCGAGCGGCAGCCGTCTACCAGCATCCGGGTCTCCGTCAGCTTGGGAAGCGCCCGCTGCGCCCAGATGCCGGGGCCGTGCTTGTCGCGCTCCTCGGAGGCGATCCGGCCCACGTTCGCGTTGGTGAGCTGCAAGCCCCGGCGACGGGTTTCGTCCCGGACGAGGTCGCCCATCTTGAGGGTCGCGAGACCCATCGACTTCGCGACCGCGATCAGCTCGTCCTTGCCCGAGCCGGGCATACCGACCGTGACGATGAGTTTCATGTCGTCCGGGAACCGTCGTCGGCCACGCGCGGCGCGGCGTTGGCCTTCAGATTCGAGGCGACGTCGGTCTCGGTGATCATCTGAAGCCGGTCGGCTCGTTGTCGGTACGCCAGGGCCTCCTGCTCCTGGAGGCGAGCGGATTCCAGGTATCGGTCGACCTTCACCTTCAGCTCCGCCGTCTTTTGGGTCTTCATCGCGGCGCGATGCTCGAGCGTTCGGGCTTTCTGCTGTCGGTCGACGATCTTCTGTTGGAGCTTGCGGACCTTGAAGTGAAGGGCCGTCACGTCGGAGCCGACGGGCGCGCCACCGGCCTGATTCGTCCCGGCCTCGATGTCGCGCTCGTGCTGCTTCATCTGCTGCTCGATCTCGGGGATCTGGGCGAGCGCTCGCTGCCCCTTCTCGCGGAGGATGGTCGACTGGTGACGCAACTTCTCGATCCGGGTATTCAGTCGAGAGGCCCGCTGGTTCATCCGACCCGCGGTCCGGTCGTGCTTCGCGGAGAGCTCCCGCAGCTTCGTGATGTCCGCGTACCCTTGACCGAGCCACCGGTTTTGACGGTGCATGAGGGGCGTGGTCACCCCGCCCGCGCTGGGAGGGCTCCCCCCACCGGATGCCATTGGGGAGTGTGTACGCGTGGGGGACCTATATCGTTGTTACGCGGACGGGAAGCGCGGGCTCCCTACGCCCTCGACGGTCGCGGAGGCTCGAGAGTGGGGCGGAGGCGGGGCAGGAGGTCCGCGACCGGCAACCGCTCCTGAGCCTTCGTATCTCGGTCGCGGAGAGTCACGGTGTCGTGTTCGGGGCCGCCGGCCAGCGTTTGGCCGTCCACCGTCACGCAGTACGGCGTCCCCGCCTCGTCCATCCTCGCGTACCGCTTCCCGATCGTCCCTGCGTCGTCGTACTGGGTTCGCACGCCGCCCGCCGCCAGGTCGTCGGCGACTCGGAGCGCGAATGCCGCCTGCTCCTTTGGCATCAGCGGGAAGACCCCGACGGGCACCGGAGCGAGGTAGGGAGGCAGCCGCCACACGGTCCGCTCCCCGTCCTTGCCCAAGTGGATGTCGGCGAGCCCCCAGATGTTGCGGTCGACCCCGAACGTGAGCTCGAGGACATGCGGGAGGAGCTTCCCTGCCCCGTGGGGAGTGACCGAGAGGTCCTTGCCGGACCCCTGGCTATGGCGCGTAAGGTCGTAATCACCGCGGTAGTGCACCGCGGCCACCTCCTTGAACCCCCCCAGGCTTTCGAGCCGGACCTCCACGTCGAACTGGATCCGATTGTAGAACGCACGCTCCGTGTCCGACTTCTCGAACAGCCGGATCCGGTCGGCGGGATACCGCAGCACGTCCCGAAAGAACCGGAAGGTGTGGACGAGATGGTAGACGTAGAACTCGGGAAGTTGACCCTTGGCCACCAGGTCGGACGCCGAAATGAGCTCCGGCGTCTCCTCGCCGGATTCTCGTCGCGCGACGCGGAGGACGGGAAGGAGCTCGTCTCGGGCCCGTTCGAACGGAACACCAAAGTGCGCCGGGTCGAAGAAGATCTGAAGCTCCGCCTGGGTGAACGCGCGCATCCGGAAAAGGAGCTGGCGGGGCGCGATCTCGTTCCGATAGGCGCGTCCGACCACAGCGATCCCGAGCGGGAGGGTGCGACGGCCGACGTCCCACATTCGGGCGAACGAGAGGTAGCTGCCCTGGGCGGTCTCGGGTCGAAGGTACACTCGTTCCTTGCCCGATGCGCCGAACTCGGTGCCGAACATCAGGTTGAACGCCCGCGGCACGCTGAGCGCGGTCGAGCCGCAGTTCGGGCAGCGCGGCTGGCGGGCGCGGATGATCTCATCGATCTGCGCGTCCGAGAGGCCATCGACGCCTTCGGGTCGCACCTTCTCGAGGAGGGTGTCGGCCCGGAATTCCGAGTGACACTGGTCGCACGTGACCTCGGGGTCCGTGAAGTTCTCGAGGTGGCCGGACGCGCGAACGACCGCTTCGGGCAGCATTTCCGCCGGCTCGATGAGGTGGTAGTCGTGGGAGAGGCCGACGAACCAGGCGACCCACGCGTCCTCGACCCGGCGCTTCAGCGCCGTGCCGAGCGGGCCGTAATCGTAGAGTCCTTGCGCCCCCCCGTAGATCTCGGCGGAGGGCCACAACACCCCGCGCCGGCGGAGCAGGGCGAACAGCTCGTCGCTCTTCATCGCGCGGAGACCGAACCCCGACTCCGGGGCGTGACGGGGAGGATAAGATGTTCGGTCGTCCGCGTCACGACTTGGTACGCGGGGTCGTCGGGAGGAAGGCGCAGGACGAGCGGGGGTACCGGCATCCCGGGGGCCACGCGCGCCGCCCGCGGTTGGCCCAGCCAACGCCACGGCTCGACGAGCGCCGCCCGCGCCAGAAAGTCCGCCGACGCGGGGCGTTGGCGAAGGCGGGTCGCGACGTACGCGAACTCGAGCTCCCGCCAGATCGAGGGAGCATGGAACATCGCATTGTCCGTGCCGAGGAGAACGGAGAGTCCCAGCCGCTCCATCGAGCGGAGGTCCGGTTGGCGCCCGAAGAGCGCGTTCGAACGCGGGCAGACCGCGACCGACACCCTCGCGTCGCGGACAGCGGCGAGGTCGTCGACGGTCGCCTTCGCCAGATGGATCACCAGGTCCGGCCGCGGTTGAAGGAACGAGTCGGGCGGCTCACGCCGCGCTTCGCTCGCATGCAGGCCGTAGCGCTTCCCCAGGGCCCGGCACGTCCGAGCCACCACCTGACGAGTTTCGAGCGTCTCCTCGAGGGCGCTCGACAGGCCGATCCCGTCGGCGATGGTCAGGATCGAGGCCAGCTCTCGCGCGTCAACGGGGCGGGCGAGCGGTCGACCCAAGACCACGGCGCGAACAGAACTCCCGTGCGCCGCGGTGCGGAAGAGGCGGACCCCATCGAGGCCTTCCTCGCGAAAGTCCATCACCGCGGCGACGCCGTCCCGGGCGATCCGGGCGAACGCCCGACGAAGCCCGTCGAGCTTCGTGGCGCGGGATGCCGTGGCGAGGAGTCGGAACTTGTAGCCGTTGGGGGGACGGACGAGGGACGAGACCGGGCCCGGGGGCGGCTCACGAACGGAGATCGAATCCCCGAGGTGGGTGTGGCTGTTGACGGGCGAGGGAATGACGATCCCTCGCACGCGCGCCTCCCGGCCGTGGGAGGAGTCTGTGCCGAGCTGGCCGACTTCGACCACCCGGCCCCGGTGGATCCGAACATAGGCGGGGCGGGACCCATCGATGTCCAAGATCGCTCCCTCGACGAGCATGGCGGACGCCGCCGGAGGACCCGGACCGCTTAAACGCGACGCGAGTCCCTCCCGAAGCGCTAAGCGGAGGAGTCCGCATGCCGTCCTTCGTGCCGCCCGCGAACGGAGTCGCTGACCGCCCGCGGGATCTCCTCGTCTCGGGTCATGTCAACGTCGATCGCTTCCTTCGGCTTCGGTCCTTTCCCGCGGACGACCGGACGGAGCCGGTGGAATCCCAGCGGGTCGAGCTCGGCGGGACCGCAACGAACATCGCCGTCTCGGCGACGCGCTACGGAGTCGCAACTGGCCTCGTGGCCCGGGTCGGAGAGGAGTTTCCTGTGAGGTTCTGGAATCGGTTACAGCGGGCCCATATCGACCTTCGAGGGGTCGAGCGAGTGCGCGAGGCGCCGACTCCCACCGCGTTCATTCTCGAGGATCACCGCGGCCGACAGCGGACCTTGATGGAACAAGGGCCGATGGAGGGCGGCCCCGCTCGAGAGGTCCGCCGTCCTTGGTTGGACGAGTACTGCTGGGTCCACTTGACCACGGCCGACCCGGACTTCCAATTGCGACTCCTCGCGGAGGCGCGCGCCCGAGGGCTTCACGCCGCCGCCGACCCGGCGCAGGAGGTCCACTACCGCTGGGACGGGAACCGACTTCGGAAGCTGCTGGGGGGGGTCGAACTGCTGTTCGGAAATCGGTCCGAGATCGCTCGGGTCGCCGACCTGGTCGGAGCCTCCGACCCGGAGGGCTTGCTCGCTCGAGTCCCGCTCGTGGTGCGCACGGAAGGGCCCGGGGGTGCCACGGCGTTCGGTCGCAGCGGGACCGTTCACGTGCCGTCGGTCCGACCGCGCACGGTCCGCTCGGTCGTGGGGGCGGGCGACGCGTTTCGCGGGGGATTCTACGCGGCGTGGTTCGAGGGGGAGGGGCTGGAGGGATGTCTTCGGGCGGGCACGCGAGCGGCGGCCCGCTGGTTGGAGGGGGTCCGATAGGGCTCGTTGAACTTCGTGGAGATGCATGCGTTCAGCCGACTGACGGAGGTCGGGGTCGCCCGCCGGAAGCTGCTCCGCGCGGCCCGGGCCCTCGAGCGAATCGAACGGGTCCACGTGGAGGCGGCGTTCGGCCGGATCGCCGCGGCAACGTACCGTGCACCCCAACCGGTCCCCAGTTTTCCCCGGGCAACCTGGGACGGGTACGCCCTCCGGTCCGCCGACACCCGGGGGGCCAGTCGACGGCATCCGGCAGACCTCCGGGTGGTCGGCGAGGTGTTCGCCGAACAGGCGTTCCCCGGACGCGTCGGCCCCGGTGAAGCGGTCGAGATCGCGACGGGCGGGGCGCTACCGAACGGAACGGACGCGGTCGTCATCTTCGAGGAGGTCGACCGGACCGGGTCCCGGGTACGGGTCTTCCGGCCAATCCCGGGCGGCGACCGATTCTCCCGGCCCGGTCATGACTTTTCCCGAGGAAAGGTGCTCGTACGACGCGGCGAGGAGCTCACCCCGCCGGCGCTCGGGACCCTCGCCGCCTGCGGTATACCCGCGGTCCGAGTCTTCGCCCGACCCCGGGTCGCCATCGTGCCGAACGGAAACGAACTACTTCGACCGGGAGCGCCCGAAGCGCCCGGTCGCATCTACGAAAGCAACAACGCTTCGCTGTCGGCAGTGATCGTTGCGGCCGGAGGGATCCCACTCCCGGTTTCCCCTCTGCCCGACGATCCCGTGCGGATCGAGCGCGCGATCCGTCGAGCGCTTCACACCGCGGACCTGGTCCTCGCGACGGGCGGAAGCTCGGTCGGGGAACGGGACCACCTTCCGCGCATCCTCCCGAAATTGGGGCGTCTCCTGTTCCACGGGATCGCAGTCCGCGCGGGGAAACCGACGCTCGCCGCGGTGAGCGACGGGAAGCTGGTCATCGGGATGCCCGGGCACCCCACCTCCTGTCTCGTGAACATGTACTGGCTGGTGCTGCCGGTGCTCCGGAAGCTTGGGCACCGGGCGGGACCCGGGTGGACCGAAGGGACGGCTGTGCTCGGCAGCGACGCCGTGGCCCCGACGCCCGGGCTCTCGACGGTCGTTCCGCTCGAGTTCCGAAATGGCCGCGCGTATACTACCTACCGGGGTTCCTCTGTCATCACGAGCCTCTCCGGGGCGACCGCGTACGCGATGCTGCCGCCCGGACGCCGATCGGTCCGGGCGGGAACCTCGATCCGCGTGTACCGACTCGACCCTCCGCTCGGTCCGGGCCCGTGACCGCCCGGGGGTCCGAGGAACGGTTAAGCGCCGTCGAGTGCTAGGCGGCCGTGGCCCGTCGCGACCTGCGGATCGCGCTCCTCTCTATCGAAGGGACGAACTGCGACGAGGAGCTTCGCGTCGCCGTCGCGACGCTCGGGGCACGACCCGAGGTGGTCTCGCTGAAACAATTCGAGGGTCGAGAGGTCGGCGCGGACGAACGTCGGCGGCTCGCCGATTATGACGTACTGTTCGTCCCCGGCGGATTCTCCGCGGGAGATTACGTTCGTGCCGGGGCGATCTTCGCCGCCCGAGTGCGGGCAGCGATCGGCCCCGAGTTGGAGGAGTTCGTCCGCTCGGGCCATCTCGTCGGAGGCGTCTGCAATGGTTTCCAAGTCGTGGTCGAGCTGGGGCTCCTCCCCGGGCGGCCGGGGGGTCGCCTCGGAACGCCGCAGGCAGTGCTGACGACGAACGACTCGGGGCACTACGAGTGCCGGCCGACCTTCGTCGCGTGGCAAGGAGGGGCCTTTCCCGCCCTTCAAGGGACACCGAAGGGAACGCGGTTCCTGTTCCCGTCGGGCCACGCCGAAGGGAAGTTGATCCTCGCCGGGGACCCGGCGGCACGTCTCCGGGAGCTCGACGCCGCCGGGCAGGTCCTCTTTCGGTGGGTGGCCCCCGACGGGGGTCCGGCGGTGTACCCATGGAATCCGAACGGCTCGGCCGGAGACGTCGCCGGCTTGACGAACCCCGAAGGGAATGTCTTCGGACTCATGCCGCACCCCGAGCGTGGGTTCTTCCGCGCCCAGTCCCCGTCGTGGACCCGGGACGGAGGACCGGAGGGATTCGGCGACGGGCACCGATTTCTCGAGGCCGTGCTCGCGCACGCCGAGGGCTCGCGTTAGGATCGCTCCGGACGAACCGCCAGACCTCGAGACGCTCTCCCTCGAGGTCGCGCCCGGCGACGACTTCCCAATCTCCTCCGCTCGCGATCCAACGCTCACTGATCCTCCGGAGCCCCGCCGCGGATTGGAGCGAAGAGACGACGACGTACGCGCTCGCCGCCGGGGTCATATGGTCGGCCAAGGAATCGACCAGCCGCGCGGTCACGCGGCAACCATCGGGTCCCCCATCGAGGGCGAGATTGTGCCACCGGTCGGGGTCCTGCTCCTCGGGGCGGGTCGGCAGGTACGGCGGGTTCGCGAGGACTCGGTCGAACCGGCCCACCCCGCGGGCGAGGTCCGTCCGAACCAACCGCACGTCGAGTCCCTCGGCCCGGGCCCGGCGCTGGAGGCGCCGTAACGCGATCGGGTTGAGGTCGGTCGCGACGACCCGCGCTCCGGCCCGAGCCGCTTCGAGGGACGCCAGTCCCGTGCCCGTACCGATCTCGAGGAGCGAGGTGAGCGCCTCGACTCGGGCGAAGGGGAGCAGAAGGAGCGAGTCCTCCCGCGGCGGGTACACCGCGTCCGCGTCGCCGCGGGGACGCGTCGCGAGGTCGTTCGGAGTCCGAAAGTGCGTCATGGGTCACGATACGCTCTTATTGCCTACCGCCCTAGATGCGATTACTAACGGTGTTATCGGCTATGCCTCGTCGTCTCTCTCCTCCGGTCAAGATTGGCATCACGGGGCTCCCCGGCTCCGGAAAGACCCAGACACTGCTCCGCATCATCGAGCTCCTCGAGGAGGAGGGCGTCACGGTCGGCGGCATGGTCACGGAGCCGATAGTCGAAAAACAACGACGCGCGGGATTCCAGATCACCAATTGGCTCACGAAGGAGCACGAGGTCTTCGCCCACGAATCGCTCAAGTCGAGGATCCGTTCGGGCCGGTACGGGGTCAACCTCGCCGCGCTCGAGGGGATCGGGACCCGCGCGCTGGCCGAGGCCCGGGAATCGGCCGACGTCATCGTGATCGACGAGGTCGGAAAGATGGAGGTCGAGAGCGAGCAGTTCACGAAGGCCGTCATCGAGACCCTCGATGCCAAGAAATCGATCGTCATGACCCTCCACAAGAAGTCCCGGAACCCCCTGCTCCAGGATATCCGACGGAGGGACGAGCTACGACTCCTCGAAGTAACGCCGATCAACAAGAACCTCCTCGCGTTCAAGATCGTCCACCTGATCACCGGCCGGTCGCACTAGCCCTCACCCGCGAAGGTGGGACGGAGCTCTGGCTACCACCCGCTAACCTCGGTCCGGGACCTCGGGCGAAGTCCGCCGTGTTCTACAACCCGGCGATGGCGGGCGACCGCGATCTCGCGGTCGCGTTCGCGACGGCGTGGTCTGCCGACGCCGGGTCGGGACGGTCGGGATGGGAGGTCGCAGCGGCGACCGGCGTGCGAGGACTTCGGCTGCTCCACGAGAGCGGCGCATTCGACCGATTCACCCTCACCGAGGCCAACCGGGAGGCGGCCGACGTCCTCGCTCGGAACACGGTCCGGTATCCGGGGGGATCGGCGGAATTCCGCGACGGGCGCACGGCGCCGGTCGAGGGACCGTTCGATTACGTCGATATCGACCCGTACGGCTCCCCGATCCCGTTCCTTCCGGCGGCGTTCGACGCGCTCCGGGCCGGCGGAGTTCTTGCCGTGACCGCGACCGACATGATGGTGCTCGCGGGCGTGCAAAAGGGCGCCTGCGAGAAACGGTATGGCGCCCGCCCTATTCGGGGACGGTTGAGTCCCGAGGGCGGATTGCGGATCCTGCTCGCGTACCTTGCCCGAGAGGCGAGGAGCCGTGGACGCGTCGTGCGTCCCGTGCTAGCGTACTCCCGTGACCACCACGTACGGGCGTTCGTAACGGTCGTGGCGAAGGCCGGCGCACCCCCCACCGATCCCGTCGGCATCATCGATCCCGAGGGCTGGTCGGGTCCGAAGGTCGGAGACCGGGGTCCGTACGGCCCGCTGTGGCTCGGACCGTTGTTCGACGCGGCGCTGGTGCTCCGCCTCGCGGTTCCCCCGTCGGCGGCGCGACCCTCCGAGACGGCCCGCTTCGTCGTCCGGCTAAAGGAAGAGACCCTGTCGGACCGACCGTTCTATTACGAGTCCAACCGGGTGGCTCGAGACCTCGGTCTCCGCACCCCGCCCGCCCTAGCACCCTTCCTCGCCGCCTTGCGCGGTCGCGGGTACCTCGCGGCTCGAACGCACGCCCGACCCGAGGGGTTTCGGACCACCGCGCCACGGGCGGTCGTGGAAGAGATCGCCCGAATGCTCTCGAACGCGTCCTAGTCCCAGAACGCCCGGGTCTTGGCGTAGCTCCGCTCGGACCTCAGGAGCTCCGTGAAAAAGGCATCGTCGTCGCGGTAGAGCCGCATGAGCAGCCGACGGGCTGTCTCCGGTCCGATCCCCCGGGCGGCGAGTGCGAGGAGTGCACGTTCCCCGTAATGGGCCAGCAGCTCGGCGGAAGTGTAGCCGGTGCGGACGAGGGCTTCGACTTCCGGAGTCGGAGCGCGGTCCCGACGCTTTCCCCGGGTCGAGGTTCGTTTCGCGGGTTTCCACTTCTCCCGCGCGTAGCGCGACAGCCGGTCCACCTCGTCCGTCCTCCGAGGAGAGAGCACCGCGGAAAGCGAGCCGTGGCAGAGGAGGCAGCGACTCCCCCCTTCCGACCGGTAGCGGGCGGGGGTGGTGGTCCGGACGAAGCCGCAACGCAGACAGACGAGGACGAGGGACTCCTTCTCGAGGCGCTCCCGAACCGCCTTGAGCAAGGTCGGCGGGGGAGTGTCGGGCAACGTCCGCCACTGGAGACGCTCGATCGGCCCGTCGGAGAGCGGACCGGGCACGGCCCTGACGATCGTGATCGCTCCCGAGCGAACGGCCGCGAGGACCCCCTCGGCATGCGGGAGGTCGAAGCGGTCGTGGAGTGTCTTCTCGAGGACCTCTTCCCCCAGCGGGGAGGTCCGTGCCGCGTCCTGGAGGGGCTCGAGGGTACGGAGGTCGCGGGGATCGGCCGAGGCCGGCAGCACCCCGAGCTTCCGAGCCACGGCGAGGAAGACCCATCGATAGTCGAGTCCCGACGGCACGAGCCGCTCCACGAGCGGCCGGAGCGACGCCGGCTCGACCGAGAATCCGTCGATGAGCGCCGCCGCGTCGACCGCGACGGGCAGTTCGAGGACGAACCAGGTCGGTTCAACCGCGGCGACCTCGGTGCGGGCTCCGAGGCGGGCGGTCAGGAGGCCGGCCGTGGCGAGTGCGAGGGTCTCGTTCGTCCGGGTGCCAAAGCAGGCTCCGTAAACGACCACTCGGCCACGAACAGTGACCGTGATCCGGCGGTCGGTGGGAAGCGAGTCCGAAGCGAGCGCGTTCGTCCGGCGAGCCGCGAGTCGATCTCGATCGGAGGCGGAAACGGGGTATTCCTCGAAGTTCCCTTCCCTTCGAAGGCGTCCGATCTCCTGCGCGACATCAAACGGGACCGGGAGGTCCTCGCCGGCCCAGCGGGGCTCCTGCCCGATCTCGTTGACGGTTTCGACCAACAGCTCACCGTCGCGATACTCGACGACCTTCCAGGTGCGCCCGTGGAGGAGGAAGATCTCGTCGGGTTGCGCCAGGATCTGCGTGAGGACGAACCTCTCGTCCAGCGTCCCGATCGTGCGCCGAGTGGCGATATCCCGGAGTCGATAGGTCCGTTCGTCCGGGATCAACGACAGCGAGGAATAGAATCGGCGCAAGGTCCCGCGCCCCGAGCTCAGTCGGCCGGCCGAGGGTTGGGCAAGGCCGAGACCCGCGAGATAATCGATGAGCTCGTCCCACTCCGGCCGGGAGAGGTCGGCGACCGCAGCGGCCTTTCCGAGGGTGCTCACTAAGCGGTCGCGCTCCACCGAGCCTTCCGCGCGCAACGTCGCGACGATCTGCTGGGCCGCCGCGAGGCGGTTCCGGGTGCGCCACGACACGGGCTCGACCTGGCCCTCGTCGGCCCGACGGGCGAGCACCGCCGCCTCCTCGAGATCGTCATCGTCCAGCGAAATCACGACCCCGTGGATCGTGCGATCGCTTCGATGCCCCGAGCGCCCGACGCGCTGGAGCAGCCGGCCCACCTGGTGGGGCGAGCCGAACTGGACCACATGGTCCACCACTCCGATGTCGATCCCGAGCTCCAGGGAGGAAGTCGCGACGAGGGCCCGAAGCTGGCCGTCGCGGAACATCCGCTCGGCCTCTTCGCGAACCTCTCGTGAGAGCGAACCGTGGTGGACCGCGATCGCGAGGTCCGGAGCGAGTCGATGGAGTCGCGCGGCGAGGCCCTCGGCGGTCGGGCGAGTATTGACGAAGATGAGCGTGGTGCGGTGGGCCCGGACCTCGTCCTCCACGGCCCGCAGACCGCCCAAGAACGTCGCGTCGGACTTGAGGTCTCGAACAAGGTCTGGGTCCAGCGTCGTCGCTTGCTCCAACGGTCGCCGGGCCGTGAGGACCAACTCTCGAGGCTCCCGTGCTGTGCGGACCTCGATCGCCCGGGGTTGCGGGGAGAGAAATCGCGCCACTTCGTCCGGATTTCCCACGGTGGCCGAGAGCCCTATCCTTCGCACCCTCCGGCCGGTCCAGGCATCGAGGCGCTCCAACGTCAGGCTCAGTTGAGCGCCGCGGTCCGAGCCGACCAGCTCGTGGATCTCGTCCACGACCACCGTGCGGACATGTCGAAGACCCTCCCGCAGTCGCTTCCCGACGAGGAGGATCTGGAGAGTCTCGGGGGTCGTGAGCAGCAGGTCCGGAGGCGAACGGGATTGGGCGAGGCGTGCCGCCGCCGTGGTGTCGCCGTGCCGCACGGCCGCGCTGAGACCGACCTCCCGCACGAGCGACACGAGACGGTGCTCCAGGTCCCGATTCAGGGCCCGAAGCGGGGTCACATACAGGATCGAGATCGGCGGCGACGGGTGGGCGAGCCGGTGGGTGAGCAGGGGTAGCAGCGCCGCTTCCGTTTTACCGGTGCCGGTCGGGGACAGAAGGAGGGCGTCCGACTCGGTCTCGAGGACCGGCAGCGCCAAGCGTTGGATCTCCGTGTACACCCGGATCCCCCGGCGCTGGACGGCGTCGGCCAGCCGAGGGTCGATCCCTTCGAGTGACGGCGGAACATCGGTCGCCATGGGTGGGCCCCGCGCGACCCCGACCGAGCGGAAAGGCGTGTCGGAAGCCCCTAGGGGTTGGGACCGGCCTCGAGGTCGAGCATTCGGAGGCCCCAACTCTCGACAAGGGGGCGTCCGAAGGTTCTTCCCGGGAACGTCTCGAGGGCGATCTCCTGCAGCACACCGACCGTCGCACGGATCAAATGTCCGCCGACAAGACGGTGATCGGGCCCTGCGACTGCGCCGTGCAGGTGGACGGAGGGGGCGTCGTCGACCCGCGCGATCGTGCCGTGCAGCGCCACCACCTCGTGCGGGACCGTGAGCTCATGAGGTTGGTACTGCTTTCCGTCCCAGTACCCGAACGTCGCTCGGCGGAACATGCCGATCCCGAAGAGGACCGCGGCGGCCGTCACGTGCTCCTGCTCTGCGAAACCGGCCACCGATTCGAAGAGGTCCTGTCCGTCGTCGAGTCGGAGCATCCAACGCGTCCCCTCGTGGATCGCCTGCATCGGCTGGCCGAGAGCACCTCCTGCTAAGTGACTTTGCTCTGCGGCGACGGTCGCGAGAGCAGAGGGGGTCCGATTTCCGGGCGCTCGTCTGCCTCCCGGTGGCGGCCGGGCATGCCAAACCGTTTAGGCGCAAGCACCCTTCCAAAGAGCCTTCTATGGACCGCTCCGACACTCCAACCGCGGACCCCGGTACGGAGGGGGACATCGTACGTCGCCTCTCCGCCCGCGGAACGGCGCTGATTGCGCTCTCCGGCGGGGTGGACTCGTCGTTGGTGGCGGCCTTGGCGCGGGAGGCGCTCGGCCCCGACTGCCTCGCGGTGACCCTGGCGGGACCGGCGGTCGCCCGGTCCGAAGTGGACCGCGCTCGTCACGTAGCTCGGGCCATCGGGATCGAACACATCGTCATCGAGGTCGATCCGCTCCAGCGAGCCGAGTATCGAGCGAACACTCCTCGCCGCTGTTACTTCTGTCGAACGGTCGAGACTGAAGCGCTCATTCGGGAGGGAACCCGGCGGGGGATCGTACAGTATCTGGACGGGATTCACCGGGACGATCTCTCGGACGACCGTCCCGGGATCCGCGCGATGGACGAAGCGGGATTCGACCACCCCCTCGCGTGGGCGGGATGGAGCAAGCGCAAGGTGCGAGAGGCCGCCCACGAGCGACGGCTCCCGAACTGGGACCAGCCGTCGGACGCCTGCCTCTCTTCGCGGGTCGCGCACGGTGACCCGATCTCCGCCGAGCTGCTCTCTCGGATCGAATCGAGCGAGTCTTGGATACTGGCCCGGGGATTCCGAAGGGTCCGGGTTCGGACCCGGGCCCGGGCCGCTCGGGTCGAGGTGGACCCGGACGAGGTCGCGCGGCTTCGGGCGGAGCCGCTCGCATCGGAGGTCCGTCACCGGCTCAACGAGTTGGGATTCGATCCGGTCGAGATCGACCCGTTCGGATACGGGCGAGGCGGACCTTCGGAGCGCGGAGAACGATGACGCCGACTCCACCCAGCGCCCCCGGGGTGCACGGACTCCCCGGCCGCTTTCAGCTCGAGACTGACCTCCTTCCGCAGGGCGATCAGCCGAAGGCCATCGAAGAGATCGTGCGACGCATCGAGCGGGGCGAGAAGTACGTGACTCTGCTCGGCGTGACCGGCAGTGGGAAGACGTTCACCATGGCCCACACGGTCGCACGCCTTCAGCGGCCGACGCTCGTGGTCAGCCCGAACAAGACGCTCGCCGCGCAGCTGGTGAGCGAGTTCCGGGCGTTGTTCCCCCACAACGCGGTCGAGTATTTCGTGAGCTACTACGACTACTACCAACCGGAGGCGTACGTTCCCCAGATCGATCTCTACATCGAGAAGGACGCGACGATCAACGAAGAGATCGATCGACTGCGTCACCGGGCGACCCAGGCCCTGCTGACCCGCCGGGACGTTCTGATCGTCGCCTCGGTCAGCTGCATCTACGGATTGGGGTCACCGGAGGATTACCGGGCATCGGTCGTCGAACTCCGGGTCGGCCAGTCGATCGGCCGCCAATCGCTGCTCGAGCACCTCGTCCGCATGAAGTACCAGCGGAACGACATCGAGCTGAAGCGGGGCCGCTTCCGCGTTCGCGGTGGCACGATCGACGTGATGGGGGCCGGGGAAAGCGTTCATCGTATCGTGCTCGACGGGAGCACCGTCGGCGCGATCGCGGAACTCGATCCGGTCACGCAGGAGGAGGTCCGCGAGCTGCACGAGCTCTCCATCTTCCCCGCCACCCACTTCCTCACGGTCGACGACCGCGTGCGCGGGGTGCTGGCGGAGATCCAGAAGGAGAAGGAGGCTCGGGTCCGGGAACTCCGGCAGTCGGAGAAGATCGTGGAGGCGCAGCGGCTCCAGGGCCGGGTAGAGTACGACCTCGAGATGATCCAGGAGACCGGCTTCTGCTCCGGCATCGAGAACTACGCCCGGTACTTCTCAGGTCGTAAGCCGGGCGAACCCCCCTATACGCTGATGGATTTCTTCCCGGACGACCTGCTCGTTTTCTTGGACGAGTCCCACGTCACGGTCCCCCAGCTCCAGGGGATGTACAAGGGAGACCGCAGCCGCAAGGACAACCTCGTGGAGTTCGGCTGGCGCCTTCCGTCGTGTCGCGACAATCGCCCGCTCAAGTTCCCCGAGTTCCTCGAACATGTGCCGGAGCTGGTCTTCGTCTCGGCGACCCCCGGGCCGTTCGAGCGCAAGGCCTCGAAAGGGCTGGTCGAGCAGATCATCCGACCGACGGGGCTCGTCGACCCCCCGATCGAGGTGCGTCCGCTCAAAGGGCACATCGCCGACCTGATCGTCGAGCTCCGCGCGTGCATCGCGCGGGGTGACCGGGCGCTCGTCACCACGCTGACCAAGGCGACCTCGGAGGAGCTCGCGAACTACCTCGCGAACCAGGGACTCAAGGTCCGCTACCTCCACTCGGAGGTCGAGACCCTGAAGCGGGTCGAGATCCTGCGCGATCTGCGGATCGGTCGATTCGACGTGCTCGTCGGGATCAATCTGCTTCGGGAAGGGCTCGACCTCCCCGAGGTCAGCTTCGTCGCCATCCTGGACGCCGACAAGGAGGGGTACCTGCGGAGCGAGACTTCGATCGTGCAGACCGCCGGCCGTGCGAGCCGCAACCTCGACGGGAAGGTCGTCCTCTACGCGGACCGTACGACCGGTTCGATGGAGCGTGCGATCGCCGAGATGTCCCGGCGCCGAGCAACGCAGGTCGCCTTCAATGCCGAGCACGGAATCGTGCCCGAGACCGTGGTCAAAGAGGTGCGTTCCCTCCTCGCTCCCGAGGAGGCGGCGGCCTCCGGTGGGCTCTCCGTGTCGGGTCTCGGGAAGAAGTGGAAGGAACGGATGCCCCTCCTTCTCGCCAACCTCGAAGAGGAGATGCGCCTCGCGGCCGAGCGGCTCGACTTCGAGGAGGCAGCACGGATCCGCGATCGGCTCCGTGAGATCCGCCGGAACGCCGAGGAGACGCGGGCCCGGCTCGCGGCTTCGTGAATCGCGCCGGACGGCCGAGGGACGCCGTCTTGTAGGGGACGTCGTCTCCCGGCGGCGTGAACCACTCGCGTCGTGCGCCGGCGCCGGGCGCGAGCGGGCTCGAGGCCCTGCGACGCATCGGGGCGGTGAGCGACCTGCTGTTCCTCTACGAGTGCACCACACGACCGGTGGGCCAGCTCCGCGCGATCGCGGAGCCGCTCGGGCTCACCGTGCAGGCCGCGTCCCACACGTTTCGTAGCCTCGCTCGGCGCGGACTTGTCGAGCTCCGCGACGGACGCTACCGGCCCACGGTCGCCGGGGTCGCGTGGATGCACGCGGCGCTCGGCGGGGCCGAGGAGGACCTGCGCGAACGGCTCGAGCGGCTCCACATCGTACGGACCGCGTATGCGGTGGCCGCCGAGCCGATCCGCCCGGGCGCGCCGGTCGTCCTCTCGCTCGTCGACGGCACGTTGTCCGCCCGACCGGGGACCCGGGGCGCCTCGCGGGGGCTCGCCCGTCGCCACGCGCGGACGGGCGACCTCGTGGAGGTCACCGACCTCGAGGGGATCGTGCCGCTAGTCTCGGGAGCGGTCCGTCTGGTCGTTCTTCCGTCGGGTCGACTCGGCGACCCCGCACTGCCCCGCGACCTGGCGAGGGTCCTGCGTACGCATTCCGCGGGCCTCCTCGCCGCGCACGGCCCCGAAGCGTACCATACGCTGGGGCGGGCGCTGCCGGGGCGTTCGATCGTTCGATTCGGGGTCGCCGCCGCGGTAACCGAGGCGACTTCGCTGGGTATCGACTGCACTCTGGTCACCACCGACCGCGACCTTCCCCGGCTGCTGCACCAGCTCGAGAGCACGCGCGGACCGTCGATCGAGTATCTCTCCCTACCGGCGGTCGGGAAAGGTCGCCGCGCCTCGGGCTGACCGCCGCTCGAGCCAACGGATCGCCTCGGTCGGGTCGGAGACCCGCTCCGCCCCTCCCTCGAGGAGACGCGCCCGCGCCGACTGCGCGCGTCCGGCCGCGTAGTCCCACGGAACGCCGGTCGGTGGGTCCACGAGCACGATCGGTCTTCGACCGACCCAAGCGGCCAGATGCTCGAGATTCGCCAGGTTGCTCGGCCCGACAGGGAACGGAGCGACGACGATCGCGTCGGCGGCCTCGAGCAGGGCGTCGAGCCGCGCCAGCGCGTCGTCACTGATCGGCGCGAACGGGACCTCGAACGCCGCGGGCACTCCGAGATCTCGGGTCAGCTCGGAGTCCGTGTCGAACAGCGGAAGGACACCCGCCGACACCTGCCAGCCCCGGTCTACGGCGGCGCGGAGGGTGGCGGCGCCCGAACCGCCGCCAGCGACAACATGTACCCGGAACGAACGACGCACGGCCGCCGGCTCCGGCGACGGCCCGGGCGGTAGCCGGGGAATGAGGTACGGAAGTCCGCTGGCGGCGTCCCGTCGCATCTCTGCCACGATTCCCCACACCTCGGCGAGCAACTCGGGAGAGAGTACCCCGGTCGCGGCCCCCTCGGCTCGTAGCCGTCCGTGCGAGAGCACGACGACCCGATCGGAGAAGCGTGCGGCGAGATTGAGGTCGTGCAACGCGAGGAGGACGGCGCGTTGCCGGGCGTGGGCGTACCTTCGAACCCGCTCGAGCACGTCGAGCTGGTGACCCACGTCGAGGTGCGCGGTGGGTTCGTCGAGCAGCAGCACCGGAGCGTCCTGCGCGAGCACCCGTGCGAGCCGCGCTCTCTGCCGCTCCCCGCCGCTCAGTTCGAGCACTCCGCGGTCGGCGAACCCGGTGAGATCGACTTCCTCGAGCGCCCAAGCGACCAACTTCCGGTCAGCGGCGGAGGAGGGGGACCAGCGTGACAGATAGGCGTAGCGACCGTATTCGACGTAGTCGCGGAGGGGGACATTGTCGCCCGGGGGCTCCTCCTGCGGCATCCACGCTACGTGGCGCGCCCGCTCGACCGAGGAGAGGGGGCTTAGACTACGCCCCTCGACACGAACGGTGCCCTCGGTGCCGGGGAGCGTGGTGACGGCGGAGCGAAGCAGGGTGGACTTCCCGGACCCGTTCGGCCCGGCGAGGGCGACGACCTCACCCACCCGGACCGCGAACGACACTTCCCGCACCGCTACCCGGTCGCCGTAGCGAACGGTGAGTTCGTCGATAGAGAGCGCGGCCGGTGCGGCCTCGATCACACGACCCCCGGCCTCCGGCGGTAAAGGAGGTACAGAAAGAACGGCACCCCCACGATCGACGTGGGGATGCCAACCGGCAAGAACACCTGGGGCAGGATCTCCTGAGCGAGGTCGGACGCCCCGAGGAGAAAGAACCCCCCGAACAACGCCGCCAGTGGCAGCACCCGCCGGTAATCCGGCCCGACCAGAAGCCGGATCACGTGCGGCGAAACCAGCCCGACGAAGCCGATCACGCCGGTGAAGGCGACCGCAACCGCGGTGATGACGGTGGAGAGCAGGACCAGGCGCCGCGTCGTCCGCTGCGCGCCGACTCCCACGCTCTCCGCCGCTTCCGGCCCAAGTTGCAGCACGTTGAGCTCGCGGCCGTAGAGGGCGAGGATCGAGCCCGCGACAAGGAGCACCGCGGCGAGGATGCCTACCCGGTCCCATGTCTCGCCCTGAAGGTTGCCGAGCAGCCAGAAGCTGACCTGGATGCTGCCCGCCGGGTTGATGAAGAGGAAGGTCGCGAGCACGGCGGAGAACAGTGCGCTGAGGGCGACGCCGGTCAGGACGAGTGCCTCCGGGGTGCGCATGGTGCGGCGCGCGGCCGCGTAGACGATCAACCCGGGAACGAGGGCACCGAGGAATGCGAACACCGGCAAAAGGGTCGCCTGGTCCGCGAGCGCGATCTGAAACGTGAACAGGATCGACGTGCCCATCGCCGCGCCAGACGAGAGGCCGAGGAGGAACGGGTCGCAGAGGGGGTTGCGAAACGTCCCCTGCAGTGTCCCGCCCGAAAGCGCGAGCGCCGCGCCGCAGAGGAGCGCGACGAGGATAGTCGGGATCCGTGCGTCCCAGACGACCTCGGTCCAGACCGTGCAGATGGCCGGGCTGGGCGCCGCGCCGCCGCAGGCGGTTCCCAGTGTGCCCTGGGTGATCTGGTGCAGGAGGATTCCGAAGACGCCGGCGGGGGGCAACCAATTGCCCCCGATAAGGGCGGAGCCGGCCACCAAGCCAGCGATCCCCAAGAGGAGAACGGCTGCGACTAAAGCGGGAGGTAGGCGCCCGCTCCTCGGAACTCCGGGCGCAGCGTCGGCGCCGGCCGCGACCGGTCCCGCCATCGGCGCCGGATCACGGGGGAGGCTGTGACGGCATCGAGTAGAGCGTGGGGTGGAGCCAGTAGAGGAACCACGGCAGGGCGAGGATCATCGTCGGGTCCGCTTCACTGACGAGCGCGATGTCGACCGCGATCTTCGTCCCGTTCAACTGACCCCAGTACGATGCTCCTGACGCCCAAGCGGCCGGAGTCTCTCCGGAGACGATGTAGGGGTCGTTCCAGCTCGTTCCATACAGAATCACGTCGGGCTGGTCGAGGAGGACCGATGACGCGTTCAAGCCCTCGTACTGTAGTGGCAGGCCGGCGGAGATGCTCGAGCCCCCCGCGAGGTCGAGGAGCGACTGGCCGAACGTCCCGGGTCCATACGTATAGTACTCCCCGGTGTAGAAGTAGTAGCTGAGGAGGACGCTCGGGTTCGTCACGTTGTCGTTAGAGAGGTTCGTGTCGAAGGACGTGGCGTTGGCGAGGGTCACCTCCAGCGCCGACTCGAGCGAGAGGGCGGGGGAAGCGGTGTACGGGAACATCTGCGAGACGAGCTGTACGTCCCGCACAATCCCTTCCAGAGTCGAAGGAGCCAGGATCACGACCGGAATCCCGTAGGTCTGGGTGAGCGTCTGCACGTCCGTTACCGACGTGATCGTGGAAGCGAGCACGAGCTGAGGAAGCAGGAGCGCGACGCCCGCAGTGTTCAGTGACGGGTAGTCCGTGACGCACGAGGCGTTGGTCAGCCCCCAGAGTGCGGTCTGATTGGGTGTGTACTCGTTGAAGATGCCACCCGTGATCGAGGTAGTGCACCCGACCCCAACCACGTGGGCGCCCAGGCCGAGCCGGTAGACGATGTCCATGATGCTTGGCGAGAGGACGACAATGCGCGACGCGTTGACCGGCGCGCTCACGGAGCGGCCCAGGTCGTCCACGACCGTGGTTCGGTTGGTGCCGACACCGGGCGCTGCCGGTGTCTTGGCGGGATTCAACTCGAAGTAGGCGGCGGTCCCGCCGACCGCGATGCCCGCGGTGATGAGGAGAGCCACGACGAGCATCGTGGCGGAGATCGTCCGCGGGGGGACGACCGGCGGGGAGGGCGGGGGATTCAACGCCATTGGATTTCAGGCAAACATACTTTCACATAAGGGTTCCGTGGCGAGGGGCGCGTCCCGGCGCCGCTTGATGAGGTCACGAAAAAGGCTATCTCATCCGGCACTCCCAGTCCGTTCGGAGGGAGCATAGGCTAACTTGGCAGACCAGCGGGCTCCAGTCAGGACGCGGGCATCCGCGTCCTGTGAATAGGGTCTGCAGAGGAACGCACCCCGCGTTCCCGTGACGATTGACTGGAGCGCGCGGAGAGACCCGCATATGGGGGTTCAAATCCCCCTGCTCCCATCCCTCCGCTGTCTCGCCCGCTCGGCACCTTCAGTAGCGCATCCGCCGAACTCCCGGCAGGATGAGCCCGAGGATGCCCGCGCCAACCAGACCGAAGCCAACGATTGCCCCCAGTTCGACCGGCGCGCCTCCGGTCGCGACGGCGCTGAGGACGAGCGCACCGACGGTGCTCGTGATCCCGGGAAATAGGTACATGTTGGACACGAGCCGACCGAGCTTCTCCGGCGCCGCCGCGCCCCGGAAGAACACGTACTTCGCGTCGAGGTACGCGGCAGAGGCGAACCCCACGAGGAACCAGGCGCCCGCGCCGAGCAGCAGGAACGACGGGAGCGCGACGGCGAGGAGGTACGCGGCCCCGCTCGCCGCCAGTGCCCCGGCCATGACCAGACCGACCTTCCCCCGGGGATTCCAGTGCCCCAGTCCGAGCCCGGCGGCGACGCCGCCGATCACGAATGCGGTGAATAGTACGCCGTAGCTGCTCGCTGACCCGTGATAGGTCTCTGCGGCGATGAGGGTGATGAGGATCGGGGACGCCGCGGCGAGGAACCCTTGGACCGAGTCGACCGAGGCGAGTTGGAGAAGCGGTCGACCTGCTCCCGAGACCACCAGCTTCCAGCCCTCCCGAAAGCTCTCGGCGAACGACGCTTCCGAGCCTGCGGGGGGCGTGATAACGAGGGGCAGTGCGAACACCGCTCCGGCTCCGAGTAGGGCGGCATACAGGAACATCCCCCCCTCGGGCCCGACGACCAGGATCAGGACACCGCCGAGGGCATATCCTACGATCGTGAGGACGCCCCCGACCGCTCCAGTGACTCCCGAAGCGGCGAACTGCTCGTCAGCGGTGAGGAGCACACCGGGGGCGGCGTTGATTGCGGCCCAGGTGGCATCCCAGAGAATCGAGATGAGTACGACCAGCGCGAACAGAAGCCCGATCGAAAGAAATCCGTCAAGGACTCCGAGCCCGATTGCGGCAGCGGCCGCCGCTTGAACGGGATACGAGAGGAGGAAGATCGTGCGCTGATTCCGCGCCCGGTCGACGATCGGCCCGATGAGGAAGGTGGCGGTGTAGCAGGCGTATTCGAGGAAGAGAACGGCGCCCACGTCGAGGAAGTTGTGGGAGATCGTGTAGGCGAGCCAAACTACCGAGATCGTGTAGACGGCGTAACCGACCGTGGAGGCGTTGGACGACGCCAGAAAGATCAGGAATTGGCGATTGCGGAGGACGGATCGGTAGCGCGTTCCGGGGGACCCAGATGTCGAGCTCATACTCTCCGCCCGGGGGCGGCGAACGCAGGTTTCCCTAAGAGCCTCTTCACCGACGCGCTGGTCGGGTTCCCCGCCGCGTCGGACCGACGGTGGGGAAGGAAGCCATAAATACTCATTAGTTTAGTTTCTAAAGGATTATGTTGCCGGCCTCCCAAGATTTGCCGAACGGGGCGATGCTCCCAGATCTGTCAACCCCGACGCCGCCGGGCGGGACCTCCCCCGAGGCGGTCACACCCAAAACCGCGGCAACGTTCGACAAGCACTACGCGAACCGCGTTATGCTGCTCCTGGCGGGGATTGTCCTCGTGGTGCTCTACATCGAGGGGATGCTCACTCCGTCCCTTCCGACGATCCAATCGAATTTCGGGGTCGACGCCGCCCAGGTCACACTCATCATTTCGGCCTACGCGGCCGCCGGCGTGGCGCTCAGTCCTGTGATCGGTAAGCTCGGTGACATCTACGGCAAGCGGAGGGTCATGATCGGCGTGATGTTCACCTACGCGGCCGCGGTCTCCGTCACGGGCTTCTCGCCTACCTTCGCGTTCATGGTGGGCGCCCGAACGATCCAGGGGATCGGCCTCACGATCATGCCGCTCGGGATGTCGCTCATGCGGGAGGAGTTTCCTCGAGAGATGGTCCCGCGCGCCCAGGGAATCCTGAGCGCGATGTTCGGGATCGGCTTCGCCATCAGCCTCCCGCTCGGGTCGCTGGTCTCCCAGGATTACGGGTGGCGGACGACGTACCATACGGCGGTTCCCTTCGTGGTCATCATGGCGATCCTGGTTTTCCTCCTCATCAAGGAGTCCCCGTACCGCCGGCCGAGCACTCGCGTGGACTACCTCGGGGCGCTGTTCCTCGGACTCGGTCTCGCCGGCATCGTGGCCGCCCTCTCCCAGGGCGAAGCGTGGGGGTGGACGTCCCCGTTAACGCTCGGTTTCGTCACGCTTGGGCTCGTGATGTTCGTCCCGTTCGTCCTGGTCGAGCGCGGCCTGACGGTTCAGAAGCGCGAACCGATCGTCGACGTGCGGCTGCTCACGGAGCGGAACGTGTCGGTGACGAACGTCGTGCTCACCGTCGCAGGCCTCGGGATGTACATGGCGCTGTTCACGCTGATCTACCAGTTCGAGTATCCACTGGCCTCTGGCGGGTACAACGCCGCCTGCAGCACCCTCGCGAACTGTAACTTTGGTATCCTCGCCGCGGGGATCGACATCCTCCCGCTGGCGGCTGGGATGACGATCGTCGCCCTGATCGCGAGCGTCGCCGTCTCTCGCGTCGGCGTCAAACCGCTCGCCCTCGTGGGAGGGCTGGTCACCGCCCTAGGTTTCGCGCTCGAGGCCTACGCCCCGACGCTGACCATCGCGCTGCTCTTTGAGGTCGTCATCGGAGCGGGTATCGGCCTGCTCAATGCCTCGATCATCAATCTCCTGGTCCTGACGGTAGACCCGAAGGACATGGGTCAAGCCACCGCGATGAACAACGTGTTCCGCAACGTGGGCGGCAGCATCGGCGCGCCGATCGCCGGATCCCTTCTCGCCACCTACCTGCTCACCAGCGGAGCGCTCGCGGGAGTCTTCCCCGCCCACCTAGCATTCCAGTACGCCTACCTCATCGCGGCTTCGATCACCGTGGGGGGCACCGTGACCGTACTCCTCGCGCAGGAAGTCCTCGGTCCCCGCCGCCACGCGAAGTTCGCCCATCTACCGACCCTCCCACGCCGGTCCCTTCGCTCGGCTGGCGCACCGAGTCCGGGGACTCCCGCCCCGGCGCCCCCGCTCACGGGCGCTCGGGAGTCGGGCCCGTTGGCGGAAACGGGAGACTAGCCCGTGGCCCCCTCGACCCGGGGTCGAGTCCCTTCCCCGACCAGTGAGCGGGCGGTCTGGGACGCACTCGGAGGATTCTTGCGAGCGCGTCAACCTTGGATTCGGCTCGCCTCGGACGCCGCCGGCGTCCCGCCCCCCCAGCTCTCGGTGCTCGTGTTCTTGCACAACTCCGGTCAGAGTTCGGCCGGGGCCATCGCGCGATACTTGGGGGTCACGCCGGCCGCGGTCACGTTCGTGATCCAGGAGCTGGAGCGGCATCGATACGTCGAGATCCGACCGGGAAGAGAGGACCGGCGACGTGCCGTGGTCCGACTACTCCCCGAGGGCCGTCGGAAAGTTCGACAGTTGATGCGATGGCGCGTGGAGGTCGGTCATCGCGCGTTGAGGGGCTTCTCGGCCGCCGAACGCGGAACCTTTGCCCGGCTGCTGCGGAAGTTCAGCGACGCGATGGAGGCGTCGACGCGGGGTTCGACGACCGGCCCGGTGGGTGCCGGCTCAAATAGGCGGGTGGCGAGGCCCCCGCGTGCTCGAGTACACCGGGATCCGAGTGCGTGATCTGGACCGCTCGACCCGATTCTATACCGAGGGGCTGGGTCTCCGCAAGGGTCCGTCCGGTCGGATGGCCGCTGGAGGACTCTGGCAAGAGCTGAAAGACGAAGAGTCCGGTGCAATCCTCGAGCTGAACTATTACCCGGGGGAACCCCCGTACCGGGAGGGCGACGAGCTCGACCATTTGGGGTTCCGGGTCGGCGACCTCGAGGCCACCGTGCGGCGGCTCGAGGCGCTCGGCGCGCGCGTTCGGATCCCGCCGTTCACCGAGAGTGACGAGCGTCTCGCGTTCCTCTCGGATCCGGACGGGGTGTGGGTGGAGATCTACGAGCGGCGAACCGAGGAGGTTCCGCCGACCTCCCGTGAGGGTGGGTAGCGCTCCCCGGTCGGCTCGTCGACCCATGGGCATAAGAACGCACCCCCGCCTCGGGGCACCCGGACGACCTTGGACCGATCGAGTCCTGCATCCGTCGCCTCGCCCACCCCCCCCGCGGTCCCCCAGCAGGCGCTCTCGCTCACCCTGAGCTCGGGAGCCGTCTTCGCCGCCTCGGTGGCCACCCAGGTTATCGGGTTCGTCGCGAGCCTGTTCCTCTACAAGCACATCGGGGTCTCCACCAATGGGCAGATCCTTCTCGGCACCGTCCAGTTCTTCCTGCTGATCGGGTCGTCGATCAACGGCGTCGGCGACCTGCGCCTCGGGACGGCGTACACGTACTTCCTCGCCCGGGGAAGGCCGGCGACCGACATGACGACGGTCTACCTGGTCGTCCGGATGATGATGGTCGGTCTCGCCGGCCTGTTCATCTTCCTCATCGCACCGCTGTCGATCGGAGGCGCCCAGATCGCCACCGGGAGCGTCGCGCTCACCTCGCTCGGGATCTTCGTCGCGCTCCCGTTATTGTGGTCGTTCTCGACCGTCTACAACCAGCTGTTCATCGGGGTCGGGAACTCCCTCAAGGCGCAGTACCCGGGGCTGATCGAGGCGATCGCCCGGATGCCGTTTCTGATTTTTGTCGCCTACTACGACCACACGATGCTCGGGCTGACCCTTGCTTACGTCGCGGGGGCGACGGCGTCGACGATCTACGCCGCTCCGGCGGTCATCCGTCGGATGCGTCGGTTCCAGCGTTCCGAAGCGACTCGGATGTTCCGGTTCGCTTGGCCACTGATGGGCAGTTTGATGCTCGCCTACCTCGTCACGAACTTGGTCCCGCTCCTGGTCGCTCACCTCGGCGCGCAAGACCTCTCGATCTTCCTGGCCGCGAACGGATTTCGGATCCTAGTCCTGTCGTTGCCGGCGGCAGTCACCACCCCCCTCTTCCCCTACATTGCGGGTCTCCATCGACAGGAAAAGTATGAGGCCGTGCGAGAAGGCACGTGGCAGGCCCTGCGGTACTCTTCGATCCTTCTCGTTCCGGGGGTGGTTGCGCTCGTGACCTACCGAACGAACTTCCTCAACATCTTTGCCAATCGCCTGTACGCCACTCCGGGGGCGATCCCGCTCGCGATCCTGGTCGTCGGCGCCCTCCCGCTTGCGTTGAGCCAGATCATGCAGTCGAGCCTCAACGCCATCGGCCGCCAACGGCTCGAGCTCTACCTCACGAGCACGCAGGTGGTCGTGCTGTTCGCCACCGCCTTCCTGCTCCTGCCGCCGTACGGGCTCCTCCCCGCGAAGGACGGGTTGATCTCCGCCTCCATCGCCGTGCTCCTCTCCTCGATCGCGGCGATCGTGCTGAACACGTATTTCCTGGAGACGTTGATCCGGGTCCGCATCCAGCCATTGTCGATCGCCCGTATCACGGTCAGTGCCGCGATCGCGTTCGGCGTGATCTCCCAGCTCAATCGCGTCCTGCCCGTGAGCACGTGGTACCAGCTCCTGGCCGTCGTCGTCCTCTGCTTCGTCGTGTACTTCTTCGTCCTCGCCTGGGTCGGCGAGCTCTCGAAGCAAGATGTCCGACGCATTGGTCGTTCGATGGGACTGCCGAGACGGTTGTACAATGCCCTGGCTCGACTATGCTGGCGCGTCACATCGCCCGGGCTACCGCCGGTGGACCTCGCGAGGGCTCCGGGCCTACGCCAGCCCGAGCTCCCCGAGACGTTCACCGGCACGACCGAACTGCCCGAGATCGGTTCCCCGCCTTCGGACGAGCCGCCCGACGAGGGACCGCCGCCCCTCGCGTAGAACTTCGCGAAAACTGACGGCGATTGTCTCGCCGTGAGCTACTCTCACACTCCGATAGACCCCGGGAGGTCGGGAGGCGATTTGTCGCTGCCACGGCGTCAGAGAGCTTAAGCCCCCTGAACCGGTCCTATCGTCGAGGAGATCCCCATGGTCCATGTCGAGATTCGCCCCGCAGCGCTGGAGCAGGTCCGGACCCTGATCCGGGGCCAGAAGCCCGAGATCGGAGTTCGAGTCTACGCCCAACCCGGGGGCGGAGGGTGCTGCGGCGGCGGGAGCGCCGTCCAGTTCGGGCTCGCGTTCGCGAAGCCGCGCGCGGACGATGAGGTGCTTCGAGTGGACGGGTTCGCGCTGCTGGTCGATCCGACGAGCACGAAGTTCGTGGACGGCGCGGTCATCGATTACGTCGAGGACTTGAGCCAGTCCGGCTTCAAGATCACGAACCCGACGCTGCCAGAGCCCGACGCGGCCGGCCTCTCGGGCGGATGCACTTCGTGCGGCAGCAACTCCGCGAACGGCGGCGGTTGCGGCTGCGGTAGCCACTAGCGGGAAGGGATTCGACGGACCGCGCGGGGAGGATCCGGCGGTCCTCGCCTACCGCCCGAGGCGTCCGACGGAACATCCGAGGGAGAATCTTCCTCGAAAACCGTGCGGTTAAGTATCGTCCCAGAGTGGACGCCGTCTCATGAGCGGCGAGGCACTGCGCAGTGTCGAACTTCGCAAGGTCTACGAGTCCCGGGGGGCACCTCCGGTCGAGGCCCTCAGCGGGGTCTCGATGGAGGTCCACCGCGGGGAGCGCGTCGCCCTCTTGGGTCGGAACGGCGCCGGGAAGACGACCTTCCTGAAGATCGCCTCGACGCTGCTCCGACCGACCTCCGGGAGCGTGGAGGTGTTCGGCATCGACATCGCCCGTTCCCCCGAGAAAGCCCGGCCGTACATCGCGGTCGTGCCGCAAGAAGGAAAACCGTTCTTCCACCTCACTCCGCGAGAACAGATCTACACGTACCTCCGCGCCCGCGGCTTCGGCCGGGAGATCGCGCAGAGCCGGACCGAGGAGGCGATCGAGCGGATGGGACTCAGCGGGTTCGCGGACCGGTTATCCATCACGCTGTCCGGGGGCCAGCGCCAGCGGACGATGGTGGCGACGGTGATCGCGACCGAGGCGCCGCTATTGTTCCTGGACGAACCCACGATCGGCATGGACCCGTTCGCCCGACGCGAGGTCTGGGCGTCGCTGCGGTCGCTCACCCAGAAGGGTTCGACGATCCTGCTCACGACCCACTACCTCGACGAGGCGGAGGTGCTCAGCAACCGGCTCTACATCGTCGAACGAGGGTCCGTTCTCGTGAGCGGCACGTCAGAGGACCTGAAGCGCTCGGTGGGCGGCACGCTGAAGGTGTTCCTGCCCGAAGGCGCGGCCCAGATCGACCGATTCCGGTCGTTCGGCCTCTGCGTGTCGGACGGTCCGGCGCTCACGGTCATCGTCCAGCCGCCGGTTCTCGGCGAACTGATGGAGCTCACCTCCCAGTCGCAACTCACCGCCACCGTGGGGCCCGTGACCTTGGAAGAGGCGTTCCTCCGCGCGGTAGGACGGTCGATCAATGAGGACTGAGCCCGCGCTCGCCCCATCCCGCGCTTTCGCCGGCACGGGGGCGTTCCTCTGGACCGAAGTGCTCGTCCAGTCCAACGAGCGGATGGCGATGCTCACCTCGATGGTCGTCCCCGGGGTCATCCTCGTCTTCGTCGAGATCCTGAATCCGGCGCTGATCTCGGTGGCGCTGGTCGGCGCGATCCTGTTCTCCACGTTCACGATGGGCCAGCGGGTACTCAACGAGGCCGCGTACCTTCGGATCGACCACAAGGCGAACGACCTCTACCTTGCCGGACCTCTGACGCCGGAAGGGTACTTCCTCGGCATGTCCGTCGGGATCATGATCGTCTACCTCGCCCCCACCGTCTTCCTCGGCGCGCTCGCGCTCGTGGTCGTACCCCTCACGCTGACGACGGGACCCCTCGTCCTCGGCCTCGCGGCCGTCGTTTGGCTGTTCGCCGCATCGACGGGCTATGTCTTCTCTACTTTCTTTCGGGACAACCGCGCGATCTGGGCGTATTCGACCCTGTTCTTCAACGTCTTTGGAGTGCTGGCGCCGGTGTTCTACCCGCTGGGGCTGTTCCCCGAGGTGCTGCGGCCGATCGTCCTCCTGATGCCGCCGAGTGCGGCGGCCGCGCTGGTCCAGGCCGCGATCGGGGCCGCGACCCTGACGGCGGGACAGGCCGCCCTCGCGATCGGCGGCCTCGGGGTGGAAACGACCCTCGTGTTCCTCTTTGCGATCTACTGGTCGCGGCGCACCGTGAGGGCGGACTGAATGGCGACCGTCGGGCGGCCGTTCCCGGACGTGCCCACCCAGGGCCGAGCCCTACCCGCCTTCGGGATCGTCGGCTGGCGATGGATCTCCCGCAATCCGGCGGTCGCGATCACTCCCGTCCTCCTGCCGTTCATCTTCCTGTACTTCCTTTCGCTGATCTCGCCCCCCTCGCTGCTCCCGCTCGAGATCGTCGGGGCGATGCTGTTCACGATGCAGAACATCGGCAGCTGGACGCTCGGCGACAGTGCGTTCTGGAGGATCGAGTGTTCGCTCCAGGACATGTTCGTGGCCAGCCCGCTCTCCCGAGTACGGTACCTGTTCGGGATCGCGATCTCAAACTTGATCGCGATGCTGCCCGCGCTCGCCATTCTCGTGGTGCTGCTCGCGTGGGTCGGAGGTCAGCGAGGTTACCCGTTCACTCCGCTCGCGGCGGGGGCGCTCCTCGCGGGGCTCTTCACCCTCTGGGTACTGTTCGCGTCGATCGGGATCGCGATCTCGAGCCGTATCCAGACCCAACGCGAGATCTGGCCCGTCGGCAACCTCACCTTCACGATCCTCGGCATGCTCTCGCCGCTCTACTACCCGCTCAGCGCCTTGCCCCCGATCTGGCAGGACGCGGCCCGGTTCCTCCCGACGACCTATGCCGCCCTCCTGGTCCAGGGCGCCCTCGGCATCACCCCCGCATCGCCCCTCCAGATGGTGCTCTACGCGACCCTTCTCGGGGTGTGCGCGCTGGCGGGGCTGGTCATCACGCTTCGGCTCTACCGCTGGGGCGAAAGATGAGCCGGGGGTAGCAAACGTTCAAGCGGTGTGCCGACATTGTACCTTCGGTGCGCCTACCGAAACTCAGACCGAACGCTCTTCGCCCCGGCCTGTCCGCCGGGAATCCGTTCGCTCCCCTCCATTTTACGATCCGTTTGTCCCGCGAGGGAGGACGGTAGAGAGACCAAACGATGGGTAACGACGAGTTCGATGAGATCCTGTCCGCACTCGACCGCGAGACCGCACGGATCCGCGTGCGCGCCGAACCGCGACGCTACAACAAGCCCGCGACCGTGATTGGTGGATTCCCACCCGGGGTCGACCTGGTCGAGACGACCCGATCGCTGAAGAACCGCCTCGCGACCGGTGGGTCGGTCGTCGACGGCGAGGTCTACCTGCAGGGTGACCACCGGGCGAGGATCCGCGACGAGCTCGCGCGCCTCGGCTTCGACCCCGAAACCGTCGAGGTCTCAGATGCGCCGCTGCCCAAACGGGGCCGACGCGGGTAGGCCGCTCGGCGCATGAACCGCGCGGGTCGATGGACTCCGGTACGCCCTTCTGCACCGAATTAGCCCCGTTCCGCACCGATTGTGCGGGACGTCGAGGGTATATCCTCGGAAGCCTCGAACGGGGAGGAGAACCATGTCGGCGTACGCTCACCCCGAAGTGCTGGTAGAGAACGAGTGGCTCGCGGAGCATCTCAACGACCCGAAGGTCCGCGTGGTCGAGGTCGACTACGACCCGGCCGCGAACTACGAGCTCGGGCACGTGCCGGGGGCGGTACTGGTCGACTGGCGGAAGGACATCAACGAGCCGGTCCGCCGCGACATCCTGTCGCCCGAGGCGTTCACGGAGCTGTTCCGGCGCGCCGGCGTCGACCCCGAGACGACCGTGGTGCTGTACGGGGATTTCAACAACTGGTTCGCCGCATTCGCGTTCTGGGTGTTCACCTACTACGGCGCCAAGAACCTCAAGATCCTGAACGGAGGCCGGAAGAAGTGGATCGCCGAGGACCGGCCGTTGAACGGAGAAACTCCCACGCCCGCGGCCGGGAAGTTCCGGGCCGGCCCCCCCGACCCGAAGCTGCGCGCGTTCCTCGAGGACGTCCGAAAAGTATTGCCGGAGGTCCAAGCCGGGACCTTGGGATTGGTCGACGTGCGCGGACCGAAGGAGTTCTCCGGGGAGATCACGGCCCCGCCCGAGTACCCGACCGAACACGCCCAGCGCGGAGGACACATCCCGGGCGCCAAGAACATCCCCTGGGCGCAGGCGGTCAAGGACGATGGGACGTTCAAACCGCGGGAAGAGCTCGACGAGCTCTACCGGTCGAAGGGCCTGAGCCCGAACCACCCGGTGATCACGTACTGCCGCATCGGTGAGCGGTCGAGCCACAGTTGGTTCGTGCTGAAGTATCTCCTCGGCTACCCCGACGTGCGGAACTACGACGGCTCGTGGACCGAATGGGGGAACCTCGTTCGGACCCCCATCGAGAAACCGTAGTCGGGCTGCCGAGCGTCGTGCTCACGCCCCGGGGCGGCGCCGCGGGGTCGGGTGCGCCTCCTTCCGAACGAGGAACTGGTGGAGGTCACCCTCCCTCCGGTGGGCAAGGAGCCGGTGCCCGGTTTGGTCCGACCACCGCTCCATCTCGATCGGGCTCGTCGGGTCGTCGGTAACGAGCAGGACCGCCTCTCCGGCCGAGCGTCCGCGGAGCTCTTCGTTGAGCTTCGTGAGCACGGCCGAACACTCGATGCCGATTTCGTAGAGCTCGAGTTCGGGAGTCTGCGGCCAGCACCGGATCCGTCGGGCGCGGATCCGCTCGGCGAGACGCTCGGCGATCGCGTCCGCGGTCTCCAGTCCGGGGGGAGCCGCGCCGCCGTCGGTCGCACGGATCCGCACGACCCAGCCGTCGTCGTACGGCGCGTCGTTGAGCAGCCGGGGTCGGTCCACGATCGCCGGGTTCCGCTCGACGACGACCCCGTCCACCGGGAGACGCACCGCGCCCGTGAACCGGAGGCTTTCGACCGTCGCGACGCTCCGGCCGCGGGCGACCACGGCCACCGGCGGACGGAAGGTGACCGTCTCGAACCGACCCGCGAACCAGACGAGCGGTCCGATGAGTCCGACGCGGGCCAAGCCGTCCGATCCTTCGCGGAGATACCAGACTTCGTTCTCGAGGTCGTACAGCCGGTCCTCGGGAACGGGACACCCACTGATCTCCACCACCGGGGGACGAAGGGGGGCGACTTTACTCCTACGTCGCCGCAAGCTTTTCCCGCCCGCTCGCTGGTCGGCCGTCCGATGGCGCTTCCCACCCCTTCGGGCCTGGGAGCCGGGGCGCCGACCCGGGCTCGATGCCGATGCGGCCACTGGCCGACCCAGCACATGGTCGTGCGCCCCGTGGAGGGGAGCGCGAACTTCCGACTGGAGCCGTCGGGGCCGTGCGGGGTGTGCGGGGAAGCCGAGTGCCGGAAGTTCGCTCCGGGCGGGCGGTGAGGTGCCCTTACCCGTACGCCGCCTTGATGAGGTAATCCTTGAGGAGATGGAGCCGATCGTCCCACAGGTGGAAGTGCCAGGAACGGGCGTCCTCCCAGTCGGGTCCTGACCCCCAACCCGAGTGCTCGAGAGTGACGTCGATCCCTTCGGGCGACTCCGTCAGTCGCACGTAGACGTGGGTCTTGGACGCGGGCTCGTTGAGCAGCGCTTCGAACGGAGGCGGGGCGAGCCAACTGAAATCGATGTCGAGGTCCGTCTGCATCTGGAGGATCTTCCCTCGGCTCTCGAAGGGGGTCGGGGTCGTCCACCCGAGGACGTACTCGCCCCCGACCCGGGCCTCCACGCGGGCGGAGTCGCAGAGCCATCCCTTGAGCTGGGCGGGATCGGTGAAGGCGGCATAGATCATCGGAATGGGCAATGGAACCGTGACCTGGATCAGGATCGGGTCCAGCTCTTCGTCGGGCACGTTGCCCGGGTCCGCTCCGAGCGCCTAAAGAGTTTGCGCGGGGGCGGCTGGATCTCCGATCCTCGCACGGAGCCCCGTACGTCGCGATGGTTCCGGGAGTGGTCGGTTCCGGGGAGCGCCCGGCTCACCACGTTCGGATCGGTTCGGTTGGGTGTCGACCGGAATCGACTCCCGAGGTCGGGAGGCGTGAGATTTCACCCCACCGATTCCGATGCTACTTGGGGGCCTCGGACTCGGGCTCGCTCCACTCCTTCATCCGGCCTCGCCGAATGCCCGCCGCCTTCGCCAGGGTGTTCTTCGTCCCCTCCTTGGCAAGACGGGGCGCGTCGGCCACGTCGATCTCCACGTCCCGGGCGATTCCGCCCAAGGCCTGTCGGATCTCGTGCAGGTGCTCTCGGAATCGAGGCGGGTCACTTTCGTCGGTCATGGTACCCCGCCGATACGTCGCGGCTTCCGGTCCAAAAACCTTGAGGTCGATGGGAATCGAGGGACCGCGAGCCCGAATTGGCCTCCATACATACCCACCCCCGGGGTAGACTGCCGCCGGTGGGCTCAATTCGAGGCGGCCCTCGGCCCTGCCCGGGGGATCTTTCGAACGACGACCCACCGGTGCATCGCGATCTTCCGGGTTTTCTTGAACCCCTCTTTCTCGAACATGCCCAGGGTCCCACTGCAGAGGAACGAACGAGAGACGGTCCGGCCGGCGACGGTCTCGGGGTATCCCTCGACCGTTCCCCCTCCCAGTCGAGCGATCTCCCGAAGCGCCGAATGCAGGGCGAGGTTCGCGATCCCTTCCCCCCGGCGATCTCGGTCGATGAAGAAGCAGGTGATACGCCAATCGGGCAACTGGCGCAGTCCGGCTTCGTAACTCTTCCGACTACGAATGTTCGGGAGTTCCGCGGTAGGGCCGAACTGACACCATCCGACGGCGCGGGGGCCGTCAAAAACGAGCGCGGCGTGCGCTCGCCCTTCCCGGACCCGAGCCTCCTTCAGGGAACGGTACTCTGCGGCGGTATGCTTCCCTCCTCCGGAGTAAGATGAAACGAGATGCACCAGCACCCACCGAAGATCCCGTGATGCTTCTCCACGAGGCGAGCAAACGCCGGCCAGGTCTCCGGAGAAAGAGGCCGCGACGTGAGGCTCGCGGTGGACTCCGGACGACGCGCCCGAGGCGCCTTCCGGGGGGCGACCGATGGCCGGGACCGGACGGCCATCGACGACCTCTACTCTCGATCGCCCGGTAGACGCTCAACGATGCCGTCGAATGCGCTATCGAATGCGTCCGGCTGGGAAAGGTTCAGGAGGTGGTCCGCCCCAGGGACGAGCTGGACCGTGGCACCAGCGATGCCACGGCCGACGAAATTGGAGCAGTGCGGCATCGCCGGGTTATCCCGGTCGCCGACCAGGATCAGCGTCGGAACGTGGATCTCTTTCAGCCGTTCGGCGGCGGGCGCTCCCTCCCGCGTCTCGAATCGGCCGGACCGCTCTTCGAAGACTTCCTTCGCATTCTCCCGGACCATCGTTCGGAAAAGATCCAGCGACTTTCCCGTGAGCGCCGAAGCCCACAGATCGCGCAGGTGCTCCGTGGCCTCGTCGAGGTTTCCCGCGGCCCAGGCATCGGCGGCGGCCTTGGAGAGGCGCTCGTCGCGCTCAAATGTCGCTTTCCCGCCGGGAACGTGGTCGTAATCCATCCCGGAATACCCCGGAGCGATGAGCAACAGTGCGCCCACTCCGTCCGGATGCTCCAGCGCGAAGTCGAGGGCGATCTTCCCCCCCACGCTGGGGCCGACGATCAGCGGACGCTCCATTCCGAGATGGTCGAGCAGGGCGGCCAGGTCGCGGACCGGTGAAAACTCCGAGGTCGCAGGAGTCGAGCCCCCGAACCCTCGCAGGTCGTAGCGCACCACCCGATGATTGCGCCCGAGGAGCGCGAACTCGCGATTCCACACACGTCGGTCCGCGATCGCCTGGTGGAGGAGCACGATGGGCCGGCCTCGACCCCTCTCCTCGAACGCGATCTTCCCGCCGGGGACGTCGAGGGTCTTCGAGACGGCCGGTTCGTTCATCGAGGGCCTGAGCCGCTCCTCCCCTCATTAACGAGGGGGAGAGGTAAAGGAACGCCTTCGGAGGCCCATCCGCTGTCACCCCGCGAAACGCCGGAAGAAGCTGTCGGGCTTCCACTCGGGGCGTCGGTCCGCATTCGCGACCCGGAGCACCAGGTCTTCGAGGATCGCGTTGAACTGAGCGGCGCCCTCAAGGTCGACCGGCTGGTCGAGATCGTCCGAAGGGGCGTGGTACCGCTTGGCGTACCAGGCCTTGAAGACCTCTTCCTCGGGAGTCCCCGGGACGTAGCCGAACTTGAACGCGAGCGCGGGGATCCCCTTCCGGATGAAACTGTACTGATCGCTGCCGATGAACCGGTTCACCTCAGGTTCCTTGTCGGCCTGCACATCTACGCCCGCCCGTTCGGCGGCCGCGCGCACCTCTTCGCCCAGGGTCGATTCGGCGAGGCCCTGGACTTCCAGAAACCGGAGCGGAAAGAGCGGGAGGAACATGTCCATGTTGAGGTCGGCGACGATCCGGCCGGAGACGGTCGGATGCGACACGAAGTACTGAGAACCGAGCAAGCCCTTCTCCTCTCCCGTGATCGAGAGGAACAGGATCGAGCGGCGGGCCCGGGACCCGGAGGCCCGGAGGCTGCGGGCGACCTCGATCAGCGACGCGTCCCCCGCGGCATTGTCCATGGCCCCGGGGTAGATGCGGTCGCCATCGACCGGCTCGCCGATTCCGACGTGGTCCAGGTGCGCGCTCACGACGACGAACTCGTTCCGGAGGATCGGATCGCTCCCGGGAAGAACGCCGAACACGTTGTCCGATCTCACTTCCGAGCGGACCGTCGCGACGCGGGCCTGCAGGGTCACCGCGAGGGGAAAGCGGGGGAGCGGCCCGCCCTTTCGAAGCCCGGCCAGGACCTCTTCGAACGTATGGCCGCTCCCCGCGAAGAGCATCTCGGCGCGGTCGGAGTTGAACAACGACACGAAGGGCAGCGGAGTCGGCCAGTCGTCCCCGGGATCGCGCAGTTCCATCATCGGGAGTAACCGATGCGCCGAGAGACGCGACCAGGGAAGCGATGCGCCGTACGGGTTCACGAAGGCGACGGCCCCGGCGGCCCCCGACGCGCGGAGCGCCCGTCCCCGTTCGACCGAAGATTGATAGTGCGATTTGACCGGGCCGGACATATCGGTGGGACCGCCGTTCACGAAGACCGCGATCTTGCCCTTCGCATCCGGACCCGCGAGATCGTCGTAGTGCAATTCCGGGACGGAGAGCCCGTATCCGACGAACACCGCTCCGGCTTCGAGACTCTCTGCAGTGTGGGAGCCAACGCCCAGGGCCGCGTCCTCCCCGAGTTTTACGGCCACGGTCTGGCCGTTTCGGATCAGAGCGAGGGAGGAGTGGGGTTCATCGATCTGGGTGACATCGAAAGTGACGGGCTGTCGATAGCCGTTCGCTCCCGCAGGTTCGAGGCCCGCGGCCCGAAACTGGTCTATCATGTAGTCAGCGGCCGCCGCGTGACCGCGGCTGCCCGTATCACGGCCCTCGAGGCGGTCGGACGCGAGGAACTGAACGTGCGCCCACCACCGTTGCCCGAGAGCGTTCCAATCGGTTGTGCCGGTCACTGTCGCGCTCCTCAAAAACCGACCAATGGTTCCGCGTCCAGAGCTCGGAATCCTCTCCCCATCGTGCTCGCCCAAATACCAACTTCGGACTCCTGCCCCGACGCGAAGAAGGTGATAAACCCCTCTTCTCCGAACCGACTCCTGGGGAGCGGCGGAGCAATTTCTGTACCCTCCTGCCGAAGCTCTATCCGGCGAAATAGCCGAGCCGCAATCCTCTGTCGGGCGAAGCGACGGAGGGTGAGAAGAGTGCTGAAAAGAGAGGATGCCCTGGCTGGACCATGAGTCGGCGAGTTCCCCGCGGGGTTCCGCTCTCCGCAGACTTACGGAGGTGGATTCTCCGAACCGACGATCCGAGCGTGAAGTACCGCGTGCTTCGCGAGCTCCTCAATCGCCCGGAGGGCGACCGCGAGGTCGTCGTGGCTCGGAAGCAGATCGGCCGCACGGGATGGGCGGCCGAGCTGCTCGCCCTTCAGCTCCCGGGAGGTCAGTGGGCGACCCCCGCCTCAACGGGCCGGGATATGGAGGGGCCCAAGTACATCGCGACCCGGTACGTTCTTCACGTTCTGGCCGACCTGGGGATGGACCGCTCCGACCCGCGCGGGCGCGTGCGGCCCGACTCTACTTCGACCGAGTCTCTAGCCCCCGCTTCAACGAGATGGGGGGAAGGGACAGCGAGGTCTGCTGCACCGGAGGGGACGTTCGAATAGCGACGCGACTCGGCTACGGGGACGACCCCCGGGTTGTCCGGTCCATTGAGTGGCTGATTGCCGCCCAGAAGAAGGACGGAGGCTGGCACTGCTGGCCGTCGAAGACGGGGACGCTCGACTCCTGGCAAGCGTTGGCCGCGTTCGCGGGGATTCCCGAGGAACGAAGAAGCCCGAGGATGGTCCGGGCGATCCAGCGCGGCTTGGAATTCTATCTGGATCGCGAGCTCATCTCCGAAAACCGCGCGACCTATGCGCCCTGGCTTCGACTCCACTTTCCTGTGCACTATTACTACGACGCCCTGGTCGGGCTCGACATCGTGACCTCGCTCGGACGGGGAAGCGACCCTCGCCTCACGAAGGCCTTGGATTGGCTCGAAGGACGGCGGAATCCGGACGGCTCGTGGAATCTTGACGCGGTACACCCCGACCTGGAGGACGACGCGTACATCGAGGGGATGGGAACCCCGTTCTTCTCGTTCGGACTCGAGTTCCCCGGCCGGCCGAGCCGCTGGATCACGGCCACGGCACTCAAGGTCCTCCACCGAGCGGGCCGGATTTGATCCCCCGAGCCGCGTCGAGGGCGAGGTCGGAGGACCGAGGGGACACTAAGATCGGGGCCGCCCCGTCAACCGGAGAATGGACTGGTCGGGATTTGAACCCGAGGCCTCCGGTTTGCAAAACCGGCGATCTTCCGGACTGATCTACCAGCCCATCCGGTCGGTCAGGCGGGGTCCTCGGTCTTAGCTTTTCGGACCCCACAGAAGCTGCGGCCCCGGCTCAGCAGAGGAATCCGGGGCCTTGGCATTGGAACTTGGTAGACACCCTACTGGGTCGCCTATCCCGGTTCGGGAAACGCCATCTACCCAACGCGGGTCGGTGCCGCGTGAAGCTCAGTGCGTTCACGGTCGTCGATGCCTACGAGGAGGGCCCCGATTCCGACCGGGACCGTTACGGCGATGTGATTCGACTGGCGGAAGCGGCCGATGCCGCCGGACTCTCCACCTTCTGGGTCGCCGAGCATCACTTCCAACCCGGCGGGGTCTGCCCCGCCCCACCGGTGCTCCTCGCCGCGTGCGGCGCGCGGACCCGTCGCGTCCGGCTCGGCGTGCTCGTGAGCGTACTCCCGTTCCACTCGCCCGTGGAGCTGGCCGAGCAGTACGCTTTGCTCGACTGCATCACCGGTGGACGACTCAACCTCGGGCTCGGGAGTGGCTACATCCCGCTGGAGTTCGAGGGGTTCGGGGTCGACCCCGGGACCAAGCGCGAGCGGTTCGACCGGAACCTGGAGACCCTCCTCGCAGCGTTCGACGGCCGAGAGGTACGCGTCGACG
This sequence comes from Thermoplasmata archaeon, assembly GCA_049802875.1. Classification (GTDB taxonomy): domain Archaea; phylum Thermoplasmatota; class Thermoplasmata; order Lutacidiplasmatales; family UBA184; genus Lutacidiplasma. The sequence continues at coordinate 66,983 of JBARNH010000048.1, read as the reverse complement.
AGCCGGGTGCGGTCCCGGTCCGACTCAACGTGCGTCCCGTCCAGCGACCCCATCCTCCGCTCTGGATCGCGGTGCAGCGCCGGGAAGCGATCCCGTTCGTCGCCCAACGAGGTGCCTCCCTCGCCCTGGTCCCGTACGCGACGGTCGCGAACCTCGCCGAGCTGGGGGACCAGGTACGCGACTTCCGCGCGCACCGGCCCGCGGGTAGGTCTTCGGAGGTCGCCGTCGCGGTGCATCTGTATGCGGGGGAGCGGCCCGAACGGGCACGGGCGGCCCTGCAGCGATACTTGGACGCGCGGCTCCGGACGCAGAGCGTGTTCTTTCAGGAGAAGGTTCGCCGGGACGCCCACCGCGCGAGCGCCGAGTCCCTGGAGGAGAACGGATTCGCCCTCTTCGGGAGTGCCGCGCACGTGGCGGAGCGCCTCCAAGAATACGCCGCGATCGGGGTGGACGAAGTGCTCGGCATCTTCGACTTCGGCGGACTCGACTCCGTCGAGGCCGTCCGTTCGGTCCGTGAATTGGGCGCCGTGTTCTCCCGCTGACGAGGATGGATCGTTGACCGACCGTGCGACGGAAGGAGTTCGTCTCCGCCGGAGAGCCCCTAGGAGGCGCCCGGCGGCGGCGTCGGGAGCGGTGGCGGCGAATCGCCACTCGGGGGAGGCGCTTCGGGTGCCTTCCACTCGGCCGCTGGGGGGGTCGAAGGGGCCGGGCTCGGCGGGTTCATCCCCGAAGGCGACTCGCTCCAGGCCGGGTTCTTCGGCGCGCGACCCCGGCGGATCACCAGCAGCAACAGAACGACCGCTACCAGGATGATGATCAGGAGGATCAGCCAGCCGACCGTAAGGCCGCTCCCCGCTCCGAGCTCCATGCTGAGGACCGACGGGTGGGCGTTGATGTCGATCCCGGTGGTCCCGTAGCAGTACCCCGTCGTGGTCTCGGCCTCTTGTTCGCAGTCGGGTCCGACGGCGAGCATGTTGCCGGCGACCTGAACGTCGATCTCCAAACCCCCCGTGGGGAGGTTCGACGGCAGGGTGATCCCGACGCTGCCCGAGGTGCTCGTGGACCCAAAGGTATCGGCCACGAGGTAGGACCCCAGCGTGATCGAGACCTCAAGGGCGCTCGGCAACGGCGAGCCGGAATACGACACGATTTGCCAAGTGACCTGGACCGTCTGTCCCGGTTGGTAGCTGCCGTCGGCGTAGTTCGACTGCGTGCTGACCCCTACGAGGACGTAGTACCCGGTCTCGAGCGACGCCGTCGCGGAGTTGGAGGCGTAGACGCCGTTCGCAGCGGTCTGAGCCCAGACGTCGAGCACGTAGGCGGTCGCCGGAGAAGCGGACGGAACCGAAATCCCCACGCTGTTCGAGCCACCGACGGTCCCCTGCGCGACGATCCCCTCGGAGATCACCTCACCGAGATTGTCCTCCCAGTAGCCCGTGACCGAGTAGTAGCCCGCCGTCCCGGCGAGCTCGGTCGGAGAGAACTGAAAGCCCCAGCTGATCGACGACCCCGGAGTGTAGTAGGTCGGGCCCGAAACGAGCAGCGTCGGAGTCTCGGCCACGCCGACCGCGACCCCAAAGAACGTCGTGGTCGAGTTGGCGGCGCTCACGATGACATAGAACTCCCCTAGGAAATCGGCGGGAAGGACCACCGTGAACGTCCCGGACGTCGCGGTACCCGTCAGTAGGCCGGTCTCGAGCGTAGTCCCGTGATAGGCGACCAGCAACGACCATCCGTTGACGTGAAGCCCGCCGGTCGCGGTTCCGTTCGAGCCGCCCAGCGACCAGGAGGCCGTGACGGTGGCGCCGGGGGCATACTCGTTCGCGTCGAGGCTGACCTGGACCGCGCCCGTGGCCGATCCGCTGATCAGGTCGAAGGTGAGGTTGGACCAATCCTTCCAGTCCCCGGTACCGGTCGCGGCGGAGTCGGTGACGGTGAGATTGACCGCATTTCCGAACGGGTAGTTGTTGGCGAGCGTGAACGGTGGGGCGTTGGCGACGAACGAGAAGCACACCGCGCCGGTGTTCGAGGTCGTCAACGCCGAGGGCGGGCTCCCGCCCGCCGTGACGGCCGATTCCCCGTTCCAGAACGAGATCCCGACGGTCAGCCCCGGCACGGGGGTGAACGCGCCCGAGTACTCGGCGCCGGCGACCGCATACACGAACACGGAACCGCCCTCGTAGAACGTCGAGGCCGAGTACCCGGGGCAGCCGGCCGTGGACTCGGTATCCGAGCTATGGAAAGTGGTGTACCCCACATTGAACCCGGAATTCACGGTCGAGTTCTCCGCGATCTTTCCGCTCAGGTTCGTCACCGCGGAGACCGCGAAGTCGAACCCGCTATTCGCCGTCGCGTTGGCGGGGATGACAAAGGTCGTAGAACCGACCGCCCCGCCCGTGAGCGGGAACAGAGCGGGGGAGAAGGCGGGGCGAACCGTGGCGTTGAAGTACGAGCCCCATAGGGTGAGCGACGTGAATTGGGTATAGGGCGCCCCGTTCGCGGTGCTCACCACCCACCAACTGAGGGAGACGGTTTCCCCCGGAAGAACGGCCGACCCTTCCGCCGGAGAGGTCACAGCGGTGAGTGCGAACGTGTCCACGGTCAGATTCTCCTCGGTGAACCCCCCGAGGGGCGCCGAGGTAGTGACGTTCCATCCCCCGCCGAAGACGAGGGCCGCGGGGAACGTGTAGGACAGATGATTCACCGAGTAGGGGCTTTCGTGGGTCGTCTGGTTGATCGCGAGCGATGCGGTGAAGACCGGGTTGGTCAGCCCGTCGCGCGTCGCGTTCGGGTCGTTGAGGGTGAGATTCACGGTGTGGTCCGCGGCCGTATCGATGACGGTGAAGAGGATCGTGTTCGCCCCGGGATAGTGGTTGTAGTACGGGGGCGGACCGTAGGGGACGATGCAGGAACCGGTGCAGAAGTCCGGGGTCTGGGTCTGAGCGCCATTGTAGGTGAAGACCGTGATCGAGCTGATCGCGGGGGTGGACGCCCCGGAAATCGAACCGGTCGCGGCGGGCGACCCCGGCGCGGGCGAGCCGTGGGCCGCGGCCACGAACCCGGCGAGGACGGAAAGGACCATCACCAAAGCCAAAGCGACCGCTACGACTGCGCGCGACATCGACAGAAAGGCGGTGCTCCCAGTATATCAATGCCGTGGATTATTCGAAGCGCCGCCAGGGCGGCTAACAGGCTCGGCGCCGAGGTCGTTTGCCTCAGGGAAATCGCCCGGAGCGCGGGCGAACCCAATTTATGGGTCGGGCCCTAGCGGGGCGGAGTCCTATGCCGGAAATTCTACCCGGAGTGCATCTGGTGGATGGGGTCGATCCGAGCCCCGACTTCTCGACGCACGTCTATCTCGTGAAGGACAAAGGGTCTACCTGGACGCTCATCGACACCGGATTGCCGGGGGCGCACGCGGCGATCGAGCGATACCTCGCCCAACTCAAGATCGAGCCGACCGCGGTCAAGAAGATCCTTCTGACCCACCTCCACCGTGACCACGTGGGGTCCCTGAAACCCCTCGCGAACCGGACGCACGCCAAGACCTATGCCCACTGGATCGAGGCGGCGTACATCGCGGTCGACCCGCCCTACAAGGGGCCAGGGTCCCCTCCCGCCGAGCCGTTCACGGTGGACGAGACGTTCAAGGACGGCGACACGATCGACGCCGCGGGGGGGCTGATCGCCTACCACACGCCCGGTCATACCCCGGGTCACACGTCCTACTACCAGGCCGAGCGGAAGCTCCTATTCTCGGGCGACCTGTTCTTCGTGGACGGGGAGAAAGTGACGCTCACCACTCCGGAGTACACTATCGACTCGCCGACGGCGCTGATCTCTGCCCGGCGCGTGAATCGGCTCTCGGTCGATTCGCTGCTCTCGTACCACGGGGGCCCGGTGCTCAAGGACGGGGGAAAGGCGATGCGCGCCTTCACCCAGTCGACCTAGTCCGACCTCCCGGAGACCGCGGTCACGGCCCCCGCCGTCCCTCGAGAGGCGGCAATGGGACTGGCCAGATTTGAACTGGCGTCTCGGAGTCCCGAACCCCGAAGGATGGACCAAGCTACCCCACAGTCCCAGGTGGCGGTCGCGGACCTCACCGCGCTATTTGAGCCCACGGGCGCCGGGCCGACCGCCACCCGGCGAGAGGGTGTTCCTCGACCTCCCGAGCGAGGTATTCAACCTCCCAGTTCCTTTCCCCGGAGGAGCATATGACCCAGCCGTCGACAGCACCGCCGCTTCCGGGCATCTCGGCCCTCGACTCTCTGTCCTGGAGCATCCCCGGTCTTCGCGAGGACCCGACCATGTGTGTGCGGTGCCGGTCCGCGCAACTGCTGTGCGGGAAGCCCGTCTGCCCGATCCTCGTCAAGTATCACGCCTTTGAACGGACGCTCCCGCTGGTCGGGGGCCAGGACCTCTCGGGTACATCGCCCCCGGGCGTCTTCGTGGGGCGGTACGGGTACCCCAAGGTCTCGTTCGGGCCCCTCCTTAGCCCTGAACATGGGTCGACCGAGCTGCTCGATAGCCCGGAGGACTGGGTCGGACGTTCGGTGTCGGAGGTCGTCTCCTTCCGAACGGGTCTGGTCCGGGGAACCGCCCCGATCCGGGTCACGGACGCGGAACGGCCGATCCCCCTCCTCGAAGACCTGCAACTGCTCGGAATCGCGGCCGAATCCGCGGAGAGCGAGACGCACTTTCGGCGTCCGCCGCGGGGCCACCTGTCGCTCTCGGATTCGGCACCTCCGTTCGGGCCGTCCGCCCCGATCGAGCGGTTCCGGCTCGATGTGCGACGCGTCGACCCGCACCTGGACCGGCTCACCTCGGACACGGACGCGAATGCCCGGGTCGCGGTCGGGGAACTGTACCAGCGAGGGGTGAGGGTCAGCCGGATCCAGCGGGCGTTCAGCGTCGGAACGCTCGGTCGTCACGGCCGCCGCCGACTAGTGCCGACGCGCTGGAGCATCACCGCGGTGGACGACCTCCTCTCGAAACAGAACTTGGAGCACGTCCGCTCGCTGCCCGAGCTCTCCGAGATCCTCGTGCACCGGCTGACCGCGCTCGACAATCGGTGGCTGATCGCCTTCCTCCCCGGGGCGTACCGGTACGAATCGATCGAGGCGTGGTACCCCAACACGCTCTGGAATCCGAACACGACCAACATCGTCATCATGGGCGACCACGAGGGCCACAACGGACGCACGACGTACGCGTCGATCGGCGGATGCTACTACGCGGCGCGACTTGCCACGAGCGAAGCGTTGCTCTCCTCGGGCCGACAAGCCGGGGTGGTCGTCCTGCGCGAGGTCCACCCGGGCGAGATCCTGCCGCTCGGGGTCTGGAACGTCCGCGAGCACGTCCGGGCCGCCCTCCAACGTCGACCGGAACGACTATCGACGCTGGCGGAGCTCTCCGCGACGGTCGCCGGGACGTTCGCGATCCCGCTCGTACGCTGGCTCAAAGCGAGCGCGGTGCTTCACGACGCACGGACTCAGCGCCGGCTGGACGACTGGCTCCCCGACCGCCCGCCGGTGCGGGGACCCGAAGCTAACTGAACCGTTCGGCGCAACGGCCGCAGAACGTATCGGTGGGAGCCCTCGGGGTCCCGCATTTCGGACACGCCGTCGGAACGCGCGGGGCCCCACAGCCGCGACAGAAGACGTCGTCGGCGGTCGTCGGATAACCGCAGCTCGGGCAGCGCGCGCTCCCGGCCGCCTTCTCGGCGGCGAGGGCCGGGTCGAGGGACTCCTCCCGGGTCTTCGTGACGGCCCCGGGGGTCGGGGGCACCGCTTCGACCTTCCCCCCGAGCCCTCGTCGGCCTTTCAGCGCGAATCCGAGTGCTTCTGCGTATTGCCCGGCGGCGAAGGCGGCCTGGGCCTTGGTTTGGAGGGCGGCGCCGGCCAGAGTCGCGGGGTCGGAGCCTCGGCTCTGCCGGGCGGTCTCGAGCTCGGAGTCGAGGAGCCGCATCTCAAACTGAGATTCCATCCGGTTACGGGCCGGCGCGGGGGCGGAGATGGGAGGATTCGCTGCGGGGTGGGCCGCCACCGAGGGGAGCGGATTCCCGGTTCCGACGGTCGTCGGGGGTCCCCCGCCCGCCCGAACGGGCGCGGACGCGGGGTAGGCGGGCAGGGTCGTGCCCTGCCGGGCGGCCACGAGCGCCTCATGGGCCGACTGCGCGAGCTCATACGCCCGGTCGAACTGTCGAAGGTCGAGCGCCGACTGCGACTGGGCGATCAGCTCTCGGGCCCGGGACGACTCTGTTCCCTGGCGCGCGAGGATCTCGGCCTCGCGACGAGCCATCTCGAGCCGGTTGAAGGCGCGGTCCGAATTGAGGCGCGGGGAGTCCTTCAACTCGCTCAGCAACTGGGCCTTCCGACGTCGGAGTCGCTGGATCGCGAAGAGGAGGAAGCCGACGAAGATGACGACGAGGACGACCGCACCGAACAGGAGGATGTAGACCTCTTGCGTCGCCATGCCTCCTCGCTCCTCGGGGCCGGTCCCCTGCCTTCTCGCCGGGTCCGGCAGTCGAATAATTGGAAGGTGCGGGTATTTAGTCCGACGCTTCGCGCTGACGGGGGTCGACCGCCCGAGCGACGGGCCGCTCGGGCGCCGCCGAGCGACTCAGAAGACCGTGAGCTTGCCGGTCAGGAGTCGGCGGGGGATCGTGTCGATCTGGTCCATCCATCCGTTCGCCACGCTCTCGGCCTTTCCTTTCACCGCGGAGAGCTTGACGCCGTCGGCGGGAAGGATCTGTAGGCTCGCGACCTGCGGTTGGTCGACCGGTTTACCGATCTGGGAGAGGATCCGAACGTGCACCTCTTTGACGTTCCCGCCGGTCTCCTTCACGATGTCATTCGCGATCAGGTTACCCAGTAGATTGTAGATCTTCCCGACGTGGTTGACGGGGTTCTTCCCCGCGGACGCCTCGAGGCTCATCGGTCGGCACGGGGTGATGAGGCCGTTCGCCCGGTTCCCTCGTCCGACCGACCCGTCGTCCCCCGCCTCCATCGAGCAGCCGGTGACCGTGAGGTAGAACCTACCGAGCTCCGGGTCGTCCGCGGTGTTGACGTCGATCGCCACTTCGCGCTGCGTGAGCTTGGCGGCCTGGTCCACGAGTTGCTCGGTGATCTCGTCGCATACCGCACGGTACTCCTTCGGGTTCGCGATCTCGCTGTCGACGAGCGCGGCGGCCACGGTGAGCCGGATCCGGTCCCCCTGGCGGTACCCCATGACTTTGACGTCCTCCCCCAGCGCCGGGAGCTTCTTCTTGAGCTTCAGCGTGAGGAAGTGCTCGCTCTCGAGCACGAGGCGCTCCAAGTCCGAGAGCGGAGCGAACCCGACGCCGAACGACGTGTCGTTCGAGAGGACATTCTTCTGGTCGAAAACGCCGCGGAGGTCGACCGACCCCTGCCCGATCTTGCAGTCGAACTCGACGTGCTTGCGGACGTCGACGTGCGCGCAGATCGATTCGACGTACTTCCGGGCCGCCTCCATGGCGGTGTCGTGGATCGGGAGCTTCTCCCCGTTGACCTCCGAGGTCGCCCGTCCGACCATCAGGATATAGATCGGATGCGTGACCCGACCCCCCCCGAACTTCGGCTCCGACGCCCCCCCCACGACCTGGGTCTCGTCCGTGTTGTGGTGCAGGATGCGGCCGAACTCATCGAGATAGAGCCGGCACAGGGCCCGGCTCACCGACTCGGAGACCCCGTCGGCGACGGAATCCGGGTGGCCCAGCCCCTTGCGCTCGACCATTTCGACGACCTGGTCTTCGATATGGACGGTCCGCAGCGGCTCCACCTGGAAATTTCGGGGCATCGAGGTCACTTCGGTCGGCGGAGCCGGGGGTGGGTTTAACGGTTACTCGACGGCGCACCCGCTAGGAGTCCCCCTGCGCCGTCAGTCGTTGCGTGGGGTGCAGAACGGTTTCCTCATGTGAGGCCCGGAACGGGCATACCCCCGGGCCCGGTAGTACTCTCGGGTGCCGACTGCGCTCGTGACGTATACTCCGGAGTACCCCCGGCCCCGCGCCTCCCCCTCGGCAGCTTCCAGGAGGGATCGGCCGAACCCCCGGTGCTGGTACTCCGTCGGTCGACCCGCCGTCTGGCCGACCGCGACCTCGCTTCCCACGACCTTCAGTTCCCGGATGACCGGCTCGGTCAACCCGCCGTCGGTCCCCTCCGAGGGAAACCGGAGCCGGACGAAACCGGCGACGGTGTCGGTCGACTCGTCCTCCCACGCATAGAAGACCTCGTCGCCACCGCTGGCAGCGTACTCGCTCCGCCGGAGCTGGAACGACTCGACAGGAGGTGTCGCCCGCCGTCCGGCCTCGCGACATCGGAGACAGCGGCAATCGGTCCCGCCCTCCTTCATGCGGGCGAGGGCCTTCTGACGGACGTTGCTGGCGCGCACCCCGGCCGCGATGAGCCGCGAGGGGATGTCCCGCTGGATCCGCTGGATCCGGACCCACGGCGGGACGATCCGCTTCATCCCGGCGAGCACCTCCACCGCGGTCGGAGCGTCGTACGGCGTGTAACGTCCGGCCTTCCAATCGGCGTAGAGTGGGGTGCCCGGAAGGACGAGGGTCGGGTAGATCTTGAGCAGGTCGGGGCGGAAGTCGGGCTCCTCCCACAGACGGCGAAAATCAGCGAGGTCGCTCGAGGGGTCCATGCCCGGGAGGCCGATCATGAGATGGTAGCAGACCTTGAGCCCCCGATCCCGAGCTTCGCGAGTCGCCCGAGCGACGTCGCCCGTTCCATGGGCCCGTCCTACGGCGGCGAGCACGTCGTCGTGAAGACACTCGACCCCGATCTCGACCCGTGTGACCCCGGCATCCAAAAGGAACGGCAGTATCCGTTCGTCGCACCAGTCGGGGCGGGTCTCGACGGTCAGGCCGACCATCCGGTGCGCGGCGACCTCGTTCTGCGTCACCGCTTCGGAGAGGGTCGGGGACGAAGTGCCGTTCAGCCCGTCGTAGATGCCGAGGAGGACCTCCTCTTGATACGCCCGGGGGCGCGCGGGGAACGTCCCTCCCATGACGATCACCTCGACCTTGGAGGTCGGGTGACCGATCGCCTCGAGGGTCTCGAGGCGCTGGCGGGTGATCGCGGCGGAATCCCAACGGAACTGGGCGCCTCGCAACGCGGACGGCTCCTCTCCGGTGTAGCTCTGAGGGCTCCCGTTCTCCACGCCGCCCGGGCAGTAGGTGCATCGACCGTGGGGACACCGGGCGGGGGCGGTCATGACCGCGACCACCGCGACCCCGGACAAGGTTCGCGACGGCTTCCGCCGGACGCTGCCCGCGAACCGTGCCTGCTCTCCTACCGGGAGGCTTCGGATCCAGTCGACGTTCGAGCGGAGCGGCCCCGGGGGACCCTGTTTCGCCCGCGCGAGCTTCTCCCGGTGGATCTCGTCCGGGGACGGGAGCGCCCCGCCGTCTACCGATGGAGCCATTGACGGCTCTCTCCCGTGATCAAGTAGGGTGCCTGGCGGAGATCGTCGAGCGTGCGCGACCCCGTGAGGAACATCGCGACCTTGAGTTCGTGAACGAGGAGCTCGAGCTCCCGGCGCGTCTCCTCGTATCCGGTCGACGCCGCCTTCAGCACTCCGCCGGCGGTCCCCGCGGCTGTGGCGCCAAGGGCGACAGCCCGCGCGACATCCAGACCGGAACGGATCCCTCCGCTCGCCACGACCGGCAGACCGAGCGGGACGAGCTCGAGGACGGACACCGGGGACGGGATTCCCCAATCCCAGAACGTCTTGCCGACCCGGGCCTCCCGCACGGCGCCTTGCTCGGCGGCGCGGTAATGTTCGACGGCCGCGAACGACGTTCCGCCCGTCCCGCTGACGTCGAGCGCGCGAACCTTCCGTTCCCGGAGCTCCTCTGCGACGTCGCGAGATATCCCGGCGCCGGTCTCCTTAACCAGCACGGGAAAGAGGGCCGCGAGCTCGCCGATCTTCTCGAGGCAGCCCCGCGCGCGTCGGTCGCCCTCGGGCTGGACCATCTCCTGTAAGAAGTTGAGGTGGATCGCCAGGACATCGGCGTGGATCAGCTCCATCGCCGCCCGGACCTCGTCGGGCCCTACGACCCGGTCGCCCGGACCTTGCGGGATGATCTGGGGAGCCCCGATGTTCGCGAATTTGAGGGGTACCTGGTGGCGCGCGACGGTCGCGTAGCTCTCCGGGTACTGACCCTTCAGGACGGCGGCCCGTTCGCTACCAACACCCATTGCGACCCCGACCTCGGTCGCCGCCCGGGCGAGGTTGTCATTGATCTTTACCGCGTCGGGAAATCCTCCGGTCATCCCCGTGATGACGATCGGAGCGGCCAGCCGATGGCCGAGCAGGGAAACGGAGGGGTCGACGTCGGCGAAGTCGACCTCGGGAAGCGCGCGGTGGACGAGCTGAACGTCGTCCCAGTAGCGGTATCGACCTTCGACGTTCTTTCCGAGTACGACCTTGACGTGCTGCGCCTTCCGGTGGCTCAGGTCCAGGCCCGAGGCGTCGCCGGGTTCATCCGGACCGTGCGTGCGCCCAGCTCCCGTAGACCATCTCCCCCCGAAGCGCGCGAGAGAGTGCGCCATCCGTGAGTCCGCTAATAAGACCTGCGTCCGCGCCGCCGTGGGCGATCCTCAACATCGCCTCCGCCTTCCCCCGGATCCCACCGGTAACGTCGGCGACGCCGGGTTCCGGCCGCAGGCGTTCGATGTGTTCCTCCGAGAGGGTGGGTACGACCGCGCGACGCCCGCGGGGAGGTCCCTCCAGGATTCCGGGCACATCGCTGACGAACACAACGCGCCCTGCCCGGAGGGGACCGACCAACCGTTCGGCGATCGTGTCGGCGCTGAGGATCGACGCGGACCATCGTTCGTCCGGAACGACGTCGCCGAACGACACGGGGAGCAGCCCTCGCCGGAGCGCCTCCGAGAACGGCTCGTCGTCGAACGCCACGAGCTGCCCCTCCCGGTTGCGGGCGTGCGTCGCGATGGGGACGGAGGCAGGCGACGCCCCGGCCCGTACCAGCGCGCGAAGGACCAGCAAGTGAAGTCGACGGACTTCGGCGGCGACGATCGCCGCACCGCGGACCCGGTGGCCCGGCGTCTCCGACGGGAGGGGTGCCCGAGCCAATCCGAACTTCTTGGCCCCGGGATGGCCGAACGACCCCGCGCCGTGAAGGAGGACGACCGGTCGGTCGCCCGCCTCCGCGACTTCCCGGGCGAGTCGGGCGAGTACCTTGGGCCGCGCGCGTTCTACCTCCCGCTTCCGCGTGATCACCGAGCCCCCGAGCTTCACGATGATCGGCGACACTTCCCCGGGACGTGGCGCCGCCATCGGGCTCGACTCGCGAGGGCTACGCGCGATCCAGGCCCGCGCGATCGCTGAGGAACATCAGGACCCCCACGAAGACAAGGAGCGGCCCGAAAGAGAAGGTCCAGGAGAACGTCGTGAGCCACATCCAGATCAGCAACAGTCCCACGCCGCTCAGGAGGGACGCAACGACGACCCAGACCACGGAGATCGGGCTCGATACATGGTGCGCGTGTTCCTCGGGGGCCCCGGAGTACTCCGACACGAGGGAAGGAGAGTCGCCCCACCTTCAAATGCGTTCGGTCGAGACGGCGCGGCGCCGCGAGGGGCCCGGATCCCGCCGAATCTGGTCCACTCACGCGTCGGCATCGAATTTTTTCCCCGAACTCCAAAAATCTTACAGAAAGTTCTTATGGCTCGCGCCCCTCGCACCGCCGCCCGAGGCCCGGGTAGGCGTCGACGGTGCCACCTGCAAGCGAAGACCGGCCGGCGGAAACGTCAGATCGGTTGGAATCGCGCACAGCCGCCAACGGGGCGGTCACGCCCGTCAGTGACCGCCCCCCGAGCGGGGGGTCAGCGGCGGATCCGGTCTACGGAACTCCGCCCCCTCCGCCCGGAACTTCGACCGTCGAGTTCCTCGACGCGTTCCTGAAGAACAAGAGCGAGCTGTTTCGAGAGAGCCGTGAGGTGCTGCGGGACTCCTACGTCCCGTCGCGGCTGCCCCATCGGGACGTCGAGGTCCGTCAGGTTGCAGAGGTGCTGGCGCCCGGCCTCCGAGGAGACGTTCCGTCGAACCTTCTCATCTACGGGAAGATCGGGACCGGAAAGACGGCGGTCGTCACACAGGTCCGCCAGGACCTCCAACGCCGCGCAGAGGCCGCCTCCAAACTGACGTTCGTGACGGTCAACTGCGGAAACATCGACACCGCGTACAGCCTCCTGCAGAACATCGGGAACACGTTCGCGAAGGTCGACGCGGACCGTATTCCGACGGGTTGGTCCCTCGACCGGGTCCAGGCCGCGATGCGGCGCCTGATGGACTCGAAGGGCGGAACGATCATCCTCGTGTTGGACGAGATCGACCGGCTCGTCGCCCGCAGCGGGGACAACGTGCTCTACACGTTGAGTCAGCTGAACACGGAACTCGAGAGCGCCCGGTTGGTCCTTCTCGGGATATCGAACGACCTCAAGTTCACGAATCATCTCGACGCGCGGGTACGGAGCCGCCTCAACGAGGAGAAGATCCTGTTCGACCCGTACAAGGCCCCTCAGCTCCAGGACATCCTCGAGGACCGGGCCCGGGTGGCGTTCCGAGAGGGGGTCGTGGACCCCGGGGTGATCGAGCTGTGCGCCGCCTACGCGCAGTTGGAGAGCGGGGACGCGCGTCGGGCGCTGGCGCTCCTCCGCCTCGCGGCCGAGATGGCCGAACGAGACCACGCGAAGCGGATTACCCGCGACCACGTGGTGAAGGCGAAGAATCGTCTCGAGAAGGACATCATCATCGAATGTTGCCGATCCCTCCCGCCGCATTGCAAGGTCCTGCTCTACGCGATCCTTCAGTCGTACGAGCGCCGTCGCGCCGGAGTGTTGACCGGTGAGGTTTACGACAACTACAAGCGACTCGCGGAACGCTTGGGGCTGCCGCCACTCCACGCCCGCTCGATCTCGAACTACGTGAGCGAGCTGGAGTCGCTGGGGCTCATCCGCGCGACGATCGTCTCCCGCGGCCGGGGCGGTCGGACCCGAGAGATCCAGGTCGATGTACCGATCTCCGAGACAATGCCCGCGCTCGAGGAGGACCCCCTGCTCGGTCCGCTAGGCCGCCCGAAGAGCCGGGGCCAGACCCTCCTGACGAACTTCGACAACCCGGGGCGCACCGGACCCAGCTACTGAGCCACGGAGACCGGTGGGACTCGCGGCCGCCCGGGGGTCGTCACGCGGTCTCTTCGACTTCGCCGGCGGTTTCGGGAGCCGGCGCGGCCGACTCGGCTCGTCGGCGCGCTCGCTCCCGTCGAAGTTCGCGTAGGTCACGTCCCAGCTCCCGGAGCTCGGCGCTGACCCGGCGCACCCGGACCTTCGCGATCTGCTCGATCGCAGCGATCTCGCGGTCGAGAACCTCGTCCGAGCCCCGGAACGAGCTCATTCGCCCGGACCGTCCTCGATCTGGGCCTTCTGAAGTTTCGAAGAGAAATCAACGAAGACGGTCTTGATCTCGGTGAACTCATCGATCGCCACGCTGCCCGCCTCGCGACCCCCGTTCCCCGTGTTCTTGATCCCGCCGAACGGGAGCTGGACCTCGGCGCCGATCGTCGGGGCGTTGATGTACGTGATACCGGCTTCGAGGTCGCTCATCGCGCGGAAGGCCCGGTTGACGTCCCGCGTGTAGATGGATGACGAGAGCCCGTAGTCGACGTCGTTCGCGACGCGGACCGCCTCCTCGTAGCTCGCAACTTTGATGACCGAGAGGACCGGGCCGAAGATCTCCTCCTTCGAGATCCGCGACCCGTGCTTGGTCTCGAAGATCGTCGGGGCGATGAAGTAGCCCTGGTCGTACGCTCCGCCGGTGAGCTTCGTCCCGCCGGTGAGGAGCTTCGCCTCCTTCTTTCCGATCGCGATGTACTCGAGGATCTTCCGCTCCTGGTCGGCGGAGGCGACCGGTCCCATTCCCGTCGCCGGGTCGAGCGGATCGCCGACGGTGAATTTTTCGAGGCGCTTGATCAATCGGCCGAGGAAATCGTAGTAGATGTCCCGGTGAACGATCACACGGCTCGTCGCCGTGCAGCGCTGGCCCGAGGTCCCGAAGGCGCCGAAGAGCACCCCGTCCAGTGCCAAACCGAGGTCGGCGTCCTCCATCAGGATCACCGGGTTTTTGCCGCCCAGCTCGAGGTGGACCATCTTGAGCCCCTGGGCACCACGGACGTAGACCTCTCGGCCGGTTTCCACCCCGCCCGTGAACGAAACCGCGCGGACCCGGGGGTCGGAGACGAGCGCATTCCCGACGATGCCGCCCGACCCGGTGACGAAGTTGAGCACGCCGGGCGGCAGCCCTGCGTCCTGGTAGATCCGAACGACTTCGACCGCGCAACGTGCGGTGTTCGAAGCGGGCTTGAACACGATCGAGTTGCCCGAGATGAGCGCTGCCGCGATCTTCCAGTTCGGGATCGCGGTCGGGAAGTTCCACGGGGTGATGCAGGCGACGACCCCCTTCGGCTGCCGGACGGTGAGGCAGAACTTCGATCGGAGCTCGGAGGGGACGGTCTCGCCGAAGAGACGGCGACCCTCCCCCGCCATGTACTCGATGAAGTCGATCGACTCCTGGACGTCCCCCAGCCCTTCCGCGATCACCTTGCCCATCTCGCGGGTGACGATGCGACCGATCTCGGGTTTCCGTTCCTTCAGCAACCGCGCCGCCTCGAGGAGGAGGTCGCCTCGCTTTGGCGCGGGCGTCTCCTTCCAGCCCGGGAACGCTTTGGCGGCGGCCGTCACGGCCCGTTCCACGTCCTCGGCCGTCCCCGAGACGAAGGAGGCGATCGGCTCGCGGGTCGCCGGATTCACGGTCTCGAACCGCTTGGCTTTCGCGGGCGACGCCCACTTCCCTCCGATAAAGAGACCGAACTCCTCTACCGCGGCCGACATGAATCCGTGACCGGGGACCAATCGCCCGCGGAGGTACATAGGAGTTTGCCGACGGGCGCGCGTCGGGAGGGCCGCACGGATTCCCGAAGGGAGGCACAAAGACTTTCGAAGGACGACGTTAGGGGAAGCGCGTGATCGACCTCGACCTCATCCGCAAGGAGCCCGACCGGGTCCTGGCGAACTTGGAGCGACGAAGGAACCCCGAGTACGCTCGTCTGTTCGCGGAGGCCCGGGCGAAGGACGCCGAATGGCGCGCCGTGTTGGTCGACGCGGATCGACTGCGTCAGCGACGGAACGAGTTGAGCCGTCAGATCGCGGAGCACCGCAAGAAGGGCACTGCGTCGCCCGAGCTCGACTCGGAAGCCCAAGGCATCCCGGACACGCTCCGGACCATCGGGGCGAGGGAGGCCGAGCTCCGGAACCGGCGAGACGAGCTCGCCCGACGGCTTCCGAACCTTCTGGATGAATCGGTTCCGTACGGCAAGGACGATACCGAGAACGTCATGGTCGCGACGTGGGGGCAGCCGGGCCCTGCTCGCCCCGACCTGATGCCGCACGGCGAGGTGCTCGAGCGCCTCGGGTTGGCGGAGTTCGACCGGGCGCGCCGGGCGAGCGGCGCGGGCTTCTACTACCTGCGCGGTGGCGCGGTGCTCCTCGACCTCGCGCTCCAACGGTTCGCCCTCGATCTCCTCGTCGAACGAGGGTTCTCTCCGATCGCACCTCCCTTGATGCTACGTCGGGAGCCCTACGAGGGAGTGACCGACCTTGCGGACTTTGAGAACGTAATGTACAAGATCGAAGGGGAGGACCTGTACCTGATCGCGACCAGCGAACACCCCCTCGCGGCGCTCTATCAAGGAGAGATTCTCGACGAGGACCATCTACCGATCCGGCTCGCGGGTCTCAGCACCTGCTTCCGGAAGGAGATTGGGGGCCACGGGGTCGATCAGAAGGGAGTTTTTCGAGTGCACCAGTTCCAGAAGGTGGAGCAGTTCGTCTTCTCCCGCCCGGAGGACTCTCCCGCCATCCACGAAGAGCTCCGCGCGAACGCGGAGGAAGTATTCCGGAGGCTGGCGGTCCCGTACCGGGTCGTGAACGTCTGCACGGGGGATGTGGGGACCGTCGCCGCGAAGAAGTACGACATCGAAGCCTGGTTCCCGCGTCAGCAGGCCTACCGAGAGGTGGTCAGCTGTTCCAACTGCACGGACTATCAGGCCCGCCGACTGGGCATTCGATTGGGTAAAGCGGGGCGTCCGGGCAAGCGGGTCCCCCACACGCTCAACTCGACCGCGATCGCGACCTCCCGCGGCCTCGCCGTCGTCCTCGAGCAGTACCAGGAGCCGGACGGCTCGGTCACCATCCCCGAAGTGCTGCGTCCGTACCTCGGGGGTCGGACACGTCTTACCGCCGAATCGAGCGTCGGTTGACCTCGTCTGGGTCGGGGTGCCGCAGCGGGGCATGGAGCGAGGACCTTCGGGATCGGCGAGTTCGACCTCCTTTTTCGCTTCTGGACGCTCGAGGTGATCGTGGGCCGGCAGCACCTCCTGGAGGAGTTCGCCGCCCCCGGGTCGGCCGAGGCTGAACCCCTATCCCCCCCGCGGCGCCGACCGCATCCCGACGCCGTTCCGGGGGTTTGGCGGGTGGTCGAAGGGTACGTCGAGCATCCGTTCCTGCGGGCCGGAGTACTCCGGGCGCTTCCGTTCCAATTGGACTTGGCTCGGATCGGTCTCGACGAGGATCTGCTCGTCGTCTTACCGACCGGGCTTGGAAAGACCGTCATTGCCGCGCTGCTCGCCGCCGAGGTGCTTCGTCGCTCCCCCGGGAAGGTCCTGGTTCTCGCCCCCACCCGGCCCCTCGTCCAACAGCACGCGGATGCGTTCGGGCGCTGGCTGACTCCAATGCGTTCCGCGCGGTTCACGGGGAGCGTGCGCCGACCGGTTCGGGAAGGGGCGTGGGACGCCGCCGACCTCGTCTTCGCCACACCCGAGATAGTCCAGAACGACCTCACGGCGGAACGGTACCGACTGGACGACGTGACCCTGGTGGTGTTCGATGAGGCCCATCACGCGGTCGGGAAGTACGTGTACGTGCCCATCGCCGAACGGTATCGTTCCGAGCGCCCGCCGAAGGGACGCGTGCTCGGCCTCACCGCCTCGCCCGGGGGGAAGGACGAGCGGATCGAGGAGGTCGTTCGCACGATCGGCGTCCAAAGGATCGAAGCGCGCTCCCGGGAGGACCCCGGAGTGGCGGAGTACGTCCAGCCCACGGACGTGGAACTGCTCTGGGTGGACCTCTCCCCCGACGCGGCTCGGATCCGGGAGATGCTCGCCACGGCGGCCCACGCGACCGCCCACAAGCTGCAGAAGATGGGCTTCCTGAGAAAGAAACCGATCCGCTCGCTCTCCGTGAAGGACCTGATCGCGCTCCGGGCGGAGATCTTCGCGCGGCCCGGGCCGATGGTCCGTCGGTTCGGCCCGCTCTTCCACCAGCTCGTGCTCCTCCATTTGCACCACGCCCAGGAGCGCCTCGAGACCCAAGGGCTCCAGCCGTTCCTCCAGTACCTTGACCGGGTGGCGGGGAAGGAGAAGCCGAGCCGCGGCGACCTCGCGTTCCTGAAGTTACCGGGGGTGGCGCTCGCCCGGGCCGAGGCCCAGGAGTTCCTCCGCACGAGCCGCGAGCCGTCCCACCCGAAATTGGATGCGCTGGTCGAACTCGTCCGCGAGACCCTCGCCCGTCCGCAGGACCATCCGCCGCGGGTCCTCGTCTTCGCCCAGTACCGCGACACGATCCAGGGGATCCAGACAATGCTGGAGATGCAGGGATGGACCGTCGGCCGGTTCGTCGGCCAATCGACGAGGGACTCGGACGACCCCGGGATGAACCAGAAGGACCAGGGCCGCGTCCTTCAGGGGTTCCGAGCGGGACAGTTCCCGATCCTGGTCGCGAGCAGCGTGGCGGAGGAGGGCCTCGATGTCCCGGACGTCGACCTGGTGGTCTTCTTTGAGTCGGTCCCCAGCGAGATCCGCGCGATCCAGCGACGCGGACGGACCGGGCGAACATCGTTGGGGCGAGTCGCAGTGCTGCTCACCCGGGACACTCGAGACGTTCAGTATCAGGCGGCGGAGGTCCGACGAGAGAAATCGATGAAACGAATCGTCCGGCGCCTCTCCAAGGAGGCGCGGGAGCGGCGGGAACGTTCGCCGATCGACCTCCCGGGCCAACCGGAGGAGACGGGCGTCCGGCGGCCGGAAACCTCCGTATAAACATTCGCTCGCCGTGCGACGCTGTGCGCTTCCGTCAGCGAGGCTATATAACCGGCCCCGGGTCCAACGACCGCAGGAGACGATGGGCACGCTGTCCTCGCTTGCCTCGAACTTCGGTCTCGTCACCCTCACCCTGATCGCCCTCGGGCTCACGATCTACCTCCTCTACGCCATGATCCACCCCGAGAAGTTCTGAGGGGGGGCCCAGCCCATGTTCGCCCTGCAGTCACTGTGGGACGTCCTATTGGTCATCGGACTCGTCATCGCGATCGCCCCCTGGTTCGGGGCGTACCTGGGACGCGTCTACCTCAATCGGCCAACGTTCGGCGACACCCTGCTCGCGCCGCTCGAGCGGGCGGTCTACCGGCTGCTCGGCACCTCGCCGCGCCGTGCCATGAGCGCGAAAGAGTACATGGTCGCCGTGCTGCTGGTCAACGGCGGCGTCTTCGCCTTCCTCTATCTGTATTTCTTCTTCCAAGCCTCCCTCCCGCTCAACGCCACCGGCGTCCCCGGGATGTCGTGGGACCTCGCCTTCCATTCGGCGGCGAGTTTCACCACGAACACCGATTTCACCCACTTCACGAACGAATCCCAGATCAGCATGGGCTCGACCGTGATCGCCTGGCAGCTCGCGCTGTTCCTTTCGGCCGCTACCGGACTCGCGGTCGCGGCGGCGATGATCCGGGGGTTCATCCGGAAGGACGGTACGCTCGGGAACTTCTACGTCGACATCGTCCGAACGGTGACCCGCATCTTGCTGCCGCTCGCGATCCTCTTCGCCGTGATCCTCGTCCTGATGGGCGTTCCGGAGACGCTGACGAACTACGTGAACGCACACCCGCTCACCGGGGGTATCCAGAGGATCTACCTCGGACCGGTCTCTTCGTTCACGGCGATCACCCTGCTCGGGACGGACGGGGGCGGCTGGTACAGTGCGAACGCCGCGTCGCCGTTCGCGAACCCCTCCGCAATATCGAACCTGTTCGAGGTCGGGATCATGATGTTGATCCCGTTCTCGACGCCGTTCGCCTTCGCCCAGATCATCCGCAAGAAGGGGGAAGCCTGGCCGTTTATCGGGACGATCCTCATCGTCTTCGCGGTCGCCCTCGCGCTGTTCATCAGCTATCAGGCCGCGACCAACCCGGCGTTGCTCAATGTCGCCGGTCTCGGCGCGTCGACGAACGGGTACCCGGTCGGCCAGGAGACCCGGTTCAGTCTCCCGGAAGCGTCGTTATTCCAGGTCGTGAGCGTTTACTCGAACGTCGGGGCGAACAACATGATGATCGGGGCCGTCTCCCCGGTCGGCCAGATGGTCCTGCTGTTCGGGATGTTCACTCAGAGCACCCCCGGAGGCGAAGGAACCGGTTTTGCGACCCTGCTGCTGTTCGCGGTGCTCGCGATCTTCATGGCGGGTCTCATGGTGGGACGCACGCCCGAGTACCTCGGGAAGAAGATCGGCACCAGCCAGGTGAAATGGGCCGCCCTCGCCCTCCTCATCCACCCGGCCGTCGTCCTCATTCCCTTCTCGGTCGGGGTCCTCGCGGGCCAGCCCGGCATCGCCACTTCCTCACTGTCGGCGTCGGCCCACAACTTCACGTCCGTGCTCTACGAGCTCACGTCGGAATCGGCGAACAACGGCAGCGCGCTCTCCTCGGCCGCGTTCAACGACACGACGCTGTTCTGGAACGTGACCGGCGCCCTGGTGATGCTGATCGGTCGGTTCGTCCCGATCTGGGCGATGCTCCAGGTGGGGGGGCTCTTTGCGGAACAGGAAGAGCGGCCCCCCGGTCCGGGGACCCTCCGCACCGCGAGCGCTACGTTCACGGTCTACCTCACGATGATCCTGATCATCGTCTCGGCGCTCCTCTTTCTCCCGGTACTCGCGCTGGGTCCGTTGGCCCAGATAGTGTGAGGAAAGGATGGCGGCGGAGTTGACCGAAACCGGTGCCCGCGTCTCCGTTCGTCGCGTGGCGCACACCTCCATCCGACGGGTGCTCCTCGACTCGTTTGCGATGTTCGACCCGCGCAAGGAGATCCGACATCCCATGATGTTCGTCGTCTGGGTGCTCTTCGTCTACTTGGTCGTCCTCACGCTGTTCCCGCACGCATTCCCGGATATCGCGCGGTTCTACAACCCGAGCTACTACCTCAGCGTCACGATCATCCTGTTCCTGACCCTCTGGTTCGCCCACATCTCCGAGGCGATCGCCGAGGCGCAGGGGCGGGCCCAGGCCGACAGCCTCCGGGAGATCCGCAGCGGGATCCGGGCGCGTCAGGTCCTACCGGACGGGACGACCCGGTGGGTGCCCGCGGACGGACTGCAGATCGGGGACACGGTCGAGGTCCAAGCCGGCGAACCGATCCCGATCGACGGCGACGTGATCCGGGGCGCCGCGCTCGTCGACGAGTCGATGATGACCGGGGAGTCGGCCGCGGTCATGCGCGAGAGCGGTGGCGACAAGACGAGCGTGCTCGGCGGGGCCCGGGTGGTCCAGGGGACCGTGCGCGTCCGCGTCAGCGCGGTGCGAGGAGAGTCGTTCCTCGACCGCCTGATCCGCCTCGTGGAGGGCCAAGCCCGCGAGCCGACCCCGAACGAGCTCGCGCTCGGAGTCTTCCTCGCCGCGCTCACGATCGCCCTGTTCACCGTCGTTGTGACGTTCATCTACCTCGCGAACTTTACGAACATCATCGCGGTCGACCTCGCGACGATCGTCGCGCTGTTCGTCTGTCTGATGCCGACGACGATCGGGGCACTGCTGCCTGCGATCGGGATCTCGGGGATCAACCGGGTCGCGAAGGCCAACATCATCGCGAAATCGGGGAAGGCGGTGGAGGCCGCCGGCGACCTGGACACCCTGATCCTCGACAAGACCGGCACGATCACGGTCGGAAATCGGCTGGCGGTCCAATTCGTCCCGGCGCCCGAGGTCACGATGGACGCCCTCGTGGAGGGAGCGATGCTCTCCTCCACCTTGGACGACACGCCCGAAGGAAAGTCGATCGTCCGCCTGGCCGCGCGTCGGGCGACGCCGGTGCGCAAGCTCGAGCCCGGGGGATTCAAAGTCCTCCCCTTCACCGCCGAGCGCCGCATGAGCGGGATCGTCCTCACCGGCGGCGCCGAGTTCTACAAGGGGTCCACCCAGGCGATGGAGGCGTACGGAGCGACGCTCCCGCGGGAGCTCCGGCAGTCGGCGATCGAGGCGTCGCGCCAGGGAATGACCCCGCTCGCGATCTCCGTGAACAAGCGAGCCATCGGGCTCGTCCTCCTGAAGGACGTGGTCAAGCCCGGCATCAAGGACCGGATCCAAGAGCTGCGAACGATGGGGATCCACACGGTGATGTGCACGGGCGACAACCGCCTGACCGCCGCCGCGATCGCGAAGGAGAGCGGCGTCGACGACTTCATCGCCGAGGCGAAGCCCGAGACGAAGCTGGTGATCATCGACCGGGAAAAGGCGGCGGGCCGCCTGGTCGCCATGAGCGGGGACGGGTCCAACGATGCGCCGGCGCTCGCGCGCGCCGACGTGGGCCTCGCGATGAACAACGGGACCAGCGCGGCGAAGGAGGCAGGCAACATGGTCGACCTCGACAACGACCCGACAAAGCTCATCGAGATCGTGTCGATCGGAAAGCAGCTCCTGATCACGCGCGGCGCCCTCACGACGTTCTCGATCACCAACGACGTCGCGAAATACTTCGCGATCATCCCCGCGATCTTCGTGGCCTCCGGGGTGGCGGCGTTGCCCGGGATCACCGTGCTCAACGTCCTCGGGTTCACGAACCCCGAGCTCGCGGTGCTCGCCACCCTGCTGTTCAACGCCCTCATCATCCCGTTCCTGATTCCCCTCGCCCTCGCCGGGGTGCCGTTCCGACCGAAGCCCGCGATCGACCTGCTGCGCCGGAACCTGCTCTACTACGGGTTCGGGGGTCTCGTGAGCGCGTTCGCCGGGATCTGGCTCTGCTACGAACTCTTGGCGTGGCTCTCGACGCTCGGGTGGGTCCACGGGATCGGGCTCGCGGTCTCCCATTGGCTCCCCCTCGGGGGGTGGCTGTGAGCGCGGTGGCTCCTCCGTCCGCCGGTGCCGCGGTCGGGCCTCCCCAACCTTCGACGCCCCCGCGGCCGCCGCCGGCCCACACGGTCGGTGGGCACGTCCGGGCGACGATCGTGCTCCTCGTCCTCACGCTCCTGGTCAGTGGGTTCATCTATCCGCTGCTCGTGACGGGGATCGCCCAGGTCCTCGACCCCAACGCCGCGAACGGCTCGCTGCTCCGCGAACCGAACGGAACCGTGGTCGGGTCCAGCCTGATCGCCCAGAACACGAGCGCACCGTATCTGTTCTGGGAGCGCCCCTCGCTCACCGACTACAACACGACGCTCGGGGCCGAGACTCCGCCCGGTCCGACCGACCCGGCGCTCGGGGCCTTACTGAACGAAACCATTGCCTACATGCGGCAGTATGGGAACTTCACGGTGAACGCGACGCTCCCGTTCTGGCTGGTCTCCCCGTCGGCGTCGGACGTCGACCCCGACCTGACCCCCGAAGCTGTCCTCGTCCAGGTCCCTCGCGTGGCCAACGCGTCGAACCTCTCGATCGAGTGGACGACCGGATTCGTCAACGAACACATCACGAACCCGCCGATCCCGTACGTGGGGGTCGCCTACGTCGATGTCCTCCAGCTCGACATCGACCTGCTGCCGTACATCGGGAGGTAGGAGTTGTACCGTCAGATCCTGGTACCGGTGTCGGAGCCGTCGGAGGTCGAGCCGCTCATCCGGTTCGCGGCGATGCTGCTCGACCCCGACGGGGAGATCCGGATCCTGCACGTCATCCCGACTACGACCCTCCCCGAGGTGACGCGCGAGTGGCGCGCCTCGGTCAACCTCGTCGTTCCCGCGCACGAAGCGGGGGCCGCGCTCGACGTCCGCGTCGACCCGGAGGTCCGGGCCTCGACCGACGTTCCGGGGGAGATCCTCGAGAGCGCCGAGTCCCACGGAGTCGACGCGATCCTCATGACCCTCCGGGGCGACAAGCGCAGTCGCAACCCGTTCGTCGGGCACACCGCGAGCGGGATCCTGCACCACGCCCACCAGGACGTCCTGATCCTCAATCGCCTCGCCCTAGGGGCGGGGAAGCTTCCCCGGATCCTCCTCCCCTCGTTCCGCCCGAGCCCGCTCCCGCGGGCCATGCAGGTCGCCGAAGAGATCGCGGTCCACAATGACGGCGCGTCGATCACGACCATCACCCTCGGGCTTCGCGACTCGGGGGCGGGAGGGGACGAGGCCGACCGAGAGGAGCACACGTCGCGCGGGGTCCCGGTCACCCACAAGTGGGCGACGTTCCCCGGCTCGCGGAGCCGGCGGGGTCGGCTTCCGAGCGTGATCCTGCAGGCGGCCCAGAGGGAGCGGTTCGGCCTCCTGCTCGTGAGCGAGGAAGGGGACCAGGCCGGCGGCGCCCTCCTCACGCGCCCGTTCCTCGAGGAGCTGTTCCGCCAAGCGCCGTGCCCGGTCCTTGCGCTCCGGGGCTAGACCGGCAGGAGCGCGCGTGGCCGAGCTTTCGTTCGTCGGGCTCGGACTGTCGGACGAGCGTGGCCTCTCGGCGCGCGCTTGGGAAACGCTCCGAGCCGCGGACGAGGTGTTCGCTGAGGAGTACACCGCCGTGGCCCCGGAGGGGACGGTCGAGCGAGTGGCGGCGGAGCTCCACCGCCCGGTCCACCGCCTTGACCGATCGTTGCTCGAATCCGAGCGACCGATCCTCGACGCCCTCGGCCGATCGCCCCGGGTCGTGCTCCTCGTCATCGGCGACCCGTTCGCCGCGACGACCCACGTCGCCCTCCGGCTCGCGGTCGAGCGGGCCGGCCACTCGTGGCGGTACCTCCCGAACGCGAGCATCCTCACCGCGGCCGCCGGGTTCCTCGGGCTGATGCACTACCGGTTCGGGCGAACAGTCTCGCTGCCGCTCCCGGCGCCCGGATTCGCCCCCCGGTCCCCCGTGGAGCAGATCGCATCGAACCGGGAGCGCGGGCTCCACTCGCTCGTGTTGCTCGACCTTCGCCCCGAGGACGGTCGGTTCCTCAGTGGGGGCGAGGCGCTCTCGCTACTCCGAGAGCGGGATCCTGAGGGAACGACGATCCCCGTCGGCGCGCCGGTGGCGGTGGTAGCGCGGATCGGCCGGGAAGATGCGGGAGCGTGGTTCGGACCCCTCGAGGAGCTCGCGCAGGGCGATTTCGGTCCGCCGATGCACGCCGTGGTCGTCCCGGCCCCGGAACTCCATTTCGAAGAGGCCGCGGCGTTGGAGCGATATCGCGCGAAGCCACCGGTACGCCGGCCCTAGGGCGAGGGGCCCGACCCCGACGAGGCCGACGGAAGGAGCGCTTCCGCGAACTGGCGGATTCGGAACGGTCGGAGGAGCACGACATCGGGTCCGGGATGGCCGTCGGACGACGGCGCCGGGGGACGGGACGCCGGAGCGACCAGGATCACCCGCAACCCGGGCGCCGCCTTGCGCGCTTCCGTCACGAGCGAGCTCGGACTACCTTCCGCGAGGTTCACGTCGGCCACCAAGAGGCTCGGCCGGTGCTCCCGGATCAGCTCCAGGCACTGAGTGGCCCCCTCGGCCTCCCCGTCCACCCGGAAGTGATGCAACCGGAGAAGGCCGCGGAGCAAGACCCTCGTCTCTTCATCCCCGGCGACGACAATCGCGGACGCCGCCGGGGGGCTCGTGTCGACCATTATCCTTGACCGGCCGCATCTGGCCTCCCGAAGGCCCGCTGACTGGTCGATAGTATACACCACGTTGGGGTATTTTTGTTTAGCCGATGTACTTGCAGGCCCCCGAACTCCTCCGGACGGCGCGGCTCAGCCGCTCCGCGCCTCGGTCGCGGGCTCCCGGACCCCCCAATCGGCGACGCCGGCCGCTTGGAGCAGCGCGTCGAGGGCCGAGTGATAGCTCTCTGCCGGGGCCGCGAGGGTGGAGCGAGCCCGGTCAGCGAGCGCCGTTCCGAACTCCTGCTCCGTCTTCGAGAACTGCCACGCGTGGGCGCTCCCTCGGCCGAGGGCGCTGAGCAGTCCGAACGCTAGACCGCGCTCCTTTCCCTCCTCCGGCAACGACTGGAGGATAGTGCGCTCGGCCGCCGAGTTGCCGTGGGTACGGTACTCGCGCGCGATCCGGTCGACCCACGCCGCCTCTCGCGCCAATCGGCTGTACCGCGGCAGCTCGTCCAAGACCTGGCGCTCTTCGCTCCGTCGCTGCGCCCGTTTCAAGATCTCCGACACCCGGCCCGGCGCACCCCGGGCTTCGTCGATCCATCGACGAGCCTCGGCGGGGTCGGGGACGATCGTGCGGAGGATCACGTCGGCGTGGTCGGGCCACAGGCGCTCGAGCGCGCGACTCGCGGACGGTTCGTCGACCTCGAAGTACCCGTGGACGTCCTCAAGGGCGCGCTCCACCGCGCGCCGCTCGACCGGGGTCGCCTCCAGCGCGGAGAGGAACGCAGGGATGTTGTTCCCGTAGCAGACCCCGCCCGCGACGAACGTCGGGCGGTCGGTCCCCTCGATCCGAGGTCGGAGTTCCGCCCCGTACTCGTCCAGCAGCTGAGCATCGGAGAGCCGACCAAGTTCGTACCGTTTCCGGAGCGTCCGGGGGAGTTCGGGCAGACGGGCGTGGATGCATTCGGGGCCGCCCTGACATCGTATGTTCCACTCCGCTCCGACCGGGAACTCTTCGCTCGGGTCGGGGACCGCCGCCCCATCCGAGAGGCTCGAGAGGAGGTGCCGCTCCGTTTTCGCGCACCGCCGGCAGACTCGGAACGCCGTGTCCGCGCCGGGCCAGGCGACCTCGAGGAACGGTCGCGGCTCTTGGTCCTTGAGATGCGGGCAGAGGAAGACGTGTTTTCCGGGCTCCTCGATCAGCCGGTACGGGAGTTCCGCGACCCGCTCCGACCGAAACTCGTCCGGCGGCGTGGCGGACCGACCCGTGCACCACAGCGTCTTGCGCGTCGCAAAGAAGTGGAACCCCTTGCGGGCCCAGTCGACGTACCCGAGCAACAGCCGGGACGGGTCGTCCGACTGTTGTACCGCGACCTCCGTCTCGCGGGGAGCTCGAGCCAGGGGCGCATACGAGACCTCCCCGTCGGGGAGGGGGAAAGAGACGATCGGCGGCGTCTTTGGGTCGAGGTAGAACTTGAGAAGGCCCGCGTACGACCGGACGAGGGGGTCGCCCCAATGGGTCGCCCGCTCGAGCCGCTTCTCGTCCTCCCGAACCTCACGGACCTGTTCCAGGTCCGCCTTCAGGCGGTCGAATTTCTCGGGCGGGCAGTCGCGGGTCCGCCGCGGAAGCAGGGGGTCGACCGATTCCCTCAGGACCTTGGCCCGCGCGAGGAGGTCGTGCTCTCGAACAACCGAACCACGACGGACCCTTGGCATCGATGGACCTTACCCGCCGAGTGACGAGTCGTACATATTCCCGAGGGTCCCGATCGAGGCTCAGCGTCGGCACGCATCGATGAAGTGGCGGAAGATCTCCTGTCCGCCCTCCGTATGCTCGACCTCGGGGTGGAACTGGACGCCCCAGATCGGTTTGGTCGGGTGGGCCATCGCTTCGACCGCGCACGCGGGCGAATGCGCGAGGACGGACCAGCCGGGCGGTGGTTCAGCGACCGCGTCGTTGTGGTTGGCCCACACCCGGAAGCGCTCGGGGAGTCCCGCGAACAGCGGGTGGTCCGGTCGGTCGACCGTCAAGTCCACCGACCCGAACTCGGGGGACGCTCGAAGGACCTTACCACCAAAGTGTCGCCCGAGGAACTGGTGGCCGACGCAGATTGCCAGGACGGGGACGTCGACCGAGTCGACCCACTCCCCGACGCGTCCCAGCGGCGCGTCGGTCCCCTCCAGGCTGAGCGCACCCCCCGAAAGGACCACCCCGTCAGCGCGAAGCTCCCCGAACGGGATGGTGTTCGGCTCGATCGTGGTCTCGACCCCGAGGTCTCGGAGGACCCGCCACTCCCGATGGGTCCACTGTCCGCCGTTGTCGAGTACGGGGATTCTCACGGCGGACCCCCCTTGGGCGTTTCGGGTGGCCCGGGGGTCGTACCTCCGACCGGCGGCCGGGAGGCGAGGGCGGCCTTGATCTCGCTGACCTCGTTCCGCATCCGGAGCATCTCCTCCTCGAAGGGGGTGAACCCTTGGGTTCGGAGGACCCGGGCGGAGACGTACACCCCGATGAAGATCGCCCCCACGAGCGCCAGGATCGTCGTGAAGACGAGGGCGACGACCACCGCGAGGGGGTCGCCGAACGCCAGCTCGATCGGAAGGGTGAACAGATGCGTGATCTCCGCGACCTCGACGACGACGAGCGCGGCGATCAGCGCCGACCACATGATGATCCCCCAACGAGCGGCGTTCACGACCCACCTCCGCCCCCGATGTCCGAGAGCGTGATCGCCACGGGGAGGCTCGCGACGGGATAGGAGAAGCCCCCAATCCCCGGGGTGTCGGAGACGACGGAGAGGGTGTCGGTCGAGCTGCCCGCCGGCGTGCCGACGAAGATCGCGAACACTCCGACGAAGAGTGCGCTCGCACCGTTGACCGAGTAGAGAGCGGTCACGTTGACCGCCACGGGGTTCTGGTTCAACGCTGCGATCACCGCCAGGACGGAGGAGAAGTTCTGCCAGTTGGTCCAATTGAGTAAGCCGCTAGGAAACGCCCCGGTCCAGGGGAATCCGTCGGCGAACCCGAGGTGGATCTCCGAGTACCGGGTGGTCGTCCCGAGTCCGTGCACGTAAAAGTGCGTCGTATTGTTCCCCGGCAGCGCATCAATGATCAGCTCCGCGTAGGAAGATACGCTCCCCGCCGCGGGCGGTCCGCTCGCGGCGATCAATACGGGGGTGAGCAGGATCATGAGCGCGACGAGCAGTGCCACTCCGACCAATGGCCACGGGAAGAGGTCGCTAATCCGGCTCCCGCGGTTCATGGGCTCCCTGCCTTCCAGCCCCGGTAGAGGTCGTGGGCGACCCCGAGATGGTCGAGGACTTTCCCCGCGAGGTAGGACGTCTGATCGTCGACCGATCGTGGGTGGAGGTAGTAGGGAGGGGCCGCGTCAAGAACGATGACCCCCAGCTCGCTCAAGGTCGTGAGGTGACGGAGGAGGGTCGTGGGGAGGGGGGACTCCCGCGGCACGATCACCAGCCGCCGCCGTTCTTTCAGATGGACGTGCGCCGCTCGCGTCAGGAGCGTGTCGCCGAGCCCAAGGGCGACCTTCGCGGCGGTGTTCGACGAGCACGGAACAATGACCATTCCGCGGGTCGCTCGGGACCCGCTCGCGATCGGTGCGCTGAGGTCGTCGTCCGAGTAGGTCTGGGTGGCGAGTGCGGCCAGCGACTCGGGCTCGAGTCCGCACTCCTCGCGCAGGACGGCCGCAGCGCCGTCGGACACGACGAGGGCGACAGGCGCCCGGGCGGCCCGGAGCGTTTCGAGGACGCGGACCGCGATGGGGGCCCCGCTGGCGCCCGAGACGCCCACCACGATCGGAGGTACTTCCGCCAACCGGCTCCCCGTCCTTAAAAAGCTTGAACGACTCGCCCGTTAAGACGATTCTCGGGGCGGAAACGGTGGGGCATCGAGCAGCGATCGTCGGCGCGGGCCATACGCGGTTCGGCGCGCTGGAGGCGGGGCCTCGCGCGCTGCTCCGGACCGCGGTCGACGGGGCGTTCGCGAGCGTCGACCGAGGCGTCGACCGCGCCGCGGTAGGGGAAGCGTTCCTGGCAACCCTCGGCTTCGGAGGTTGGCAGATCGGGAACGCCTCGGCCGTGCTCGCCGAGGAGGCCGGTCTGCCCGGCGTGCCGACGACCCGGGTCGAGAACGCGTGTGCGTCCGGGGGCTCGGCGATCCGGGCCGCGGTCCGTTCGGTGGAACGGGGCGAAAAGGACCTCGCGCTCGTGGTGGGACTCGAAAAAATGACCGATGTTCCGAGCGCCCGGCGTCGGTACTGGCTCGGGGTTTCGGGGGACACCGAATGGGAGCGACTGGCCGGGCTCACGTTCGCGGGAGTCTACGGGCTGATCGCGTCCCGATACCTCGCCGAGCACCCGGGCTCGGCGGATGCCCTCGCCGAAGTGGCGGTCAAGAATCACGAGAACGGGGCGCTCAATCCGAATGCTCACTTTCAGAAGCGGGTCACGCGGGAGGCCGTCCTCGCAGCACCCCGGGTGGCGGACCCCCTGGGGCTGTTCGACTGTTGCCCCGTGAGCGACGGCTCGGCGGCCCTGCTCCTCTCTGCCCCCGACGCGGCTCGGCGGTTCACCGATACTCCGGTGTACATCGACAGCGTGGGTGCGGGCTCGGACCACCTGGCCGTGCAGGAGCGCCCCGACCTCACCCGGTTCGGTGCGACGCGGTGGGCCGCCGACGAAGCGTTCCGCTCCGCCGGTGTTCGCCGCTCCGACGTGTCGTTTCTCGAAGTCCACGACTGTTTCACGATCGCGGAATTGTTGGCCCTGGAGGACCTCGGGTTCGCCGAAGTCGGTGCCGCCGGCCCGATGACGCTCGAGGGGAGGACTCGACGTGATGGAAACCTACCGGTGAATCCGGACGGCGGTTTGAAGGCGAAGGGGCACCCGATCGGTGCCACCGGGGTGAGCCAAGCCTACGAGGTATTCCTGCAACTCCGCGGGGGCGCCGGTCCCCGTCAACTCTCGCATCCCGAACGCGCGCTCACCCACAACGTGGGCGGCGCGGGCGCTACGGCGACGGTCACCCTCTTTTCGGTGGGATAGGGCGTGCGAGGGATCACCCAGGCCGCGGGGTACCTGCCCGTCGCATCGGTCGACGGCCGCCGGACCGCGGCGCGCGACGAGGACGGGTTCACCCTCGCCGCCACCGCGCTCGAGCGCCTGGACGACGCCAGTCCCGGCACCACCGGCGTGCACCGTTTGCTGCTGGTCGGAGACCTCCCCCCATCGGCCGAATCGGACCTGATACGATTCCTTGGATCGGCGACAGGGGCAACGCGCCTTCCGCGCGGGGCGGCGGGGTTGCGCGCAGCGATTCGCACGGCGACCGACCCGAACCTCGGTTCGGAGCCGGTGCTGGTGGTCGCCGTGGACCTATGGCAAACGAAGTCGAGCGCTCGGAAGAACGGTCGTCGCGCCCCACCCGACTGCGCGGTGGCGTTTCGGGTAGCGCCGGACCCGAAGCAAAAACGACGGCGGGAGCCCCCCGGCGCTTCGGGCGACGCCTCGTCGTCGACGTCCGCGCTCCGTCGACTTGCCCTTGAACGCGGGCCGGCGGAACGCGGCCAATGGGTCGGTGACTTCGACCCGGATTCCGAGGTTGGCCAGTCGGCGGGGGGAGGGTTCGGTGCCCGACCGAAGATGCCGCTCGCGGGACCATTTTCCCAGGGAGCCTATGTGCCCCAGCCTCGCTACGTCGAGAACCTGCCCAGTCGCTGGCGGATGATGGGAGAGACGTGCTCCGCGTGCGGGACGGTAACTTTTCCCCCCCGGGGACGCTGCCGACAGTGTGGGACGGTCGACGGCCTCCGGTCCGTTCGCCTCGCGCGCGATGGGGGCGAGGTGGTCGCCTCCACGGTGATCCGGTCCGGGGGTCAACCGACGGAATTCGACGATCAGGTCGAAGCCACCGGGCCGTACGAGGTCGTCCTGGTCGAGATCGCTCCGGGAGTCCGGGTCACGCTTCAGGTGTCCGATGCCGCGCCGGGCCAGCTCGGCATCGGAGCGAGGGTCGCCACTCGTCTCCGGCGGCTGTACGCGATGGAAGGGGAGTGGCGATATGGCCGGAAGGCGGTCCCGTTCAATCCGCAGAAAAGGTCGGCGCAGCGGGGCACCCCCCCGACGAGCCGCTGCACGATAACACGCCGCGGCGTCGAATTCAAGCGAATCCTTGAACGTCGCGGGCTCGCCCTTCCTTCCGGGTGTACGGCTCGGCCGTGATCCCCAGATGGGTAGAGAGCGTAGTGAAGGTGCGAACCAGTTGGTCGACCGCTTTGGCCAGCTCTCGTTGCTCGGCCCTGAGTTCGTGGAGTTCCTCCCGGAGCTGACGGAGCTCAACCTCCCATCGTTCCTTTTCCTCCGGTATCGTCACCTGACCCTCCCTCTAGCGCGACCCGCTCTAGGTACATAGGCGGTTCGGCCGCCCGGTGGACTACTCTCTAGGTCCGGGTACCCGAGGGTCCGAAGGGGGACGAGGAAGTCCCCTTATCGATGAACGGCACCCACGCTCGCTTGTCCGGATCGTAATCGACCCGTTGAAGCTCCACGACGAAACTTTTGAGGAGATCTCCGGGAGTTGGACGGAGGGAGATCGAGTAGACGTAGATCCCGAACCCCATGAATTCACTCGCTCGGCGGAGCACCTCCGCGAGGTCCTCCCGCGGAACCGTCACCCGTATCGACGTTTCTCCGAGGAGACTAGAGAACTCGTCCACGTCGAACGGACGCTCGAGCGCGATCAAGGGCGTAGGGGCACTTCCGGCACTGGAAGACGGGGGGGCCGGGGGCGCGGACTTCGGAGGGGTCGCCGCGGGAGTGGGCGGTCCCCGAATCGAGAGCGCCGGATCCTTGGGCGGGTACTTCGCGAGAACGGGGGAGGCATCCCTCCCAACGAAACGGGCGGGGGTCGCCCGTGACGCCCTCTTCCGCGGCGCCCGAGCGACCGTTCGAACCGTCCGACGTTTGCGTGGCATGGCTCCGGGGACGACGGAGGCATGAGGAACCATAAGGTGTCCGGGAGGGTACAAGCTAGTACGGTCCGGGAGGGGGTTCCCGGAGGAGATTCTGGACGGGCCCGCAGTGGTCCGGGAGTGGGTTATACGCAGTTTGTAGCGAACCAGACCGTGTCACTCTCCGTCACGGTACTCGAGTTTTGTAGCGGCCAGTACGACAGATGGATTATGTACCATGGAGTTGGTGGTCCGCCAGAGCGTCGACCGAAAGGAAGGCAGCTCGAAGTGGGGAAAACAGAATGCCGGCACGCGTCATGAAGGAGTTCCAGGCCCCGAGGGGCCTGCCCAGGAAGACGGCCTCCGTCTGTCCCGAATGCATCAAGGTCATTCCCGCGATCGTCCGGGAGAAGGATAATCGCGTGATCATGGAAAAGACCTGCCGTACGCACGGGTACTTCTGGGACATCATCTCGAACGATGTCGACTTCTACCTCCGGATGGAAGTATACGCTCACGACGGGGTCGGATACGAAAACCCGTACTACGACAAGTTCCGCGGCTGCCCGACGACGTGCGGAATGTGCAGCCACCACAAGTCCCACACGGGGCTCGCCCTGATCGACCTGACCAACCGCTGCAATCTGAAGTGCCCGGTCTGCTTTGCGAACGCGAACGCCGCGGGCTACGTCTTCGAGCCGACCCGCGAGCAGATCCACTTCATGCTGAAGACCCTGCGAGAGCAGAAGCCGGTCGGCACGGTTGCGGTTCAGTTCTCGGGCGGAGAACCAACGCTCTCCCCCCTGTTCTTGGACGCCGTCTCTATGGCCCGCGACCTCGGATTCAAGCAGGTCCAGGTCGCCACGAACGGTATCCGCGTCGCGAACGAGCCCGGCTTCGCCCAAGCGTGCCGCGACTCCGGTCTCCATACGCTGTATCTCCAGTTCGACGGTCTCGACGATGAGATCTACCGGAAGGTCCGGGGCGTACCACTTCTGAAGGTCAAGCAGAAGGCGATCCAGGCGGCGCGGGAGACCCACTCCTCCGCGGCGGAGCTGGCGGCCGGCAAGCCGGACAAGCCGCTCTCGGTCGTCCTCGTTCCGACGCTGGTCGGTGGGTTCAACGAGAAGGAGATCTGGCCCACCGTCAAGTTCGCGATCGACAACATCGACGTCGTTCGCGGCGTGAACTTCCAGCCGGTCGCCCTGACCGCGCGGATTCCGGACAAGGACCGCTTCCAGATGCGGTTCACCCAGTCGGACCTGGTGCGCATCCTCTGCACGGAGGGACCGTTCGAGAAGTCGGACTTCTTCCCCGTGCCGTCGGTCGCGCCGATCTCGGAGCTCGTCTCGATCATCCACGGCGAGGAGAAGATGACCCTCACGACCCACCCGGGCTGCGGATGCGCTACGTTCGCGTTCATTTCGGCGGACGGTCAGAAGATCACGCCGCTCCCCCGGTTCATGGACGTCGACGGCTTCTTCGAGAACGTCGAGACGATGATCGAGAAGTATCGGGACGCCCGGTTCTCGCGCGTCCGGACGGCGGTCGCGGGAGCCCGGCTGCTCCACGACGTGTCGAAGTACTTCGACTTCTCGAAGGCGCCGGAGGGGCTCAGCGAGAAGAACTGCGTCAAGGTGATCGCCGGGATCTTCACGGAAGGGAACAAGGAAGCCCTGGCGAAGTTCACGTGGCGCACGCTCTACATCGGGAACATGCACTTCCAGGACGCGTACGACTACGATATCCAGCGCCTGATGCGCTGCGATATCCACTACGCGGTACCGGACGGGCGCGTCATCCCGTTCTGCTCGTATAACTCGGGCCCGATCTACCGGACGGAAGTCGAGAAGAAGTTCTCGATCCCGATCCCGGACTGGCAGGCCGCGAAGAAGCAGGGCGGAGCGTCGCTGAAGACCATCGAGACGATGGGCATCAACGGCGAGGTCGTCGTCGACCCCGAGTACTACAAAGTCCGCGCCCTAAAGGGTGCCCCCGGGATGTCTTCGACCTAAGCCCGCACGCAGAGGACCCCACCACCGAACCCTTTCTTCTCTACCTTTCACCCGATCATTCCGCATCGGACGGTTCGAAGAGGACGGCCCCGGCCCGTCGCCACCGTCGGCTCGGGGTCGAAACGTCCCGGACCGACGACGCGAGCCGCTGGTCGACCTTCTTCCAGACACCGGTCGTATGCGGTCCGTCGGGGGCTCGGAGCGGGGGGGCGTCCGGGTGGTCCGAGACCCATCGCACCCCGGCCTCGATGTGCTTACAGGTGCCGAGCCCGCGGCGGGCGAAGTCCGTGCAAGTGCAGAGCGACCCCGACTGCGCGGGATATTCGGGGAGCATCACGAGGTACTCGGTGCCGTGGATCGGGTTGCGTACTTCGAGCAATGGGTAGGGTTCGGCCGTCCGTAGTTGCACGTCGAGGGGTTCTTCCAGCGCCCGCGCCCGACGGTCCGCGAGAGCGGTGGGGTCGAAGGCGGTCGTTCGCCTCCCCCGAGAAGTCCGAGCGGTGCGCCTCACGGGACGGTGACGGCGGGTAGGGTCTTTACACCGACGGAGCGGGACCGCGTAGGAAGGTTCCCAATCGACCAAACATAGTTATGCCCCGTTCCCCGCTGAGGGCAGAGATGGGCCCTACCCCGACGGAGAAGCGTGGGGAGACCCGCACCGTCGGTGCCCGCCGGACTCAAGGTCCCGGGTGGGGCGAATGATCAACCCCACGACCCTCTTCATCATCGGCCTGTTTCTTCTCGTTTCGTCCGCGGTGATCGTGGGTGAGATCTTCACCCACTTGGGACAGGCGGCGCTCGTGGGCCAGCTCCTGGTGGGCGTGATCCTGGGTCCGACGCTCCTCGGGGCTCCCCTCGGCCTCTCCACGAGTGTTACGGTCACCACCCAGTTCTCCGGCCTCGAGACCCTCGCGACGTTCTTCGTCCTGCTGATGGCCGGGCTCTCGGTGAGTCCGAAGCAGATCCGGGACACCGGGGTCGCCTCCCTCCTCCTCGGTGTCGCGATCTTCTTCGTTCCGTTCATTGCGGGGGCCGGGGTCGTCCGCCTCCTCTTTCCGAGCTTTTCGCCGATCCTCGACCTGTACGTTGCCCTGACGATCTCGATCACCGCGCTCCCCGTGCTGGCCATCATGCTCCGGGAGTTCGGAATTCTCGATACTCGATTCGGGTCGATGCTCCTCAACACGTCCGTCGTCAACGAACTGAGCGCCGTCACGGTCTTCGCGGTCCTCCTGCGAGTCGGCGCCGGCGGCGGCAGCCCCTGGACGGCGGTGGGAATCGCCGTCGGGACGGTCTTTCTTTTCCTCGGCACGATCCTCGCGGTGTACTTCCTGCTCCGGTTCCTCGCGAACCGGCCCGGATGGAAGAATTGGCTCCGCGGGGTCCGGTCGACGTGGAACTCCCGCGAGGCCGGGTTCGCCCTCCTGATCGTGGCGGGCCTGGGTGCCGCCCTGTACTCCCAGTACCTCGGGTTGACGTTCGTCATCGGGGCGTTCTACGCGGGGATGCTGATCACTCCCGAAGTGACCGGCGCGAAGGCCCATCGCTCGATGAGCATCGTCTTCGAAGCCGTGACGTGGGGTTTCTTCGTCCCGCTCTTCTTCGTCCTGGTCGGCTTCGGGACCAATTTCGATCCGATCCTCACCTCACCGCTCACCCTCATCGCCTTCGTCGGGCTCGTGCTGTTCGCGCTCTTTTCGAAGTTCCTCGTCGGGGCCGGCGTCGCGTTAAGCCTTCGATGGTCGTC
The DNA here is from genome assembly GCA_049802875.1 of Thermoplasmata archaeon. Classification (GTDB taxonomy): domain Archaea; phylum Thermoplasmatota; class Thermoplasmata; order Lutacidiplasmatales; family UBA184; genus Lutacidiplasma. The sequence goes on along the minus strand of JBARNH010000048.1, from coordinate 31,342 downwards.
GGACGAAGCGTTCAGCGTCGGGTTCCTGATCGTGAGCCGCGGCGCGGTCGAGCTCGCCATGGCCGTCATCCTGCTGGACGCGGGGATCTTCACGACCCAGGTCTTCACGATTGTGGCGGGGGCCGGCCTGATCACGACGATCATCGCGCCGATCGGAGCGGGGCCGTTCGTGCAGCGAATGAAGGCCGCCTCCCATCGCGCCCGTCGCGACCCCGAGCGCCCGCCGCCTCCCTGGGTGGGTACGGTCTACCTGCCGCCGTCTCCGTCAGAAGAGCGGCCGCCCCTTCCCGGCGAACGCGCCCCGTAGGGCGAACGGTCGCCGGGAGCCCCGGCACGGTTATTTCCCCGGATCATCGTCCCGAGCGATGGATTCCGGTTCCGCCGCGACGCCTCTCCCCCCGCTTCGGCGGCCCCGGCTCACCCGGACTCAGAAGATCGGTGGGGGGCTCTTGCTCTCGATCGTGGGCATCTTCCTCCTCTCGGCGCTCCTCCCCACGGCCCCGACGAAACTCGCGTATGCCCTCACGGCGGCCGGCGGCGGGATCCTGGCTCTTTGGGTCGGAGGAATTCTCATGGGCATCGGCAGTCGCTCGTGACAGAGGGCACCGTGCCGCCCGGGGTATGGCCCCTCATCACCGTCGATATCGACGGCACCCTCACGACCGTCCACGGTTGGCGGGTCATCGCGGAGTCGCTCGGCCGCTCCGAGGAGCTCTCGCGCTCGAACCGACGCTTCTTCGCCAAGGAGATCGGCGAAGACGAGCACCTCCAGGACCTCCTCGAGATCGCCAGCGGGAGACCGCTCGGCGAGGTCGAGGCGGCGTTAGATTCGACGCCCCGGATTGGCGGGATCGCGGAGGGGGTCCGGGCGTTCCACGCTCTCGGTTCTCGGGTGGCACTTTTGACCCACAACCCACCGTACGTCTGTGAGTGGTACTGCCGGAGATTCGGATTTGACGACTTCGAGGGGACCCCCGCCCAGGCGGTCATGGCGGGAATCATCCAGCACCCCCACGACGTGCGAGCGGACAAGCCGGCCGGATTGCGAGCGCTCGCGGCCCGGAGCGGCATTCCGCCGCACCGGATCGTCCACATCGGGGATGGCTGGGCCGACGCCGCGCTGTTTTCGATGGTCGGCCGGGGAGTTGCCCTCAACTCTTCCCGTCCCGAGGTCGACAGCGTGGCCGACCTCGTGCTGCGCGCGAGCGACTTCCGCGAGGTGGTCGACGCGGTGGGGAGGCTTCGACCTCGGCAGTGAACGATGCCTTCAGGGACTCCGAATTCTTATAGCGGCGTCCCCGACTCCCCCGAGCAATGGAGTACGTGATCCTCCGGGCCGTCCACCCGACCTGGCTCACGATGCAGCTCCCGCTCGAAGTGGCGGAGCTCATCCGCTTCCGGCCGGAGGACGGGGGTTCCCGCGAGGCGAGTCGAGCCATCTCCTTTCTCGCGCGCGGCCCCGGCCTCGTCCGAGTGATTGCGACCCATCCGGCGCGCGAAGCGCTGGCCGTGGAGACCGTCCGAGGTCGGCTGCTGGCGACGGCGCGCCCGGGCGAGCGCCATATCTTCAGTCTGCCGACCGCTGTTCTCCGCCACCTGAACCTCCAGGTTTACTCGCGCGGGCCGCGCGCCGGTCGCGGCACTGACGACCGAACCGTGTGGTTCGTTCCGGCCCCCGAGTACTACGAGTACCGGTCGGTCGTGGAGGTCGGAAAGACCTGGACCGGACCCTCGAGCGGTCCGTTCGCCCACGTCTACGTCGCCAAGTCGCTGGTCCCGTTCCCCCGGGAGTTCGCCCAACTGGCCGAGCTCGAGCTCCGGATCGAGGAAGAGGAGTGGCGACCCGGCATTGAGGCGCTCCAGAAGGTCGGTCGCGGCCGCCGTGTGGTCTTATAGAAGGAAGACCCTGACCGTCGCTGCTCCGGGGGGCCTCCAACGGCGGGGTTGGTGGATAACCCGGGCGGGGGAGGGACCGTGACCAAAGCCCGGAAATCCATGAGATTTCCCAACCTATTTATACGGAAACTGAGGATAGATTCGACTATGCCGGGACCGGGGAACAACCCGAAGGCGCCGACCCAGAGGTACACCCTCCGGAACCCCGTTCCGCTGCGGACCGACGCCGACATCAAGACGACTCGCGTGGGCATACCGACCGACGCGGCGCTCACCGACGTGGCGGGCCCCGTCGATTTCGACTCACTGGCGAAGGCGATCCGTCGATCAGTGGGTCACGAGGGGATGCGCCCCGAGGACGCCCGCTCGATCGCGGCTCACGTGCTCAACTTCTTTGGGTTCAACGAGCGGATCATCGACAACGTCCTGGAGCCGGACGACCGCGATACGTTCTACATGCTCGAGGATACGGGCATTCTCGAGACGGAGCGAGACGAGACGACGCTCTACGATGGCCGGGAGTGGCGCATCCATTACTGGATGTTCCGCAAGGACCGAATCTTCGACCTCGCGCGCGAGGAGACCGCCGCCATGGCGGCGGCCGGCGAGCAGGAGGTCGTGTATTCGTCCAACGCGGCCCGATCGGGGGCATTCCGCCTCCCCCATGGTGAGCACGGCACGGGGATGCCGGCGCATGCAGTATATCACGAACTCGGGGACGAGATCTGGCTCGAGCGCCGGCAGAACCCGGTCCCTTCCGCCCCCGTGCCTCCGAGCCGCGGCCGCCGCCGCGGCGACGACGACGAGTGATCCGGTCGATTCGACCGCGCGCTTTCCGCCCGGGTAAGCCCTCGGGCGCCGACCTCTCGGTCCGCTCCCCACGCAAGTTAGGTCACTCATTCGAAGGCCCCGTGGACTGAGGTGCCGCGCCCGGCGCCGCGTGGGTCACGAAGAGCCCTTTACCTCGCCCTTGTCTCGGCGGGCGGATGCGTCGATTCTTGATCCTAGCGCATCGGGTCCCCGTCTCCGGCGGCTTTACCCTCAACGACCTTGCCGGAGGGGCGGGCCGGATGGACGAGATCGCCCGAGCGGCCTCTACCGCCTTCACGCTCTCGAACGACCTTCGCCGAGATACGGAGCTCACGATCCTGTTCGTTGCCGAACCGCCTCCCGCGGCTCGGAAGATCGAGCTGGTCGGCGCTCGACTTCGCTACCTGAACCCGGACGAACGATCCACGGCCGCGCTTCTCAAGAACGCGCTCGTTCGATCGACCAACTTTCCCCGCGAACTCGAATCTTCGCCGGGCCTCCGCGTCGCTCCCGTCGACCCTCCGAGCGAGCTCCGCGCGTTCCTTGGCCGTCCCGGCGCCGTATGGGTGACCGAGTCCGGGGGGCCGATCGCGTCGTACGAGGGGGGACTCCCAGAGCTCGCGGCGGTGGTCTCGGATCCGTACGACCCTTCCGCGGCCGAGGTGGCCCTCCTCCAAGATTCGGGCGTACCCCGCCTCTCGGTCGGACCCCGCTCGCTCCGAACGTCGCAGGTGATCGACCTACTGCACAACGCCATCGACCTCCGTGAGGCCGCGGCCCACCCGGTGGCGGGGTCCTAGCGGGCGGCCAATGGTGGAGTTCGAGGGGTACCGGGTCGGAGGGCATCTCGAACGCTCCGCGGCCGGAGGCCCCCGATGACCGCGGTGAGACGGACCACGTCGCGGGGTTCGGGTCGGACTCGCGTGCCAAAGACGAGCCGCTGGGGTTCTCCGAGGCGCTGACGCATCGCGCGGAGCACCCGGTCCAGGGTCCGCAGCGTCAGGTTCGCCCCGCCGTCGAGGTGGACGATGGCGGACGTCGAATCGGAGAGGTGAAAGTCGAGCAACGACTCCGAGAGCGCTTGGTGGACGAGCCGCTCGGGTTCGGAGACGTGGAACTCGCCCACGACGAGGGTGGAGAGTCCGGCCTCCCGCAAGTGGTTCTTGAGGCTGGCGAGGTCGACGTTGAGCTGCGACGGATTCTCGACCATGTCGACCAGGCTCGTGACCAGCGAATGGAGGTAGGCGTTCCGCACATGGAAGACCCGGTGGATCGGCAGGGACTCGAACCGTCGCAGCTTCTCGTTCGCGAGCGCGAGAAGGAGTCCGCCCATCTGTTCGAGCTCGGCGATCGTTGCCTCGACGTTCTCCCGCCGGCCCTGATTCGTATCGAGCTCGACCTGGAACGGGAGAAACACCACGGGGACCGGCAACGTATCGGTCTTCCGAAGCTCCCGAGCGAGGAACGGAAGGAGCGCGCTTCCGGTCCCGCCGCCCAGCCCGGCGAGGAGGAACACGATCTCGAACGGTGCGAGGCGCCGGAGAATCTCCTCCTTGCCGTCCTCCGCGGCCCGAAGCACGGAGGCGCGGTCACCGCCGCTCCCCCGGCCGCGGAGCTCGCGCGCTCCGATGAGGATGCGCTCCTCCACTCCCATGCGCAGTAGATGCTTCGCGTCGGTGTTGACCGCAAACGCCCGCACCCCGGGGATCCCGAGGTTCACGAGGTCCTGTACGGCTTCGCTGCCCGCGCCGCCCAGGCCCACGACCGCGCACGGAGGCGCGAGCGCCAACGACGCCCAGGCCTCGGGCGGCTTCGGATCGACGGACATCGACCCCCCGACCGCCTAGGGCGGAGGGGAGCCTTCGGCAGCGACCGGTTCCCCTTCCCGGCGGTGGGATCGGGAGGACGGGCCGAGCTGCTCGAGCCGGCCTCGGATGTACTCGCGCACGGCCGAACGGACGGCGTCATCGACGCTGACCGAATTTCCCTCCCGCACGAACTCTTCGAGTCGGTTGTTGTCCTGACGAGAGAGCTCGACGACGACCTTGCGGACGTTCTGCGGAGGAAGGTTGAGTTCAATATACTGCTCGAGCCCGTCCCGTATTGTGTCTGAGATGGTGGGAGTCTCCTTCGACTGCTGGATCTGCTTCAACTTCTCGAGAAGTTCCTGCGGGATCCGGACCGTGACTCGTTCCGACGTGTCGACCATGTCCGTCAGACAAGACCCCTAGCTTTGTCGGACGATTGACATATCGACTCCCTCGTATATGAACCAACCGGCCGGCCGTCGTCATTCTCCTCCAACACAACGGGTGGCGAGAGAAGCGTGGCGGTGGCGGATCGGCCCGCGGCGACTCCGGCTCATCTTCCAGGTCGCGCGCCCGACGAGCAGCAGATTAAAGCGGAGACCCGGCCAAGGAACTTCCCGGACGGTGACTCGGGTGACCTGCCCGTGCCGTAGCTCCGCGTGCGAGAGCCGCCGCCGGGCGGAGCGACCTTTCGAGCCGAACCGACGGACGTGATCGGACTCGTCCCGGCGTCGGAAATTGACGCCGCTGTCGCGACCCTGATCGTAAGTGCGGTCGTCGTCGCAGTGTACGTGTACGTCGGCTCTCGTATCCTCCGACGCGAGACGTCGGACACCGCGCGACTCGCCTCCTACCAGTTCGCCCTCTGGTGGGTCGGTCTCGGCGCCGCATTGGCCGTAGGGCGGTTCGAGCTGGCGCTCGCCCTCGTTAACGCGCTCCCGTACGCACTCGCTCTCACGTTCACGCTCGTGAACCTCGTCATCGAGGCGGTCTATCTCTGGGGCCTCGTCGGGTACCTCATCTTCGTGTACTCCGGGAAGTACCACCTGCCCTTGATCACCGCCCTGTACGGGGCGTTCTACGTTATCTCGATCTACCTCGTGTTCGTGCAGATGCCCTACGGCGTCACATTGGCGTCGGGCACTCCATCGATCCTCTACTCCGCAGTCGAGAGCGGGAGCACGTCTCTCGCGCTCCAGCTGGTCGTGCTCCTCCCCGAGTTCTTCGGGGCCTGCGTCTATCTGTCGTTGCTGCGACGTACGCCGGATCGAGCGGCTCGCTTTCGGATCTCCCTCTTGGCAGCGAGCATTCTCTTTTGGGTCGTCGTGCACGCCTTCGTGCCCAGCTCCTCGATCGAGTGGATACTCGCCAAGAGCGTCCTCGAAGTGATCCCGGCCGTGCTGAGCTTGATCGCCCTCCTTCCGCCCGAATGGGTCCGCCGGCGGCTGCTGGTCGCGGATACTTCGAAGTCCAAGGAGTTCCGTGGGCCCGCCCCGATCCGCGAGTGACGCGGACCGAGCGGGTACGCCCCGTTCCGCAGGAGTCGCCCAATTGGCGGTCGGAGGCCGGGCCGGACAGGTCGAAGGGACCCCCGCGCGCTGCCTCGCTCTCGATAGTGACTTAAACCCAGGTCACGCCTGTTTGTTCTCACACAGGGGATGATAGGGGTGTCCCGTTATCACGGTCTCGAACGCTCGGACCCCCGTCCGGCACTCCCGAAGCGTCCCTCGGGGGGGCGGGTCCTCCCCTGACTCCCCTCATCCCCGCGGACCAGGTCGCGGAGGCGACAGCGGCGGCCGTAACGACTCTCGGCGTGGCCGCGGTCTACCTGTATGTCGGGTATCGCATTGCCGACCGCCGGGTCTCCCCGACGTCTCGTCTCGCGTCGATCCAGTTCGCGCTCTGGTGGGGGGGTCTGGGCGCGTCCGTCGGGTTGGGGGGGATCGAGCTGCTGCTCGCTCTCAGCGGGGCGTTCCCGTATGCACTCGCGATGACGACCGAACTGGTGGGGGTCATTGTGGACTGCACCTTCCTCTGGGGATTGACAGGGTTCCTCACGTACGTGTACACAGGGCGCTACCACCTGTTCGAGGTGAGTCTTCTCTACATTGGATTCTACATCGCCTACCTCTACTGGTTCTTCGCCCAGAGCCCGACCGTGGAGGTCTTCGTGGCCGCGCAACCGATGTGGCACTACGCGGCCTCGCCCAACGTGCCGCTCGAACTCATCCTGGTCATCGTGCTGGTGGGGCCGGAGCTCGTCGGGGCGATCCTCTACCTTTCGCTGCGATTCCGAACTCGGGACACGGCCCAGCGATACCGGATCGGGCTGGTCGGGGGCGGGATCCTGCTCTGGTTCGCTGTCGACCTCTTCATTCCAGCCACCTCCATTCCGTTGCTGATCGCCCGGACGCTCTTCTTGGTGATTCCGGGCCTGATGAGCCTGATCGCATTCTACCCGCCCGAGTGGGCGCGCCGTAAGTACGGCGTGACCTCGTTTGACACCCACCTTGTCGAGGGCCGAGAGGCGGCGCCGAACCCATGAGGCGGGATCCCGAAAGCCCCGGGAACCGGCCGTCGGCTCCCGGGATAGTCTCATGACCGGGTTCGCTCGCCGCCTAATCCCGCTCGTCACGGCCGGGTTCCTCAGCCGGCGGCCGACTCCGCCCCCCACGTCCAGCATCGACGACCGGGCGAGGCTCCTCCTCGACCTCCCGCAGGGCGTGCTGCTCCTCGTGGACGAATCCCAAGTCGTCCGCTACTCGAATCTCGCGATCCAGCGCTTTCTCGGGTACACCCCCAAAGACATCGTGGGACGACCGCTCGCGGAGTTGTTCATCGCGTCCTCTCGAGGAAGCCTGACGCGCATGGTACAGGCGCACACGCCGGGCGACCCGGTCGCCTCGGGGCAGTTCCGGGGCCTGCGCAAGGACGGCACGGTCATCCCGCTCGAGGTGATCCTGCAGAGCGCGGTCGTTGAGGGGATGCAGGGCGAGAAGATGTCCGGTGTCTACCTCCGTGACTTTGCCGAGCGCGAGAAGCTCGTCGAGGCCCTCGCGGGCCGCGCCGCGGAGCTCGCCCGTTCGAACCGGGAGCTCGAGCAGTTCACCTACATCGCATCCCACGACCTGCAGGAGCCGCTGCGCATGGTCGGGAGCTACACCCAGCTGCTCGAACAGCGGTACGGCGCGCAGCTGGACGACGATGCCCGCGAGTTCCTCCGGTACGCTCAGGAGGGCGCCACCCGAATGCGGGAACTGATCGATGCCCTCCTGGCGTACTCCCGGATCGACACCCGGGCACAGGCGTTCCAGCGGGTCCTGATGAGTCAGGTACTCACGATGGCGCTCGCGAACCTGCGCGCGTCGATCGAGCAGGCGAAGGCCGAGGTGACGGTCACCGGGTCGATGCCCGAGGTCGAAGGGGACTCGGTCCAGCTCGGTCAAGTACTGCAGAACCTGATCGGGAACGCCATCAAGTTCCACGGGCCGAAGCCGCCCCACATTTGGGTGACCGCGGAACGACGCGGGTCCGAGTGGCAGTTCGCGGTCCGGGATGACGGGATCGGGATCCTGCCGGAGTATCAGGAACGGATCTTTGTCCTCTTCCAGCGGCTCCACAGTCGGGAGGAGTACGCGGGCACGGGGATTGGACTCTCCGTCTGCAAGAAGGTCGTCGAGCGTCACGGCGGGAGGCTCTGGGTCGAGAGCACGGGGGTTCCCGGCCAGGGAACGACGTTCCTCTTCACACTCCCCGTCGACCGCAAGGCCCTCGCCCGGCCCGCCCCCGCGGCCGCGGTGGACTCGATCGCTTCCCAGACGAAAGCGGAGGCGCTGACGCTGATCGAGGCGCGCCTCAAGGAGCTCGTATAGGGCCGCGCGTGCCGGCTCGGGCGCAAGACTTTACGGGAGAAGGAGCCTCGCACCAGCATGCCCCTTTCCGACCAGCCCACCCCGCGGCCCGTGCAGATCCTGATCGTCGAGGACAACCCGGCGGACGCGCGACTGGTCCGAGAGGTGATGCGGGACAGCAAGGTGTTGAACGAGATCCAGTGGGTGCCGGACGGCGTCGAGGCCATCGCGTTCTTGCGTCACCAGGGGAAGTACGCGAGCGCCCCGCGCCCGAACCTCATCTTCCTCGACCTGAACATGCCCCGGAAGGACGGACGGGAAGTCCTGACCGAGATCAAGGCGGACGAGAGCCTACGTCGCATCCCCATCGTGGTAATGACCAGCTCCCAGGCCGAGGAGGACATCGCTCGGGCGTACGACCAGCACGCCAACTGCTACGTCCGGAAACCGATCGACTTCCAGCAGTTCCACGAGGTCGTAAAGTCGCTCGAGACGTTCTGGTTCGCCACGGTAGAGCTCCCGAGCCGATAGCCGCCCGGAGGGGCGAGAAGGAGTCGATGGACCCGGCCGTCACCCGCGTGCTCGTCGTCGACGACAACCCCGGAGATGCCCGACTCGTAGAGTATACCCTCACGCACGAGCCGGAGGGAAACTTCCGTTGCGAACGGGTCGGCCGGATCGCCGCGGCCGTCGAACGTCTCGGACAGGACGCGGCCGACGTCGTCCTCCTGGATCTCGGGTTGCCGGACAGCCAAGGGACCGAGGGGCTACGTCGCATCCGCTCTGCGGCGCCGAAGGTCCCGGTCGTCGTGCTCACCGGGTCCGAGGATCCCCAACGGATCCGAACGGCGATGGCCGCCGGCGCGGAGGACTTCCTCGTGAAAGGGATCTTTCCGAGGGGATATCTCGCGAGGGTGATCCGCGGCGCGATCCTGTATCGGCTCCTCGAGACTGAGGTCGTCGAGGTGCGCCCGACCAGTTCCGAATCGCTCCGCGCACTGAGCCGGGTTGGCACCGGGGTAGGGGTGTTCGGACCGGTGGGAGCCCCGGTGTTGAACGACGCGTTCGCCGAGCTTACCGGAATCTCCGACCATGGTGCCGGTACGCTTCCGTCCTGGCTGTCCGAGATCGTCGGGAGCGCTTCCTCGCCGGTCGCGGGCGAAGACCGCGCGGCCATCGCACCCTCCTCCGTCCGATTCGACGTGGGGGAGATCGTCCTCGACCGAGCGATCGACGGCCGGGTCACGCTGGAGTACGTGGTTCGACGGTTCCCCCACCTCAAAATTCCCCGGGTGCTCGTGTTCCTCCGGGAGATCGCACTGGACCGGCGGGCCGCGGGTCGGCGCCCTCCGGTGGGCGCCCCCGTCGCTCGGGAAGCCGCGCCGAGCGACCCCGCACCGGCCGATCCGGCCACGTTGGACCGGACCACTTGGGAGAATCTACGGGAGCTCGCGGGGACGGACCAGAGCTTCCTGCCGTCGCTCGTGGAGGCATTCCTGAGCGAAGGCCGTCGACTGGTCGGGGGATTGCAGTCGGCCGTCGATGCGGCGGACGTTGCGGCCGTGATCCGGCTCGCGCACACCCTGAAGTCCAGCTGCGCGCAGGTCGGTGCCCTCGGGCTCTCGGGGCGGTGCGCGACGCTCGAGTATCAGGCCGAGACGGGGAACATCCCGGAAACCCGAGCGCTCATCTTGGAGATCGCACGGGATTTTGTCCGGGTCTCGGACGCCCTGAAGAAGCAGTACCCTCGCTTCTGACACGTCCCCGGACGGCGGCGGTTCTAGGGAGCCCCCGAGGGCGCCGCGGCCTCGCGCTCGTCCTGGACCTGCGAGAGCACCTGACGGATCTGCGCGAGATGGATCGGCTTCTGGAGCAGCTGGAATGCCCCTCCTTTGATCAGTTCGCGGACACGCGGGTCGTCGGCCGAATTGCCGGTGCAGACGACGATCGTGACCCCCGGGTTGCGCGAGCGCAGATAGCGGGCGACATCGTTGCCGCTCTTCGGCGCGGCGCGAGGACGATTCAGCAGGTCGAGGGTCGGCCCACTCCCCGCCCCGGGGGGACCCTCGGTGAGGGTGACATCGAGGAACACGACATCCGGGTGCGAGCGATCGAACTCCGTGATCGCCTCGGACGCGGAGCCGGCTTCGGTGACGTTCTCCGCCGGGACCTTCTCCTGGCTCAGTGCCTGCTTGATGGTGAGACGGACGGTGGGCGAGTCGTCGACAATAAGGTACCGGAGCGGCTTCATACTGCAGCGCGCGGGGCCCGGACCGTCCCTACGCCGTGGGCAGAATAAGGGGGCCTCGGGTACATATGCTAGTGGGCGCGACCGTCCGACATTGGCTCGGGGCGGGGAAGGCGGCCCGTGCGGCCCAACCCTACACGACCCGGAGGAGACCGTACGGATGGCTCTCGTTCCCCTCGGTGAGCACGAACGAGGGGGTCCACGGGTCCGACGCATGGACGAACACCCGCCCCTGAACCTGTCGGACGTGCATCCGGAGCGCCGCCGTAGACCGCAGTGGGTCCAATAGGGGCGATTGAGCCGAGCCGACCGCGATCGCATGGATCGGGGAGCCCCGAACGGCCGCCTGGATCTGGCCCGGGAGACGCTGAGCGACCTCGGAGGTGATCGTCATTCCCATCGACGTCGCGATCGTGACGAGCCCTTGCAGGAACACCACGAACAGCCCCGGGGACTCCGATGTCGAGCCGGAGCGCAGGAACTGGTCCATCCCGATGTCGTCGTTCGGCCCGGGCACGACGCCCTCGGTCGGCTGGCCCAGGCGAACGATCGTCGGTTCGAACTCGGACTTCCCCTCGTTGGGTCCGGCGGGGGGGAGGAGAAAGCGGACCTGCGCGAGGAAACGACGTCGCTCGACCGACCCGTGCAATGCCTCCCATACGTCTTCCGGGAGCGTGCTCGCGTCCGGCACGACGATCACGCGCCCGTTCTTCTCGACCGCGTTCGCGAGCATCGGCGCGAGGATCAGGTAGGGGATGTGGTTCGGAACGTCCTTCTCGACCTCGACGAGGCTCGACTTGCCGAGCGGGAGTCGTCCGAAGGCCTCGGCGAACGACTTCGAGCCGGGCCACAGTAGGCCGGGCAGGGAATCGGGCGCCGGGTCGAACCGACCCCCTCGCAGCTGGCCGTACGGACGCAGCGGAACAATGCACTCGAAGTGGGCCGACTCCAGCGAGAACGGATAGAGCGGGTTCTCGATCCGGACCCCTCGGAGCTTGTAGATCGTGAGCCATCGCTCGAGTCGACCGTCCACGACCTCGCGGCTGGTGACCCCGACCCCGTTCACGAGGTAATCGAGCTGGGTCTGCTCCTCGCGTTCGAGGACGAACAGGATGTGGGTGCGCGCCCGACCCATCCGGCGGAGGAGGGACCGCTCGATCTCGTAACGGGTCGGAAGGTCGGTGCCTTCGACCCGGTTGTGGGACCCGAGGTACGACTCCACGAGCGCATCCCAGGAGTCGATGACCACCAGCGACGGCTTGTCGGGGTCGAGCTCGCTCCACGCCTGCTGGAGCGGCCCCGGCAACCAGAGGAACTCGGTCAGTTCCTTGGTCTCGCTGGGATCATCGCTCACGAGGTTGGGTGAGCCGTGCATCAGGGCGCGGGCCGCTTCTGCGACCCCGTTGGATGCGGTGTTGTCCAGCATTCGAATCCCGTGTTGGCCGTTCTCGCCGAGCCAAGGGAACGCCATCAGGACGTCGTCTTCGGGGACGCGGTTCGTAACGTAGCAACGGGTGCCGGTGAACGACTCGAGGAGGGCGAGCGATAAGCTCGTTTTGCCGGACCCCGGGGGTCCGCGCAGCAACATCGACTGGGGACCGGGCAGCTTGAGGAAATCGACGAGTTCCCGGGGAATGGGTAGAGCCGCGCCCATAGTACCAGAAGCTATGTCCGAAGTTCAATAACCGTCTTTGGTTCGGGTGGACCCTCCGCGGCGGGCCCTCTTCCTTCCGGTGGGAGGAGCGGGCGGGGCCTCCCGTACGCCGGATTCGGGCGGCGAGATCGTCGCGCGGGGGCCCGGAACTCAGCAGGCTCCGCGACCCACGACCTCTTCGCACGAGGACGCAGGGATGACGTCCAGAGTTCCTGTCTGGGCGAACGCCCCGAGATACTGGCGAACCGCAGCCTCGTTCGGACCTTCCACGATCACGTAGAGGTGGTGCTGGCCCCGGGCCACGGCGTCTCCGTGGAGGGTGAGTCCGGCTTTCGCCGCGTTCTCCGGTGAGAGGATCTGCAGGAGGAACGGCGCCATCTGGGGGTTGCCGGCGGGGCAATGCTCGGCGGTGTGCCGGTGCTCGGCAACGAATAGCGCCATACCGGCTTCGAGACGGGGCCGCCTATTGGGTTTGTCGTTCGGCGCAGCAATTACCGAGCCCGCGCGTCCCGGCCGATTCCCTCGAGGGGTTACTCGCAGGGAAACCCGTCGAGGAACGACCACCAGGCGCCGATCGCGTCGCTAGCGGCCCGGCGCGCCACCGCCCGAGAACCCGAGGCGCGCGCGAGCTCCGCGGCGAGGATCTTTCGCTCCGCCCGAGAGTGCTCGACGTCCGCCCCGGTGTGGACCCGGAAGAACTCGTGCGCCTTCGGATCGCGGATCCCATACATCGCACGGATTCCGCGGGATTTCTCCGCTGCGATCTCGGGGAAGATCGACTCGTAGGAGTAGAGGGCGGCGAGGGCGCTCGCCGGCCCGCCGGACGTGAGACGTTCGTAGGTGGAGAGCAGCGATCGCGTCGGTCCGGTCGGCACCGCGGTCCGGGCGGCCCGTCGCGAGACGCCGAGTCCTTCCGCGAAATCGAGCCAGAGCTCGGGATGCGTGGGGTGGCGCCCTTCCTCGTCGACGAGGTTGTCCAGCAGCACCCGGCGCTCGGCCGGATCCCGGAGTTGGGAATAGGCAGCGGCGACGTACCGGGGGAAGTTCGATTCAAAGTGATAGTACTGGCCGGCGTAGGACCGCAGGGTATCGAGCGGCAGATCGCCGCGGCTCCAGGCGACGTAGAACGGGTGTTTCAACAGGTGACGCTCTCGGAGCAGTCGGTCTATCGGGGCGACAAGTCCAGCCATGAGGGGCGGAGCCCGTGGCCCTCTAACTACGTTTCGCTCCCGCGCGGGCCGTCGACAGGGTGATGAACCCTCGGTCGGGTGGGGCGCGGTCCGTGACGACCCTTCGCCCGATCGAGTCCCGGCGGGAAACCGCGATCGAGTTGGCCCGACGCGCGATCCGGTCGCGGAGCCCGCCAACGCCGGAGATGGACCTGTTCCTCTCGGGCATCGAGCGGGACGTGGCGAACGGTTCGGCGTCGGGGGTGCTGCGCTTCGAGGGCGAAGAGGCAGTCGGGCTCGCTCTCTGGGATCGTTCGTCGCCTCTGGGAGCGACCGTGGAAGTGCTGTTCTTGGTCGAAGGGCAGCAGACCCCCGACGCCTATCGGCAGTTCTACGCCGAGGTATCGGGCGCGGCGGGGCCGATCGCCTTTACGCCGGGTCGGCTCGCGGGGCTGACCGACCTCGAGGAGGAGGATGTGATGCGCGCCTTGAGATTTCGTCGATTCTCGCGAACGGAGATGCAATACCCTCCGAACCTCCCTTCCCCGGAGCCCGCCGGCACGACGCCGGACCCACTCCGAACGACTCGGGCGAACGACCGGCCGGCCCTGGCTCGCCTCTACGAGCGAGCGTACCGGGACACTTTCGATCGGAATCTCTTCCTCCTCGACACCGACCCAAAGCGCGATGCGGAGGGCCAGGTGGGCGGGGTGGTCGACGGGCGTTGGGGAGAGTTCTTCCCGTGGGCCTCGCCGGTGGTCGACGAAGGGGCGGAGCTGGTGGCCGCGACGCTCGTCGTGGGCGCCCCCTACGGCGCGCTGCTCGCCCACGTGATGGTCGACCCGGACCGACGGAGGCGGGGACTGGGTCGCGCGGTCGTCGCCGCCGCGATCCGGAGCCTCCGCGCCCGGCAGGTGCCGGCGATCGTCCTCAACGTGACCAACGACAACGCCCCCGCGGTGGAGCTCTACCAGCGCATGGGGTTCGTCGAGTCGGTCGCGCCGTCCCACGGTTGGTACTCGAGCGTGAGGGTACCGACGAGTCCGTCGTCGCGCTAGGACGGAGCTGCCGTCGCCGTCGGCTCCTCGGCCCGGGGGTGGAATCCGAGTCGGCGGAGCGCGCGGAACGAGATCGCCATCAGGACCCCGAAGAACACGATCGTCCCCCCCGCGGCCAGATAGGTGCCTTGGACCCCGACCGCCGCGGTAAGCAACCCCCCGGTCGATTGTCCGAACGGGACCAGCGCGTAGCTCCCGACCTCGTCCGCTGAGAACACCCGTCCCATCATCGCATCGGGAACGGTCGCCTGAATGGTCGAGAGGAAGACGGTCATGATCATCCCCGGCATCATCCCGTAGACGAAGATCACCGGGAGCGCGAGCCAGATCGAGCGGACGAGGCCCAGCCCGAGGAGCGTAGCCCCCATCACCACGGTCAAAAGGATGATCACCCGACCGGCGTGCGGCTCGAAACGGAACCGCGAGATCAGCGCGAAACCGACCGCGACCCCGAGCGTGGACGCGGTGATCATCGCCCCGTACCAGATCCCCTGCGCGAGGCTGAGCCAGCTCTCCACGTAGAGGCCGAGTTCGACCAGGGCGACGGCGGAGAGGAAGTTCACCACCAACGCCGCGATCGTGATCTCGAGCAGCTCCCGCCGGCGCCCGAGGTAGGCGAACCCGTCGACAGCCTCCCGGGCGACCGAACGGGTCGGAGTCGTCCGTTGGACCGAGAGGTCCACGTCCACCACCAGGAGGGCCACTTGGGTCGCGAAGTACAGCCCGAACGAAAGTCCGAGACCGTACGCGGCCGGCGCGTAGGTGAGAATTCCGCCGACCGCAAGCGCGCCCGCGGCGCTCACGAGCGCCGCCGTGGAGTAGATCAGTCCGTTGCCCCGCCCGAGGTCCTTCTGCTCGACCAGTCGGGGGATCGACGAGTTGTACGCGGGTCGAAAGATCGTCGAGCTCACCACGATCGTCGCCCAGCATGGGTAGATGAGGAGCACCCACTCGGGCAAGTAGAATCCGCGGGAGACCGGCAGCGAAATGTGGCTCCCGGGCGCGATGATCAGGTCGGCCGCCGCGGCGACCACCCCCACCATCGAGACGAGATTGACCACCCGCATCAGTCGAGCCCGGTCGTAGCGGTCGCTGAGCGCACCTGAGAAGAACGCGGCGACGAGCGTTGGGATCGCCGAGGAGAGGCCGAGGAAGGCGAGGGCGAACGCGCCGTAGCTGACCCGTTCGCCGGCCGGGTAGGCGAACGTTACGGCGTAGAGGAGGACCACGAGGACGGTCGACGGCGCCGCGAACTGCAGTGCACCGGCCGCGAGGAACGAACGGAAGGACGGTCGCGCGAGCAGTTCTGAATACCGAGTCAGGAGCTACCTCCACCCCGTATGCGCCCGACCCGACCGAGGCTCGATAAGCCTTCCGAACGCAGCGGGGGACGACCTTCGGCTCGCGGCAGCGGCGAAACAGGCTTGTAGCCGGCGCTCGTCCTCTCGGCCCGCGGGGTCCTCGGTGCGCCAGCTCCACCACGACGCCACGACCGGACTCTATCGACTCCGCCTGGAGACGCCGAGCGACCTCTGGAGGATCGCGCGGTTCCTGCATCCGGGAGAGATCGTGGGCGCGTCGACGACCCGTCGCGACCCCGAAGCGCCTCCGGAGGTCTCGGGCGCCGAGCGGTCTCGTCGCCGGGTCTTTCTCGCGGTGCGGGCCGAACAGGTCGAGTTCCACGGATTCTCGAAGCACGTACGGGTCACCGGCCCGATCGTCGAGGGCCCGTTCGACATCGGACGCCACCATACCCTCGACCTGGGCGAAGGCGACGAGGTGTCGGTGGTGAAACCGAAGCCGTCCGCGGCCGACCGGACGATCCTGGACGAGGGTCTCCGGGGGACCGACGACCCCACGATCCTCATCGCGGCGGTCGATTGGGGCGATTCATCGATCGTGCGCGTACGAGGGCGCGCAATCGAGCCGGTCGCCGACATCCGACGGACGATCGCGGGCAAGCAGTACCCGGGCGGTCAGGGCGACAAGGACCGGAAGGCGTACGAGGAGGAGCTACTTCAGCTCCTGAAACGGGAGGGCGCGTCCGCGACCGCGCTCCTGGTGGTCGGCCCCGGGTTCCTGAAGGAGGACCTCCAGAAGCGGATCGCCGAGGACGTCCCCGAACTCAAGAAGAAGCTCAAGGTCTACGCGACCGCGGAGTCGGGCCGAGTCGGCGTCGACGAGCTATTGCGGTCCGGTAAGGCGACCGAGGCGCTGCGCGGGAGCGTGGCCGCCGAGGAGTCCGAGGCGGTCGAGCGACTGGTCCGCAGCCTCGCCGGGGGTCGACGGACGGCGGTCGGCCGTGCCGAGGTCGCCGAGGCCGTGGACGCCGGCGCGGTCGAGACGTTGCTGGTCTCCGAATCCCTGCTCACGGACGCCCCACTCGCCCCCACCCTCGACCGGGCGCGCACCGTGCGGGTGAAGATCTTCGTCGTTCGGGACGAGGGAGAAGCCGGCCACCGTCTCGCCGCGCTCGGGCGCGTTGCGGCGATCCTGCGGTACGACTGGACGACCAGCTCGGTGCCTACGGGATAGACTGGACCGCCTCGCGCAGGTCCTCGAACCGTCGCTTGAGCTCTTTCAGCGAAAACCGCAACGCCTCGCGCGGGGAGAGCGACCCGTCCGTCTCGAACCGCAGGAAGAATTTCTCCGTGTCCGCCTCGATCTTGATCGAGCCGTGTTCGCAGCTCTTCTCGCAGGCGCCGCAGTAGATGCACTTCGTCTCGTCCGTCACCGAGAGTTTCCCGTTGGCGAACTCGAGGATATTGACGGGGCACGACGCCGCGGTGCGCTTCAAGCACGCCTCGGTGCACCCCTCCTTCTTGGAGATCCGTACGTGCGGACGGGGGAACATGCCGACCGCGTGGGCGACCTGCCACTTCGCATGCTCGCGCGCGGTTCCGACGACCGCGGTCGCATAGGCGAGCAACGCTTGACGAGCGCCGAGGCGAACGATCGGCACGTCCGGTTCGAGGATCGCGAGGGTCGTATCGCCCAGCGGGACGACGTCCTTCGCGTAGACGGTGCACGGTCCCTTGCGGTCGACCGAGTACATCACCTGGCAGTGGGAACAACCGACGCCGCCGCACGAGCATTCGGACTTCTTGCGGAATTCGCCGAGATCGGTCGGGATCGGGAGCAGGCCGAGCCGCAGCGCGACGGCTTCGTCGAACATGCTCGTCGAGGAGTCGTAGTCCTTGCCGCTCGCCTCGTCCCGGATCGGGCCCAGATGGAACTCGACATCCTCGATCGCCAGCTTCGGCACGTCCGAGAGGAGCGTGCGTCGGATCGCATTGACCTGCGACGCGGTCGGTCCCTCGAACTCGAGGACCGTCGAGCGCGGTTTGAGTTCCTGGATCGTGACCGACACCGCGCTACACCCGCCGGCCGCGGCGGCCCCCCTTCGGCTTGGTCCCGTCGTGAGGGATTGGGGTGACGTCCTCGATCCGCTGGATTTTGACCCCCGCCCGTGCCAGCGCCCGGATCGCGGCCTGCGCCCCCGGTCCGGGCGACCGGGAGCGGTTTCCGCCCGGGGCTCGAACGCGGATGTGGAGCGTGTCGTACCCCTTTTCCTTGATCGCCGCGGCGACCTGGTCGGCGGCCTTCATTGCCGCGTAGGGACTCGACTCGTCGCGGGCCGCCTTGACGACCATTCCTCCGGTCGCCTTGGCCAACGTCTCGGCCCCCGTAACGTCGGTGACCGTGATGTGGATGTTGTTGTAGCTCGCGAAGATGTGCGCGATCCCGATCTTCGTCATGACCTACGCGCCCCCTTCCGTCGGTACCGGCGGCGCTTCTGCGGGAGCGGACTTCGCCGTGAGTCGCTCCCGCAGGGCGACGCGCATCGGGTGATCATCGCTCGAGAACGGGCTCTGGGTCGCGTAAGCGATCTGCGCCTCTTCGTCCACCCGGACGAGGTATCCGGGCCGCGTCACCCGATGGTCGCCCATGGTGAAGTGGCCGTGGACGATCCACTTTCGCGCGCTCTCGGCCGTGGGCGCGAGGCCGCGACCGTAGACCACGGTTTCGAACCGCCGGCGGAGGATGTCCTCGGTGGTCAGCGCGAGCACGTCATCGAGCGTCGGAGTTCCGACCGCCAGTACCCCCAACCTCGCCAACCGTGCGAGCAGCAGCTCGGTCTCCTTCTGGGCTTGGGATTCCCCGGTACGCAACCGGGCCTGCAGCTCCCGGGCCTGCCCGCGAATCCGCCGAAGGATCGACTGGGCCTTCCAAAGCTCCCGTTTGTTCTTGAGCCCGTACTTGTCGAGGAGCTTACGCTCCTCATCCATCCGGGTCGCTTCCCACGGGTGCTTCGGCGTATCGTACGTCCGACGGAGGAACTTCGGGTCGCCCATCGGAACCTCACTCCTTCTTCGTCGCGGCCGGCTTCGACGCCGCAGCCTTCGCCGCCGACGGCGCCGCGGCCGGCGCGGCAGCGGGCGCCGCCTCTTCCTTGCCGGACGCGGCGGCGGCTTCCTTCGCGGCCTTCTTCAGGACGCCGGCGGCCATCCCCGTCCGACCGTTGGAACGGGTATGCTGACCGCGGACCTTCTGACCCCGCTCGTGGCGGACCCCGCGGTAGCTTCGAATCATCTTCATCAGGTTCACGTCGTCGCGCCGTCGGGTCTCCAGCTCCGGGCCGATGAGGTGCAAGGTTTCTCCCATGACCTGTTCGTGGCGGTGATTGATCATCCAGCCCGGTACCTTGGCGGGGAGGGTCGCCAGGGTGGATTCGATCGCCTCGACGGTCGGTTCCGGGAGGTTGCCGATCCGTTCGGTCGCCTTCACGTCCGCGAGGCGGCAGGCGACCTCCGCGAGTCGGAGTCCGACACCGCGGACGCCGGTGAGCGCGAGGGCGACCGGCCGAGTACCATCCAGGTCCGAGTTGGACACGCGAACGATGTAGCGGAAGTTCGGGTTGTCGGGGACGTACTTGGCGGATTTTCCCGAAGTGCCCGGAGCGGCGGCCTTCGCCTTCTTTCCGCCCTCCTTCGCGTCCTTCCCTTCCTTTCCTTTCCCGCCCTTTTCCTTCTTGGAGGTTTTCTCCGAGGAGGCCTCCGCCCCGGCGTCCGCGGCGGGCGCGGCCTCTTCGTCCTTCGTCTCCTTGGAATCCTTCGGCGCGGTGGTCACTCCCCTAGGGGGAATCCGCGGAACGCCCGGTCGAAACGGGAGCCGGAGCCCGCGGTTCGACCCTCGGTCCGAGGGTGCGGCCGCCGAGAAAGCCCTTCCTTTTAAGCGCTTCGGAGCCGGTGAAGCCCGCGGGCTGGCAAGGCGCCGTCCGGGGCGAAACGGCACGTCTCACCGAGTCGTGCATCGACAAGCGAGCGCTCGGGAGAAGCCTCGCCGCCTTGCGGCATCAGGCGTTCGAACTCGGCTGTCGACGTCTCGCCTCGAGTACGCGGTACCCTGAGCCTCGAGCGAGCACCTCGACGGGACCCGGCCAATTCGTCCCCAGCCAGTCCTGATAGTATCGGATTCCGTGACTCCCCTTTCCGACCAACACCAGTCGTCCCCCCGGCCGCAGACGTTCCGACGCTTCGGTCAGGATCCGAAGCACGTGGGGTCGACCGACCCGGTAGGGTGGATTGGTGGCGATCAGGTCGAACTGTTCGTCAGCGACCGGAACGAAGAACGGTCCGACGCGCACCTCGGCGTTCTCGACTCGATTTCGTTCGAGGTTCTTCCCCGCCAGCCAGGCGGCGCGGCGATTCACTTCCGTGAGGATCACTCGTCCGTTCGGTGCCGCCTTGGCGGCGGCGACTCCGACCGGCCCCCAGCCACAGCCGAGGTCGAGCACGCGGTCGTTCGGACCGATGAGCAGGTTCTCGATCAGGAGGGCGGTGCCCGGGTCCAGCCCGTGCGAAGCGAACACCCCCCGGTCGACCACGAAGGTGAGGAGCTCTCCCCGGTAGAGAAACCGCAGGGTGTGGGGGAACGAGCGGGCGCGAGGACGCGGGGTGAAATAATGCTCTTCGGTGGACGAGGGGTCGTCGTCGTCCGCCATCGCTAGGAGTTGCGGCGACGGAAGAACGATTCCTTCCGTCCCGTCGTCGCCCCGGTCGCCGGCCCGAGCGCTTCGCGGAGCAGCTCGCGGTCGTGCGCGGACAGGGAGCGGGGAACCTCCACGTGCACGGTGACGACCAGGTCGCCCCGGGAGGATCCACGAAATCGGGGAAAGCCGAGTCCTCGCATTCGGAACTGGGTCTCGGGTTGTGTTCCGGCGGGGATCTTCAACTCCGCATGCCCCTCGATCGTCCGGACGGTGACCTCGCCGCCCAAGAGAGGAATCGCGAGCGGAACGGTCGCTTCGGTGAACGCCTCCGTGCCCTCCCGGTGGATATGGTCCGAGGGCTCGAACAGCACTTGGACGAACAGGTCGCCGGCTCTCGCCCCGTCGATCCCGGGTCCGCCATGACCGGGGATACGGAGCACCGAACCGTCCTCCATTCCGGCGGGGACCGAGACCTCGATGCGCTCGACGGACCGACGTCGGCCGCTCCCGCCGCAGGTCGGACACTTCTTCAGGATCCGTTGGCCGGCGCCGTGGCAGCGCGGGCACTGACCGACGGTAACGAACTGGGTGTAGCCTCGGGTTCGGGTTCGCCGGACCTGCCCCGAGCCCCCGCACTCGGGGCAGGTCTCCCACGCCGTACCCCCCTCGGCTCCTGTGCCGTGGCAGTCGGGGCACGGACCGGTTTGGGGGACCTCGATCGTCGGGTGCGCGCCCTCGACCGCCGCTACGAGCGGAAGTCGCACCGCGACTTCGACGTCGCCGCCACGGGCGGAACGTCCGACCTGAGCCCCCATGAATCCGCCGAACAGTTGCTGAAAGAGCGGGTTGTTGCCGAGGAGATCCTCCAGGTCGCCCGCATGCGTAAAGTTCTGCCAGGTGAATCCGCCGGGGCCGAAGTCGCTCTCGACGGCGTCGAACCCGCGCTGGTCGTAGTTTTGACGCTTCTGGGCGTCCGCGAGGACCTCGTACGCTTCGGAGATCTCCTTGAACTTCGCCTCGGCCGCCTTCGGGTCCTCCTTCGCGACGTCCGGATGATACTGACGGGCGAGTCGCCGGTACGCCGCCTTGATCTCGTCGGCCGAAGCGGCCTTCGGGACGCCGAGGACCTCGTAGTAATCGCGTTTGGCCATCGTCGGAACGGGGGAGAATGCCCTACCCCTCGTCTCCTAGGGCCGTGTCTATTTACCGTCTCGTGCGCGACGCGTGGGTCCGGGCGGACCACCGCACCCGGACGATGCTGCCGACCGAGCCGCGGAGCCGCCGGGCCGCATTCCCTTCCGCGACCGCGAGCTCGACCAGACCAAAGCTCGAACCGAGGGAGCCCACTCGGCCGCGTCCCAGCTCCTCGTAACTTCGGACGAAGTCGACGAGACGTTTCGGCCCACCGCCCACGCGGATCTCGAGCCGAAGAGTCCCTACGGGAACCCATTCGCTGGGTATGTTCGTGATGAGGTTCCCGAATCGATCTTCGTGGACCACTTCGCCCGCAACCCCGCCCCGGGTGGGCCGGGGGACCGGGATCGAGTAGCGATGGGGACGGATCGGAGGTCCCAATCGACTGGCCGATACCCCCTCCGCAATGCGTCCCGCGATCGGAGCAAACAGGTCTCGTCCGTCGAACGTGGTCCCTACCCGGGACCCGGGTTCGAGCCGGTGCGGGTCGATCCGGAACGCTCGCGGTCGGCCGAGCGCGTCCGCTAGAGGGATGAGCACCCCATTGTCCGGTCCGACCAGCGTTGAGCCATCCTCGCATTCGATGACGATGGGAGCACGCCTCCCTCCCACCCCTGGGTCGATGACGGCCACGTGGACGGTCCCCGCCGGGAAGCCCACCGCCATCGCCCGAAGCAGGAACGCGGCCTCCCCCAAGCCGTGGGGTCGAAGGTCGTGCGCCAGGTCCACGACCGTCCCGGGCGGTCGGCGGCGGGCGAGGACCGCCTTCATTTGGGCGGCGTACGCCGACCCAATGTCGCTCGTCAGCGTGATCAGACGCGGTCCTCGCCGCCGGCGCATCGCTGCCGACCCGCGGGGCCGACCCCCGGACCCCCGACTACGACTTCATGATCGCGACCAGGAAGATCCCGACCGCGACGAGGGCGCCGATCACCGCCGCAACGATGACCAGGAACGACTCCCACAACAGGGAGCCGAGCTGGTTCGCGCTCCCGCTCCCGCCCGCGAACGTCCCGGTGTGGTAGAGGTACGCCGTCAGGAGGCCGACCACCAGGCCGACCACGAGGAGGGCGACCCCGATCGTCCGGCTCTTGCCGCTGCCGAAGTAGGCCGTGAAGATTCCCGCCAGGATCAGGAAGAGCCCGAAGACGAGCAGGAGGATCGTCAGGAACTGCCAGCCGCCGATCGACACCGTGGACCCTACCAGATCGAACATCGTTGTACCCTTCAGAACTTGATACCGGTGAGCGTCTTGGTGTCGATGACCCCCGGGACGGAGCGGATCTTATCTACCACGAGCTGCCCGAGCGCATTGAAGTCCTCGGCCTCCACCTTCGCGATGAGGTCGTACTCCCCGAACAGCGGGTGCAACTCCACGATCCCCTTCACGCGGAGCAGCTCGGTATACACCTCGTGCTCCTTCGCTGGGGCAGTGCTGATCAGGACGAACCCGATGGCCAAGCTCGACACACCCTCTCGACAGGGCGCGACAACGGCCCCCCCTAATAAGCGTTGAGATTCGGGCGCAGGTCGGGACCACCGGCGGTGGAAGGCGGCCCCGCCACGTCGCCACTCCAAAGAATGTCGCTTAAGTAGCGACCCTCTAGCGACGGGCCCAAGCGATGGCAATTCCGATCCGAACCTGGCCCTCTCGCCTGGTCGCCCGACCGTGGCTGCTCGCGTTCGTTCCCATCAATGCGGCGACGGCCGGATTCGGGGTCCTCCTCCCCCTACTGATCCTGATCCCACTGCACGGGAGCTGGGCGGACGTCGCGGTGGCGGCGACCCTCTTCAACACCGCCGTCATCCTCTCCTCGGTCGTCTGGGGGCATCTCGCGGACAAGTATCGCGCCCGACGGGGATTCCTCGTCGTGAATTATGGGGGTTTTGCGCTCCTCTATCTCGCGCTCTCGCACATCAGTTCCCTCCCGCTCTTGGACGCGATCTACGTCGGGATCGGGCTGCTCGCTCCGGCCGGTACGAACGCCTCCAACCTTCTGATCCTCGAGAAGTTCTCGGAGACGGAGCGTGCGACGGCGTTCGCCTCCTTCCAGGAGATGAGCATGATCGGTTCGGTCGGCGGTCTCCTCATCGGTTACTTCTGGACGGTCGCGAACGACGCGCTCCTCTCCCTGGTCTACGTCCTGGCCGCCCTCGCGGCCGTGAGCGCGTTGGCGCTCTGGTTCGGGATCCGCGAGGCCACTCACTCCCTGTCCCCTGCCCACGTCGCGAAACATTCCGAAAGCCTCGCCTCACGGTTGCATATCTCGGCCTCGTTCCGGATCGCAATACCGTTCTACCCGAAGCGACCCGCCATCGGCCCCAGGCCCCTCGCACGGTTCCGGACCTGGGTCGGCGAAGAACTCCACCATGAGCTACCGCTCGTCATGTCGGCGATGTTTCTGTTCAATTTCGGGTCGAACCTTTTCAACATCTCCTATACACCATACCTGTACTCGATCGGGCTCGGCGTGGCGGCGATCTATCTGGTCAACTTTTCCAACAACTTCGCCCAGGTCCTCCTGTTTCCGCTCTCGGGCGGGCTCGCGAACCGGGTGGGGCCCGCGGGGCTCGTGCGATGGGCGACGTACGCACGGAGTCTCGGATACCTGGCGGCCGCCGGATTCACCTTCGTGGTGCTCCTGCACGCCGAAGGGCTCACGGCGAACCTGATCGTTTTCGGGATCTTGGGGGGTGCAGTTGCGATGTACACGACCGCGAGTTCATTGATGCTGTTCCGCGGAGTCCAGGGGCGGGATGCGGGCGGCCTCCTCGGGCTCAACAGCTCCCTCGGAGGCGCCGCCGCGGTCCTCGGAGCGGCCCTCTCGGGGGTCCTCTCGGTCTTTGGTAGCTACCGTCTGGTCTTCTTCGTCTCCGCCGGGTCGCTGCTCATCTCCGTCCCGCTGTGGACCGCAGCCGGCGTCGCCTACTACCGCCGGAAACATGCCGCAGCGCGAGTGGCGGATCCCCGTCCGGACCTCGGCGGACACGCCCCGTCGCCCGGGGACGTCGCGGTGAGCGCGAAACCCCATTAACCCAGTCCCCCTGCGCGCCGACGAGGTCCGTCACGATGTCCGAGCCCCCGGGGGTCCAGCGGGGCCTCGAAGACGTCGTCGCGCTCGAATCCCGGATTTGCTTCATCGACGGCCAGCGCGGCCGGTTGATCTACCAGGGATACGACATCCGCGACCTCGCGGCCCAGTCGAATTTCGAAGAGGTCGCCTACCTCCTCTGGTACGGCCGTCTCCCGACCGTCGCCCAGCTCACGGACCTTCGACAGCGATTCGGTGCTCTGCGCACTCTTCCCGGTCCGTTGACCCAGCGGATCCAGTCGATGCCGCTCGAGAGCACGCCGATGGACGTGCTCCGGACGGCGGTGAGCGCCCTCGCGCTGTTCGAGCCGGAGGAGGCGAAACCGGGGGCGAGTTCGATCGGGGGCGCCCAGCGTCTCACGGCCGCGCTTCCGACGATCATCGGCACGTTCCACCGCCGCCGCGCCGGACTCCCGGACGTACGGCCCCGGCCCGAACTGTCCCAGGCGGCTTACCTCGTGTACGCCCTCCTCGACCGTGACCCGTCCGAGCTGGAAGCCAAGGCGATCGATGTGGCGCTGATCCTCCACGCGGACCACGAACTGAACGCATCGACGTTCGCGGCCCGGGTCACGGCGTCGACCCTCTCGGACCTCTACAGCGCGGTGACGAGTGCGGTCGGCACCCTCAAGGGGCCGCTCCACGGCGGGGCGAACGAGCGCGTCATGGAACTCCTGAACACGATCGGGACGCCCGAGCTCGCCGAGACCGTGATCAAGGAGAAACTCTCGCGCCACGAGCGGATCATGGGGTTCGGCCATCGGGTCTACAAGGTCGAGGACCCGCGCGCGACGATCCTGCGAGACTGGTCTCGGAAGCTCGGGGAAGCGAAGGGGAACTTGCGGTACTACGACCTCTTGCGGAAGGTCGAGGAGGTCGTGCACCGCGAGAAGGGCCTCTATCCGAACGTCGACCTCTATTCGGGGTCGGTCTACTCCCTCCTCGGGGTCCCGCACGATCTGTTCACCCCGATCTTCGCGGCGAGCCGTGTCGCGGGATGGACGGCCCACGTCCTCGAAGAGTACCAGGACCTCCGGCTGATCCGGCCGACCGCCCAGTACGTCGGCGCTACCGACCTCACCTACGTCCCCGTCGATCAACGTGGCCCCTGAAGAACGCGGCGCTGCGCGCCCAGAGCTCGAGCGACCGCGCCGTTACGCACCGCGTCGTCGAGCGGCGGAAGCCGTCCGTGAACGGCGGACCCGGACCACGCTCATGAGGGGATAGCGAAGCTCGGCGCGGTGCACCAGCCGGGCCTCGACCTCCTCCCGCCCGTCCCGCAACCGCACTCGAACGTCGAGCATCTCGGGAGTCAGGTACCGGTAGGCGAACCGACCCCGGCCGAGGGGCCCGCCCCGCCGCGGCTCGATCCTCGCCCGAACCCCGACGACGTACGGTTGGAGCGCGACCGCCCGCTCGATCGTCCGCGCGATCCCCGCCGCCGTCCCGGGAGAGATCGGGATCCCGAGATACTGATGGAAGACGCCGCCCAGTTTGACCCCCGCCTCGAACAGGAGCGCTTCTCGCCGCGTGAGGCGGGCGCGGTGCACACGGGGGAGGTCGGTCATGCGCTACTTCGCTGGGACGGACACGCGCCCCCGGTCGACCGTGAACGGTCCGAGGAGATAGTAGCTCGCGACCCCCACGAGCATCGAGTAGGCGGCGCCGAGCGCGAGCAAGAAGAGCGGCGACCCTGAAGTGGGTCGGAACTGGAGCACGAGGAGTGCGATGGCGGCCGCGACGGCGGTCACGGCCATCGGCAGTCGCAAGATCGAGCCACGGTGGATCTTGGGGTACGGGATCGGGACGACCATCAGCACGGCGATGATGGCCGACCCGACGAACACCGCAAGGGGCTGGACCGACTGTAGCGCCGGCGTGTCGTGGAAGAGGAGCACGACGATCAATGCGAGCGCCGCTTGAGGAGTGGGGACGCCCAGGAAGTACGGTCGCTGGAACCCGCGCAGGGTGAAGTAGACGAGGCGACCGATCGCCGCCGCGAGGTACGCCACGCCGAGCACGAGCGCGAGCGCCTCCCACGGCGCCCAAAGCGAGGAGTTCGACGGATGCTCGACGATCAGGAATGCGGGGGCGAGGCCGAACGTGATGGCGTCCGCGATCGAGTCCGCGACCCGCCCGAACGGGCTCGGCGGCAGCGGGCTCTTCCGGGACAGGAGACCATCGAGCCCGTCGAACCCGATCGCCGCGGCGATCAGCAACATCGCCCAAAGCTTGTTCCCGGCGAGGATGTAGAGGATCGCCCCGACCCCGAGGAGAGCGTTCGCGAGGGTCGCGAGGTTGGCGAACACACGCCAGCGGTCGGTCACGGCCCCTCGCGAGCGATCGGGGTCTCCCCGGCGCGAACGCGGTCCCCCACCTTCACGCTCGGGCTCGCGCGGGCGACCGGCAGGAGCACGTCGACCCGAGACCCCAGCACGATCATCCCGAATCGGTCCCCTTTTCGACCCGACTCACCGACTCGGACGAACGAGACAAGTCGACGGGCGACGACCCCCGTCATCTGCACGACCTCGACCGGGCCGAGGGCGGTGGAGAGAAGGTACGACCGCCGAACATTGTGGTCGGCGTCGGGCCGGTAGGCGGCGCGGTATCCCTGACCGGCGTCCCCGATCGACTCGACCTTCGCGTCGACCGGGAGTCGGTTGACGTGGACATCGGTCACGTTCATGAACACCGAGATCCGCCAGCGGTCCTCCTCGCGGTCGACCGCACGAACCCGGCCGTCGGCCGCCGAGACGACGCCCTCCCCTGCGGTGCGCTCGGGGTCGCGGAAGAACACCGCGAAGAACGCCCAGAGCGCCGCGGCGACCGCGACCACGGCGATCGCCACCCATCGATCCGGGACGACTCCGAGACCGACGAGAACGGCGACGAGGAGAAGGACGACCGCGGCCGCCAGGAGAAATCGGCCCGCGCCCGGGGCGAACACGCACGCCTAGCCGGTGAGGACGATCTCGATGTTGACGCCGTCGGGCACCTGAATGCGCATCACCTGGCGCAGCGCCCGCTCGTCGGCGTCGATGTCGATCAACCGCTTGTGGATCCGCATCTCCCAGTGGTCGATCGTGCTGGTCCCGCCGCCGTCCGGGCCCTTCCGCACCGGGACCTTGAGCTTCTTGGTCGGGAGGGGGATCGGCCCCGCGATGGCGACCCCGGTCTTCTGCGAGATCTCGCGGATCTGCTTGCAGATCGAGTCGACTTTGCGGGAATCGGTGCCGCTCAGGGAGATTCGGGCTTTCTGCATCGATAGCCCATCCCCTCGGTCGAGCGCACGGGCGGCGCTACTGTTGGCGCTTCTTGACGTCCACGACGACGCCCGCCGCGACGGTCTGACCCATGTCCCGGACGGCGAACCGGCCGAGTTGAGGGAACTCCTTGTACTTCTCGATCACGAGGGGGCGCTTCGGCGTGATCACCACGACCGCCGCGTCACCGGTCTTGAGGGTGGTGGGGTTCTCCTCCGCCACCTGGCCGGTCTTCGGGTCGAGGCGCTTCAGGATCTGCGTGAACTCGCAAGCGACCTGAGCCGTGTGTGCGTGGAAGACGGGCGTGTACCCGACCGTCAGCACGCTGGGGTGGTTCAGGACCTGGATGTTGGCCGTGAAGCTCTCCACGACCGTCGGGGGGTTCGACACCGGGCCCGCGACGTCGCCGCGACGGATATCGTTCTTGTCGATACCGCGGACGTTGAACCCCACGTTGTCGCCCGGCTGGGCTTCCGTGACCGACTCGTGGTGCATCTCGATCGACTTCACTTCGCCCGACTTTCCGCTCGGGAGGAAGATGATCTTGTCGCCGACCTTGAGCGTACCGGTCTCCACGCGCCCCACCGGCACGGTGCCGATCCCGGTGATCGTGTAGACGTCCTGCACCGGGAGTCGAAGGGGCTTCCCCGTCGCCTTGTCCGGCACCTTGAGGTTGTCGAGCGCCGCCAGGAGGTTCGGGCCCTTGAACCAGGGCATGTTGGGGCTGGGCTTGTTGATGTTGTCGTCCTTGAACGCCGAGATCGGGACGAAGACGACCTGCTCCGCGACCTTGTAGCCGACGTTCTTGAGCAGCTTGGTCAGCTCCTCCTTGAGCGCCTCGAACTTCGCCTCCGCGTAGCCGACTTCCTGTCGGTCCATCTTGTTGATCGCGCAGATGAGCTGGTTGACGCCCAGGGTTCGGGCGAGGAAAATGTGCTCCCGCGTCTGCTCCTGGACGCCTTCCGCCGCCGAGACGACGAGCACCGCCGCGTCGGCCTGGCTCGTCCCCGTGATCATGTTCTTGACAAAGTCGCGGTGGCCGGGGGCGTCGATGATGGTGAAGTAATACTTCTGAGTGTCAAACCGGCGATGCGCGATGTCGATGGTGACCCCCCGCTCCCGCTCCTCCTTGAGGTCGTCCATCACCCAGGCAAATTCGAACGTCGCCTTGCCCTTGGCTTCGGCCTCGGCGCGGAACTTGTCGATCTCTTCCTGCCGGATGACGCCCGTATCGAGCAACAGTCGACCGACGGTAGTGGATTTGCCGTGGTCAACGTGGCCGATGAAGACGATGTTCAGGTGGGGCTTCTGTGCCATCTCGGTGGGCTCCGGGCGCGCCCAAAAGGTACCCCTATATAGGCATTGTCTTGGTCATCGCCGAGAGAATTGCTCGTTGCGCCTTCCGAGCGCCGTCCGGCCACCGATTCCCGGTTCTTGGACGCGGGAAGGTTTCCGGGGAGCGCGGTGTGAGTGAAGTACTCGCCGCCGGCCCCGGCTCGGGTCCCCGGATGCGCTCGCCACTACCCGTTTCGGCGCGGGTGCGGTGGGCGTGGCTTCAAGGGTTGCCGCTACGACGCCGCCGCCTGCGCCGGATTCTCCGGATGTTGGAGGGACGAACCCCCCACTCGGGCACTCTGGTCGACGTCGGCGGGGGAACCGGCGAAGGGACCGACGCCGCGGTCCGAACGGCTCCGCCCGGAGCCTATCGCACCCAGATCGTCCTCGACCCCCAATCCGGCATGCTGCTCCGGGGAACTCGAGCCCGCAACGATCGGATTCGCATCGGCTGGGTGCGTGGGAGCGGAAGCCGGCTCCCGTTCCCGAACGGCTCAGTCGATGTGGTGCTCTCGCTCGGGGTGCTCTGCTGCATGCGGCCCACTGACGTGCCGGCCGCGGTGGCCGAACTCGGTCGGGTCCTTCGAACGGACGGGTACTGCGTCCTCGGGGTTCCGCGGGGGTGGGCAGACTACTGCGAGCCGCTGTTCCGCGGCGCCGGCTTTCGCCAGGTCGACGCGCTGCGTCCGGGCCGGGCGGTCTTCCAGCGAGCCACCGACACGAGCAACTCGGGAACCGGGGAGTCGGCCACTAGCTCGCGGGGGTCAGCGTGATCTCGTTCCCGTCCGGATCCTCGACGGTCGCCCACCAGCCCCACTGCTCCTTCTGAGCGGGAGAGGTGAACTTGACCCCGTTCGCCGCGAGGGCGGCACATGCAGCGTCGAACTTGCCGGGAAGGTGGAGGTTGATCCCCGTGTTCCCCTTCTCGAGGGGGATCGAAGTGTCGTAATCGGAGGTCTGACAGAGGTGGAGTAGTCCTGGTTGTCCCTTCCGACCTACCGCCACCCAATGATCCATGCTCGCGATCTGGTCGAGCCCGAGCTTTTTCGTGTACCACTCCAAGGATTTCTTCTTGTCCGAGACGACGACGGCAACGCTCGCGAACGTGGCTTTCGGCAGTTTGGACGATTTCTTTGCGGGCATGGTTGCGGCTCCCAGTCGAGGAACGGTCTCGGGGTTATTGAACCCGCGGAGGGGGCGTGAAACGGTCCGGGCACCGCCCGCCCGAGGGGCGTCTCCAACCGAGGCAGACTGGTCGAAATCGATTTAGCAAAGGAGGCGGTCGCTGGCCCCCGACATTCTTGTTGAGGGGACCCTTCGTGACCGAACCGACGCCCCGTACCGTTGAGCAGAGCCGCGCGTCGGTCGTCCGCTTGACGATTCCGACCGACGCCAATTTCATGGGGAATGTGTTCGGAGGCCAACTGCTCGCCGAGGTCGACCGGGTCGCCTACATCACCGCGACCCGACACGCGAAGGCGAACTGCGTGACCGCCTCCTTCGACCGGGTCGACTTTCTCGAGCCCGTACACGTCGGCGAGGTTGTCGATTTCGATGCGATGATCACGTATGTCGGCCGGTCGTCCATGGAAGTGTGGGTACGGATCCGGGCCGAGGCGCTCGAAGGGGGCGACCCCCAGCTCGTCGCGGAAGCGTTCGTGACGATGGTCGCCGTGGGCTCGGACGGCCACCCGACCCCGGTACCCCCGCTCTCCCTCGGGACGGAGGAGGAACGGCAGCGGTTCGAGGAAGGACGACGACGGATGGCCGGGCGTCAGAAGGTGCGACGCCACCCGCCAAGGTAGGTCAGGACAATGTTGTGCGAATTATGCGGTCAGGAAGTGGAGTCGACCCGCCGAGTGCGGATCGAAGGGTCGGTATTGGCGGTGTGTTCCGCGTGCGCCCACTTCGGGAAACTGCTCGACCCGCCCCCGGCCCCGCCCGTGAGCCGTCCCGCAG
This sequence comes from Thermoplasmata archaeon, assembly GCA_049802875.1. Lineage (GTDB taxonomy): Archaea > Thermoplasmatota > Thermoplasmata > Lutacidiplasmatales > UBA184 > Lutacidiplasma. The sequence goes on along the minus strand of JBARNH010000048.1, from coordinate 10 downwards.
GCGCCCGCGC
>JBARNH010000047.1:0-39474 GCA_049802875.1 Thermoplasmata archaeon | reverse complement strand
ATCCCCGTCTCGAGGGCAGATTGTCCGCGTGTTACTGAGCAGTGCGCCGAGGGCTTACCCCTCTCGACTCGCATGGCTTAAGCGAACTCCAATAGCGGTGCCCGCCGGCAGGATCAACCGGATTTGTTGGCACACTTTTCGCTGTATGCGGGAATACATTGTGGTCGTGAACCGATCTTTACTGACTGGCGGAATTGCTCTTTTGCTTGCTATCTATGAGCTATTCGCGTACTTTTCGCTGAACATCTCTCCTCCGTCAGTCCCGAGAGGTCGCTCCCCGTCTCCGGGGAGGGGTTCTCAGGGCTCCATGCCCCATCGGGCCATCTGTGGCGCTGCCCTGGAAAAGACCGGATCACGGGTCACCGGCCCGCCGTGGCGGCGTCGCCGTGCCGCGCTTCCGAAGAAGCGGGCGCAGTAAGCGAACGGAGGATGGGTCGGTATTTAAGCGGCGCGTCGAACCATGCCCGGATCCGGCTGCCCCGGGTGCTCGAGACGATCGATGCTCAACGGGACCTCGAGGAGGGACATGATCTCGGGGGGCCCCTCGGAGGTACCCACCCCCGCGCGATTGAGCCAGACCGAGCTCAGACCCGACTCCCGGGCGGCCTCCGCGTCGGTGAAGGCGAGGTTCCCGACGTAGAACGCCTCCTCCGGTTTCACGTTCATCCGCGCGACCGCCCGGCGGAAGATCTCGGGATGTGGCTTCTCTACTCCTTCGGTTCCGGAGGAAACTACTCGCTCGAAGAACGGCAGGATCCCCGTGGCGTGGAGGATCGAACGGACGTGCGCCTCGCTGGAACTGTTCGAGATCACCCCAAGGTGGCGCTTCGTGGAACGCAGTTCCTCCAAACACCGGCGGGTGTCCGAGTAGAGTCGTGCATATCCGGGGCGCTCTCGGAGCAGGGATAGGAACCGTTCGGCCGTCGTCCGCTCGACGTCACGGCCGGAGGCCCGGGCGAGCGTAAGGCGCCAAAACTCCGGGTAACTCACCCGCTCTCGGACGTCCGTCTCTCGCTCGATCTCGAAGAATGCGTGGGCCATCTGTTCCTCCTCCAGCTCGACGAAACACCGCCGGGCCAGGTCGGTCCAGTGCGCAAAGTCATGGTAATCCACGAGCGTCCCCCCAAGGTCGAAGAGGACGGCGCGGATCCGGTGAGCGGGAGCCATCCGCCCGACCAAACGGCCGTCCACCCTTTTTATCTTGAGGGGCGAACCCGACCCCGGCACTCGGAGGTTTCTAGAAACGGCGTCGTCGAGAGACGGAGATAAATTGGGCACGTCGAGTGGGATGGGAGGCGAGCGAGAGGGACCGATGTCGACACGAGAGGAGCTCGAAAGGAGACTGACCGAACTTCCCGGAGTCGTGCGTCAACCCGCGCGCAGGGGTCACGGGTACAGCTACTTCGTCGGTGACCGGGAGATTGCACATTTTCATGGCGACGAACGGCTGGACGTTCGGCTCACGAAGGAGCGGATACGACGGCGATTGCGCGAGGGTACCTTCGACTGGCGGGTCCGGACACGGGGCCCCTCCGCCGAGTGGGTCGCGGTGCGTGTCAGTGAGGCCCCGGACATACTCCTGGCGGTAGCCCTGGTCGAAGAAGCGATCCGAACGATCGGCGGAGCGGGGTAGGAGATCGATGTCTGAGCGAAGCGAGACCCGGCCGACTGGCCGAGGCGCCGGGTCCGCGGGCTGAGGGTGCGTCCGCGGCCGGCCGCCCCGATCGAATAAGTACGGAGAGACCTTTGCCCTCCGTTGTGACCCCAACGCCGGTCCTTGACTGGCTGCTCGAGCCGAGCCAGCCGTCGGTCCGCTACCTGGCGCTGACCCAGCTCCTGGGGCGTCCCGAGACGGATCCGGACGTGCGGCAGGCGAGAGCCCAGATACCGTCGACCGGCTGGGTCGCGGAGACCCTCTCCCGCAGAGATCCGGCGGGGTGGTGGGTTCGCGATCGGGGCTGGCTCGAGCCTCGGTTCTTGGGGACGCATTGGAACCTGCTCGCGTTGGCCGACCTCGGGGCGACGCGCGCCATCCCCGAGGTCGAAGCATCCTGCGAGTACTGGATGGCCAAGTCGCCGCTCCAAGGCGGCGGGGTCGGGGGTTTTGGCAAGGGAAAGGGTCACCACTGCTACACAGCGAACATGGCCCGCGCGCTGATCCGCTTCGGCTACGAGGACGATCCCCGCGTCCGAAAAACGCTCGACTGGTTGGTTCAGACGGCCCACCCGAAAGGGGGGTGGGCCTGTCGGTTCTCCACCAACGGGCCAGCCCCGAGCCGGACGCTCGATGCCTGGGAGGGCCTCGCCGCCTTCGCGGCCTTTCCTCGCTCGAAATGGACTCCGGCGATGGCGAGCTGCGTGGAGCGAGGCGCCGAGTATTACCTCGAGCGCGAACTCCATCAGCAGGGGGACCGATACGAGCCGTGGTACCGGTTCCACTGGCCCCTCCACTACTACTACGACCTCCTCGTGGGCCTCGATTGCCTCACCACGCTCGGTTACGGGGACGACCCACGACTCGGATACGCCCTCGAACTGCTCTACGAGAAACAGCGGCCCGATGGGCGTTGGAACCTCGATGCCGACCAACCGGATCCAGACCCTGAGTCGGCCCGGTGGTACACGGAACACCCCAAGCAACGCCCCGCCCCGCTGACGTTCGAGGAGGCCGGCAGACCGAGCAAGATGGTCACCCTACGCGCGCTCACCGTCCTCTCGAGAGTGAACGCCTCCCGCGTCGATCGCGCGCCCGCTCAGGTTCCCCAGCGGAAACCGGCCGGCTCGAGAGGACGAAGGACCCGAGGTTCGTAATTCCGATCTTCCGGCACCGCTCTCACGCCCGCCATACGGTGGGGGGATTGAGTCGGACGGTACCGCCTACACCGGATTTAACCGGAGCTCGTTCCCGTCCGGGTCGACGACCTTGGCGTACCATCCCCACGGTCGCTTCGTGGGCGGGGTGACGAACCGTACCCCGTTCGCCTTCAGCGCAGCGCAGGAGCGCCGGAAATCTCCGGGGAGGTCCAACTGAATTCCGGACTCGCCGGGCTCGACCGGGAACGCGGGGTCGAAGGTGGGAATGTCGCAGAGGTGGATGCCCCCGTCGTGGCCCTTCCGACCGACGACCACCCAGTGTGCGTCGTCCCCACTTCCGTGCTCGATCATGTCGAGGCCGAGGTTCTGGGTGTACCACGTCACCGCCCTCTGGCGGTCCGCCACGACGAGGGCGACGCTATGGAACCGGGCGGGCGGGACAGTGCGGCGCGCTCTCTTTGCGGGCATCGAACCTCTCGGAGGGAGATCGTCCTTCGGTATATTCGACCCTCCTCCCCCCGAACGGGCTTTTCGCCCGACCCCAGGACCCCCGTTTGAACTAGACGCGAAGGGACCCGTCGCACCGTTGGCGTTCCTCGTGGGGCGTCGGCCCCGTCCTCGGGCCTCCAGAACTGAATGGGCCGAAGTTAACGGAGGGTCCTGGGCATCAGGAGACGCTGACGCTGACGATGTCCGTGTGGCGGAGGAGGATCGCCCGGGCGACCTTGAGGTTCTTGCCCGCCGTGCCGATCGCCCGGGCCTTCCACGCGGGGTCGACCGTGACGGTCGCGTGACGTCCCTTCCCCTTTGGCTGGAAGTCGACCCGCTTCGGAGAGTACCAGTAGAAGATGTTCTTGACGAGCGTCTCGGGGTCGTCGGAGTACTCGACGACCTGGATCTCCTTCTTGAGCATCCCCTTGAGGCGATCGACGAGGACGCCCCCCGGTCCGACCGCCTTGTGGACTTCCCCGGGGTAGACAAGGTAGACCAGCTTATCCTCGGCGCCGAGACAGTCCTTGACGCGCGCGCCCGTCCGCGCCTCGAACAGCTGGATGTAGCCGAGGGTCTCGTTGTCGAGGGTGATCTCGCTCATGGGGCGGAACGGGGGGGCGGGTCGTTGGACCTACGTCTCGAGGGTCAGGATCGCGCTCGAGCCGGGGTCGAGGATCGCCATCGCGCTGATCGGGAACGGCCGGCCGCACGCCTGGCCCAGGTCGACGGCGGTCCCTTCGAAGTGGTAGACCGGGATCTTGCCCCGCATTCGCTCCTTGAGGAGCGTGGCGTCCGGACACGTCTTGGTGACGATCAAGAGCCGGGCTTTCTTCGACGCCGCCGCGTCGAGGGTCTCCTGGAGACCGATCCGCACGGTGCCGGTCTCGAGTGCGACCTTGAGCGCGTGGGCGAGGTCCATGAGTCTGTTCACGCCTCCCCTTTCGCTTCCGCTTCGGCTTCCTCGACGATGACCTTCGGGGCCGCCGGTCGAGCGGTGAGCGGTTTGTACACCAGATTGACCGCGCCGGTGCCGAGGGTGATCGGTTGGCCCACGATGATGTTCTCCGCGACCCCCTTCAGCTCGTCGACCTCGCCGGTGATCGCTGCGCGCAGGAGGTGCGCCGCCGTGATCTCGAACGCGGCTCGCGCGAGGACGCTGGTCTTCTTGCCCGAGATCCCGTGGCGACCGATCGCGCGGATGTCCCCTTCGTTGGTCATGACGTCGGCGACGAGCATCAAGTGGCGAATGTCGACGCCCAGCCCCTGTTCCGCTAGCGTCCGGTTCGCCTCGTGCACGAGGGCCGCACGCGCGGCTTCGACGCCGTAGACCCGGTAGATCTCGAAGACCGAGTTCGTGGTCGTCCGCACGGCGTCGACCCCGAGGATCTCGATGACCCCTTCCAGGTTCGAGCCTTCGGTGTAGACGACGTACTCGTCCTTCTCCTTCCGGATCAGCGCGCGCCGGATGCCGGTGACGCCCTTGATCCGGATCGCCTTCGCCTCTTCGCTCGCGATGAGGAGCTTCTTGAACGGCATCTCCTCGACGAGCTCCTCTTTCTTCGATTTTGTCGCGCCCGGCGCCGACTCCTTCAAGTGGATCTCGATCGGGCGCGTCTCCCCGCTCCCCGAACCGTTCTTGATCTCGAAGAGGCGGGCATCGAGGTTCTCCACGAGCGCGGCCTCGAGCTCGGCGCGCTTGACTCCGCGCTCCTCGAGGCGGGCGGCGATCGGAGAGACGACGACCTTGAGGTCCTCGATCACGGTCCCGAGGGCGGCGACGTCGGGGACGGTCGTGACCTCGATCTGGAGTGCGATGTCGTGGACCGCGTCCCGGTCATTCTTGAACTTCTTCTCGACGTGGACCGTCATCATCGGTGTCGACGGCACGCGACGAGCGTCCACGAGCTCGATCAGGCGTGGCAGGCCGAGCGTGACGTTCATCTCCGCCACCCCGGCGTAGTGGAACGTCCGGAGGGTCATCTGCGTCCCCGGCTCCCCGATCGACTGGGCCGCGATGATCCCCACCGACTCGTGAGCATCGACCTCGGCGCGGCGGAACCGGCGGACGACCTCACGGACGATCTTCATCGCATCCCCGGGGGCGAGCCGAAGGTGCTGGAGCTTGGTCTTGAGTTCCTCTGCGACGAGCGGCGGCAGCGTGACCCCTTCCTTCTGGGCGATCTCGTGGATCCGCTGGATCGTGTCCCGCGGGGGCCCGCTCTTCTTCTCTTCGGCCATCGTTGACTATTCGCCCCCGAACTCAGGTCCCTCTTCGGGCGTGCCGAATTCCTCGCCCTCTTCGTCGGTCTCTTCCTCTTCGAGCTGAGCCTCGGCCTGGAGGTCCATCTCTTCCTCGGTCACGGGGGGCGCGCCCGCGAGGCCCTCCGGCTTCCGCTCGTCGGAGGATCGGACTCGGCGGCCGAGCACCTGGGAGACGACCTCGTCCAAGGAGACCGCGGCGCCCTGATACGACCGGGTCGGGTCGATCCCGTCCTCGCCGTACTCGAACTCAATGATCGTGCCGGCCGTGTTACGGACCGTCCGGTCCTCGGCGACCTTCAGGTCCTCGAGGGCGTTGATGAGTCGGCGTTGCATGTAGCCGGACCGGCTCGTTCGGACCGCGGTATCGACCAGTGATTCCCGGCCGCCCATCGAGTGGAAGAAGTACTCCGTGGGGGAGAGACCGCGTTTGTAGCTCGAACTGACGAAGCCGCGCGCGCCCGAGCCGAGGTCCCCCCGCTCGAAGTGCGGGAGGGTCCGGTTGAAGTACCCTCGCATGAGCCGCTCGCCGCGCACCGATTGCTGCCCGACGGCGCCCGCCATCTGGGTCAGGTTGAGCATCGAACCGCGGGCACCGGACTTCGCCAGGATCACGGCCGGGTTCTCGAGCCCGAGGTATCGGCCCGCGATCTCCCCGGCCTTGTCCCGCGCCTGACCGAGCTCCCGCCGGACCATCACCTCGAGCGTCTCCTCGACCGACCGCCCCGGCATCTGTTCGAGCTTCCCCTTCCGGTACTGCTCGACCAGCTCGTTCACCCGGTCGCGCGCGCCGTCCAGCGCCCCGAGGATCTCCTTCAGCGCGACCTCGGGAACGTCTTCGTCGTCGATGCCGGTGGAGAGTCCCTTGAGCCCGATCGCAGTGATCGCGAGGCGGCTCATCTCGTCGAGGAACTGACGCGCGCGCGGCATCCCGTCGTTCCGGGCGATCGCGTCCAGGACGGCGCCCTTCTCGTAGGCGATCGCCTTCTTGTCGATCGTACCGGCCTTGAGGACCCCGTTCTCGATGACGACCCACGCGTCGTGCTTGCAGCTCAACGGCGAGCAGGTGCACCCGGCCCAGATGTTCGAGCGGAACTCGAGCGTCAGGTCCTTCGGGAGCGTGAGCGAGAACAGTTGCTTCCCTGACCAGAATGGGGCGCCGTCCTTGTCCTTCCCGGCGGGCGGGGGCACGGGGTAGTTGAGTTTCGAGAGCAGGTACGTGACCTCGCTGCGCGAATACGACGGGTCCTGGTACGTCAGCAGGAAAGCGGCGGTGATGTGGTCGTGGAGCATCCCGATGATCGGTCCGCCGTAGCGGGGCGAGAGGATGTGCTCCTCGACCTTCATCAGGACCTTAGCTTCGGCCCTCGCCTCCTGGCTCTGGAGGACGTGGAGGTTCATCTCGTCGCCATCAAAGTCCGCGTTGTAGGGAGGGCAATCGCACAGGTTGAACCGGAACGTCTTGTTCGGCAGGATCCGGACGAAGTGGGCCATCATGCTCATCCGGTGGAGGCTGGGTTGCCGGTTGAACAGTACGATGTCCCCGTCGATCAGCTGGCGCTCGACGATCGAGCCGGGGGTCACCAGTTCGGCGCACGCTTCGGCGTTCTTCTCCATGACCTTGATCCGCTGGCCGTCCTCGCGGACGAGGTAGTTGACGCCGCATCGGTAGCGCGCGTCGGCGTCGGGGGCTGGGGTGGGGCCGCGCTTGACGAGCTCCTTCGCGACCTCTTGGTTGTGGAGCGTGACCTCGAGCGGGACCGTCAGGCCCCGGGCGACCTCCGCCGGGATCCCGACCTCGTTGATCGAGAGCAACGGGTCCGGGCTGATCACCGTACGCGCCGAGAAGTTGACCCGCTTCCCCGAGAGGTTCGAACGGAATCGGCCGTCCTTCCCCTTGAGACGCTGGGCGAGGGTCTTCAGCGGGCGGCCGGACCGGTGCCGGGCCGGCGGGATGCCGCTCGTTTGGTTGTCGAAGTAGGTCGTGACGTGGTACTGCAGGAGCTCCCACAAGTCCTCGACGACGAGCTGGGGGGCACCCATGTCGCGATTCTCGCGCAGCCGCTGGTTGATCCGCAGCACGTCGACGAGCTTGTGCGTCAGGTCGTCCTCGCTCCGCTCACCGCTCTCGAGGGTGATCGAGGGCCGCACCTGGACGGGCGGCACGGGGAGGACCGTGAGCACCATCCACTCCGGTCGACCGAACTTCGGGTTCAGGCCCAGGGCTCGGACGTCGTCGTCGGGGATCCGCTCGAGTCGGGCGCGGACTTCCTTCGGGGTGATCTTGTGGCTGTTTTCCCGGAACGTGGTCGGCTTGTCGAGTACGATCCGCTGCTGGATCTCGTGGCAGTGTGGGCACGAGCGGTCTTCCTTCGGCTCCCGCGTCCGCGGCGCCACCGGTGCGTCGTCGTCGACGATCGCTTCCGCCCGCGGGCTCGGGGCGTCGGGCAACATTCGGCCGCACGCTCGGCACGTCGAGTGGAGGAGCCGTTTGATCTCCTTCGCGTAGCCGACGTGGATCACGGGCATGGCCAGCTCGATGATCCCGAAGTGGCCGGGACACTCGTTCACTCGCCCGCCGCAGGTACGACACCGGAGGTTCGGCTCGATCACGCCGAGGTGGAGGTCCATCAGCCCCATCTCGATGGGATATCCGTCGTCGTCGTAGGTGTCGGCCGTGATGATCTTCACGCCGCTCATCCGCCGGATCTCGTCCGGCGAGAGGAACGCGAACTGGAGGCCCTTGATGCGCTTCGAGAGTCCCTGCGTCGTCATCGCTCCCTCCTACCGCATCTCCGCGAGCTGGAGCCGCATGATCACGCCCAGGCTGATCAGTTCCTCGAGCAGCAGCTTGAACGAGTAGCTCATCTCGACCGGATAGATGGACGAGGTGTTGCCGCAGCTCGGGCACCGCAACGAATTCGCGCGCGAGTCCGGGATCGCGATGTGGCCGCAGTCCGGATTACCGCAGACGTACTGGATCGTGCCGTCCGACTCGTCCAACAGACGGTCCTTGATGACCATCGCAACGCCGTGGCCAATCAGGCAGTCCCGCTCCATCTCTCCGAATCGGAGACCCCCCTGGCGCGAGCGCCCTTCGGTCGGCTGACGCGTGAGGATCTGGACCGGCCCGCGCGAGCGCATGTGCATCTTGCCGGCGACCATGTGGTGGAGCTTCTGGTAGTAGATCACGCCGACGAAGATCTCCGCCTCGAACCGTCGTCCCGTGAGCCCGTCGTACAGGGTCTCGCGCCCCGACGGGTGGAAGCCCACCGACTTGAGGCCCTCGCGGAGCGCCTCTTCCCGGGCGCCAGAGAACGCCGTGCCGTCGACCGTCTTCCCCTCGAGCGCCCCGACCTTCCCGCCGAGCATCTCGAGGACGTGGGCGACGGTCATTCGCGACGGGATCGCGTGGGGATTGATCAGCAGGTCCGGGGTCACGCCGTCGCGCGTGAACGGGAGGTTCTCCTGGGGGACGATCAGGCCGATGACCCCCTTCTGACCGTGGCGGCTCGCGAACTTGTCGCCGAGCTCGGGGACCCGCTGGTTGCGGACCTTCACCTTGACGAGTTTCGAGATATTCTCGCCTTCGGTCAGAATGACGTTGTCGACCCAGCCGGACTCGCCGAACCGTACCGTGACGCTCGTCTCCCGCCGCTTCTGGGGGGTGAGGAGATCCGTTTTCTCCTCGAGGAATCGGGGCGGGCTCGTTTTGCCGACCAGCACGTCGCCCTCGTTGACCTCGAGCTCGGGAAAGATCAGGCCGTCCTCGCCGAGGTTCCGGTACGCGGTATCCACTCGAGCGCCCGCGACGTCCGGACGGGGGATCTCGAACCGGTCCTCCTGCCCGCCGGGGTACTTCCGTTCCTCGCCGCGGTACGTCCGGAAGAACGACGAGCGACCCAGCCCGCGGTCGATCGCCCCCTTCGAAAACACGAGGGCATCTTGCATGTTGTACCCCTCGTAGGAGAGGACCGCCACGACGAAGTTCTGGCCCGCGGGCCGCTCGGTGAAGTGGACGTAGCGCATCGTCTGCGTCTGCAGCAGCGGTGCCTGCGGGTAGTGGAGCAGGTGACCCCGGGTGTCGGGCCGCCGGCGGTAGTTGACCGACTCAACTCCCAGCGCCTGTTTCGCCATCCCCGAGCCCATCGTGTTCCGGGGAGCGGAGTTGTGCTCGGGATACGGGATCAACCCCGTGCAGACGCCCAGGATCAGGTTCGGGTCGATCTCGAGGTGGGTGTGACGGTCGGTGATGAGGCTCGCGGTCGGGAATTCGGACTGGCAGTATCCGCATTCGACCATCGCCTCGTCACGCTTGTCGCCCATCGAGGCCCAGCGGATGTCCCCGCGGCTCAGCGCGCGCTCGCACTTGGGGCACCGGTCGGGGGGGACGAACGGCTCGACAGCGATGAACGAGTCCTCCTCTTCCTCCGCATCGAGCCACTCGATCTTCCCTTCCCGGATGAGGTCGGTGAACGACCGCGTTCCGCGGGCGAGCTCGTCCAGGTCCGTGCGGGTCGCGCGGGGGACTCCGTTCCGGACGACGACGAGCGGGCGGCGGAGCCGACCGGCGTCGCAGTGGACGATGACCTCGTTCATCTCCGCGTCGTAGCGGACGTTGATCTCGTAGGTCTTGTCCTCGAGCGTCGAGGAGAGCGTGCGGGTCCGGCGCCGCTCCCGGATGTCACGGACCAGGTCGAGCGGCTGCGAGTGGAGGCCGATCAGGTTCCCGTTGACGTAGACCCTCGCCGCGCGCTTTCCCTTGGGCGCGGCCGCTTCCTGGAACACCTCGGGTCCGATCTCGCGGGTGTTGTTGTCGCGCAGGATCAAGGTGACCTCCTCCTCGTCGGTCCCCTCGGAGACGTCCACGCAGAGCGCGTAGTTCTTGACGAGCCCACAGTTCTGACCTTCGGGCGTCTCGTTCGGACAGAGGCGACCCCACTGCGTCGGATGGAGGTCGCGCGCCTCGAAGTGCGGCTGGCTCCGGGTGAGCGGGCTCGTCACCCGGCGCAAGTGGCTGATCGTGGACATGTGGCTGGTCCGGTCGAGCACTTGGCTCACGCCGGCCCGGCCGCCGACCCAGTTACCGGTCGCGAGGGCATGCACGAGTCGCTGAGTGAGGAGGTCCGGCCGGATCGCGCTCGCGATCCGTAGGTCCTTCTTCCGCGCGAACGAGCGCTCGAGCTGGTACTTGAGGTCCTTCAGCAGCAGCGAGAACGCGACGCGGAACAGGTCCTCCATCAGGTCGCCGGCGAGCTTGAGGCGCTTGTTCGCGTAGTGGTCCTTGTCGTCCTCTCCGCGGACCTTGAGGTGAAGTTCGAGGACCGTACGGGCCATGCGCGCGAGGTAGAGGGCCTTCTTGAGCCGGTTGTGCTTCGTATCCCCGAGGTGGGGCAGCAGGGACCGGTCGAGGATCCCGTCCACCTTCCGCTGGCGGTACTCCTTCGCCTGGCCGGTGGCGAACTTCTTCTCCAGGAAGACGAGCGCGTCCTCGGTGGAGAGGACCCCTTCGGGGGGATACAGCTTCTTCGAGACGCACTCCTCGAGGTTGACGTTGAGAAGGTGCTTCATCGTCTGGACGAACGGCTCGTCCAGCGGCAGGAGCTCCCCGAGGACCGCCTGGAAGATCTCCTCGTCGTTCTTCATCCCGAGGGCCTTCATCAAGATCACGAGCGGGATCTGACCGCTCGCCGTCGGGACCGATACCTGAAGCACTCCGTCCTTCTTCTTCTCCACGACCGTGAGCGACCGGTATCCACCGCGCTGACTGAACACCTTCGCGCTCTCGATCGGCGTACCGTACCGTTCGTTGAACTCGGCGAAGATCCGGTTCGGGGCGAGGTCTTCGAGGCTGATGATGACCCGCTCGGTACCGCCGATGATGGCGTACCCTCCCGGGTCCAACGGGTCCTCGCCGTACTCCACCAGTTTCGCTCGGTATTCGTCGTCCGAAAGCGCGACCTGCCCGTCCGCCTCGATGTTCGACTTCGATAAGTTGCACTGACGGCTCTTGACCATGATCGGAAGGTCCCCGATGTGGACGGTCTCGCTCGCCCGTTCGACGCCGTTCTCCACGACGGTCACGTCGAGATAGATCGGGGCTTGGTACGTCAGGTTCCGCAGCCGCGCCTCCATCGGAGTGAGCGTCGGCTTCGAGCCGACCGGCTCCTTGACGAACGGCTTCCCGATGCGGATCGTCGGCTCGGCCGATGGGCTCACGTACCCGCGCGCATCGCGACGTCGGCCCACGCGGACCTGGATGGAGCTCTTCGTTTTCTGGACGTCCAAGCGGACCATTCCGTGTTCGGTCGAGTCCTCGCTCACGCGGGCCTCGTCCACGATCCGCTGCATCCGCGAGTTCGGGTTGTCCTCCGTCGGGAGGAAATCGTTGAAGCTCGCGAGGTGGTGGTTGACGATCGACCGCTCTCGGAAGAAGGCGTCTACGATCTCTCGCATGGATTCGTTAACTCCCCCCGATCGAGGGCACGATGAGCCGGTAGGCGATCGCGTCGCCCGCCGTCGCGCTCGGCCGATGGATGCGAACCAGCCGGCCGGCAAAATTCTCGCCGGCGTCGCGCCCCGCGACGAACTTCGGGTCGGTCTGCAGTCCCGGGTCGCCGACCAGGATCTTCGGAAGTCGCTCGGCGACGGTCTCGAGCGTTTCCAGGACCTGCTTCGTCTCCTCTTCGCTCAGGATCTCGTGACGCGGAAGGAGATGGTGCGCGACGAACGGCCGGGCGGGTTTGACGGGGGCGCCCGCGACCGGGCGTTTCTTGGAGCGACGGACGGCACTCGGGGTCATGGATACACTCCGGGAACGGTACGGGCCCGGGGGGACGCTCGGAGCGACTCCGCGCGCGCCGCGGGGCGGCTCGTTCGAACCCCCGACCAACTGGTTAAAAGCCAGATGCTCTTTGTAGGGCCGGCGGGTGCTCCGCGCGACCAACCTAGCTGAGCTACGGGCCCGATCCCGTTCCGAGCCGGAGCGACGAAGTCGCCGTATTTCAGCGTATCCCTGAGCGAATTCACTGAAGGCTCTCCAAGCTCGAGATGATCGACCAGATCGCCGTGCGCCCGTGCACGGGAAGGTTTGGGTCGTTGGCGAGGTCGTCGAGAACGTAGACCGCGCTCGCGATCCGGACGTCGAGGGCGACTCGGGGTTTGGAGAGCTCGTCCCGCGCTGACTGGGCCCCTCGCCGGATGTTGCGCGGGACCGAAGCGTCGTCGGCCAGCTCCGCGATCGATTCGACGACGCGTTGGAGCGCCGGCGCGTCAAGTCCGAGCGACGGGGTCGGCGGGATCGCGGCACTACTGCCGGAGGCGGCGGGGGGCGCCGGCGTCATGATTGTCGCGGCTCCCCTCCTTCCTTATAGGCCGTCACGACGAGCAGCGTCTTCGTCTCGCGAATGCCGCGCACCGACGGGAGTCGGTGAAGGACGAAATCCTTCAATTCGTCGTAGTGCGGGAATCGAACTTTGAGAAAGATGTCCGTGTCCCCCGTGACGAGAAAAACGTCTTCGACCTCGGTGAACCGAGCGACTTCGCTCGCGACCGTGTCCGCCTCCGCGGTCTCGACCTTGAGGGCGATCAGGGCGACGACGTGGTCGTCCCCCCAGACCTTGGTGAAGGCGCTCTCGACGGCCCGGCTGACCGGCGGCTTGGATGATGTGGATTTCTGCGTACTGATCCCCCCTCGATACGGTATCCTTTCCCTTGACAGCGAATGCCCCGCGCGTGTTCGACTCTACGCCACTGGGGCGGACTCGAACTCCTCTTGGAGGTCGTTGATGACCTGATCGATCACAGACCCCGACGACGGGCTCCGGTACTCCCGGACCCCTCCCGCCTCGCTCGACACGCGCGCGACCAGTTCGGCGGGCCCGCGCAGGAACTCGACACTGCAGATGAACTCCTCCATGATGGCCCGGCCCCCACCGGTCCGGCGAACCGAAAAAGTCCCACTATAAATGGTTTCCTAAATGCCCCGGAAACCCGTCCCTTTCCAGGTCCGCGAACGGCCCGCGAAAACGTCGGACGGCCCCAGGATTTGCGTAGTCGTAGCCCTCGCTCGGGCTCACCGTTATCTGCCCGTTTTGGTGACCCGGGTCGAGGGTACGTCGTTGGACCTTCCGTCGCGATCCGTGCGACTTGAAGTGCGCGTCGAGCTCAAGCCGGGCGTGCTGGACGCGGAGGGAGAAAGCGTCGAAAAATCCCTAGGACTTCTCGGGATCGCGGGGGTTCGGCACGTAGCGACCGCGCGAATCTACGACCTCGAGTTCGTCGATGTGACCCCGACCGAAGCGCACCGGCGCGCGGAGGAGGCGGTGGATCGGTTGCTCGCGAATCCGGTCATCCACCGTGTCTCGATCCGCCCCCACCCGGAATAACCGCATGGCTCGCTCCCGAACCGCCGCTCCCCAGAACTGGGCGAGCGGAGTCACTTCGGTCCCGATCCGCAACGCTTCGGGAGCGCAACTCGAACGGACGTCACGCACTCGCGGTCTCGGGTTCGACTCGTCGGAGCTCTTGCGAATTCGGGCGTACTTCCGCCGCGAGGGTCGAGACCCCACCGATGTCGAGTTGGCCGGTTTGGCGCAAAGCTGGAGCGAGCACTGCAGCTACAAGAGCTCCCGACCGTATCTCAAGAAGGCGTTCTCGAACCTCCACCCACGCGGCCGCGTGCTCGGGACGGGCGATGCGGGCGTCATGAAATTCGAGGACGGTTACGCCTACGCTCTCCGGATCGAGTCGCACAACCACCCCTCCGCGGTCGAGCCGTACGGCGGGGCCGCTACTGGGATCGGCGGCATACTTCGCGATGTGCTCGCGGTCGGCGCGAAGCCGATCGCGCTCAGCGATCCCCTGTTCTTCGGACCCCTGGACCTTCCCCAGAAAGACGTGCCGACCGGGATGAAAAGCCCGCGGTATCTCGCGGAGGGCGTCATCGCGGGGATCCGAGACTACGGCAACCGGGTCGGGGTTCCGACCGTCTCCGGCGGCATCTACTTCGACCCGGCGTACATCGTGAACCCGCTCGTCAACGTCGGGTGCGTCGGGTTCCTTCCCCGCGCGAGACTTCGTTCGAACCGGGCGAGGGCCGTGGGCGATCGGCTGGTGCTGGTCGGGGGGCTCACCGGTCGTGACGGCATCGGGGGGGTTGCCTTCGCCTCTCGGGAGTTGACGGACCGGAGCGAATCCGAGTCGCGGAGCGCCGTACAGCTCGGCAACCCGATCATGAAGGAACCGTTGATGCACGCGTGCATCGAGGCATTCGACCGCGGACTGGTCCAGGGTCTGAAGGACCTGGGCGGCGGGGGGATCGCTTCGGCCGCCGGCGAGCTCGTCCACGCGGGCGGTTTTGGCTCCCGGATCGACCTCTCGAAGGTCCCGTTGCGGGAGGAAGGGTTGCTTCCTTGGGAGGTCTGGGTCTCGGAGTCGCAGGAGCGGATGGTCCTCGACGTACGCCCGAAGGACCTGCCGGCGATCTCGGAGATCTTCCGACGGTTCGACGTGCCGCTCAGCGAGATCGGCGAAGTCACCGCTCCTCCGTTCGAGTCGATCGAGTGGAACGGAGTACCCGCCGCCCACCTCCGCGTCGGCTTTCGAGTCGCTCCCGCTCCGTCGCACCGGCCGGCGCGCCGGCGCCGACGGCGCCTCCGCTCCTCCCCCGACGTTCCGGGCGACGACCTTGCCGGACTCGTTCGGTCGCTCGTGCTCGCGCCCGATTCCGTGTCGCGGGAGCCGGTGCTCCGGGTCTACGATCACGAGGTCCAAGGGCGTACCGTCGTCAAGCCACTCCACGGCCGGGTCGACTCCCCGTCGCACGGAGACGCCGCCGTCCTTCAACCACGGGCGGAGAGTCGGCGTGCGCTCGCCGTGACCACGGCGGCCCAACCGTGGGCGTGTCGCGAGGACCCGCGCGTCGGCGCGGCGTGGGTGGTCGAGGAGGCGGCGCGAAATCTGTACGCCGTCGGAGCCCGACCCGACGCGTTCACGAACTGCCTGAATTTCGGGAACCCGGAGGACGCCGGCGTTCTGGGCGATTTCGCGGCGGTGACCCAGGGCCTTGCCGAGGCGGCGCGCGCTCTCGGTTTCGCGGTGCCCTCGGGGAACGTGAGCTTCTACAACGGCGGGCTCGGGGCGGGGATTCCCCCGACCCCGGTACTGATGGCGACCGGGATCGTCGACGACTTGGACCACGCCACCACCTCCGACCTCAAGTCCGAGGGGAACCGGCTGTACCTGGTCGGGAGCTCGCACCCAAACCTCGGCGGGTCACTCTGGGCACGGCAACAGGGACTGAACGGCCTCTCCATCCCTCCCACCGACCCCACCGCCCTCCGAACGACGGGGGAGCGACTTCTCCGAGCAATGCGGGGAGGTGCCGTGAGCGCCGCGCACGATATTTCGGACGGCGGTCTCGCCGTGACGCTAGCGGAAATGGCCTTCGGCGGAGGGTTGGGGTTTTCGGTCGACCTCGCGACGGTGGGACTCGATTCGCCCGGTCGGGCCTTAGCGGCGGAGGGCTCCTCCCGATTCGTTATCGAGGTGCCGTCTGCGAGCGAGTCGGCGTTCGAGCGGACCCTGGTCCGGATTCCCCATGCTCGCTTGGGGGTCGTGACCGCGCGCGGCGGGTCGTTCCTCTGGAATGCGCGGCCGCTCGCGGAGGTCGACCTGGGTACGCTCTACGTTCGGTGGCGCTCCGGGCTCGGTCTCCCGTAAGGGTCCTCCATGACGGTGACGGCGCTCGTCTCGGGGGGGAAGGACTCTATCTACGCGGCGTATCTGGCCGACACCCAAGGACGAACGGTCGACGAGCTGGTGGTCGTGCGTCCGGAGAACCCCGAGTCGATGATGTTCCATACGCCCAACCTCGAGATGGTCGCGCACCAAGCCGACGCCTGGGGGAAATCGCACCGGTCGGTCCCGGCGGCGGGTCGGGACGAGGCCCCCGAGTTGGCGTCGCTTGAGCGATCGCTCGCCGGCGAGCGCGGGTGGGTCGTCGCCGGCGCGATCGCATCTTCCTACCAATGGAGCCGACTCCTCGAGGTGGCGGGGCGGGTCGACCGGCCCGTCTACACGCCGCTCTGGAGGAAAGAACCGGGCCGCGTCGTGCGGGAGGAGATCGCGGCGGGGCTCGATATTCGCCTGGTCCACCTCGCGGCGGAGCCGTTGGGCGAAGAACTCCTCGGACGTCGCCTCGACCTCTCCCTGCTGGAGGAATTGGAGCGACGGAGCACGGACGTTCGGCGAACCAACGTCGCCGGGGAAGGGGGCGAGTACGAGACGCTCGTGGTCGACGCTCCGTTCTTCCGATCCCGGATCGAGATCGACTCGGCCGAGCGAATGGTCGACCGCTCGACGAGCCGGCTCGTGGTCCGCGCGGCGCACCTGGTTCCGAAACGGGATCCCTTCCCGGGGGCCGTCACCTCGTGACCGACCACCTCACCCCGGTCGATCGGGCCCGACGCGCCCTCGGCGATCGAAGAGCGAGTCCGAACCGGCGGTGGCTCTCCCGACTCACCGGCGCTTCACCCGCCGAGATCGAGGAGGTACTGGCCGAGGCCGGTGACCTCGTCCCCGTGGAGAAAGAGATCCGCGCGGCCCACCTGGCCGCCGGTCGCTCGATCTACGCACAGATCCGCTCCCCCTTCGAGCTGTACGCGCTCGTCCGCCTCGACCGACCTGACCACGTGGTGGAAGCGGGGGTCAGTAGCGGCGTTTCTTCAGCGCAATTTCTGCTCGCCCTCGCGAAGAACCGTCACGGCCGACTGCATTCCATCGACTGGCCGACGTTCCAACGAGGGCCGAAGCTCGGGCGGAACGAGTCGGCCGTCTCGATCCCGCCGGGCCGGTCGAGCGGATGGTCCGTCCCGAAGCGGCTCGCCCGCCGCTGGGACCTTCGGATCGGGCGCAGCCAGGACGTGCTTCCGAAGCTTACCCACGAGCTCCCGTCGATCGGGCTCTTCCTTCACGACGACCTGCACACCGCGACCCACCTCGCCTTCGAGCTCTCGACCGTCCGGCCGAAGCTGACCCCGGGCGCGGTCGTACTGGCCGACAACACGGTCTGGACCGGAGCGTCGTTTCCGCGATTCGCGAAGTCACTCGGAGTCCCGTGGTTCCGTCGGGGTCGAAGCGACCTAGTGGGGCTCCGGACCCCGGCGCGCGCCGCCCCTCGTTCCCGCCCGGCCCGCCGTTAGCGCCCCCGGACTTATCACCGTCCGCGACTCTCTCCGTGCGATGTCCGCTGGTCGGGCGACTTCGACTCCGTCCGCCTCGCGACCGGGCCGTCCTCCGTCGCCGGATCCCGTCACCGAACGGGAGCGCCGATGGGAGACGGAGGTCGCGGGACCGGCGCGGGTGAAGAATCCGGAGCGAAAGGATCGGTTCACGACGTTGGGCGGAATCCCGGTCGCTCGCGTCTACACCCCACGGTCTCCCCGTTCGTCGTTCGACGCGATCGGGTACCCGGGACAGCTTCCCTTCACCCGCGGGATCCACCCGACGATGTACCGGGGCCGGGTGTGGTCGATGCGGATGTTCTCCGGCTTCGGCTCACCGGAAGACACGAATCGACGATTCCACTACCTCTTTAAGCACGGAGAGTCCGGGCTGTCGATCGCGTTCGACGACCCGACGCTCTACGGCATCGACGCCGACGATCCCGAGGCGCTCGGAGAGGTCGGCAAGTGCGGCGTCAACGTCGGTTCGCTCGCGGACATGCGTCGGCTCCTGCGTGGGATCCCGCTCGCGGACGTCACGACGAGCATGACGATCAACGCACCGGCGAACATCGTATGGGGAATGTACCTGCTCGTCGGCGAGGCGAACGGCGTCCCCCAGGATCGACTGGGCGGGACGACCCAGAACGACATCCTGAAAGAGTACATCGCGCAGAAGGAGTTCCTGTATCCGCCGCGACCGGCGCTGCGACTCGTCACGGACACGATCGAGTACGCGACCCGACACACGCCCCGATGGAACCCGGTCTCGATCTCGGGATACCACATCCGTGAGGCCGGCTCGACCGCGGTCCAAGAGCTGGCGTTCACCTTGGCGGACGGAAGGGCCTACGTCGCGGAGGCGGTCCGACGGGGGCTCGACGTCGACGAGTTCGCGCCCCGACTCTCGTTCTTCTTCAACTCCCACAACGATTTCTTCGAGGAGATCGCGAAGTTCCGGGCGGCACGACGACTGTGGGCTCGGGTCATGCGGGAGGAGTTCGGGGCCCGAAAGGAGCGATCACTCTGGCTTAGATTCCACACCCAGACGGCCGGTTGCTCTTGCACGGCACAGCAACCCGAGCTCAACATCGTCCGCACCACCGTCCAGGCCCTCGCGGGGGTGCTCGGGGGCACCCAATCGCTCCACACCAACTCCTACGACGAAGCCCTCCAGCTCCCGAGCGAGGACGCGGTCCGCATCGCGCTCAGGACCCAACAGATCCTCGCGTTCGAGTCCGGGGTGACGGAGTCGGTCGACCCGTTCGCCGGGAGCTACTACGTCGAGTGGCTGACCGACACCATGGAGGAAGGGGCCCAGAAGTACTTCGACCGGATCGACGAGCTCGGAGGGGTGGTACCGGCGATCGAACGCGGGTTCTTCCAGCGGGAGATCCAGGAGGCGTCGTTCCGCTACCAGCGGGCAGTCGAGGCCGGCACCGAGAAGGTCGTCGGCGTGAACGCGTACACGATCGATACGCCGATCAAGGTGCCGCGGCTCAAGATCTCGGAAGAGGCGCGCCGCCGGCAATCGGCTCGGTTGAAGGCGCTACGGTCCCACCGGAATGCTCCGCGCTACTCGCGGGCGCTGGACCGGCTCCGCGCTGTCGCCGCGACGGAGGATGAGAACACGATGCCCGCCGTCCTGGAGGCCCTCCGGGCGGACGCGACCCTCGGCGAGATCGTCCGTGCGTTCCAGGAAGTCTTCGGGAGCTACCGGGAACGGTCGACCTACTGACGGGGGCTCTGTCCTCCGCACTCCACACTGATGCCCGCCTCTTCGTCTCGAAAAAGCGCCTCCGCGGACCGCGAGGCGTACCGCGCGACGCTCGACGCGCTCTTTCGGCGCCGTCGATTTGGAGTGCGGCCCGGGCTCGAGGTGATCTCGGCGCTCCTCGAAGCACTCGGCCACCCCGAGCGCCGATTCCCGTCGATCCACGTCACGGGAAGCAAGGGGAAGGGATCGGTCGCGGTCATGGCGCAGTCGATCCTCACGGCCCACGGGATGCGCACGGGGCTCTACACCTCCCCGCACCTCGAAAGCTACCGAGAGCGACTGCGCGTGGACGGCCGTCGGATCACACCGCGCGAGGTCGTGCGGGGGCTCACGAAGGTCGAGGCGGTCGCGCTCGAGCTCGAGCGCTCGGGTGCGATCGACCGCGCTCCGACGTTCTTTGAGGTCACGACCGCGCTCGCCTTCGATTGGTTTGCCGAGGCGGAGGTCGAGTCCGCCGTGGTCGAGGTCGGGATCGGCGGCCGCCTGGACGCGACGAACGTGCTCGACAGCAAGGTCGGGGTCCTCACGACCATCGAACTCGAGCACACCGACCTCCTCGGGGACACGCTCGCTGCGATCGCCCGCGAGAAGTCCGGGATCTTGCGAGCCGGAATGACGGGCGTGGTCGGAGAGCTCCCCCCCGAAGCCCGTGCGGTCGTCGACGCAGAGGCTCGCCAGCGCGGCGTGCGGCTGTGGCATCTCGGAGGCAACATCACGGTGGCCGCCCGCGAACTCTCCGAAGAAGGGCAAACGTTCGATGTGCACTTCCCGGGACACACGGTCGAGCGGCTCTCCCTGCCCCTGCTCGGTCGGTTCCAGCCCGGGAACGCCGCGCTCGCGGTTGCGGCGACCGCTCGGTTCGGAGAGGCGACCGGGCGGTCCTTGGACGACCGACTCGTACGGTCCGCACTCGCGAAGGTCGCGTGGCCGGGACGGTTGGAGCGAGTCGGTCGACGACCGGAGCTGTTCTACGACGTCGCCCATACTCCCGAGAGCGCCCGGGCCGTGGCGCAGAGTCTTGGGGAGATATTCCCGCTCGCCGACGCGACGGAGAACGCCATCGTGTTCGGCTCACTGAAAGGAAAGAACGTCGCCCGCATCCTCGACGCCCTCGCTCCGCTCGCCCGAACCCTCGTCCTGGTTCCGGTCCGTTCGGAGCGGGGAGCTCCGGTGAGCGAGCTCCGGGCCCAGGCGATCGGTCGGTTTCCCCGGATCGTGCTCGCCCCCTCCGCGGTCGAAGGTCTCCGTCTCGCCCGAACGGCCACCGGCGCGGACGGCTTCACGCTGGTCGTCGGGAGCGACTACCTGATCGGAGAGCTCCTCCGCGAAGCGCACGGAGGCAACGACGAGCCCGACCTTTCCGACCCGGGGACTGGTCCTCTCCCCGCCCCGGAACGACCCGGGGAGGTACCGGCTTCGCTCCCTCGGAGGCGAGCGCCGTGACGAACGGGACCGCGTTCGATTGGGAGGCGGTGCTGGACCGCCTCTCCTCGTTCTATCACACGGGTGACTGGCGAACTCCCTACCTCCGGGACCACGCCGAGAACCCGTTCCAGGTCCTGATTGGGACGATCCTCTCCCAGCGCACCCGCGACGAGGCGACCGACGCGGCCAGCGCCCGGCTGTTCGCCCGGTACCCGGACGCGGTCGGCCTGGCGAGCGCCTCCCCCCGCACCCTCGAGCCGCTGATCCGGGAGACCGGGTTCTACCACACCAAGGCGCGGACGATCCGCGAGTGCGCGGCCGAGATCCTCGACCGGTTCTCCGGGACGGTTCCCCGGACCTTCGAGGAACTGACCTCGCTACCGGGCGTCGGTCCCAAGACCGCGAACTGCGTCCTCGTGTTCGGTTACGGGATCCCGGCGATTCCCGTCGACACGCACGTGCATCGGATCGCGAACCGTCTCGGGGTCGTTCGAACCCGCTCCCCGGAAGAGACCGAGCAACGCCTCCGCGAGGTCCTGCCGCGCGAGTATTGGATCCCGCTGAACCCGCTGCTCGTGCAGCACGGACAGAATCTCTGCCGACCGAATCGGCCCCGATGCCCGGAGTGCCCGATCGTGCGCCTCTGCACGACCGGCCGCGCGCTCAGCGAGGGTCGAGCTCCGCCGCGGCTGGCCGACCGCCCGCGGCGGCTCGTCCGGTCGGGGAGAGGGCCGCAAGGTCGAGCAGCATCACGAGGTTCGCTAACGCCAAGGACGCTAGAGCGACGTCGCGTGACCGGACCGCGCCGACCGAACCGAAGAGGAGCGAAACGAACGCGACGCCGCTGAGCCGGTGACCGTCGCCACAGTCGTCCGTGGCCCGACCGATCGAATTCGGTTCGGACGTTCCGCGATAGAGCGCGCGCCGTCGTCGCCCAAATTCGCCCAAACGGTTTAAGGACCGGGGGACCTCGACCGGCCGTCATGGACGCCGCCGAGTACGACCTGCCGTACTTCCACCGGGCGGGGTTCCAACGACGCGCGTGCGCCGTCTGCGGGTCCGCATTCTGGACGCTCGGCGACCACGACCGATGCCAGGAAGCGCCGTGCCGGGAGTACGGATTCGTCGGTCACCCCGGCTTCAACCGGACCTACGAGCCCGGACCGATGCGCGAGGCGTTCCTGGGCTTCTTTGAGCAGAGGGGCCACACTCGCGTGCGGAGGTATCCGACGGTGGCTCGGTGGCGCAACGACGTATTCTTCACCCAGGCGTCGATCTACGACTTCCAACCGTGGGTCACGAGCGGGGCGATACCTCCGCCCGCGAACCCGCTCGTCATCTCCCAGCCCGTGCTCCGGTTCATCGACCTCGAGGAGGTCGGCCGGAGTGGCCGGCACTTCACCCTCTTCGAGATGATGGCCCACCACGCGTTCAACCGGCCGGACCACGAGGTCTACTTCAAGGACCGGACGGTCGAGCTCTGCCACGGGCTCCTGACGGAAGAGCTCGGAGCCGACCCGAAGGCGATCACGTACAAGGAGGAGGTTTGGGAAGGCGGCGGCAACCTCGGCCCCTCGCTCAGCGTGGGGCTTCTCGGGCTGGAGCTCGGGACGCTCGTGTTTATGGAGTACGTGCGGGACGGGGCCTCGGTTCGACCCATGCCGCTCACGGTCGTCGACACCGGCTACGGCCTCGAGCGGTTCGTCTGGATGAGCCAGGGCACGAAGACGGCCTACGAGTCCGTCTTCGGCCGGGAGTACGAGGAGTTGCGTCGGACCTTTCCCGCCCGAGAAGCCGCGATCTTGATCGACCACGCCCGCGCCCTCAACTTCCTCCTCACGGACGGGGTGGTGCCGTCGAACAGCAAGGAGGGGTACTTCGCCCGCCTCCTCCTCCGGCGATCGATCCGGATCCTCCAACGGACCACCGAAGCTCCCGACCTCCTTGCGATCCTGGATCGCTCGGCTCGCGAGATCGCTCCCCATTATCCCGAGGTCGGCGCTCACCGGGACGACCTGCATCGGGTCGTCACGGCCGAGGTCGAACGATTCGCGGGGTCGATCGAGCGCGCTCGGGGGACCATTCGCCGCACCGAGGAGCGGGTTCGGGCGACCGGCGGCCGCGTGACCGAGGACGACCTCATTGGGTGGTACGATTCTCTCGGCATTCCCCCCGATCTCGCGGTCGAGGAGCTTAAGGAACCGCCCGCGATCCCCGAGGATTTCTATGCCCGGGTCGCCTCCCGGCATGAGAACGAGACCCCGACCACCGACTACGCGGAGCGGGTCGAAGGGCTACCGGAGGTGCCGACCGAGACACCGCCCACGGAGGTACTCTACTACCTCGACCCGTACACCCTCGCGTTCGAGGCCCACGTGCTCTGGTCCGGAGGGGACTTCGTCGTCCTGGACCGGACCTACTTCTATCCGACCGGCGGCGGACAGGTCACGGACCGGGGACACCTGGGGGACCTCGAGGTCGTCGACGTCGCCCGGCGGGGACCGTGGGTCCTCCACCACCTCGAACGTCCCTCGCCGTTCCAAATCGGGGAGCGGGTGCACGGTCGCGTGGACCGGCCCCGGCGCGTGCAGTTGATGCAACATCACACCGCGACGCATCTGCTCAACGGGGCGCTGCGCGAGGTGCTCGGCCCTCATGTGTGGCAGGCCGGAGCCTACAAGGGCACGGAAGCGGCGCGGATCGACTTCACTCACTACAAGCCGCTGTCGCGGGACG
Source organism: Thermoplasmata archaeon (assembly GCA_049802875.1). Taxonomy (GTDB): domain Archaea; phylum Thermoplasmatota; class Thermoplasmata; order Lutacidiplasmatales; family UBA184; genus Lutacidiplasma. Next base: position 15,747 of record JBARNH010000047.1, on the reverse strand, counting down.
AGCTGCGCAAGGTCGAACGCCGAGTGAACGAGATCGTGCGAGAGGACCGGCCGGTGAAGAGCTACTTCGAGGGGCGCAACGAAGCGGAACGTCGGTTCGGGTTCTCCCTGTACCAGGGCGGTGCCGTCCCCGGGCGGGAGCTCCGCATCGTCGAGGTCGAGGGGTTCGATGTCGAAGCGTGCGGGGGGACCCACTGCACCCACACCAGCGAGGTCGGGGCGATCGCCCTCCTGGACGTCGATCGGATCCAGGATGGGGTCATCCGACTCACGTATGCGAGCGGGGATCGCGCGCTCGACCTTCGGGAGGAGCACGAGGGGATCCTCAAGGAAACGGCACGACGGTTGGGAGTGCCGGTGGCGCAGCTGCCCGACGGCGTCGACCGACTGTTGGGGGAGGTCGAGGAATCTCGGAAGCGGGACCGGGAACGGCGCTGGGAGGATCTCGGGGTAACGGCCGCTCGACTGCTGGCCGACCCTTCAACCACTCTGACTATTGGGGAGACCTCGATCGTCTCCGGCTCGTTCGACCTCGACCGGGCGGACCTAATGGAGCTCTCCCGGCGGCTCACGAAAGCTCCGGGCCGGGTCGCGATCCTCGCCAGCGAACGGGAGGGACAGGGGACGTTGTTCGTCGGGTCGACGTCCTCCCGAGTCCCCGCGAACGAGGTCATTCGGGCCGTGTCCGCAGAGTTTGGGGGGAAGGGCGGCGGGAACCCGGCCTCCGCCACCGCCGTCGGTGAGCCCGGCGCGCCACTGGCCGCCGCCCTCCGCAAGGCCGTGGAAACCGCTCGACAAACGGCCTCGTCGTGAGCCGTTCCGGCCGGTGTTATCCAACGCAAAGCTTTACTTTCCTATCACGTCCATGACGACATCGCGGCACGGAGCCGTGCGCCGGGTACCGGGACCCGGTGCACGGGTCGTCCGCACCGGTCGAACATGACTGCAGACGAAGGAAGCACGGTCGGAGGAGTCCCCCCGGAAGTCATCGCATTCCTGAGCGGGAAGGGGGGCCGCTCGCTTATCGTGAAGGGTGGTGCGGGCTCGGGAAAGACCACCTTCGGGCTCGAACTGCTCGAACGGGTCGGTCAACCCAAGCGTTCCTACTATCTCTCCACCCGAGTCGGAGACGAAGCGCTCTACCGACAGTTCCCGTGGTTGAAGGCGACCGAAATGCGGACCCGCGTCCTCGACGCGGCGAAGCTGTTCCTGGACGCGATCCAGGCGAGCGGGAAGAGCCGGGAACCCGAGCTCCCCGAGACCGAGCAACGCAAGGTCCGCGCCGGCAAGGAGATGCTCGGCACGTTTGGCCAGGAGCACGGACCTCCGACCCGGGTCGACCGGGCGCACCTCCAGGCGTTGCTCAAGCGGAGCCCGATGCCCGAGGTGGAGAACGTCTACAACCGGATCGAAAAGGCCCTTCCGGAAAAGGCCCTGCTCGTCATCGACTCCCTCGAGGGCGTGACCCACAAGTATGGACTCGAGATGGAAGAGTTCGTGATGGCGCTCCAGAAGGACCTGGTCGAAGGGTCCAGCACCGACGTCGTCATGATCCTCGAGAAGCCCGAGGCGGGCGGGATCGAGTACCTGGTCGACGGACTGATCTCGATCCAACGCGAGGAGCTCGACGAGCGCCGGGTTCGCCACCTCCGCCTCGAGAAGCTGCGCGCGACGAACATCAGTCGGGCGCGCTACGCCGTGACCCTCAACGGCGGACGGTTCGAGGCGCTCGGGATCACCCCGACCCCGCCGGCCGGGTCGACCTCCGGCGCGTGGAAGCCGCTCACGGACCCGGAACGACACTATTCCACCGGCATCCCCGACTTCGACCAGCTGCTCGGCGGAGGGTTCCGACGGGGGAGCTTCAACGCGTTCGAGGTCGACGTGAACGTCGGGATCGACGACTACTACATGCTGTTCACCCCGACGTTCCTGAACTTCCTCGCGCAGGGGCGCGGGATCATCGCGGTCCTCGCCGCGGGGGAGTCCCCCGAGAAGCTGCGCGAGACCCTCGTCCGTCACGTCCCCACCAACCAGTTCGACACGCGGGTGCGGATCCCGGACTACACCGCGAACGAGACCGAGGACCCGTACATCCTGCCGATGGCCCGCTTCGGCCGAGACGAGGCGATGCGCGCGATGGTGACGGCCGAGAAGGCGGTCGCGGGGCCGGACCGGAAACCGTTCATCGAGTACACGGCGTTCGACACCTTCGAGAGCCTCATGGGCGACCAGGTCGCGATCCGGATGTACTTCCAGGGCGTGTCGCGCACGAAGCACGTCGGCAACCTCGGGATCGGGCTTCTGAAACCCGGGCTGCTCGTCTCCAGCGAGATCCTCAACATGATGGACACGTACTTCCGGATCATCAACGTCGACAACGCTCCGTGCATCTACGGGATCCGGCCCCGGACGACGATCTACGCGATCAGTCCGGACCCGGAGAAGGGTGCCCCGCACGCGACCCTGACACCGGTCGTTTGAACCCCGTTACGTGGGGAACCCGAGCGCCACGATCGCGATCAGATAGAGCGCGACCGCGGGGACGAGCGTCATCGCGAGGTCGTCGTCGATCCACCAGACCTTCGGGCGCTCCACCGCAACGGCGATCGCCGCCGCGATGACCGCGAGCGGTACCGATGGGAGCGGTGCCCATCGCCCGAGGACCGCGAGGCCGATGAACGCGAGCCCGGCGTACAACGCGAACGGAGCGAGTGCGTCGATGCGCCGGAACCGCACGTTCGCCCGGAGTTCTCCGGCGAGCGGGTCGACGATCGCGGTTCCGAGGATCACCGCGGACGCGATCGGGACCGGGAAGATCAGGATCGCGGCCACGATCGCGACCCCGAAGATCGCGAAACTCCCGATCCGGCCCTTCTCGTACGGGCGGATCGTCGGCAGCTCGAGGCCGACCGCGTGGCGGAGCCCCTCGACCACGAGCACCGCCGCGAGCGCCGCGAGGAGAATATACGCCTTCGGTGCGACCACGAAAAAATTCGTCGGGAGCGCGTAGTACACGAGCACCACCGCCCCGATCATGTGGAGCGCACGACGCCAGACCCGGTCCCCGAGCTCGAAATCCCCTCCGAGGCGGGCGCCGAGCCAGCGCCGGAACTTCCCGCCCCGGTGGAGTCGTAGGCTCACGGGGCCGGGCAAGCGGCCAAACTATTTGTCTCGCCGTCGCTCGGTCGAGTCGTGAAGGTCACCGTCCTGGTCGGCAGCAAGTCCGACCTCGAGGTCGCGGAGAAGGTGCGCTCGCGCCTCGTCGAGTTCGGGGTGACCTGCGAGGTCCACGTCGCGTCGGCCCATCGGAACCCCGACAAGGTGGACCGACTCGTCCGCGACCCGGCGACTGACGTGTTCGTCGCGATGGCCGGTCTCTCGGCGGCCCTTCCGGGGGTCGTCGCGGCGCGGACCCTGAAACCGGTGATCGGGGTGCCGCTCCATCGCGGACTCGGTCTCGACTCCCTCCTCTCGGTGGTCCAGATGCCGCCGGGGATCCCGGTCGCCGCGGTCGGTCTCGACGCGGCGGAGAACGCGGCGCTCCTCGCGACCGCGATCCTGGCCCTCAAATTTCCCGAGCTCGTGGCGGCGCTCGAGAAGTACAGAGAGAAGTGGAGGGAGGAGCCGTCGGCCACCCCCGGGGGCGTGGCGTGAACGACCCGGCCGCCTTCGTCGAGGAGGCGGTCCGACGGATCCGGGAGCAGGTTCCCGGGCGGGCGATCATCGCCGCCTCGGGCGGGATCGATTCGACGGCCGCGGCCCTCCTGGTGGAGAAGGCGGTGGGGGAGCGCGCCCGGGCGATCTTCGTCGACACGGGGCTTCTGCGGGCCGGGGAGGTTGATCACGTTTCCGAGTTCTTCCGGTCGAGCGGTCTCCGGTTCGAGGTCGTCTCGGCCGCCGAGCGTTTCTTTGGTGCGCTCGGCGACGTGACGGAGCCGGAGGAGAAGCGCCGTCGGATCGGCGCGGCCTTCATCCGGCTGTTCGAGGGGGAGGCGGAGCGGTTCGGGACCGACCGCCTCGTCCAGGGGACGATTGCGCCCGACTGGATCGAGAGCGGGGGGGCGCTCCGGGACACGATCAAGACCCATCACAACGTGGGCGGAGTACCGGCCGACAGCCGGCTCGTTCTGGTGGAGCCGCTCCGGGACCTCTACAAGGACGAGGTGCGCGCCGTCGCGCGCCACCTCGGGATCCCGGCCGCCGACCGCCAGCCGTTCCCCGGACCGGGGCTCGCCGTGAGGGTCAACGGAGTGGTGACCCCCGAACGCGTGCGACGAGCCCGCGTCGCCAACGCGATCGTCGAGGAGGAGGTCGAGCGCGCAGTGGCGGCCGGTACGCTCGGGCGACCGTGGCAGTACTTCGCGGTCTTGCTGCCGACCCGCACGGTCGGCGTCACGGGAGATAACCGGGTGTACGGTGAAGCGGTCAGCGTGCGGATCGTCGAGTCGATCGACGCCATGACCGCCACGGCGATGGAGGTGCCCCGCGTCGTCTGGAAGACGATCGCGGAACGGATCACGCGCGAGCTGACCGGCGAGGTGGTTCGCGTCCTGTACGACGTCACCGACAAGCCGCCCGCCACGATCGAGTGGGAGTAGAGGCCGGCGGCCGGTCGCGAAGACCCTATCTATCCTTCCCCTCCCTGCGGACGACGATGACCGACGCCTCCGTACCGGGGAACGGCCAGCGCGTGGTGCGGCTTCCGGAAGAGGTCGCGCGCGACGTGGAGGAACGGATCGCGGGCTCGTCGTTCGGGTCGGTCGACGCGTTCGTGACGTTCGTGCTCGCGCGGCTGCTCGAGCGACCCGCCGAAACCCCGTTCAGCGAGGAGGACGAGAAGGCGCTCAAGGAGCGCCTCCGATCCCTCGGCTACATCGACTGAAATGGGCCGCCGCCCCGCGCGCGGGGCAATTCTAAGTAGGAGGCGCTTCCACACCCATAGTGGAGAGGATGTCGATTCCCACCCGGCTCGGGGGCATCGTCGCGGTCGTTACGATGGTGACCGTCGCACTCGTTCTTGGGTCATTCGCATCGCTCGCGCCGACCCAAGGTGCGTTGGCCTCTGGTTCCACGGTAAGTACCGACCCGGTTTCCCTGGTGCCCTCTACCGTCCAGCCGACCTGGACCAACCTCAACATCCCGGAGTCGGCGAGCCCTCCGCCCCGTATCTCCGGCTCGATGGCCTGGGATTCGACCGCGGGATACGCCCTCTTGTTCGGGGGAGAGTATCTCAATGAGACGCTCGGGCACTACGTCTACTACAACGACACCTGGACTTTCCTCGACGGAAAGTGGACGAACGCGACCACGAGCGTGGCCCCGTCGCCCCGGTTCGGTATGGGCCTCGCGGACGACCCCGCGGACCAGGAGGTCGTCCTGTTCGGAGGGATGAGCGCGCACGGTCAGTTCCTCAACGACACCTGGGTTTGGACCGGGGGAGGATGGACGAACGTGACCCCGACCCACTCGCCTCCGGGAGTTTTCTGGGGTTCGATGGCGTACGACGCGTCGACCTCTTCGGTACTCCTGTTCGGCGGTGACGCGCAGGGATTCGTCTACACGAACGCGACGTGGTCGTTCCGGGGCGGCGTCTGGACCCAGTTGCTCCCGACCGTCAGTCCCCCGGCGCGGGACGACCAGGAGATGGTCTACGACGCGGCGGACTCGGAGATGGTGATGTTCGGAGGGAACGGCGCGCAGAGCTGGAACGACACGTGGACCTTCTCCGGCAGCACCTGGACCCCGATCGCCCCCGGCAACCACCCGGGGGCCCGCGTCGGCCCGGGGATCGCGTACGACTCCGCAGCCGGTAAAGTGACGGTTTATGGCGGGAACACCGAGTCGGCGGACTACTACTCGACCTGGCTGTTCTCGGGAGGGGCGTGGTCGCAGTTCAACGTCACGAGCAGCCCGCCCAATCCGACCAACCCGTGGGGTCAGGTCGCGTACGACCCCACCGACAACTACGTCCTGCTGTTCTACGAGGTCGACGCGTCCGGCCCCAACATGGAAAGTTGGGCGCTCAGCTTGAAGACCGCCTCTCCGGCGCCGATCCAGGCTACGCTCTCGGCGAACCCGGGGATTCTCGACGTCAACCAGAGCACGGAGGTCACGACCACCGCGACGGGCGGAACCGGGCCCTACACCTACGCGTACTCCGACCTGCCGCCCGGGTGCTCGAGCCAGAACGCGAGCGCGATCTCCTGCACTCCGAAGGCGGCCGGGGTGTTCGTGATCGTCGTGAACGTCACGGATGCCGCCTCCGACCGCACCTCCGCCGTGACCGCGCTCGACGTCGTGGCCGCCCCCCCCGCGACGAGCCCCCCGACGAATTCGATGTCGTCCCTTTGGCTCTGGATCCTCATCGTGGTCGGGGTGGCCTTGGTGATCGTGCTGATCGTCGTCGTCCTCCGCCGGAGGCGAGCGCCTCCGACGGCCCCGCCGTCGGCCGGTCCCCCACCGCAGTCTCCGTGAGCACGTACCGCCGCTCGGGGACCGCCAACGATTAGCCCCTCCCCGGACTCGAGACGTTCGTGCTCGACTGTCCGTTCTGCGGCGCCCCCGAAACCGAACGGATCGACATCGAGGGGAAGCGGTTCCTGGTCTTCCGCTGCATGTTCACGCCGCAGGTCGAACCCGACCTCAGCGATTCCGAGATCGCCGAGCGGCTCCGCGCTCGGTTCGGCGCTAACGGGCGGGAGTTCTTCCGTGGGACCTGCGACCGGCTCCACGTCTACGTGACCAAGGGAGACGGCGCGCGGATCCTCGACCCGTCGCCGCGCCGCTCGACCGGTCAGCCCGGATAGCGGTCGAGGAACCGCGTGACAACGAACACCGCGATCCAGGAGAGTTCGGCGCCCGTGATGCTGACGAACGAGATGCCGATCGACGTGAGGAAGATCGCCGAGGTGAACCACCCCCGCCGGCTGAAGTACCGCGTCAGCTCGATCGGGACCCCGGTCTTGATGAGCCGGGCCCGACGCGCATAATCCCAGAGGCCGGTCACCGAGATCCCGAGGGTCACCTGAATACCGGCGAACAGGTCGACCGCGGTCTGCGTATCGCTGTAGTTACCGTACACGCTGAGAACGAACGGCATGATGGCGATCTGGAGGAGAATCGCCATGTTGACCCAGACCAGGGTCGCATCGTAATGCGCGATGTACTGGAACGTGCGGTTGTGGGCGACCCACCAGACGGCGATCATCACGAACGCGAAGGTGTAGCCGAGGAACCGGTTCCAGTCCTGGCCGAGGGCGTTGAGCAGGTTCCCCGACACCTGGTGGTTCGTCGATCCTCCGACCACCGGCACGACCAGGGAGAGGGCCAGGAGCGTCATCGCGAAGGCGAACACCCCGTCGCTCAGCGCGAGGATTCGGTCGAGGTCGTCCCCCGAGACCCCCCGAACCCCCCGGTGGGCTTGCCGGTGCGCGAGCGGCGCGGCGGGGAGCTCCTCGTCGCCGGCCATTCCGACGGGGGTACCTTCGGGTCTTCTTCAATCCGATGGACGGCGCGAGGCCGCCGCCTGCGACGGCGGGTCCCGACGGAGAAGATTCGGCGCGAACCTCGGGATGCGTCCGTTCAGGCGGGGGCGCTCGACCCGATCCGGCCCAGTGCCGCGTCCGTCGGCACCAGGTGGCGCGAGAGTCCCAGCTCTTCCGGTGTTGCCCCGAGCGCAAGTCCGACCACTTGCGGCAGATGGAAGACCGGCATGTCGAGGGAGTGGCCGACGGCCCTCGCGGCCTGATTCTGGTACGCGTCGAGGGAGATGTGGCAGAGCGGGCACGGGGTCGCCATCGCGTCGGCTCCGTGGGCCTTCGCGTCGTCGATCTGACGTCCGGCGATCCGGCTCGCGACGTCGGGCTTGACGAACTGGATCGGGAAGCCGCAACACATGACCCGGCCCCGATAGTCGACCGGGGTCGCCCCTAGGACGTTGAGCAGGTCTTCGAACGAATGCGGCTCTTCCGCACTCTCCGAGTTCAGCTCGTCGGCCGGTCGGAGCAAATGACATCCGTAGAACGCGCCGACCTTGAGACCGGCCAACGGTCGACGAACCTTCGCCTTGATCGCGGGGAGCCCGATGTCCCGGACGAGCACCTCGAGGAGATGCTTCACCTTCGTGGTGCCTCGATACTCGATCCCGAGGGGTTTCAACGCGCCGTCGACCCGTGCCCGGACCTTCGGGTCGTTCATGCGAAGGTTGGCCAGCGAGAGCATCCCTTGGCACGTGGAGCAGATCGTGAGGAGGTCGAGGCCGGCGCGCTCGGCGATCGCGAGGTTGCGCGCGTTGAGCGCGACGTTCAGCACCTCGTTCGCCTCATCGATAAACCCCGACCCACAACAGGAGAAGTTCGGGAACTCCACGAGCTCGATCTCGAGCGCTCGGGCGACCCAGCGCGTGGCCATGTCGAGTTCTTTGCCCGACTCCTGGGCGACGCACCCGGGGTAGTACGCGAGCTTCACGGCGGGTTCTCCTCGTGCTGGTCGAGCGACTCGTAGATCTTCCGTACCTCGTCGAGGCCTTCGATCTTCCGCGGCGACTTCAGGATCTCGGGCTTCTTCCGGTAGATCCGAACACCCTGTCCGAGCTGTCCGACCATGCCCGCGACTCCCGACGTCTGGCGCACCAGCTTCGCTTCGCTGAGCACGCCCCGCTCCCGGATGTTCTCCTTGAACCCGACCGCATGGCGGGAGCCGTTCTCGGTCGCGCCCTGGGCCCGTATCGCCATCTCCTTCAGGTCGCGGATCCGCTCCGAGGGTCGAACGTCCTTCGGGCAGGCTTCCGTGCAGAGGTGACATCGGAGACAGGTCCACAATCCCCCGGGCTGGATCGCGAGGAGTCGGTCCTGATGCGCCGTGTCTCGGGGGTCGACGACGAAACGGTACAGCTTCGCGAGCGCCATCGGACCCGGGAATCCCGGATCGGCCTCGACAGCCGGGCACGCGGAGAAGCACGCGGCGCACGCAATGCACCGAGGGGTCTCCTTGAATCGCTCGACCTGTTCCGGGGTCATCGGGTTCTCCTTCCCCTCCGGCATCGGGTGCCGCGGGTCGAGGATCAGGTGGGGTTCGATCGCGTCGTAGTGCCGCCAGAATGGTTCCTGGTCCACGACGAGGTCCCGCAGGACCGATTGGTTGCGCATGGGTTCGACAACGATGCGGCCGTGGCGCTCGAGCTCGGGGCCGACCTGCGTTTCACACGCGAGCCGGCTCTTGGAGTTCACCTGCATCGCGCACGAACCACAGATCGCGCTCCGACACGAGTACCGCAACGTGAGCGACGGGTCGAGCTCGGAACGGATCCGGAGTAATGCCGTCAGGATGGGGGTGTGCGGGGCCAGCTCGAGCGTATACCGCTGATACCGGGGGGACGGGTCCGTGGCGGGGTTGAACCGGTAGACGTCGAACGCCGCCGTGACGGTCTTCTCCTCCATTAGTAAACCCGCTCCTTCGGTTCGAAGCGAGTGAAGGTGACCGGAGTATACGAGAGGCTCGGGCCCTGGGGCGTCTTCTGCGCCATCGTGTGGCGCATCCAGCGGGCGTCGTCGCGCTTCGGATAGTCGGTGCGGGCGTGGGCGCCCCGACTCTCGGTCCGGGCGTACGCTCCCACGACCACAGCTTCCGCGAGCTCCAGCATGTGGCCGGTCTCGAGCGCGTCCGTGAGGTTGAGGTTGTACACGGTCGACCGGTCGACGACGTGCACGTTGGCGAAGCGCGCTTTGATCGCGCGGATCCGTTGCAATCCCTCGAGGAGATCGGCCTCGTTCCGATAAATCCCCACATACCGCTCCATGGTTTGCTGCATCTCGGTACGCAGGGTCGAAGGGTCCTCTCCGTCGGCTCGACTCGACCAGGCCCGCAGAGGAGCTACCGCGGAGTCGAGGTCGGCGGGCACCATCTCCGGTCGCGGTGCGGTGTCGGCATACGCTGCGGCAGCGATCCCGGCCTGTTTCCCGAACACCAGCGTCTCGAGCAGGGAGTTCCCCCCGAGGCGGTTCGCCCCATGGATCGATACGCACGCCGCCTCGCCTGCGGCGAACAGTCCGCGGATGTTCGTTTCCCCTCGGATGTTCGTCCCGATGCCGCCCATCATGTAGTGCTGGCCGGGGTAGACCGGGATCGGTTCGGTGATCGGGTCGATGGCGGCGAAGTTGCGGGAGTAATCGACGATCTCCTGGAGCCGGCTCTCGACCTTGTCCCGACCGAGATGCATCAGTTCGAGGTGGACGTACGCGCCGTACGGACCCGGGAACCCGCGACCCTCCGCGACCTCCGTGACGATCGCTCGAGAGACGACGTCGCGCGAGGCGAGGTCGAGGACGTGCGGGGCGTACCGGCTCATGAACCGCTCGCCGAGGGAGTTCTTGAGGATCCCTCCCTCTCCGCGAGCGCCCTCCGTGATGAGGATCCCGGACTCGAGCAGCACGGTCGGATGGAACTGGACGAACTCCATGTCCTTCAGGAACGCGCCGGCGTTGTACGCGACCGCGATCCCGTCCCCCGTGCAGCTGTGGGCGTTGGTCGTCCGTCCGTAGAGACGGCCGAAGGGGCCGGTCGCCAGCACGACGCTACGCGCGGCGATCTGCTCGAAATCCCCTCGCTTCCGATCGAACGCGACGACCCCCTGGACCTGTCCGTCGCGGACGACCAGGTTGGTCAGGTCCCACTCCTCGTAGAGCGTGAACCGTTCGGTCCCAAGTCGCTCCCACAACCCCTGCAGGAGCGCGAGCCCCGTCCGGTCGGCCGCGTAGATCGTCCGGGGGAACCCGGCGCCCCCGAACGCGCGTCGGGCCAACGACCCGTCCTCGCCGCGGCTGAAGATCGTGCCGAAGTGCTCCATCTCGACGACGGTCGGCCCGGCCTCGGTACAGAAGAACTCGATCGCGTCTTGGTCTCCGAGATAGTCGGAACCCTTCACCGTGTCGTAGATGTGGGTCTCGACCGAGTCCTCCTTTCCGAGGGCGGCATTGATCCCGCCTTGGGCAGCGCCCGAGTGGGACCGGAGCGGATGCAACTTCGACAGAATCGCGACGTCCTTTCCGGCCTGGATCGCCGCCAGCGCCGCTCGCTGACCGGCGAGCCCCGCGCCGACCACGACGACCTCGTGCCGTTGCATCGCTGCGGGGCCCGAGGCGTGAAAGTTCTTAATGGGTGGCGTGCCCAACCTCCCGTCGGGACGCGCGTCGAGAGCGGGAAGGGCAGTCACCACCTCGCCGGAGGTTCCTCGGTGACCCGGAAGTAATCGCCCGGTGAGCCGTTATATAGCGAGCCCTAGTCCGTGCTCCGCCCACAGAACTTCGGAGGTCCGACGATGATGCAGCACCCCGTGAGCGCCGCCGACGAAGAGCGCCTGCTGAAGGGCACGACCACGATGGGACTCGTACTCAAAGACGGCGTCGTCCTCGCGACCGAACGCCGGGCGACCGCCGGTACGATGATCGCGAACAAGCAGACCGTCAAGCTGTTCAAGGTCGACCAGAACATCGGGATCACGATCGCCGGAATGGTCGGCGACGCCCAGGTGCTCGCGCGGTATCTCAAAGCCGAGGTCTCGCTCTATCGACTCCGGCGCAACGGCCCGGTCAGCGCGGAAGGCGCCGCGACGCTCCTCGCGAACATCCTGAGCGGGAACCGGTTCTATCCCTACTACGCTTGGTTGATCCTCGGCGGCGTGGACGCGAAGGGCGGCCACGTCTTCTCCGTCGACCCGGCGGGCGGTTGCATCGAGGACCGGTACTGCTCGGTCGGCTCGGGGTCCACCTTCGCGTACGGCGTACTGGAAGAGGGATACTCCCGGGACCTCTCCACATCGGAGGGCGTTGACCTCGCGCTCCGGGGCCTCACGGTGGCGATGCGCCGCGATAGTGCGAGCGGCGACGGATACCTTTGCCACGTGATTTCGGCCAAAGAATACCACGAGATGTCGGACGACGAAATTAATAAGCGTCTGAAGGCCCTCAAGATACCGTTGCCTCCGGTACTTCCATAAGACCGCGCGCCGCCGGATCGCGGCCCAGCCTCTCCGGCAGAACCTTTTCCACCACAGTCCATGAGTTTCGACTCTCTCATCGAACAGACCCGGGAAGCGCTTCGCGAAGTGCTGCCCGATACCATCGAGGTCACCGACATCGAGCTGGAAGGCCCGCAGATCGTCCTCTACACGAAGCAGCTCGACTCGTTCCTTTCCGGAGGTGACCTTCTTCGGCAGGTCGCCCAGCGCCTCCATCGACGGGTCGTAGTGCGCAGCGACCCGGCCACGCTCATCGACCCGAAAGAGGCGGAGAAGCTGATCCGGGAACTGATCCCGACCGAGGCCGAGATCAATCAACTGTTCTTCGAACCCGAGACCGGGGAGGTGACGATCGAAGCCGCGAACCCCGGCGCAGCCATCGGAAGAGGTGGCTCGGTCCTGAACGACCTCAAGCGCCGGATCGGCTGGGTTCCCACCGTCGTCCGTACTCCTCCGATCCCCTCCAAGACCGTCGAGGAGGTCCGCATCCATCTGCGCAACTCGTTCGATGACCGTCGGTCGTTCCTGAAGAAGGTCGGGATCCGTATCGCCCGGGACCCTCTCCCGGAGAAGCTCTGGGCCCGGAATACCGCGCTCGGGGGATATCGCGAGGTCGGACGGAGTGCCCATCTGCTCACGACCCAGAACTCCAAGGTGTTGATCGATTGCGGCATCGATCCCGGTTCTGACCGGACACCGTACTTCAACGCTCCCGAACTCCTCCCGCTCGATTCGCTCGACGCGGTCGTGGTGACCCACGCGCACCTCGACCACTGCGGCCTCGTTCCGGTCCTGCTGAAGTACGGGTACAAGGGTCCGATCTACTGCACAGCCCCCACGCGCGACCTGATGACCCTGATGCTGCTCGACGCGATCAAGGTCGTCAATCAAGAGGCCCGTCGCGGGTTGTACGACTCCGCTCAAGTACGGGAGTTGGTCTGGCGCACGATCCCGCTTCGCTGGGGGGAGACGACCGACATCGCACCGGACATCCGCCTAACGATGCACAACGCGGGCCACATCCTCGGCTCGTCCATTTGCCACTTTCACCTCGGAGACGGCGACCACAATCTCGCCTACTCCGGCGACATCAAGTTCGAGCGCAGTTGGTTGTTCAACCCGGCCACGAATCGGTTTCCCCGGCTCGAGACGCTCGTGCTCGAGTCGACCTACGGAGGCTACCGGGACATCCAGCCGAGCCGTCAGCAGGCGACCGAGCAGTTCTCGGCCCTCGCGACCAAGGTGCTCTCCCGGAACGGTCACCTCGTCGTGCCGGTCTTCGCCGTCGGCCGGTCGCAGGAGGTCATGCTGGTCATCGAGGAACGGATGCGCGAGGGGAAGATCCCCCGAGTCCCCGTCTACCTCGACGGGATGATCTTCGAGGCGACCGCGATCCACACGGCCTACCCGGAGTTCCTCAACAGCCAGCTCCGCACTCAGATCTTCCAGCAGGGCGACAACCCGTTCCTATCGGACGTCTTCCACCGCGTCGACTCTTCCCAAATGCGGATGGGGATTGTCGATTCGAAGGATCCGTGCATCGTACTCGCGACCTCGGGGATGATGAGCGGAGGCCCCGTGATGGAGTACTTCCGCGGATGGGCGCCCGACGAAAAGAATGGCCTCCTCTTTGTCGGCTATCAAGCCGAGGGAACGTTCGGAAAACGGCTCCAGCGCGGGCTTTCGGAGGCGTCGTTCCTGGACGGAACTCGACAGGCGTCGGTCCCCGTCCGTATCGAGATCGCCACCATCGAGGGTTTCTCGGGGCACTCCGACCGAGTGCAGCTGATGAACTACGTCGCGTCGCTCGACCCGCGTCCCCGCACGATCATACTGAACCACGGCGAGGAGTCGAAGACGGTCGACCTGTCGTCCAGCCTCCACAAGCGGTTCAATCTCGAGTCCCGGGCCCCGTACAACCTCGAGGCGATCCGTGTTCTTTGACGTGGGAACCCTGCGTTGGCTCCCTGGTTTGGACTAAACCATTTATAGTCGGAAACAGCCGTTGCTCTTGCCGAGCTCTGCGGTGAGCAGACCGGCAACGAAACCATGACCGAGACCTCCCGCCGGTTCCTCATCTTGGGCTTGGACGGCGGAACGTTCGACCTGCTCGACCCGTTGATGGCCGCCGGCGAGCTCCCGTTCCTCCAATCGCTCGTGAATCGGGGGGTGCGGGCTCCCCTGACGTCCGTCTATCCGGCGAAGACGATCCCGGCGTGGTACTCGTGCGCGACCGGCCGCGACCCGGGCGAGCTCGGGATCTACGGGTTCACGGAGCCGACCGGCGGACCGGGGCAGTCGAAGCTCGTCCAGTCGTTCGGTCCCGCCGAGGCGATGTGGGACCGACTCTCCCGCCAAGGGGTCAAGGTCGGCGTCGTCAACTTCCCGCTCCGCGCCGGATACCCGATCCACGGGTTCGTCGTCCCCGGGATGTTCTCCGAACACCCCGTCACCTATCCCCGTGAGCTCCGGGCCGAGATGGAGGGAACCCTCGGGGCGCCCTATCCGGCCGAGCTTCCCGTCCACCGGGAAACCGACCGAGCTCACTGGCTCGCCCTCGCGACCCGTACGGTCGTCCAGCGGGGGGAATCTGCGGCCGCGCTCGCCGAGCGCCACCGGCCCGACTTTCTGTTCGCCCTCTTCCGAGAGACCGACCGGGTCGAGCACCAGTACTGGGCGGAGCTTTCCCAACCCGTCGCCAAGATCCCGGCCGACCTCCGCACCTTCTGGCGCACCGTCGACGCCGCGTGTCGCAAGGTCGACACCGCGTTCCGCGCCGCCGGCGGCCCGGCCGTCACCCTCGTGATCAGCGACCACGGCCACGGTGCGATCCGGTCGGATTTCTTCACGAACCGTTGGCTGGAAGAGCAGGGGCTCCTCGTCTTCCGTGAGGGGTCGGAGATCGGCGGCCGCAACCTGATCGCTCGGATGATCCTGTGGTCCCAACGGCACGGCGCGGGCCGCGTCCTCGCCAAGCCGATCGCCGGTTTCCTCCGAGAGGGGCGCGCGAAGGGGATCTCGAATCTCCTCAGCGGCGCGGCGTCGTTCGAGCAGATGGCGGAGCGGATCGATTGGAAAAAGACGGTGGCGTTCTCGTATCCAGTACCTGAAGGGATCTACCTCAACCCCCACAACCCCGGCCTCACGCCGGAGCGACGCGCGACGGTCGTTCAGGACATCCGGCGACGGCTCGAAACCTACCCCGAAGCGCGGGTCGAGGTGTTCGAACCTCGGGAGATCTACCGCGGACACAATTCCCTGAGGGCCCCGGCGCTCCTGATCCGGGTCGACGAGATGCGCACCGAGCCGCGGATGGATTTTGGCTATCCGCAGGCGCTCATCCGGGACCGACCCGAGTTCTTCTACGGATGCGGCAACCATCGGATGAACGGCATCATGATCGGTGCCGGGGACGGCGTTCCGCACGGGCCGGACGAGGAACCCCTGAGTCTCCTTGATATCGCTCCCACCGTGTTGGAAGGGATGGGCGTGGACGCTCCGGCAGGGATGGCCGGCCGCTCGTTCGGTTCTCTGTTGGGGCTCGCCACCTGAGTCACCGCGCAACCCCAACCCTTTTCGCTCGGGGCCGCTACGCCGGCGGGAATGACGTCCCGT
Organism: Thermoplasmata archaeon; assembly: GCA_049802875.1. Classification (GTDB taxonomy): domain Archaea; phylum Thermoplasmatota; class Thermoplasmata; order Lutacidiplasmatales; family UBA184; genus Lutacidiplasma. The sequence continues at coordinate 117 of JBARNH010000047.1, read as the reverse complement.
ACGGTCGACGTCGTCGCGGCCGCGCCTCCGTCCCTCGACCCCTACGACCCGGGAGCCCCCGCTTGGGCGCTCGCGGGCGCGCTCGCGGCCCAGGGCGACGCGGTCGTGGTCCTCCAC
>JBARNH010000046.1:0-9354 GCA_049802875.1 Thermoplasmata archaeon | reverse complement strand
CCGCGCATCCTGGGGAGGAAATCATCGAGCGAGTCCCGGCGGGCCCGTAACACTTTCCTTAGAGAACCCAGACCGGTGGCCCAGCGGGGGTACCGTGGTAGCTGTGCGGACGCGGTCGGGCGGAATCGGGCGGCCCCGGTCAGCCTCCTGGCGAACCGCGAAGGTCTCCGGCACCCGACCCAAGCCGGGAGCCAACGGTGCGCGCGCTCCAGCTCCGACCGGACCAAGAGTTGCCGGTGCCCCCCGACGTAGCCCATCCCGCCCTGGGTCCCGGCGGGATGCTCCTCCAGGTCCGGGCGGCCGATGTTTATCGGACCGAACTTCCCTTGATTCACAACTCCCGACAAGAGCTCGCACGGCCCGTAGTTCTGGGACACGAGATCGTGGGAGAAGTGGTCTCGGGCGGGCCTATTGTCGTTTGGAGGACGAGACGGCCATTCCGGACCCAGCTGCTCGCCTTTCAACTCGAAAGAAGGCCCATCGCGGCGGGAAACCCCGAAGGGAAACGCTACCCGCTGTTCTTCGCGGCCACGGGAGAGTCGGGCGCAGCGCGCGCCGCGGGTCGTGGCTCGGGACCGTGAGGGATGGCGCGTGACTAGTTGCTCTTGTAGTTGGCAGGTTTCGAGTGGCCAATGCTCCCCCGGGAGTCGCGACGGGCAGGGATCCTGATATTCGACGAGGTCGAGGAATTGGACTTCGTGGGCCCGTGGGAAGTATTCGGGCAGGCGGAGCGGGTTTCCCCCGGGTCCTTCGAAACACGACTTCTCTCGCTCGACGGGAAGGGGGTTCGAGCCGCGTATGGTCTCAAGATTGAGGCATCGGTCGCGGCTCGGGAGGCTTTGCCCTTAGACATTCTGATCGTGCCCGGCGGCAAGGGCGCGCGTCGGGAGATGAAGAACCCGGAGATGCTCGACCTTCTCCGTGGCATGCCGCCGGGCAAGACTTTGATCGCGTCGGTATGTACGGGATCTCTGATCCTCGCGGCAGCGGGGGTACTCGATGGGAAACGAGCCACGACGCACTGGGCCGCGCTCGAGGACTTGCGGGCGTTCCCCAAGGTCACGGTCGACCACCAGCGGTACATCGACCTTGGAGACGTGGTGACCTCCGCAGGCATCTCCGCGGGAATCGACATGGCGCTCCACCTGGTCGAACGGTTCCTCGGGAAGAAGGAGGCCTCGGAGGTTGCCAAGAGGATGGAATATCACCCGCAGCTCTCCCAGCCAGTGCCCGGAGACTGAACGCGACCTCCACCTCCGCCAAGGGAAGGGGGACGGTGGCACCAGGGGGGTGAGTGTCTCGGCGTTCATCCCACTCCGACATCGCAAGGCAGACCAGAGGCCAGGCACGAACCTCACGCATCTGGTCGATTCCCAAGGGGTGGGCCCTCCACCCCCTCCGCGGTCGCCTTCGCCGTGTCGGGTGGCGTCCCGAGAATGAAAAGAGCCCCGGGGAAAGCCAACCGCGGAGGGAACCGGACCGGCTTCTGGCAGTCGGGCCTCCGGCTCTCGGCCATGTGGGGTGGGTCCCCCCCGTCGCACGGACCGCCGTCCCGTCGGCGCGACGTTCACCTTCACATCACCACCCCGCCCGCTCGGAGGTCCTCTCCCGCGGGCGCCGCCCTTCTGGGCCAGACCCGGGTCGTGCACGAGACCGGAGGAGGAGTGGAACTATCTCTTTGCTTTCCGGCGGGGCGGCCCCCGTACCCGATACGTGAGATGGGTCACCCCGGGGGCTTCAACCGCCTTGACCTGCCGGAGGTAGACCTTGGATAGCAGCGCGCTGTCAAACAACCGAACACCCTCGCCGAGGAATACGTCCACGAGGTGGATGGTGACCTCGTCGACCAAACCGGCCTCGATGTACTGTCGGGCGGTCCCGGCGCCGCCCGAGATCGCGATGTCCCTTCCCTTGGCCGCTGCTTTCGCGGACCGAAGCGCAGCGGCGACGCCCCCCGTCACAAACTGAAAGGTGGTCCCTCCCTTGCACACCAAGGTTTCGCGCTCGTGGTGCGTGAGCACGAAGACCGGAAGGTGGAAGGGGGGGTCCTCGCCCCACCATCCGTTCCATGCCGGTGTGCCCCACGGTCCCCGGCCTCCACCGAACATGTTGCGACCCATGAGGATCGCGCCAACATCCTCGTCCTCACCGAGAAAGACTTTCGTGCTCTCATTGGTGCTCCCACCCTTCAGGCCCACTGCCTTCCGCCATACCGCCAACTCGCGCATCCACGTGTGCAGAAGTTCTCCACGAACTCCCAACGGATGCTTTCGGCTCTGATTTGGACCGGCGACGAAGCCGTCCAACGACATCGAAACGCTGTAGAGGAGCATGGACTATCCACCTCCCGCGGACGTCTCCGATAGGAGCGAGCCCAGCCGGCGGAACAGGGATCGCACGCCGTTCTGGATCCCGGAGGGCGTCAGGCGGTTCGGGTCCACCGGAGAGGGGAATTCGGTCCGTAGGGTGACTCGAGTCCCCCCCGGCGCCGGCTCGAAGTGGATCGACTCCACGACCGTGAGCCCGTCGATCTCACCGAACTCGAGGGTCCGCACCAAGAGCGATCCCGGCACGACCTCCCGGTAGGTCCCCGAGCGGCGATTCTTCTGTCCGTCCGGGCCGAGCAAACGGATCTGGTAACGACCCCCGACACGTACCTCCATCGTATCGACGATCGTACGCCACCCCGCCGGCCCCCACCATTGGGCGACCAGTTCCGGGGTCACGAACGCCGCGTACGCGCGCTCGCGCGAAACCGGGAAGACTCGGACTGCAATCACCTCGATCTCCGTGGGGACGGTGATCACGGTCGTGTCGCGCGGCACCGGGGCCGCTTCCGATCCGGACCCGCTCACCGAGACCTCCGTGGCCTTCGCGGGGCCGACGCTCCCGACACGGGCGGATTCCCGAGGACCTGCTCCAGCCGTCCGAAGCTGTCGTCCCACATCGCTCGGTACTGGGCGAGCCAGCCGAACGCGTCCGCCAAGGGCGCTACGTTGAGATGGCGCGTGCGATACCGCCACTCCCGTGTCACCGCGACAAGTCCGGCGCGCTCGAGACACTTGAGGTGACGCGAGATCGTTGGGAGACTCACATCGTAGGCAGCGGCCAGGTCCCCAACCCCCGCGTCTCGGACCGCGAGACGGGTGAGAATGTCCCGCCGAATCGGATGCGCGAGCGCGCCGAAGATAGCGTCGTAGTTCACGGTGGGGGCAGGCACCATCGTCCCCAGCCCATGGACTCGCTATTATTTACCACTTTAGCTAAATGAGTCTCGCAGCCGGGTCCAATGGGATCGTCCGTGAGCATGCGGGCTCGAATCCCGGCGGGCCCGTGACACTGGCCCTACTGAAGCCATGTTGGCTGGGCCTCGCGACCGGGAACCGGTTTCCGCCGGATCCGGCAGGGACTCTCCGTCCCGCCGCTTCCTCACGGGGCGCCCCCGATCAGGGCGATTCGAGGAGCTCGGGGCCCGGCCGAACCGTGGGCAGGTGGACCGTGGTCTCCCCCACATGCTCGCGGTCTTCCTCGGGCGTCCGCGGCATGCGTCCCAGGAAGAAGATGCTGAAGGCGAAGGCGATGGCGATACAGGCGCCCAGGAAAAGGAATACCTCATTGTAGGTCGTCGTGAGAGCGTCCAGAAGCGCGCTCCGGGACGTCGTCCCCGCGGAAAGGTCGCTGTACCTCCACGTCATGAAGACGGTCAGTACGGAGATACCGATCGCCGCACCGAGGCTCTGCAGGAAACGCGTGATGCCGATGGCGGCGCCAACCTCGTCCGCCGGAGCCTCGTTCTGGACCGAGATCGTCACCGCGGAGAGCGAGAGTCCGAGTCCGAACCCGAGGGGGATCAGCGGGAGCGCGAGACCGCCGACCGGCAGGAATCCGTACCAGAGGACCCACAAAGGCGTCGTGCGCGTCAGGTCGGTGAGGAAGAACGCCGTGACGCCTGCGAGAAGGAGCCCCGGCGCGGTGACCGCTCGGTAGGAGAACCGTGTGAGGAGTTGCCCCGCCAGACCCGCGCCGAGAACGAGCGGGATCGCGAAGAAGTAGATGATGTCCCGAACCCCGGCGGCGTTGCTCGACGAAGTTTGAAGAAGGACGTCCCCGACGAACAGCGAGAGGAAGGTGACGTAGGCACTGAACACGATACCGGTGAACAGCGTCACCCCGCTCGCCGCTCCGATGACCCGTTGGCCCAGGAGGCGCAGCGGGACGAGCGGCTCGGGCGCACGGAGCTCCCACCACAAGAACAGAGCGAGTGTAATCACGGAGAGCGCGAGGAGCCCAAGGATGATCGGGCTCGACCAGGCCCACCCGGCATCTGCGACCTGCACCAAGGCGACCATCAGGGTACCGACCCATGCGCCGAGGAGCGCGGTGCCGGGGAGGTCGTAGTGGCCGTGGGTACGGGGAGTCAGCGGCCCGACCTCGAGCAGCAGTACCACGAGCGCGAGGACCCCCAATGGGAGATTGATGTAGAACACCCATCGCCAGGTGGTGAACTGGACAATCTCGCTTCCGACGAGTGGGCCGAGTACGATCGCGATCCCGGCCGCGGCGGAGATGATCCCCGTCACGCGCGACCGGGTCTCGGGGGGAAAGAGGACCGCGATCATGGCGATCGCGACCGGGAACACCCCGCCGCCACCGAATCCCTGAACGCCTCGGAAGACGATCAGTTCGGTGAGGTTCTGGCTCAGCCCCGCGAGGGCGGACCCGACGATGAAGACCACGAGCCCGGTCGCGAAGACGTTCCGACGGCTCGTGATGTCGGAAAGCCGGGAAAAGATCGGGATCGAGATCGTCGAAGCGACCAGATACGCGCTGACGACGAACGCCACTCCGTCTTGCTGGTTGAGGTCCTTCGCGATCGTGGGGAGTACGGTCGCGACGACCAGGGAGTCCATGGAGCCCATCAGGATCGCGAGGAACACCGCGACCAGGACCAGGATCGCCGCCGGCCCCGAGAGTTTCCCGAACGGCGAGACCGGCGAATCGGTGGAGGACGCGGGTGCGTTCACGTTTCTGGTTCCTCCGAGCGGTCAAAAGATGACCATCGGTCAGTATAAAGTCTTTCGGTCAGTATTCCGGGGCCGGGCAAAAGGCCATACCCTCGCTGCACCATCGCGGTCCAGGCAATGCCGAAGGTCGTCGCCGGCTACAAGACCCAAGCGCGCGCCCGCATCATCGCGGCGGCGAGCACCGTCTTCCGGAGGAAGGGGTTCCGGAACACGACCATGGACGATATCGCGCGCGAGATCGGGGTCAGCAAGGGGGCGCTCTATCTGTACTTCGCCACCAAGAACGACCTCCTCGGCGCGATCCAGGCGAAGTCGCGACGGACGGTGCTTCAGAAGTGGGAACGGCTCCTCGAGGAAGGAGACGTGGCGGAAGGGATCGTCCGCCCGCTCGATGTGGTGTTTGACGGAAGGATCTCCCCGAGCATCTATCTCGAGCTCATCGCCGCCTCCCCCGAGGACCCCGAGCTACGGAAGGTACTTCGGCAGGATTCGCTCGAGGACCGTCGGACGATGGAGCGGTTTTTGCGGAAGCTCCAGGACCGAGGGCGTATTCCTCGGGATCGGAATGCGCGAGTGATGGCGCATACCGTGCTGGTCCTCCTCCGGGGTGCGGTCCAGGAAATGATGACCGACGGCCAGCCCAACGAATCGAGGAGGGAGCTCATCCGGTCCCTTCGGTTCGTCCTCGGTACGTGATGCCGGGTTTGGCAGCTCCTCCGGGCCTGTGGGGTCCTCGATCTCGAGATGAGTTCGCGTAGCGGGTCAGCCACGGGAGCGGCGCGCGCGAGTTTGTGGTCGTATTCCCCCGCACCCGCACCGGTGCGAATACGAGTGGCCCGGGAACGGGTCGGCCGCATCGTACGGCACTGTCTCTGCGGACCCGGCAGGCTCGGCGCGCTGAATCGTCGGCGAGCTCGTCACGTTGACGAGGATCGTTAGCGTGGCGGAGGTTGCCGTCCTCGGCGTCGGACGAGGAGCGCAGTGCACCTTCCGATGCGTTGCTGGAAAACCTTCCAGCCCTCCGGGCTGCCCGAGGCGTACCATTGAACTTCGGTGAACACGAACCAGGGCTCGAAGGTGGAGGCGACCTCGGCAAGCGACGGGCGATGGGGCGGTCCGAGAGACACACGGACTTCGCGAGGGATCCAGGTGAGGAGGAATCGACCCTCCGGGCGAAGAACGCGGGCGATCTCTTTCGCGTACGCATTCCGGAGCCGTAGCGGTAGCGAGTGAAAACACCCGGTGTCGAGCGCGGCGTCGTAACTCTCGCGCTTGAACGGGAGTCGATCCGCACTTGCGACTCGGAAATTGACTACGGCTCTCGAGTGACGCGCCCGCGCCGCCGCGACAGCGATCGCCGTTGGTGAGACATCCACACCCGTGACCCGGAACCCGTGTCGGCTAAGCCATATGGCGTTCGTCCCGGTCCCGCAGCCCACGTCGATGAGGGCTCCGTGCGGCGCGATATGTTTCTCTCGTACCGCACGGACCAACCACGGAGAAGGCCGAGGAGAGTACCAGGGCATTCGTCGGTAATCCCGACGGAGGTACCACTGTTCCCACCCGTCAAACTCAGGGCGGGGCGGCTTCGCGTTGATCGGCGATTTGCGCGGCTCGGCCAACGGGTTCCCTCGGTGCCCGTCATCTGGCAGATATTTAGACTGTCGGGGACGCCCGCAGTCACTATCCCCGGCCCGCCGCGGGCTCTCAACCGTTTCGGTGAGTCTCCCGGTCGACGCGTCCAGCTCGGCTGAAAGTTATCTCACGCGGAAGTGTATGGAGCATCGTAGGAGCTCGTCGTGGCTACTTCGGGTCCCCTCATGTTCCACCGCCTGGCAAAGTACTATGATTTGCTGGTCGGCGCGAAGGACTACCGTTCCGAGTCCGAGCGGTTGCAGACGCTCGCGCGGCGCTATGGCCGGTCGAGGGGGAAGTCATGGCTCGATGTCGCCTGTGGCACTGGCGGACATCTCGAGAACCTGCGCGAGAACTACTCCGTCACCGGAGTCGACCGTAGTTCCGAGATGCTTCGGGTCGCGCGTCGCCGGCTGCCCTCTACGCGTTTCTTCCGAGCGGATATGCGTACGTTTCGGCTTCGCACGTCGTTCGACGTGGTGAGTTGTCTCTTCAGCGCCATCGGGCACCTCAAGTCGGAGCGTGACGTTCAGACGACGTTCACCAATTTCGCTCGGCACCTTTGTCCGGGAGGAGTTGCGATCGTGGAGCCTTGGATCGACCCGAGGGCGTTCCGCTCGGGCTACGTGCATCTGTCCACGCACCAGGCGCCGACCATCACGGTGGCGCGGATGTCCTTCTCTGCTCGCCGCGGGAAAAAATCCCGCGTTCGGTACCATTACCTCATCGGTCAGACCGACCGAGGTGTGGAGCACCTCGAGGAGACGGACATCGGGCTGCTGGTCTCCCGGGACCGACTGGTGGAGATGATGCGAGACGCGGGACTTCATCCGAAGTTCTTGGAGGAGGGGCTCCCTTCGGGCCGGGGCCTACTCGTGGGAGTGAAGCCCTCGCCCCGCACCCCGACGCCGTGACGGTCGATGACCCCCGGACCGCGCGGTAGTCAGCTGACAGGCACGTACCTAAAGCGACTCGGGAAGGTCCCGCTGTGCATGGCTGACCGGAAGCACGCAACGAAGGGCGCGCAGAAAGCCGCCAGCGGGTTCACGGCGGAGGAACGCGCTGCGATGCGGGAACGCGTGAAGGAACTCAAGGCCCAACAGAGCCGGATCGACGGGGAACGGGAGGTGCGCGCGAAGATTGCCGAAATGCAGCCCTCAGATCGAGTCATGGCCGAGCGGATTCATGCCATCATCAAGGCCAGGGCACCCGACCTCTCGCCGAGGACGTGGTACGGCATGCCAGCGTATGCCAAGGGCGACCAAGTGTTCTGCTTCTTCCGTCCCGCGGAGAAGTTCAAGACTCGGTACGCGACCCTCGGTTTCAGCGACGCGTCGAACCTGGATGAGGGCCACATGTGGGCGACCGACTTCGCCTTGACGGAACTGACGGCGGCGGACGAGGCAAGGATCGCCGCGCTCGTGAAGCGAGCCGTGGGTTGAGGATTTAACTCGTCGTCGGGCTCCTCGAAAGAGCTCAGGTATCGCGCTCCCACGAGGGGGACCCGTGCCTCAATGTTCAAGTAAGCCCTTGGAGGTCCGGGAGAGCGCCTATGCCGGCCGACAAGAGTGCGGAGCGCGGGGAGGGAGCGGCCGCTGAGTCGTCGGCCGACGGCGCGCAACTCGTGGACCGGATCGAGGAGGAGCTCGAACTGCTCTCGCGGAACGTCGACATCGTAGAGAAGCTCACGAAGAGCCCCCCCACGGGCATCATTCGCCTTTCGGAGGCGCTGCACCTGCCGATCCACAAGACCCGCTATTCGCTCCACCTCCTCGAACGGGAGGGAGTGATCCAACCCTCGGCGGACGGCGCGGTCGTCACCGACAAGGCCCGAGAGTTCTGGGAGAACCTCGACAAGAGCCTCGACCGGATGACCCTCCTCGTCCGACACCTCAAGGAACGCGTCGCGGAACACGACTCTCGCGCCGGCGCGGGTCGGAAAGGCTATTAGCGCGATGCTGGCTCGCCGCGGCCGGTGCCGCCGTAGCTCAGCGGCAGAGCGATCGGCTGTTAACCGAAAGGTCAGCGGTTCGAAAGGCCGGCGGGGTCGGTCCGTCGTCCCTAAATTCCGCTCGGCGGCGCCTTCGGATCGCGTTCGACGGGCCCGTAGCTTAGTCCGGCCGAGAGCGTCCGGCTCATAACCGGTTGATCGACGGTTCAAATCCGTCCGGGCCCATAACGACTTCCTAATAGAACCCACTCGAAATCGAGCCCAAAAGGCGGGGGAGCGGAGCCCCCGTTCGGCCGCGGGCTCTCCCCAAGCCCCGCTCCTTGAAAAGTCCCCGGGGGCGGGCGCTTGACCGCCCGGTACGCCGAGATCACATTCGTCGTTGTTCCGGACGGCCCGCCACCCGAGCCGCCCGTCCCTCGACTCTTTTGCGAACGCTGTTTCTCCGAGGCCCGCCACAACCCCATGCTGCGCCTCTCCTACTCCCCGATCCATGTCTTGGACGCCGGACTAGTGGAGGTTCGGCTCACCGGGTACGCGCGCGCACGGGGGCTCCCGGGGTAAGACTCGTGCACCGGCCATCGTCTCCGTCAGTGAGGGCTCCCTCCGAGCCCGTTCCAGGCTATCCTATCCTCTCTTACTCCCCCGAGTTCCGGGACATGAACTACGGCAGTTCCGGGACCGGAACTACCCCTGTTCCGGGCCCGGAACTCGCTCCCCTTTCCACCTCCCAACGCCACCTCTGGC
>JBARNH010000045.1:0-11568 GCA_049802875.1 Thermoplasmata archaeon | reverse complement strand
CCCCCGAGGCCGGCGAGGCGTAGTCGACCCGTGCCGGCCGCCGACCGGACCGCGTCGACGCGTCAAGCGGGGCGAGGGGGAAGTGACCCAGTGGCCCCGGGGGCTTACGGGGTACGTGGCCTCCGGCCCCGAGGACGAGACGCCCTCCCCGGAGGAGGACCGAACCGGGAACCGCCTCCGGCTCGCCGGCCGACTGCTCTCCGTCCTGCGCTCCCAGGGCCGGGACGTGGACCGGGAGGTTCGCGAGCTCACGGAGGCCGAAGCCGCCTACGCCCGGGGCGACAAGGCTCGGGCGGGGCATCTCGTCGACCGGCTCTTTGCCGACCTCGACGAACGACCGCGGTGAACCGCGACGCCCCGACCCCGCGACCGCCACACCTTAAGCGGGTCGCCGACGTTCCCGGGGCCGCATGGCGTCGCCGCGATTTGGCACATTCTCCATCGTCGCGCACGACCCCGAGACCTCGAGCTGGGGGGTCGCCGTCCAGTCGAAGTTTATCTCCGTCGGCTCGGTCGTTCCGTGGGCGGAGATCGGGGCGGGGGCGATCGCCACTCAAGCCGCCGCGAACGTCGCCTACGGGACGGAGGGACTGGCGCTGCTCCGCGCGGGCGGTACGGCGGCGGACGTCGTGCGCCGACTGACCGAGGCGGATTCCGGCCGGGACGAGCGCCAGCTCGGCGTCGTGGACGCGCGCGGGACGGCGGCGGCGTTCACGGGCAAGAAATGCATGGACTGGGCGGGCCACGAGGTGGGGGACGGCTTCACCTGCCAGGGGAATATCCTGTTCGGGCCGGCGGTCGTCCGGGCCATGGCGCGGGCGTACGAGACGACGCCGGGCGACATCGCCGACCGTCTCCTCGCCGCGCTCTCGGCCGGCCAGCGCGAGGGGGGCGACCGGCGGGGAATGCAATCCGCGGCGCTCATGATTGTCCGCAAGGGCGCCGGCTACGGAGAGGGCGACCGTTGGGTCGACCTCCGGGTCGACGATCACGCGACTCCGATCGAGGAGCTGAAGCGCGTCTTCAAGCTCTACGACCTGACGATGCTTTCGCGGGAGGACCCGGCGACCCTGCTCCCGATCGAGGGCGAGGTGGCGCAGGCGCTCCAGCACGACCTCGCACTCCTCGGCTACTACTCCGGCCACTTCACCGGCGCGTGGGACGCGGCGAGCCGGGCATCGTTCACCCGGTTCCTCAGCGAACACAACTTCGAGAACAAGCAGCGGGAGGACGCGAAGGTGTGGCCGTCGATCGTTACCTACCTCCGCGAGAACGCGGCGGCCGAGAGCGCCCGCCGGACCCAGACCGCACCGATCGTGTCGGGCGCGTTGAGCCGCGGGCCGGGAGCGCAGCCGAAGGGAGGTGGGGGCCCGTCTCCGCACACGCACCCTCCGAAGAAGGGGAAGTCGAAGTAGCGACGGTCGTCCGTCGCTCGTGCGCGACATCGACCGAGGCGCACCGGCTGCGAGCGGCGGTCGCGGTCGACAATCCCCCGTTCGTGCAGGTCGACGTGGACGGAACGGAACTCGTCGTGCGCGTCACCGCCCGTTCGGCGTCGAGCGCTCGCGCCACCCTCGAGGACCTGCTCGCGTGCCTCAGCGCCGCCGAGCGTGCGACGGGTACCCCGGCCGCCGACGACCGCGGCGCGGACGCATAAGTACGGGGGCGCGGTCGACGCCCTGTGAACGCCGAATGGCCGTGGTCGACGCCGTCGCCCCCGCAGTCGCTCCTCCGCTACGCCCTTGGGGTGGCGATCACGGTCGTGGCCATCGTCAGTCAATACTTCGTTCCGGAGCTCTGGAGCCCGGCCCTCGCCGTCTACGGCGACCTGCCGGGCGACCTATTCGTCGTCTACGGCATTCCCGTTATCGCATTCTCGCTGCTGGTCGGAGCGGGTCCCTTGCGGAACTGGGCGGCGCGGCTCGGGTCGGCCGCCGTCGAGGGTTTGAGTTGGTACGGCGTCCTCTCCGTCCTCGCGGTCGTCGTGCTCGTGGCCATGGCCATCGTCTACGAGGCGGTCGACCCGTCGGCGCTCGGGTTGCTCAATCGGCCGAACCCCGCGCTCACCCAAGCGGCCGGCGACCCGTGGTTCTGGATCGGATTCTCGTTCGTCGTGGGCGCGTTCGAGGAGACGATATTCCGCGGCTGGATCTTCGGATTCTGGCAGGGCCGAGCGGTCTCCTGGATCGTTCCCGCGTTCTGGACGAGCGCGCTCTTTGCGTTCGTGCACCTCTACTACGGCGTCACGTACGGAGCCGCTGCTCCGCTGATCTTCCCGGGGCTGTTCCTGATCGGCTTCGCCTTCGCGGCGACCTACCGCGCGTCGGGGGGGAATCTGGTCATCGTGGCCCTGCTCCACGGGGCGAACGACGCGACGGCGTTCTACACGCTCATCAACTACGGGGACGGCGTCCTCTTCCACTACCTCCTGGTCTTCGGCGGGGCGCTTGTCGGCGTCGCGTACTACCTTTCGACCTCGCGCCGCGAACGGCTCGCGGCGTGACCGCGCGCCCTCCGCGGACCGATCAGAGTCCGGGGGAGAAGATCAGTTCTACCCAGAGTCCGTCCGGGCCCTCGTAGAAAGCGGCCACGTCCTTCCCCTTCCACTTCTCCTGGAAGATGAGGTGTCCGCCAGCGCTCTTCACGCGCCGGCCGGCGGCGGCGATATTGTTCACGCGAAATCCGAGGTGGTCGAGCCCTTCTCCGGGCGAGAACGGCGTCGCGTACTTGTTCCCCTTCGGGTACCAGTTCAGCTCGAGTTGCTGGTGAGAGGTCGGGTCGCGGAACAATACCCAGACTCCGCCGTGGCCCATGCGCCCGCGTCGAACCTCGGTGAGCCCGAGCCCCCGGGTGACGAACCGGCACGCTTTGGCGAGGTTCGTAACGCGGATCCCCGAGTAGTCGAGGTACACGGCCCCGGCAACGTCGAACCGAGGATAGCCTTTCAGACCCCTCGCGACGCCACGGAACCGTCTTGTAACCGACCCGCGTCGCGCCGTCGATGGCCCCGAGCGACGCCGCTATCCGCGAGGTCCTCACGCGGGCCCGCACCATCGCGATCGTCGGTCTGTCCGACAAACCCGAACGGGACTCGAACGAAGTCGCGCGCTACCTTCAGTCGAAGGGGTACCGGGTGATCCCGGTGAACCCCGCGGTCCCTTCCGTACTGGGCGAGAAGTCCTACCCGTCCGTGACGGCAATCCCCCGGGAGATCCGGGTCGACATCGTCGACATCTTCCGCCGGAGCGAAGAGGTCCTCCCGATCGCCAAAGAGGCGATCCGACGTGGGGTCAAGGTCGTCTGGATGCAGCTCGGCATCGAGAACGCGGACGCGGCCTCCGTGGTACGGGACGCCGGCGGAACGGAGTTCGAGAACCTGTGCATCATGACCCAGCATCGACGACTCGGCATTCCACCAGTGCCGCCCGCACGCTAGGGGCTCCCGATGTCAACGGCGACTTCGACTGCGACCCCCTCCTCCGCCTTGCCGCCCGCCTCGGCACCTCCCTCCAGGGCAGGGGCCGTCCGGGACTCGGGAACCGTCCGCCGCGACTCGCTACGCGCCGCGACCTGGACCTCGACCGGACTCGTGAAGGTCCAGGGGGACGTGGACGTCGGTTCCGGCTCCACCTCCGGCCTCGTCTCCGTCGGGGGGAAGCTCTCCGCCGGCTCGTTCCGCGCGCGCGGAACGCTGGAGGTCCTCGGCCCGACGAACGTGCGCGACCAACTCACCCTGGAGGGCACGGTACATCTTCAGGCGGCGGTCCACGCGGGCGCCGTCGAGGCCAAGGGCACCTTCCGCAGCCCGTCGGACGTCCGGGTCGACCGCGCGCTCTCCGTGACCGGAACCTTCGAAGCGCCTTCCGCCCACGTCGGACTCTTCGACCTTACCGGGAGCGCGGAGATCTCGGGGGACCTCGAGGCGGCCGTCCTGGTCCGAGGGAGGTTCCGGGGAAATTCCCACCTCGGCACGATCCGCGCGCGCTCGGTCGTCCTGGAAGGCCCGCCGACCGCCCTAATCCCGACCCTCTGGCGGAGGGTATTCGGGGGGTCGGCGACCGTCGAGGTCGGCCGGATCGAGGCGGACTCGGTCAGTCTGCGGGCGGTCGACGTCGAGTTCGTGCGGTCCCCCGAGATCGTCCTGGGACCCGGCGCCCACGTCACGACCGTCGAGGGAACGATCGTCCGGCGCCACCCCACGAGCCGCGTCGGGCCCGAGTCCCGGAGCCCCCGACCCCACGGACTCAGCCGCTAGCGGCGACCGTCCCCCGGCTTCTTATCTCTCCCGGCTCCGTCGCAGCGCCGATGCCGCCGGACGAGGAGGGTACCGGGGCGCCGACCCCGGTGGAAGTCCAGCGACGGGTGCTGGAGTACTGGGAAAGGACCGGTGTTCCCGCACGCAGCTGGGCCGGTACGCCCGATGGGCCGGTGTTCCGATTTACCGAGGGACCCCCCACGGCGAACGGCGCTCCGCATCTCGGGCACACGCTCACTCGGGTGGTCAAGGACCTCCAGCTGCGGTACCGGCGGATGAGCGGACACCGGATCGTCAGCTCGATGGCCGGCTGGGATTGCCACGGCTTGCCGGTCGAGCTGGAGATCGAAAAACGTCACGGATTCAAGTCCAAGAAGGAGATCGAGAGCTACGGCGTCGAGCGGTTTTGCGAGGAGTGCCGCGCCTCGACCCTCTCGGTCGCCGACCAGTGGCGCGAAATGAGCCGGCGGGTCGGGTACTGGCTCGACTACGACCACGCCTACCGAACGATGGACGCGCCCTACATCGAGAGCGTCTGGTGGGCGTTGAAGACCCTGTTCGACCGGGGGTTCCTCGAGAAGGGACACTACGTGCTCCCGTATTGTCCCCGCTGCGAGACCACGCTCTCCTCTCACGAGGTCGCGCAGGGGTATCACGACACGACCGACCCTTCCGTGACCGTCCGCTTACCGCTCGTCGGGACCGAGGCGCCCGTGTGGGACCTGCTCGTCTGGACCACGACTCCCTGGACCCTGCCCGCGAACCTCCTGGTCGCGGCGCGCGCCGACCTCGAGTACTCGGTGGTACGGACCGACGAAGGGAGGGACGTCGTACTCGCGTCCGTGGCCGTTCCCCGGTACTTTCCCGCGGGGGCGGACGTACGCGAACGCCGTTTCGGCCGCGAGCTCGCGGGCCGCGAGTATCGGCCGCCGTTCGACGCGGCCGGACCCGGCCCGGGGAGATACCGGATCGTCCTCGACGACTTCGTCACGGCCGAGGAAGGGACCGGATTCGTCCACGTTGCCCCGAGCTTCGGCCCCGACGACTACCGCGTCGGCGCGCGGGAAAAGGTCGGCGTGTTCGACCCCCTCGATAATCGCGGGGTCTTCGGCGACGCGGTTCCCCTCGTTCGAGGAAAGTCGTTCAAGGCCGCGGACCCGATCCTCGAGAAGGACCTGGCGGCGCGGGGGCTGCTCTTCCGGTCCGAGACCCTCCGCCACACCTACCCATACTGCTGGCGCTGCGATTCGGCACTGCTGTACCGGGCGATCGATTCGTGGTTCGTACGGACGTCTCGGGTCACCGAGTCGCTGGTCCGCAACAACGCCACCGTCCGGTGGATCCCCGAGTACCTTCGCGACGGCCGGTTCGGCAACTTCCTCACGGAGGCGAAGGACTGGGCCCTCTCGCGGAGTCGCTACTGGGGGACGCCGCTCCCCGTGTGGGTGTGTCCCACGGGACATCCGACGTGCGTCGGCGGCTTCGCCGAGCTCGCCGAACGCATCGGCGCGCCGTTGCCCACACCGTTCGACCCGCACCGGGTCACGGTCGACCGCCTCGAGTTCGCCTGCCCGAAGTGTGGCCAGCTCAGCCGGCGCGAGTCGTACACGATCGATGCGTGGTTCGACAGCGGCTCGGCCCCGTTCGCGCAGTTCCACTATCCGTTCGAGCCCGGACCGTTCGACCCGTCGGCTCCGCTGGACCACATCGCGGAGGCGATCGACCAGACCCGTGGCTGGTACTACTCCCTGCTCGTGATCGCGACCGCCCTGTTCGAGCGACCCGCCTATCGAACGTGCCTCACGACCGGCCACATCCTCGACGACAGCGGCCGAAAGATGTCGAAGTCGAAAGGGAACGTCTTGGAACCGCTCGCGCTCCTCGACCGGTTCGGCGGGGACACCCTCCGGTGGATGTTCCTCTCGCAGGACTTCACGGAACCGATGAAGGTGACCGAGGTCACGCTCCAGAAGGCCGGCCACCGGACCCTCGGGGCGCTCCGGAACGTCGTGGCGTTCCATGTGCAGAACGCGCGGGCCGACGGACTCGGCCCGGTCGAGAACCCGCCCGCGAGCGACTCGCTGCTCGACCGGTGGCTGCTCTCGCGACTGGAAGCGACACGCGAGGACGTGACGGCCGCTCTAGAAGGGTACGACCCGCGACCGGCCGCCACCGCCGTTCGGGATTTTGTGGACGACCTCTCCACGTGGTACTTGCGCCGGTCGCGCCCCCGATTCTGGAGCGAGCCCGACCGACCCGAGCGTCGGGACGCGCACGCCACGCTCTCCTACGTGCTCGCCTCCCTGGCCCGAGTGGTCGCTCCCCTCGTTCCGTTCACGGCCGAGTGGATCCATCAGGAGGTCGGGTCGTTCGGATTCTCCGACCCGGCGCGCTCGGTCCACCTGACCCCGTGGCCCGCCGCTCTCGCCCCGCGAGACCTTCCGCTCGAGGCGGGAATGCGGGAGCTGCGCGCCCTCGTGGAGGTGGGACGAGAGCTGCGCCAGCGTGCCGAGGTCAAGTCCCGGATACCGCTCGGCGAGTTGGTCCTCTTCGGCGACGCGCCGACCGCACTCGCGCACCTCGGCGCGGCGGGGGAGCGCCTCCTGGGCGAGGAGCTGAACGTGAAGCACGTCCGTCGGGTCCCCTCCGATGCCCGGGCGAACTACCCCGATACCGCTTGGGTCGTGCGGGAAGACGGAGATCGGCCGGTGGCCGCACTCCCGCGCCAACCATCCCCCGAGCTCCTCGAGGAGGGCCTCGCCCGAGAGGTCGCGCGACGTCTGCAGCAGACCCGCAAGGAGCTCGGCCTCGGCTACCTGGAGGGGGTCTCGGTCACCGTGAGCGCCTCCGGAGCGCTCTTGCACGCGCTCACTGAGCGGAGGGCGGCGCTTGCGAAGGACCTGATCGCCGACCCGTTCGAGGTCGGGGAGACCGCGCTACCCGCCGCCCCTGACGTCCGCACCTGGGACCTCGATGGTGTGACGTTCTCGGCCCGGGTTGTCCGGCACGCCTCCTAGCGCCCCGAGCCCGGCGCCGCTGGTCCGTCGCTCCTTTACCCCGCGGGATCAACCGGGCGCTCGGCTGACCTCCCCATCCGGGGAGCGTTCGCCGAACACCTCGGCCTCAAATCGCCGGATCCGTACCTTCGGGTCGCGCCAGGCGCGGGGCGGAAGGCCGGCCTTCTCGCACGTACCCTCGAGGAGCTCCTCGGACGACCACCCCTGCTCGGGGGCGACCTGCGGTAGGAGGAGCCCGCTGGTACCGTACCCGTCCACGATCAGTCCGTCGCGGCCGACGCGGACCTGCCGGATCAATTCCTCGGGGGAAGTCGAACGGATCGGAACCGGCACGGTCAGGACCGAGACCTCCACCGTCAGCGCGGAGAGCTCGGGGGGCCGCACCGGAGGGAATCGGGGGTCCTCGGTCGCCGCCGAGACCGCGGCCTGCCGGAGCGCCTCTTGGAGCGGGAATACCGGCAACGGGTAGCCGATGCAACCGCGGAGCGTGCCCCCCGGGTGACGACGTAAGGTAACGAACACTCCGCGCGGCTCGTCGAAGATCGGCGGGAGACCGCGACCCTTGGTCGGCCCCGACTCGTCGCTCGCCGGAGCGCCGAGCGCACTCGCGACGCTTGCCCGCGCGAGTCGAACGGCCCTTCGCCCGTCGTCCATCGATAGCACGGGCGACGAAGGGGCTCGGAAGGCAAAGGTCCTTCGCCGCCCCGGGGGCAGGTTTTATAGGCGAGGGACGGTCCCCGCGGGTCCCATGCCGTTCCCCGAGGCGATCGACCGCCTACTCAACAAGAAGATCTGCATGAACTGCTCCGCGCGGAACCCTCCGAAGGCGGTCCAGTGCCGGAAGTGCGGCTACAAAGGACTCCGCGTCAAGTCGCGCGAACGATCCGGAAAGACCCAGTAGGCGACCTTACGGCGGCCGCACGGCGTCCGGCCCGTGGGCGAACGGAACCGGCTGACCCCGCGCAGGCTCGCGCGCGACGTCGAGCCGTTTCTCCGCGAGGAAGGTGAGGTTGTGGTAGCCGTCCCGCCAGCTCGACAACTTGGGTCGACCCCACCGCTCCCCGTACCGGATCGGGACCTCCACGACGCGCAGCCCGCGCAAGATCGCCTCGATTTTCAGCTCCTCGCTGAACGCCATGCCGTCCTGCTCGATGTGGACGCGGTCGAGGATCTCCCGCCGAAAGACCCAGAATCCGCTCTGGCTGTCGACCAGCGGTCCGCCCGGCATCTCCTTCAGCCAGTGGTGGTACGCGACGCCGAGGAACAGGTTGAGCACCCGATTTCCGATCCGATGCTCGGTCGTCATGGCCCGTCGATCGACGAACGCCATCCGGTTCCCGGTCAGGAAGTCGATCGACTCCTCCTGGACCCGATGGACGAGCGTGGGGATCGTTCCGACGGGGTAGGTCGCGTCGCCGTCCGAGGTCGCGATGATCTCTCCCTGCGCCGCGGCGAACCCGGTCTTGTACGCTCGACCGTACCCCTTGCGCCGCTCGACGATCACCCGGGCGCCCGCGGCCTCGGCGATCGCGGCTGTGCCGTCGAGGGACGCCCCGTCGACAACGATCATCTCCCAGTCGATGGGCCGGGCACGAAAGAGCGACGTGTTCGCGGCGTCCGCCGCGTCCCGGAACGTGCGGAGCACGTGCCCGATCGATTCGGATTCGTTGAGAGTGGGAACGACGAAGCTGGCGCGCATCGGCTAGTTCGTAGGGAGACGACGACCACTTAAACGCCTCTAGAGCCTAGTTCCGGCCACGAGCGCGAGGGGACAGCGACGGGCGAAGGCGCGCCGGTGGGGAAGCTTCCCGACGACCGCCGACGTGGGGATCTGGGCGACCGGACCGACGGACGCCGCGCTGTTCGAGGCCCTCGGACTCGGACTCTTCGCGTTGATGACCGACCTCCGGCGGGTGCGCGCCCGGACGGAGCGCGCGGTGAGCGCGTCCGGCTCCGACCCGACCTCGCTCGTCGTCGCCTTCTTGAGCGAGCTCTTGCTCCTCCAGCAGACCGAAGGTTTCATCGCGTGCGAGATCCGCGCCCATCCGGTCGGCGACCCACCGACCGCGATCGTCGCGAGCGCGACCGGGGAAACGTTCGACCCGGCGCGTCACCCTGCGCGAACGGAAGTGAAGGCGGTCACCCTGCACGAGCTCACGATCGACCGGGCCCTCGGCCGAGCGCGCGTGATCGTCGACATCTAGTCCGTCCGCTCACGGCATCCGGTCGACGATCGCGCGCAACGCTGCGCCCGGGGCGGGGAGACGATCGGCCTTCCCGAGGATCCGCTCGAGCGCAGCGAAGGTGATCAGGAGGTCCGGCCAGTCCGCGATCCCCATGTGGCCGATCCGGAAGATCTTCCCGGTCAGCGCACCCTGGCCTCCTTGGACGAGGACGTTGTACTCGCGTTCGAGGACTTTCCGCACTTCCGCGTCGGTCATCCCGTCGGGGTTGCGGACCGCCGTGACGGTGTCGGACGCGTATCGGCCGTCCGGGAAGAGGGAGAGGCCGAGGGCGGCGACGGCGCTGCGGGACGCTTCCGCGAGCCGATGCGTCCGCTCGAGTCGTCGAGCGAGCCCTTCCTCCCGGAGCAGCACGAGCGCTTCTCGCAAGGCGAGGAAGAGCGGCACCGCCGGGGTCCACGGCGTGTCGTTCTTTTCGAGGGATTTCAGGTGGGCGGCGAGGTCGAGGTAGAACGCGCCGGGATGAAGACCCGCGACGGCGCGTTCGGAAAGGTGCACGAGCGCGAGACCGGCCGGCGCCGCCAGCCCCTTCTGACTGCCCGCGACGAGCGCGTCGATCCCCCACCCCTCCACGTCGATCGGAATACCGGCGACCGCGCTGATCCCGTCCACGAGGAACAGGGCGCCCGACGCCCGGACGGCCGGGGCGAGCAACTTCAGGTCGTTCGCGAGGCCGACGCTCGTCTCGTTGTGCACCACGCACACCGCTCCGACGTCCCCTCTCTCGATCTCCGCGCGCGCGGCGTCGACCGCGAACGGCTGGCCCCAGGGGGCGGTCACGGTCGTGACCTGAGAGGAGTAGCGGCGAACGATCGCGTCCGTTCGCTCCCCGAAGTTTCCGTTGGTGAGGACGACGGTTCGGCGGTCCTTCGGTACGAGGGAAGAGTACACCGCCTCGAGGCCCGAGGTGCCGCTTCCCGAGAGGATCAGCTGGTGACCCTTCGTCCCGAACAGTACCGGTAGCAACTCCCGGATCTCGGCGACGACCCCGTGAAAATAATCCCCGCGATGGTTGAGCGACGACATCGACATCGCTCGGAGCACGCGCGGGTGGATCCGCACCGGGCCGGCGATCAGGAACGTCGTCGTCTCGGGGTCGAACGTCATGGGGATCCCCCGGGCGGGGGTACGAGGGCGCGCAGCGGTTCCCCGCGCAACGCCCGAAGGACCTCGTCGACGATCTCGGCGCCGGCGCGTGCCTGCCCCTCGGCGGTCATCGCCCCGATGTGGGCGGTCGCGATCACGTTCGGTAGCTCCAACAATTCTCGGTTCACGGGCGGTTCCACCTCGAAGACGTCGAGCGCGGCCCCGGCGAGCCGACCGGCCTTGAGGGTAGCGAGGAGGGCGGCCTCATCGACGAGCGGTCCGCGCGCGACGTTCACGACGAAGGCGCCCGGCTTCATCCGCGCGAATGCCCGAGCGTCGAGGAGATGCCGGTTCTCGCGGGTGAGGGCGGCGTGGACGCTCACGATGTCCGCCCGCTCCAGGAGCGTCTCCCACGGGACGACCTCGGTCCGGTCAACCCCCGAGAGAACGTACGGGTCGTACGCGATGGTCGCCGTGCCGAACGGCTCGAGACGGCGGGCAACCTCACGGGCGATCCGGCCGTACCCAACGAACCCGACGGTCTTGCCGGCCAACTCTCGACCATGGGCACTCCGCTCCCAACGGCCCGACTTCGTTGATGCGACGGCGGGATAGAGGCCGCGGACGAGGAGGAGATAGAACGCGATCGTGAGCTCGGCGACGCTCGCGGTCGCGGCGCCCGGTGCGTTAACGACGCGAACCCCACGTTCTGCCGCAGCGGCCATATCGACGTTATCCACTCCGACCCCTGCTCGCGCCACGAGCGCCAGCACCGGCGCGGCGCGGAGGAGGTCGGCGGTCACCTTCGTTCGGCTGCGGACGATGAGCGCCCACGCCCCCGCGAGTTGGCCGGCCAAGGTACTCGGGTCCGCACTGGCGTCCACGACGCGGCACGGGCCACTGCGCAGCCGCTCGACCGCGTGGCGGTCGATCGGGTCGGCGACAACGACGAGCGGCGGATCAGGCA
>JBARNH010000044.1:0-7671 GCA_049802875.1 Thermoplasmata archaeon | reverse complement strand
GGCGCCGCTCAGCACAAAGGTGTAGTTGTAGCCGTTGACCAGGCTCTGCCCGAAGAGCGAGGTGCACTGGGTCGACCCAGGTACGCACGCTGCAGCCATCGGCACGAAGTTCGAGACCGAGGTCCCGGTATACTGAATCAAGGTCTGGTAGACATTCTGGATCGGTTCGTACCCGATCGTCTCGTAATCGATCGCTGGGTCGAGGGTTTCCGCCCCCGATCCTCCGGTGTTATCGTAGGAGACGATCGTGCCCGGTAGGTTGGTGTCGGTCGCGACTGGCGGGGTGCTCGCAGAGCCACCGGAACCGGCAATCACCGTGTAAGTGGTGTTCTGGCTCGTGTTGCTGCCGGTGGCGCTCATTGCGTTCGCGCTGAAGGCGACCGTGTAGGTTCCCGCCGCGCCGAATAGGAACGTCGCCATCGCGGTGCTCGCCGTGATCGTCTTCGTCGTGATCGAAGCACCGCCGGTCGGACCCGAGAGGATGGCCACCGTCGGGGGAGCCGCGCTGTAGAGTGCATTGACGGGGGTGGCGGTGTAGTCGCCCGAGATCGTCACCGAGCCGCCCGTTCCGACAACGCCCGTCGGCGCGCTCGTGCTCGTGGTGTTCGAAATCATGCTCGAGATCACCGCGGGGACGTTCTGGGCCGAGGCCACCGCATAGGTCGGGAGGATGGTCAGATACCCGATGTCGTGGTTGTTGTCGTGGGTCACGCCGTTGACGTCGGCCGTGACCTGGACGAGATAGGTTCCGGGAGACGAATAGGAGTAGTCCGACGTCGCGGATCCCGCCGAACCGGTGATGGTTTGCGGGGTCGAGCCGTCACCGAAGTTGAAAGTAAATTCAGAGGCGGTCTCTCCTGTAGGGAGCGTCGCTGTGAAAGGAACAGAGGTGCCAATCAGACTGGACTGTACTGGGACCAGGAGAGTAATGTCGTGCGTCGCGGCTGAGGCCACACAGACCGGACTCGTGACGGGAACACAGCTCGTGAGCGTGGTCCCCTTCGTGCCGGAGCTGAGCCCGAAGGCCGCAACACTCCCTGCGATCACTACGATCAAGACCAGAATTATCGCTCCAACCATCGAGGACACACCGCGCGGACTTCGGACGTCGTTCATTGTTTCATCTGAGGACCCAAGGTTCTTGGAGCCTGGGGCACCCAGACCCGGAAGTAGAATAAATACTCTAGGGATACAACGTATACAATGCAGCCGTAACACACTGTCATGGGTGAGCCGCGGTTCAGGTCAGGAGACCTAGCCATCGTTATCACGTACGGTTTCGCGACCGCGGTCAGGAACGGTAGGGGGACAATTGGCCTCCTCCTGGAGTTAGTAGCGTCGTGGTGTGTCGGTAGTCAGGAGCCGGCGCACGGGCCCGCTTCGCCGAGGCCCTGGAACGGAGTCTCAGAAGTTTGCACAACTAAGGGCACGCGGTCAGTGAGACGTGCGGCTGCCCTCCACACTGCATTCACAGTAGAACGAACGAGCCAATCGCCCCTCCGCACACGGTGTCCCGGCCCGGGGGATCGGGCGCGGATAGTGCGCTGACACCTTAAGACACCTCTAATGAACACTCGACCTTATCAGGAACCGCTGGACAAATTCGACCCGGGTGCTTCCTCACAGCATTTCTTGGGTAGCAGTTGATCCTTCGGACCCTTCTCCTAGAACGGGGCGGGCGCGACTCAAGTTGTGGAGGGTTACGGGCCTGCACACTCCTCAAGACCACTTGACGACAGCCCCGGGGTCATCACACTAACTAAGACACGCTCGCGGCTGATCTCCCTCCGCGTTTCAGTCAGTAGCGCCCAACATTAGACCGATGCACGCGTGGGAGAGATTGTATGCGGACTATACTTACGGCATGTTATATTTATGTCAGGGACATGCTCGGACATCGCGCTCGACGCGTTGCAGAGTGAAACGAAGGCTTGACGCGCGAAGGATCGACGGTGGTGACAGGGAATTTCGACACGCAAAGCGGCGGCCTATGCGGAACCTGAGAGTTGTAGTATCCAACGGAAGCCGAAGACTGCCAGCCTCGATGGTCCTCCCCTCTGGGATCGTTCGCGCGGGACTTATCGCTCTAAACCCAGCCGGCGATCAATCGAAGGATCAGATTTTGATTCGACACCTCGCCCAAACCTTACCACCGTTAGGTATCGCAATCCTCCGCTTTGACCGCCACCCCAAGCTCTACGGATGGAGTGTCTCGCTCGACGATCAGGCCGCCGACGCCCTCGCCGCGATCGAGGAACTCACCGCTCAGATTGGGGATCCGAAGCTCCCGGTGGGTATTTGGGGGTGGGACGAGGGCGCCAGCGCCGGTGCTGTGGCGGCCGCCCGATCAGAGCTCGTGAAGTTCCTAATCCTGATCGCTTGCAGCGGTGTCAGCCCGGCCGAACAGATGCGATACGGCACCGCCGAACATCTCCGCCGGGCCGGCTTTGGAGCCGATGCTCAAGCCGAACTTCTAGAACTGCGCCTGGCCTTCGAGGGAACAGTAAGGGGCACATTTTCAAGGGCGAGTACGCAGAAGCTGGTGGCTCGCTACCTTTCCCGCAGGTGGTTTCCCTTGGCGTGGGTGCCGCGACGGATCCAACCTCGATTGTCGTGGCCCGATATGGACTTCGTCCCTCGGAAAGTATTCGAACAGATCAGAGTTCCCGCACTTCTCTTCTATGGCGAAACCGACGAGTGGAACCCGATAAATCCCAGTATTGAGTCTTGGAGGATAGCCCAAGAAGAGTCGCGGAACCGGGAAATCACGATTATCCGACCTCGCGGGACCGCCCACGTTCCGACGATTGGCAGCGGGATGAACACACGAGCCATCAGTCCTGACTACACTTACGCGATGGTTGAATGGTTGACCGATCGACTCGCCCGCCTCAACCCTCCCTCTCCTGTCGGCTCGGGAATCTCTGAACCGCGGTTGGTAGAGGGGACCATGGTCGAACGTCGCCTCAACGGTCTGTCAAGACGGGCGCCGACTCCCTCCGCCTAGCTCCCCCGGTCGGTCCATGACATGGACCGAAATCACTCGATAGCTGGTTCGGTCAGGTCTCCTAGGGGTTGGTCCGTTATTCCTCCGAATAGCGTCCTATCGAGCTCCGGATGATCGCGAGGGTGAAAATAGAGCCACCAGTAAGTAGACTCTGTGTCGGACTTGCACCACCCGGATCCCCGCTAACCCGTAGTCGCCCCGAGTTGCGCCGGCAGCGTGGGCAGCCAACTACTTTATGTAGCCGTAGTCTACGCCGTATGCACGATGTCATCAACTACCATCCGAATAGACACGGAGACCCGGGACGAACTCCAAAGTAGGGGGCGAATGGGAGAGAGCTATGACGAGGTCATCCGCCGCCTGCTGGCCGCGACACGACGCCCGGAAAGCGGTACGACCGAGCCGGCCCGCAATTCCTCCGCAGTTTCCCCGAAGCCGTTGTTCCCCCGACCAGGTAAGGCATGAGTGCCCTTCAGACTCCCGCCGGGGACCGACGGTCCCACCCACCCCGACAACTCCGGAGTTTCGACCGCCGGTTCGGGCGATCCATCGACGCACGGATTGGCGGCCTGGGCGGACTCCCCCCGGGAGAACCAAATACGTCAGCGACCGGTGAGCAACTGTGCTGAGAGGGCTCACTCGCGGTCAGTGGCGAAAGATCGCGAACACAGTCCTCGCGCGCTCCCTTAACCTACGCCGCGGCAACTGCGTCGTGATTGAGGCCGGAATTCAGACTCTACCGGCGGCTGAGGCCGTCGCACTAGAAGCTCGGAGGCTCGGGATACGTCCCGTGATATTGCACACCGCAGAAACGATCCTCCTAGATTCCCTCCTGATCGCAACACCGACCGATGCAAACGCGATTTCTCGGGGAGAGCTCGCGCTGGTGGCTGCCTGCGATGGGTGTGTACGCTTCCCCGCTTCGCCGGAGGAGCTCCGGCGACGCGACTCGATTTCGGCCGCTCATCGGAAAACACTCGACCGCCGCAGACTCGAATGGAACCAGGTGCTGGTGCGCAACGCCGTGCCGGCTGTACAGCTTATGGCCGGGGGTCTGACCGCTGAGCAGGCCGACCATTTCGGAGTTCCGCTCGAGGCCTGGGCACGCGAGTGCGTCCGGGCTAGTCTCGTTTCACCGAAGACCCTCCAGAAGGTCGGTAAACCGGTGGCTCGACGGCTCGAGCGTGGCCGCAAGGTCATGATCAAACACCCGAACGGTACTCAGCTTGAACTCGGTCTCGCTGGCCGCCGGCCGTACCTTGACGACGGGGCCGTGGACGAGAAGGATCGGGAGAGCGGCTGGATGGGAACGACGGTCCCGGGCGGGTACCTCGCGGTCGCACTCGACGAACGCGTCGCCGAAGGCCGAGTCGTATCGAACCTCATTTCGCACTCTCGGGGCACCATGATGAGCGGCATCGACTGGACCTTCCGAAACGGGCGCCTTGTCGATTTTAAAGTAGGGAGAGGGGGAATCGGTTTCGAGACGACCTTTCGGCAAGCCGGTCGGGAACGGGACCGTCCGGCAGTCCTGTTCGTCGGGTTGAATCCAGAGGTTCGAATGTTCCCTCGCGTCCAAGACCAGGGGTTGGGGACCCTTGGGGTCGAGATCGGGTACAATGATGACTACGGTGGCCGGACGCGGGGATCGTTCCGTCAGTTCGCCCTCATCCGGGGCGCGCGGCTATCGATCGACGGGGAGAGGGTCCGTTGGCCGCGCGGCCGACACTGAAGGTCCGCGACCGAGCACTCGAAGGTAGACTCGGGTTAATCTCGCGGTCTACGCGCTCGGCGCCTTGCACGGCGGTGGGCTTATCACGGGCCGGGCTTGCGGCAGCTGCCCAGCCCGGGGCCGAGGTGACAAACCGGGGTCGGCGCGATATCGACCTCGTCGAACCCCCGGCGATAACTGACCCCACATAGAGAAGGATTGGAAAGCTTTCCGCTTGGAAGGCGGTTTCCGATCACGCCGGATTCGAATCGAGCAGCTTCATTACCCAAATCTTCTTTCACCGCCTGACCGCCATGGGATTGAGTGGGGAAATCGCGATGGCCGGGTTCCGTCGAGCGAACGATGCATACTTCCGGGGCTTCGCGAAGGGCGAACTCCCTGTTCGGGCCAAAACCGATGTGCTCATCATCACGTGCGTAGATTCGCGGGTGGACCCGGCCCACTTCCTTTCACTAGAGGAGGGTGCCGCCTATGTTTATCGCAGTTCCGGGGGACGCGTCAACAACGATACCCTTCGGACGTTGCTACTGACTCAACTGCTCGGCTGCCGTCGAATGATGGTGATCCATCATACCGATTGCGGGCTCAGTCGAGCCACTAACATCGAACTTCGCGAGCGAGTTCAGCGGGAGCTCGAGCTGGACGCTTCCAAAATCGACTTCCTTCCGTTCGTCGACCTCGAGCAGAGCGTGCGAGAAGATGTTGCGTGGCTCCGGAGTTCTGGCGGGATTCGGGGAGATGTGATCGTGACGGGCCATGTGTATGACGTGAGAAACGGACTAATGCACGACGTTGAGGTTGCATGAGCTCGTCAAAGATTGCTCGCAGCGGCACTTCGAAGGGGATCCCGGTCCGCTCAGCCTCCTTGTCCGGTCCCACGCCCACGACAAGGAGTTCAACATTGCCCACCTCGGCGTTCGGACCGAACCTGGATTCGACGACTTTCCCGTTCATGTACAGCGAGCAAGCCCTGCACGACTCCATTCTCGTCAAAAGTTCCTCTCGACTCACGGCTCAACGGGGGTGCAAGACGCGCTCCGGCCATAAGCGTGCGTAGTTCAACGCTTCGGCCGAGAATGGCTCTTGAAATTTGTTGAGTCCCGAACAGGCTTTCGATAACCTCTTGGGCGACGTCAGCTCTGCGGCGAACGCGCGCGTCCGACCACGGGGCCGCGAGAAGCGCGCGCGGAAAACGTGGGACGAAAAAGAGATCCCGGATGCCAGGCTCTATGCGAATCGCGTCATTCACAAGTAGAGGCAAATCGAAATGACACCTCATCCGCTGCGACTCTCTCGCGAAGACGTCGTCTACGGCCGTTCTCACTTTGTCAGCCTCGATTGGCTCGCGGAGATGAGCGGTGTCTCTCGCCATGTCCTCTCCGAGTGGCGAGTGCAGAGTTTGTTCCCCCCGCCCAACTTATGTGACGGAGGATGGAAAGGACTGGTATCCTCCGGCGTACGCGGAGTTAGTTCGCAGAGCAACCGCCCAGAAGATGGATCAAAAGGCTCTATTCCATAGGGATTTCGAACGCGCGCTAGAAAGATTGCGTCGCACTGACCCGACTGGATATCGGGCGGAGC
Source organism: Thermoplasmata archaeon (assembly GCA_049802875.1). Lineage (GTDB taxonomy): Archaea > Thermoplasmatota > Thermoplasmata > Lutacidiplasmatales > UBA184 > Lutacidiplasma. The sequence continues at coordinate 1,351 of JBARNH010000044.1, read as the reverse complement.
CCACCGGCCCCGGAAGAACGGAGATTTCACCAGAGTCCGATACAGAGTCGAACTGGCAGGGTTTCTTGAGCGGGGAGTATGGGGCGTGCCTGCGGGCGGCATGGGTTCCGTGCATGCTGCGGAAGGGAAAGTTGATGCGGGCTATCGAGGAACTCGTGGCGAAATCGGAACTCGACGATCCGAGCTCGAGAACCCGCCTCCGACGAAGCGTAGATTCCCTGGACCGCTTGGAGATGCCGTTTGCCCAATGGGATCGAATACGGATTGGAAAACCTGTCTCACGCGATACCCATATTCGGTCGATCCGGCTGCGATTCCCTGAGGTTTTCGGTCTTGAAGCGAGCCGTCCCAGTGAGCTCTCGCTCATGCCAGAGCGGCCCCCTCCGGAAGAGCTGCCCTGCTGATCCTTCGGTGGCACAGCTCGACGTCTGTGACGAAATCGATGACACGGTTCGAGTGGAGAGGCAGGACCGTGGCGACCGCGGTCGCGAAGGCGCTATGTTCGCACCCCGGCCTCGAGCGAGCGTGTAGGTCGCGCGAGTAGCGACCTGATCGAAGAGGGCGGCCGTGTCCACACGGAGCTCGCGCACGTGGCCGCGCGAACGCGAGCCTAATGTGGGACTCGCGCGGTCGATACAAGACAGCAATGAGCGCGGAGACGAGCGCGTCGAGGCCCACGGTCAATCCGAGATCGCATCGGGTGAACCAGGTCCTCCCACGTGACTCGCCGCGAACTCGACGACCGAACCCATGGGGGGCTCGGAGGGCTCAATCCAATTTCGCCGTCCAAATCCTAAAGCGGTGGCGACCCACTGGCGCAGGATCGAAGCGGCGACTGGTCGAAACTATCCCAGCCCGGCCTTACTTGCTTCGTCGAGGGTGCGCTTCGACTCTGCGGACAGGTTCAGGGTTGCCGCTTGAAGCAACTGAGTCAACTGTTCCACAGACCGAGCGCTCGCAATGGGGGCCGTGACAGTGGGGCGAGCCATCACCCAAGCCAGTGCGACTGCGGCCGGTGACGACGCGGTCCGCACGGCAACTTCGTCAAGCGCGCCTAGCATGCGGAAGCCACGCTCGTTAAAGCGAGGCTCGGCTCGAACTCCACGCGGGCTCTTGCTGAGATCCGCGGGGGAACGGTACTTCCCCGTCAAGAAACCGGCCGCTAGGTGTAGTGTAGCGGGACATCTTGCCGCCTGAATTGTCAGGACATATTGCCGCCCCCCGGAGAGGGTGGCTTTGGTCAAAGAGGATGTTCGTCTCCGACTACATGCCGTCAAGCAGCATCTCGAGAAGGGTGTCCGCGCCGCGGAGATCTGTGAACTCTTCGGGATCTCCGAGCGGACGCTTCGCT
>JBARNH010000043.1:0-56018 GCA_049802875.1 Thermoplasmata archaeon | reverse complement strand
GGTCCGCGGTGCTGAGAACTTCCACCTGGTCGAGGAGCTGGCGGCGGCCCTCGGCGCCGCGGTCGGGGCCTCTCGGGCGGTCACCGACGCAGGATGGCGCCCGACCTCCCTCCAAGTCGGCCAGACCGGCCGCGCCGTCTCCCCGCAACTCTACATCGCCGTCGGTATCTCGGGCGCGATCCAACACATCGTCGGCATGGTGAGCTCTCGCGTCATCGTCGCGATCAATTCGGACGCCTCGGCACCGATCTTCAAGGTCGCGGACTACGGCATCGCGGGCGACCTATTCCAGATCGTGCCGGCCCTCACCGCCGAGGTGCGGAGGGTTCGAGGGCTCTGAAGGCCCTACAGGTCCCGAACCAGGTCGATCCCGTCCTTCGCCAGCACGTGCGATGGGATGCCCGCGGCCTTCTGCGCCTTCCGAAGGAGGCGGCGGACGGGCTGCTTCGGCCCCCCGCGCTCGGTGAACATCGCGCCGAAGAGCTCGGCCGCGAACCTCGGGTAGACGGAGTAGAACCTCGGGTTCCATTTCACGCGGTCCATCCGCTCGAAGTCCCGGAAATCGGAGATGACATTCGTCGCCGCGAGCCGTCGATCGTACTCGGCGAGCTGCCCCGCGGAGGCCGCGCCCGCCTTCTTGGCCGCGAGCGCGGTCTCCGCGGCCTCGATCCCGGTGCGAACGGCGTAGTTCATCCCCTGGATCGTGAGCCCGTTCGAGAAGACGAACCCCGCCGCGTCGCCCGCGACCATCCAGCCGTCGCCGTGGAACGCCGCGGGTCGGCTCGCCCACCCCGAACTGATCAGTTTCGCTCCATACTCCACGAGCTCCGCTCCGCGAAGTCGTCCCGCGATCGTGGGGTGGAGCTTGAACTGCTCCATGAGGTCGTGAGAGTAGACCCCTTTTCCGAACAGCGATTGAATGTTGAGTATCAGCCCGACCGACAGAGTGTCCCGGTTCGTGTAGAGGAACCCGCCGCCCATGACCCCGGGGGGAAAGATCCCGGTGACCCACTCCTCGGCGTGACCCTCCTCCGGCCCGACGCCGAACCGGTCCTGGATCACCGCGGGGTCGAGACGGTACACCTCCTTCATCCCGAGCTCGGTGGCCTCACCGGAGAGCCGAGCATTGGGCCGGATCGGGGTCCCGAGGGCAAGCCGGGAGTTCGCTCCGTCCGCTAGGATCGTCACCGGCGCGGTCATCATCTCCCCTCCCTGAACGATCCCATGAGCGCGGTTTCCTTCCCAGTTCAGTCGTTCGACGGGCACCGACGGGACGACCGTGGCCCCCGCCGCCTCGGCCTGTTTCGCGAGCCACGCGTCCGTCCGGGCGCGAAGGACCGTGTGGGCGACGTACGGCTCCCGACGCCAACCGACGTCCTCGAAGTCAAACGAGACCGCGCTCTCCTTCGTCAGGAAGCCGAACCGCTTGCGTACGAGGTGGCGTTCGACGGGCATCTCGCTCCACCAATGGGGAAGGATGCGGTCGAGGTCGTGGCCCCAGAGCACCCCGCCCGACAGGTTCTTCGAGCCCGGCTCCGCCCCTCGCTCCAGGAGCAGCACGTTCGCTCCCCCCTGGGCGAGCCGGATCGCGGCCGAGCAGCCGGCCATGCCGGCGCCGACCACGATGGCATCGAATTCGTCGCCCATCGGTGGGCGGACGGAGGCGGGTCGATTTAACGGTGCGCGAACGCGGCGGCCGCGGTATCGCGGATCGGCCCGATACTGGGCGCTACGACCGGACCCAAGTGCCGCTGCCCTGGCCGGCGCTCTGCATAACGCCCTGGCTCGCGTCCTCGATCATCTTCTGGAACCGAAACGGCTTCGGAATGCCCTTCCAGTCCTCGTTGCCCAGCCTCGTTCCACCCTCGGAGCTCACCCGGACCGTGCCGTAGCCGAGCATCCGCTGGAAGAACGTTTGGTGCACGTCGACCCCTCGTACTTGGGTGACCGGGATCTCGTGGAAGTCCTTCCCCAGGATCCCCGTCTGGACGATGACACGATGCGAGGTGACCGCGTAGACCGTGCGCACCCAGCGAACATAGCGAACGGCGAGTCGAAGGAACCCAAGGAAGACGAGGAACGCGAAGAAGAGGACCGTCCAGTAGGCGAAGTTCGAGATGTGGGTCGAGGAGCCCAGCGACGAGATGAAATTGCTCCACGCCGAAAGCTGACCGCCCCAGTTCTCGTAATCGGCCGCCGAGAAGAACGTCAGAATCCCGGTGATCAGGATCCAGAGGATCGGTCCGGGGAGAAAGAACAGCTTGGTCGCCCGGGTCTCTTCGAGCAGAAACTCCTGGTCCGCAAGATACGTGGCCTTGAGGAGTTTCGGCATCGGCCGGGAGGTCGCCATCGGCGCCGTGGCGACGCGCGGCACCGGCGAAGGAGCTCCGGCGGGGGTGGACATCGGGCGGGCATGGGACGAGACCGGATGATAAACCCTCCTTCGCTGCCGCGCGCCGCGCGGCTCGGGGCTTATATGACCGGGTCCGTCCCGAAGTTCGATGGGCGTCACCGACTGCCACGTCCACATCAATCCGCTCTGGGAGATGCGGCCGGATGCAGTGCGATTGCTCGCCCACGCCGACCCCGCCGACGAGCGGTACGTGAAGGAACCCCGGACGTTCCTCGAGTACCTGGATTCGTGCGGGGTCGAGCGGGCCGTCCTCGTGAACTACGTGGCCCCCGACGTGATCGGCTACACGGAGAAGTCGAACGATTTCGTGAGCCAGTACGTCCGGGCCGACCCCGAACGCCTCATCGCGGTCGGGGGGATCCGTCCGGACCACCCCGACCCCGAGGCGGAGATCGCACGACTCGCCACAACGCTCGGGATTCGCGGAATCAAACTCCATCCGCCCCATCAGCTGTTCCGACCGAACGCCTACGTGGACGGGACGCTCCCCGGGCTCCGACAGATCTACGCCGCCTGCGAGCGGCACCACCTTCCGGTGATCGTGCACACGGGCACCTCGGTGTTCCCCCGTGCCCGCAACAAGTTCTCGGACCCGTTGTTCCTCGAGGACGTAGCCCTCGATTTTCCGGACCTCACGATCGTCCTCGCGCACGGAGGCCGCCCGATCTGGATGGAGACGGCGATGTTCCTTGCGCGTCGCTTTCCCCACGTCTGGCTCGAGGTGTCGGGGATCCCTCCCGCGCGCCTCCTCGAGTACTTCCCTCGACTGCCGATGTTGGCGCCCAAGGTGTTGTTCGGCACCGACTGGCCTGGCCCGGGCGTCAAAGACATTCGCGCGAACCTCGACGCGTTCCGCGCCCTCCCGATCCCCGCGGAGGCCCAGCGTCAGATTCTCGAAGAGAATCCGCTCCGCGTCTTCCCCCGACTCAAGTCGCACTGAAATAGTCGGGCTCGCTCGGTAAAGCGTGACCGACGCCCCGAAGGCTCCCGACGGCGACGAGGCGGCCCCGATGCCGACGCCCGACGGCGAGGAGCCGACGCCCGTCGTGGAGGTCGTCGAGGGCGGCGAGGAGGTCGGACGTCTCCCGCTCCCGCGGCGGAACCGGGGCGAGGTGTTCGGGATCGCGAACCAGCTGTTGGGCGCCGCCCGGATTCGGGTGATGTGTGAGGATTCGGTCTCCCGGATGGGTCGGATCACGGGCAAGATGAAGAAGAAAATGTGGATCCGGGAGGGTGACCTCCTCATCCTTCGGCCGTGGGGCTTCCAGGAAGGGAAGGCCGACATCCTCTTCCGGTACAGTCGGACGCAGTCGCAGTACCTGGCGCGGAAGAACCTCTTGCCGCCTTCCGTGAACCTCTTCGCGACGGAACCCCGGACCGAATCCCCTCCCCCCAGCTAGGGCCCGAGATGTGGGCCCCTTCCGCCCGACCGTTGACCTCCCTCGAGATGGCCGTCGTGGAGGCCAACGCGGTCGCGCTCGGTTCCACCGTAGATTTCCTGATGGAGAATGCCGGGCGGGCCGTAGCGGAAGAGGCCACGCGCCACCTTCCTTCTCCCCCGGCCCGATTGGCGATCGTCGCGGGGACTGGGAACAACGGCGGGGACGCGACCGGGGCGGCGTTCTACCTCCACCAGTGGGGCTATTCGCCGGAGATCTGGCTCGTCCGCCCCCCGTCGGAGATCGCATCGCGCGCGGCGCGGCGATGCTTTGAACGCATCGAGCGTCGGTGCACGATCCACCTCGGAATCCCTCGGGCGGAGGAGCTGGCGACAATGCCGCTCGTCGTGGACGGTCTCCTGGGTACTGGGCAGGGCGGGCGACTGAGATCCCCCGTCCGGGAGGCGGTGGCGGCGATCCGCGAGAGCCGGACGCCGGTGCTCTCGATCGACGTGCCGACCGGCGTCAGCGACCCGGACGGGCTGCGTCCGTCGTGGACGGTCACGCTCACGTGCCCCAAGGAGGAGATGCTCCCCGGAACCTCGGGAGAGGTCGCCGTACGCGACATCGGGATCCCCTCGGACGCGTGGCATCGCACGGGCCCCGGCGAGTTCCTGTTCTTCCCCTCGTCCGGAGGTCGCGGTGAACTTCGACGGACCGGCCGGGTGGTCGTCATCGGCGGGGGACCCTACGCGGGCGCCCCCGCGCTCACCGCGATGGCGGCGCTCCGCTCCGGTGCCGAGCGAGCGACCGTCCTCGCTCCCGAAGGGGCCGCTCAGCGGGTCCAGTCGTTCAGCCCCAACCTGGTGGTACGGCCGTTCGGGGTGGACCGGTTTCGCCCGACGGACGTCGGCGAGATCCTGGAGTTCGTACGCGCCGCCCGGCCGCGCGCGGTCGCCGTTGGGATGGGCGCCGGCGCCCATCCGGAGACCGTCGAAGCGTTCCGGGAGATCGAGCGCTCGCTCGTCGGCACCGTTCCGCTGCTCGTGGATGCGGACGGGCTCGCCGGCCTGCCGACCGCGGAGGAGATCGGTGAGAGCGCCGACGCGCCGGTCCTGGTCGCCACCCCGAATTCCGGTGAGTACGAGCGGTACTTCGGAGTCGAGGGGTCGGGCGATGCAGCCGATCGGGGCGAACGAGCGCGCGCCGTCGCCGCCCGGCGCCACGTCACGCTCCTCGCGAAGGGCGATCCCGACCTTCTCTCCGATGGTCAGGAGTCGTACGAGAACGGTCACCACCACCCGGCGATGACGGTGGGCGGCGTGGGGGACGTCCTCGGCGGAGTCGCGGTGAGCCTGCTCGCCCAAGGAGTGTACCCCCTTCACGCCGCTCGACTGGCCACCTGGTGGGTCGGCGAAGCCGGGACGAGGGTGGCGGCGCGAAAGAGCTTCGGTCTCGTGGCCACCGACGTGATCGAAGAGCTCCCGACGGTCCTCGTGAGCGCGCTGGAACGGGTCCACGCGACCGGCTAGCGGCGGAGCTCACGCGTACCGAACTCGTCCCCGGATCGCCTTCGCTCGAGCCCGGACGTCCTTCGCCCCGACCGGATTCCCGGCTTGGTACCCTTCGAGGAAGGCGCGGACGAGCGCCTCCGAGTTGGGGTGGAGGGACGTGAGGTCCTCGGCGACGAGGTGCAGATCGATGCCGAGCTCTTCGAGCCCCGGGCTGCGGGACCCCATGGAGAGGTCGAGGAATGCCGAGGCCCCGCCGGGTCCCTCCGGAAAGAGGACATTCGAGCTCGTGAGGTCGCCGTGCGAGATGCCTCCCGCGTGCAGGCGTCCGAGATCCTCCCCGAATCGTCGCACCGCTTTCGCTAGGCTCTCGGGCGGCACCGCCGGGTCCTCCAGCAGCTCCTTCAAGGTCGGGCCGGCGAGCTGCTCCAACACCAGCCGATGATTGGCCAGGTCGATGTCGTAGAGGATCGGGGTGCGCACTCCGAGCTTCCGGGCATCGACCAGGAGGCGGACCTCGGTGCGGGTGCGCTCCCGCCGCAATCGGTCGTCGAGCGCTTTCGGCCGGTAGCTCTTGGTCGGCCGTTCCTTCAGGAGCGCCGGGAGACCCATCCACTCCACCGCACGGAGGGTCGCTTCCGCCCCGCGGGAGACCGCGACCCCTTCCGACGGTTCTTCGGCCATCGCGCGGGGCCTCGACTATCGGCCCTTTCGAGCGGCGACGCTCCGAACGATCGCTTCTCGTGCGAGCCGCGCGGCGAGCGCGCTGGTGTTGCCGGTGTCGTAGTGTGGGCTCACTTCCATGATGTCGAGTCCTGCCAACCGGGGCGCGGCCTGATCGATCACGTACTTGACGTCTCGAGGAGTGAGGCCGAACGGTTCTGGCGTTCCGGTCCCCCCGGCGTACGCCGGGTCAATCGCATCGATGTCGAGCGAGATGTAGAGCCGCTCGGTCTTCAGCATGTTGAACGCTTGCTGGACGGCCGATTCGATCCCGTGCTGCGCGATCTCGTGGGCCGTGACGTACGACATTCCGATCGACTTGTTGTCGTCGATCTCTTCCTGGGAGACCGACCGCACTCCCATCACGACGATGTTGCGTGCCCCGACCTTTTCGAGGATCCGTCGGGAGGAACACCCGTGGCTTCGCGGGTCCCCGAGGTAGCTCGACCGGAAGTCCATGTGGGCGTCGAGGTACAGGACCCCCAGGCTCGGGGCCGAGTCCGGGTAGGCCTCGACGGAGGGCGGCGAGCACGCGTGGTCCCCCCCGAGAACGATCGGGACCTTCCCCGCCGCGTAGATCGGCCGGATCTCCTCGCGAAGCGAGGGTACCATGTCCGCGGCGCTTCCGAACTCCTCCGTGTTTCCGAGGTCGTGGATGGGAACGTCCGAGAGGTCGAGACCGGTCTCGAGGTCGTACGATTCGAAGTTCCAGGAGTGCTGGCGAATCGAGTCGGGTCCGAAGCGCGCCCCCGGCCGGAATGAGGTGGTCCGGTCAAACGGCACTCCTACGACGACGAACTCTGACTCGTCGAACGATGCGTTCGCGTCGGCGAACGTAGTGGGTCGTAGCACGGTCCGCCGACGGCGGTGCGCTATAAGAGAATGCTCACGCCGGCGGAGCGATCGTCGACTCCGGTGGGGAACCAGGGGCGCCGACCGCGCGTCCGCGGGCGGGTCGGGCGAACTCCTGCTCAATGGCGCGCGCGCATCGCTCGAGAGAGCGCACGCGATCTCGGCGAAGGAAGAATCGAGCTGTCGAGAGAGCGACCCGCCACGTCAGGGTCAGGCCCCGAATCTCAAAATTCGCCTCGACACGACTCCCGTCCACGGTCGCCGCGACGGAATAGGCGGTCTGCAGCGTGGAGACCGCGGAATCCCCGGAGAAGACGTGGGCGGTCATTCGCCAAGTGGTCGCCCCGGTTCGGACTACGGTGCCCACGGTCGATCGCACCCGTCCGCCGACCTCGGAACGGGTACTGAGGCGCACCGTCCGGTCGTCGATTCGCACCGCCTCTTGGCCTGCCCCCTGCGCGACGGACGCGTCCTCGGGCGTGTACTCGAGCCACCAGTCGACGACGAAGTCCGGCGGGGCCCGGACGTCGGCCACGACGCGGAAGGACACCATTGCCGGCGAAAACCGGACCGCTACATGACCCTGCGGGCCGGAGAGGGGTCCAAGGGCGCCGGCGTGGAAGGGGGGTTCAGGCGAGTCCGGATTCCCATCTCCCCATAGAGGAACTCCATCACGACCAGCGAGATCACGGTCGTCCCGATCGCCATGACGAAGAGCCCAAGGTAGCCGAAGAACTCGATGGCGACGGCGCCGACCAGCGGTCCGACGCTCCACAACGACGAGTTGATCAGCGAGAACACCCCGAGGTACTCGGCCCGGTGCCCCTCCGGGGCGGCGCGGGCTACCCAGGCCTGCATCCCCGTGCCCACGAGGGCGAGGCCGCCGTTACGGACCGCTTGGGCCGGGATCGTTTCGGTCCAGGTCGTCGAGAACATGAAGATCCCGTACGACGCGAGCGTGAGCGCGGTACCGTACCAGATCCCCTGGATCTCTCCCCGCCGGTCGATCAGGCGGCCGAGCGGCAGCGAAACGAGGGCGCCCGTGAGGAGCCCGGCGACCGCGACGATGCTGACCTCCAGGTCATTCGCTCCGAGGGTCGCCGCGAGGTAACCGTAGAACGTCGCGACCGCCCCGCTCCCGATCGCGCGGATCGATACGGCGAACGAGAACGTGATCACCGGCTTCATCTCGCGGAGGGGGCGGCGGGTGGGGGTGGCTTGCACGTGAATGTCCGGAACCAGGAAGATGACGACGGAAAGGGTCCCCACCATCACCGCGATCACGAACGGGAACAGTGCGATGAGTCCGAATTCGAGCGTGATGACCCCGGCGACGATCACACCGACGACCCCGCCGGCACTCGAAGTCGCGTTGAGCAGACCGTACCCCGCTCCGCGTTCCCCCGCGCGGGTGACGTCGGCGACGTAGGCCGTGTACGCCGGTCCCCCGATCGCGAGGGCCAGCTCCGCGGCGATGAAGAGGGCGCCGGCGAGCACGTACCCTGGCACGAATGTGATGCCGAGAAACAACGGGAACGCCAATGCCTCCCCCAGCAGCAGGTACGGACGTCGGCGGCCGGCCCGGTCCGACAGGCGACCGACCAGCGGGCTGATCAGGCTCGCGGGAACGTAGGCGAGGGTGAGGATCGCGAGCGCGCTCGGAAGGCTCGCCCCTTTCAGCTCGACCAGGTAGAGCGGAAGGAAGACGATGAACAGCCCTCCCCGATTACTCGCGAGGAGCGAGTAGAGCGAGAGGGAGAGCAGCTCGCGATTCGCCACGGAAGCAATACGGTCGTGCCTCTCTTATCAACAATAACGGGGACTCGGCGCGCCGTCGCCCAGGTCCCAAAAGGTTTCGTTCGGCGGTGGTATCGCCCGGCGAGGCAGGGATACTCGTGACCGACGGCGGAACGGTGGGTCGAAGGAGTGAGGACGATGGCGTCGAGACCCTGGTGCTCACGCACCCACCGGTGAACGCCCTCACCACCCGGCTCCTGGACGACCTGGACCGACGCGTCAGTGAGCTCGCCGACGACCCGAAGGTACGGGCCGTGGTCCTCACGGGGGAGGGACAGTACTTCAGCGCCGGCGCGGACGTCAAAGAGATGGCGACGCTGGACCTCGCTCACGCTCCCGAAGTGGCGCGGAAGGGGATCGCGGTCTACGACCGACTCGCTCAACTGCGCGTACCGGTGATCGCCGCCATCAACGGGCTCGCGCTCGGAGGAGGACTCGAACTCGCGCTCGCGTGCGACCTTCGGCTGGCCGGAGAGTCCGCCAAACTGGGCGCCCCCGAGGTGACCCTGGGACTGATCCCCGCGTACGGGGGAACGCAGCGACTCCCTCGGCTCGTCGGCGTCGCGAAGGCGAAGGAACTGATCTTCACGGGCGCGATGATCTCCGCCGCCGAGGCGCTGAAGATCGGGCTCGTCAACAAGACCGTTCCGGCCGGCCAGGAGCTCCGCGCCGCCCGAGACCTCGCCCACACGATCGCTCAGCGGGCACCGAAGGCAGTTCGAGCGGCCAAGCGGTCGATCGATGACGGCTTCGCACTGCCGCTCTCTCGGGGCATCGAGAACGAGACGAAGCTGTTCGAAACCGAGGTGCTCCCGTCCAAGGACCTCGGGGAGGGGATCGCTGCGTTCGTCGAGCGGCGACCGCCGAAGTTCTCGGGAGCTTAGGCATGCCGATCGATTTCTCGTTCACTCCCGACCAAGAGGCGTTCCGATCCGCGGCCCGGACGTTCCTCCAGAAGGAGGTCGCCCCGGTCGTCGCGGAGATGGACGCGACCGAAGAGTTCCCTCGTGCGAGCGTCGCGAAGATGCAGGCCGAAGGCTACTTCGGCGTTCCGATTCCGGAAGAGTACGGAGGTCTCGGCCTCGGCAAGGTAGGCTACTGCATCTTCCTCGAAGAGCTCGGGAAGGTCGACGCGTCGCATGGGACGATCGTCGGCGCCCACACTTCGCTCGGGACGACCCCGCTGCTCTACTACGGGACCGAGGAACAGAAGCGGCGTTGGCTCGTTCCGGCGGCTCAGGGCAAGACCCTCTTGGCGTTCAGCCTCACCGAACCCGGATCCGGAAGCGACTCCGGGGCGGTCCACACCGTGGCCGAACGGTCGGGCAACGGCTGGGTCCTCACGGGGAACAAGATCTACGTCTCGAACGGCCGGGAAGCCGACACGGTCGTCCTGATGGCAAGTAACGACGTCAAGCTCGGGCCGAACGGGGGAGTGACCGCGTTTCTCGTCGATACCAAGCTCCCGGGGTTCAAGGTCGGGCGGTGCGAGAAGAAGATGGGATTGCACGGCACTTCGACCGCCGAGTTGATCCTCGACCACGTCGCCCTAGGTCCCGAGCACGTGCTCGGAGAGGTCGGCCGTGGTTTCCACGTCGCGATGACCGCCCTCGACGTCGGACGAGTCTCGCTCGGCGCGGCGTCGCTGGGTGGCATGCAGGCGGCGACGCACGAGGCCCTCGAGTTCTCGAAGAACCGGACCCAGTTCGGACTCCCGATCAGCGAGTACGAAGTGATCCAATTCAAGCTCGCGGACATGGCGATGAAGATCCACGCCCTTCGCTTCATGGTCTACCACGCGGCGGAGCACCAGGACCGGCTCGGGACGGACCCCAAGAAATGGACCCGCCTCGAGCGCGCGGAGAAGACCCGAGAGTCGGCGACGGTGAAGTGCCTCGCCTCCGAGTGGGCGGGCGAGGTCATCGACGAAGCGCTGCAGATCCACGGGGGTCTCGGCTACATCCGGGGGACCCCGATCGAGCGCGCCTATCGGGACGCTCGGATCAGCGAGATCTTCGAGGGGACGAACGAGATCCAGCGGTTGGTCGTCTCCCGGGACCTCATTTCGCGGGGAGAGTAGCCGCGGCCGCCGGGGCGGGAGCCGTCTCCTCGTCGCGCAGCACGCGTCGCAGGACCTTCTGCACGCCGCTCCGGGGTAAGGAGTCCCGGAACTCGATCGTCCGCGGTGCCTTGTAGTGCGCGATCCGCTCTCGGACGAACGCGATGAGCCCCTCCGCGGTGACGGTCGTTCCCGGTTTCTTAACCACGAACGCCTTGACGACCTCCCCGTGCTCCGCGTCCGGTACCCCGAGCGCCGCGACGTCCTGGACCGCCGGGTGCTGGAAGAGGACCTCCTCGACCTCGCGCGGATAGACCTTCATTCCGCCGACGTTGATCACGTCCTTCTTCCGGTCGACGATGTAGGCGTATCCGTCCGCGTCGAGCCGGGCGAGGTCGCCGGTGAGGAACCACCCGTCACGCAGGACGGCCGCGGTCGCGTCGGGGTGGTTGAAGTAGCCGAGCATGACCTGCGGGCCGCGCACCGCCAGCTCCCCGACCTCTCCCACCGCCAGCGCTCGCGAGGCGCTCTCCAGGTCGACCACGCGTTCGTCGGTGTTGGGCAGGGGGAGACCGACCGATCCGGCCCGACGTTCTCCGTGGACCGGGTTGACGTGCGTCACCGGGGACGTTTCGCTCAGACCGTATCCCTCCACGAGGGTCCCACCCGTGAGCGACTCAAAGCGGCGGGCGACCTCGATCGGAAGCGGCGCCGACCCGGAGAGGCAGTACCGGATCGAGTGAATCTTGTGGCGCGCGATGTCCGGCTGCTGATTGAACGCGTTGTAGAGCGCCGGCACTCCGGGGAACTGCGTCGGTTGGTACCGGTCGATGAGCTTCAGGAGCTCGCGAATCTCGGGCCGAGTTTGGATCACGATCGCCGCGCCGTCAGCGAGCCCCATCAGGAGGCAGACCGTGAGGCCGTAGACGTGGAAAAACGGGATCGAGGCGAGGATGACCTCCGCGCCGGACACGCGACTCGTGTTCCAGGAGTTCCCCTGCGTGACGTTGGCCACGAGGTTGCGATGCGTCAGCATCGCGGCTTTGGCAACACCGGTGGTACCGCCCGTATACTGGTACACCGCGACCGTCCGCGCCGGGTCCGCTCGATAGGTGTCGACCCGGTCCTGGGAGCGGATCGCGGTGGAGTACGGATGGACCCACGGGTCGTTCGGAAAATCGGTCGGGAGCTGCCGCTTCCGGAGGACCGAATTGACGAAGGGCCGGGTGTACCACGGGTAGAACTCTCGCAGCCGAGCGACGAAGGCGACGGGGATGGGGTAGTCAGCCCGGATCCGGGCTACGTTCGGGTACAGGATCTCTAAGGTCACGATCGCCTTCGGACCCGAGTCGCGAAGGATCCGGGAGAGGTCCTGCCCGAGGTACAGGGGACTGACCTGCACTACGATGGCTCCGAGCCTTAGGGTCGCGAAGAGCGCGATCGGGTAGAGCGGACAGTTGGGCAGATAGAGGGCCACCCGGTCGCCGGGCCCTACTCCGTTCTGGCGAAGGGCGGCGGCGAACCGCTCGCTCTGTGCCCAGAAACGCTCGTACGTCCATTTTGCGCCGTAGTACTCGAGCGCGGTGTGGTTCGCCCACTTGTGGCAGCTCGCTTCAATGAGCTCGGTCAGGAGAACGTTCGGGATCTCGACGGTCGGCGAAACGTCGGACGGATACTTCCGCAGCCAAAAACGGTCGACGTCGGCGGGGAGTGGGGAGGCCACGAACGTCATCCCGTGCCCGGGGCATCAGAGTCGCGAGCGAATTGGACCCCGGGCTTGTACCCGGGGGCGAAGTGTACCGGAGTCCCGATCGAGAGATCCTTCTCCGATTTCACGGTCGGCATCCAGCCCGTCACCCGCCCGCCTCCGTCGAGTTCGACCACGACGTACGCGTAGGGCGCGTCGTTGAGGAACTCGTCGCCGGGGACGCTCAGGACCGTGAAGGCGTAGACCCTTCCGTGTTCCGAAAGGACGGTCTCTTCGAGGTCCGCTTTACCGCACCGAGGGCAAGCGAGTCCCCAAGTCGCGGTCACGAGCCCGCAGTTCGGGGAACGGAAGCCGCGCAGGCGGTGACCCTCCTCGTACCCTTCGTAGTACTCCCGGATCGTGTGGGAGGCGGCGGGCAGTTCGTCGGTCGCGGCGATCCCTCCTCTACCGGCGCGAGAAGATGTGGACCGAGCAAGAACCGCCCGTCGCCCCCACGTTGTGGGCGAGGGCCGTTTCGGCGTGCGGGACCTCGCGTCCCGGCGCGAGGCCATTGAACTGCTCGAAGATCTCCATGACCTGGCTGACTCCGGTCGCACTTACCGGGTGCCCCTTCGCCTTGAGACCGCCGGACGAATTGACCGGAAGTTTTCCGTCGCGGGCCGTGACTCCGTCCACCTCAGCCGCCCCCGCCGTTCCTCGCGGGAAGAACCCGAGATCCTCCAGCGCGAGTAGCTCCGCGATCGTGAAACAGTCGTGAACCTCGAGGAAATCGACCTGACTCCGCTCGATCTTGGCCTGCCGGAACGCTTTCTCCGCCGCGGTCCGAGTGGCCGGCAGCCCCAACAAGTCGGGCCGGTCCTGCATCTCCGTGACCGATCCGGACCGTGCGGAAGCGCGGATGACGAGCGGCTCGGTGACGGGTTTCTTGACGAACTCCTTCGCCGCGACGACGACGGCGGCCGCGCCGTCCGAGAATGGGCAACAGTCGAAGAGTCGAAGAGGAGAGGCGATCATCGGCGAATTGAGGTACGTCTCCATCGTGATCTCCTTCTGGAAGTGAGCGTGGGGATTCCTCGCCGCGTTCGCGTGGTCGCGGATGGCGACCGTGCCGAGCACCTCGGGTTTCATCGGGAATGCCTTCTGATACGCGTTCGCGAGCGTGGCGTAGAGTCCCGGGAACGTCGCGCCGTTCTTCGTCTCGAAGGCATAGTCCGCCGCCTCGGCGAAGTAGCTTGTCGCGGTCAGGGTGTCGAGATGCGAGAGCTTCTCCACGCCGACCACGAGCGCGGCGTCGCAGAAGCCCCCCGCGACATGAACGAACGCCTCGTGGAGGCCCGCGCTCGAGGAGGAACAGGCCGACTCGATCGTGCACGACGGAACGTCGGGAATCCCCAGGCCGCCGTTGATGAGCGGGCCGACGTGCCCCTGTTTTTCGGTGAGGCCGAAGCAGTTGGAGACGAAGGTGTACCCGATGTCCTTCGGTTCGAGTCCGGACTGTCGGATCGCCTCGTAAGAGACCCGCGTCGCGGCCTCCCGACCGGTCTCCTTCATCTTGCCGAACCGGTTCGAGGCGGCCCCGATGACCCACGTCTCGCGCATCGACACCCCCGCCTGCAAGAGTACGGCAGCAGGCTTTAGGATATCCCGCCTCGTCGCGTGATCACGTCCCTGTCCGCGGTGCCGGGGAGGTCCGCAAAGCGGCGAAGCTGCTGGAACCCCCTCTCGGCGGCCGCCGGGTCCTGCGTTTTGAACAGGAGACGGCCGGACCGACTGATCGTGACCTCGGGGTCAGTGGCGGCGACGAGCATCACTCGGGCGTCCACGACGGCGATCCCGGCGCGTTCGAGGGACCGGCGCAGCTCCGGCAGGTCGAGACGAAGGGGCGGATCCGGTATCGCCTCGTATCCGCCGTTGTTCGAGCAGAGTCGGAGTTTTCGATACATCGACCGCCACCGGGCCGACTCGAAGCGGCGGCCGCACTTGTGGATGACGGCACCCCTTCCCTTAACCACCCCGGGGCGAGCGCGGCGCCGCGCGTTCCTTCCGGAACTCCGTGCGACCTCGCTTGAGGTAGGTTTATGTACCCGGCTGGCCCGTGGCGCGACCGAAGCGCAGGTGAAAAACTTGAGCGGAATGAACTATCAGGAACCTCCCGAGGCCCAGTCAATCAAGTCGATGCTTCACCTTGCGAGGATCCTCGCGCTGATCTTCGGCATTCTGATCCTGCTCGGCGGAATCATCTATCTCGCGTGGGTCGCGTACCTCTCGAGTGTCTGTTCTACGTTCATTGGATACGACGCGTACTGCGGCGGCGCCGTGGCCGCTGCCCTGATTCCCGCGATCTACCTCGTGATCTCCGGCGTCTTCATCGTCATCGTCTGGATGCAGATGAAGTCGATCGAGGCCAAGGTCAACGCTCGCCAGTACGAGGCGGCGAAGTCCCAGACCCTGATCTGGATGGTCCTCGGATTCATTTTCGGGATCATCCTCGGAATCATCCTCCTGATTGCGTACATCAAGTACGACCCGCTGATCAACGCGCAGCGGGCGATGATGTCCGGTGGACAGCCCCCGCAGGGCGGCTACCCGCCCCAGGGAGGGCAGCCGATGTATGGTGCCCCGCCCCCCCAGGCGCCCACCGCGATGATGGGCTCACCGCCGCCCCAAGCGGCGCCCGCGGTCCCGTTCTGCCCCACCTGCGGAAAGCCGGGAACCTACGTCGCCCAGTACCAGCGCTACTACTGCTACGACGACAAGCAGTACCTCTGATCCGACCGGGGTGTCCGGTCCAACCCTTTCTTTGCCCGAAGTTGGGTTCTTTTTTTTGCAATGGCGGCCAGTTAGGCACTGGACGAGCCCGGCGAGGGACCCATCCTCCCGGGGCGAAGAGTATGGACCCTAGAGGATCACGGCTTTTCGGACGCAGTCGTCGATGATCTGCTCGACATCCACCTGCTCCTCTTCCCGCAGGATCTGGACCAGGTTCGAACGGGTCGCCGGTTTGTCCGGCACGGCCTGACAACAAACGCCCGGTCGGGTCGATATCCCGTAGGTCCCGATCTCCTTCGCAACCGCTTCGATCTCCTGCTTGTCGAACCCGATCAACGGGCGCACGATCGGCAGGCGCACGGACGCCGTCGCGCTGTGCATGTTGGAGAGCGTCTGGGATGCGACCTGACCGAGCGCCTCCCCCGTGATGAGAAAGGTCGCCGCCTCGCGCTCGGCAATCCGCTCCGCGGACCGCCACATGAAGCGCCGACACAGGATGCAGCCCACGTGACGGTCCGTGTTCCGCATGAGGGTCGTCTGGGTCGACCCGTGCGGTACGACGTAGAGCGGGATGGGTTGCTGATACCGGTCCCGCAGCAGCGTCAGATGGTCGACGACCTTCTCGAGAGGGGAGTCGTCCGTGAACGGACGGTTGTCCATGTGAACCGCCACGACCTCGTGGCCCTGACGCAGCATGTAGTGGAGGGCAACGGGCGAGTCGATGCCGCCGCTCATCAGCATCACCCCGCGCGCCATCGTAGCACCGACCACCCGAGCCGGTCTATTTAGATGTGGCCTCGGGGGCAACGCCGCTCAGCCGGAGGTAAATACCGTCCCCGGGTCGATGGATTATGCCCGAGGACGCCCAGCCTCCGATCTCGCTTTCGGCGCGGGACGAGGGCGCCGGGCCCGTGCTCGTACTGCTCCACGGGGTCGGCCTCAGCCACACCCTCTGGAACGAGGTGGTTCCGGGGCTGAGCGCGGAGTTTCGGGTGATCGCCCCGGACCTACGGGGTCACGGTAGAACCCCGAGCCCTCCGGGATCGCGGTACACCTTCGCCGAGCTCGAGGGAGACGTTCTCGGTCTCCTCGACGAGAAGGCGATCGATGCGTCGTACCTCGTCGGCCTTTCGGGCGGCGCGGAACTCGCTCTCCGCATCGCCCTCGACCACCCCGATCGCGTGAGGGGGCTCGTCATGATCAGCGGGGCGGCGTACACCGATACCCACACCCGGTCGATCGCCCAGCGTTGGACCGAGACGTACTCCAAGGAGGGACCGGACGCTTTCGGGCTCAGGATCCTGAAGGACCTCTACTACCCGGATTGGATCGAAGCCCACCTCGACTTCGCGGACGAGATCCGCGAACAGGTCAAGCACCAGGACTTCGGTCCCGCCACCCGATGGAGCGCCTCGATGGAAAAGTTCGACGAACGATCGCGCGTTGCCGGAGTACGGATGCCGACGCTGATCGTCCAGGCGATGGATGACCAGGTCGTGGACGCCTCGCACGGACGAATCCTCCGACAATCAATTCCCGGTGCGCAGATCCGCATTCTCGCCGAGACGGGACACATGGTCCCTCTGGAGCGTCCCAAGGAAACGGTCGAGGCGATCGCTGGCTTTGTCCGCAGCGCCGAGGAGCGACGCCGGGGGCCGGGGCCAACAGCCTAAGCCGACCCGAGTCGCCCCCACCGAGTTTATCAGTTCAAGAGACGATTCGGATTCGATGCCCCCGGACGACGCGGCCGACATGGCGGCGAAACTTGCGCAGCTGGAAAAGGACCTTCGCGACCTGCGTTTGCGACTGGCGCTGCTCGAGCAGAAGCTCGACCCCCGGGCCGAGCATCCCTCCGACAAGACGGCCGTCCGCGAGAAGGTCTCGTACGACTGGCAGGCCTAGCCGTGGCGTCGGGGCCGAAACCCTCGACCGGGACCGCTCCGGTGACGATTGGGGAGTTGCTCGCGCGATTCTCGCCGACTTCACCACCGACGGGTAGCGCCGGCGCCGCCGTGACGATCCTTTTGCGCGAGGGGAGCTCCGGGGTGGAGACCTTGCTGATCGAACGGACCGAGCGGGCGACGGACCCCGCCTCCGGGCAGGTCGCGCTGCCCGGCGGCCGCGCCGAGCCGTCGGACGGAGCCCTCGTACGGACGGCGCTACGGGAACTCCAGGAGGAGGTCGGTCTCACGGAGGGAGATCTCACCGAAGGCCTGCGATACGTCGGAATCGAGAATGCGAGACGTTTCGGAGTCACGGTCGGGATCTTCGCCGGCGCCCTCGGCCCGAGCGGAGCCCGCCCCACCGCGCTCAGCGCCGAGGAGGTCGCCCACGTGTTCTGGTTGCCTCGGACGGCGCTCCGGGAGACTCGATCGGTCCACCGGGAGACCGCTCGAGGACTCGTAGAGGTTCCAGCGACCGTCTTTGAGGGGCACATTCTCTGGGGTTTCACGCGACGAGTGATTCGAGAGTTCTTCGGCCTGCCGACCGAGGACCAGTGGGGCGGCCCGGCGTTCGCCCCCGACCCCTCTCGGGGCCGTACGGGAGACGCCGACTCAAGTCGACGAATGGGGTAAAGTCGGGCGGGGCGCATGGACCGGTCGGATCACTTCAGATCATGCCGCTGACCACCACTCGCCGACTGCTCTGCCCCCAGTGTGGCGGTTCCTTCGATTACGAATATCTGCCCGGGGTATCGTTCACCGCGATCCGACTCGGGAACTTCCGCTACATGCGATGCCCGATCTGCCAGAAGTTCTCTAAGTTCAATATGGCGGGTCCCGAAGCTCCGATTTCGCCCTCCGCTGTACCCGCGGCCGAAGGCACCCCGCCGAACCGTCCCTAAGGATTCGAGGCGATATCAGTCGCCAGAGTCCCTCCCGCCGGGACGGCGGAACCGGGATCGGGGGCCTTTTCTGCCGGCCGCGAGTGAACGGAAAGCCGTCGGCGGCGTTTCCGTCGACCTACGCTGACTCACCGAAAGAAAACCTCTGGCGATGATTTAAATACCAATTTAAATACTCAGCGGCCGGGGATTCCGTTGGTTAAGATTCGAATCGAAAACGTCGTGGCGTCGACTTCCCTCGGTGACGAACTCGACCTGCAATCGATCGCGTTGGGGCTCGACGGGGCGGAATATGAGCCCGAACAGTTCCCCGGTCTGATCTATCGGCTCAAGCAGCCGAAGACGGCGATCCTGCTCTTCCGGTCGGGCAAGGTCGTCTGCACTGGTGCGAAGAGCATGCACGAGGTCGAAGAGTCGATCCACACCGTGGCCGCCCAAATCAAGAAGGGGGGCCAAAAGATCAACATGAAGCCGAAGATCGAGGTCCAGAACATCGTCGCCAGCTCGGACCTCGAGAGCGAAATCAACCTCAACGCCATCGCTGTCACCCTCGGGTTGGACCGAGTGGAGTACGAGCCGGAGCAGTTCCCCGGGCTCGTGTGCCGGATTGACGAGCCGAAGGTCGTGGTGCTCCTGTTTGGCAGCGGTAAGTTGGTGTGCACAGGCGCTCGAAAGCCGTCGGACGTCGAAGTCGCCGTCAAGAAGATCACCCGGGAGCTCCAGGGCGCGGGACTCCTGCGCTGAACCGGAGCCTCGGACCGTCGGCGTGCCGCTGCCGCGAGGTCTTCCGGTCGTCGATCACCACTGCCACCTCTCGCCATCGGGGGAGGGGGTGGGCGCGGCCCGACGCTTTCGTGCCGCGGGAGGCACCCACCTGTTCCTCGCCACCCAGAACTACGATGCGGACGTGCCAAGGTCGGTCTCGGACTATCTCCGTCAGTTCGAGACGACGGAGCGTTTGGGGCGGCAGATCCGAGAGGAGACCGGGGTGGTCGTCTCGAACGTGGTGGCGCCGTACCCGATCGACCTCGAGCGCCTCGTTCCCGCGGTGGGAACCGCCGCCGCGCTCCAGGTCCACTGCGCCGCCCTCGACCTCGCGGGTGCGTGGGTCCGCGAGGGACGAGCGGTCGCGTTGGGGGAGGTAGGGCGAGCTCACTTCCCGCTCCCTCCCGAGGTCGCCGAGACGATCGACGCCGCGTTCCACCACGCGCTGGAAGTGGCGAGGGAGGTGGGCTGCCCCCTCGTCGTGCACTCCTCCGACCTCGACGCTGCGGGGTTCCGGGAGCTCGCCGAGCGCGCCCGGGAGGTCGGAGTGCCCCCCGAGCACATCGTCAAGCATTATGCGCGCTCGAGGGTCCCCGCCCTCGAGCGGGAAGGCGTCGTTCCGTCCTACCTCGCTCGCCGAGAGCTCGTGCGGGCAGTACGAGACGACCCGGCACCCTGGTTCCTCGAAACCGATTTTCTGGACGATCGGACTCGACCCGGGGCCGTGCTCGACCTCGCGACCGTGCCGCGGCGGGCGCTCGCGATCGCGGAGGAAGGTGGGGGGAACACGGACCGACTGTTCGTGCCGTTCGTGGAGTCGGTCGAGAAGGTCTACGGGTGGCGACCCGAGGTCCCGGACGGTGGTTCGAGGTGACGCGCACCGCTCGAGGTTCGGGCCGGCTCATCGCCATCGAGGGGATCGACGGGTCGGGGAAGTCGACGCTGGTCCGCGCGTTGGCTACCGCGCTCCGCCGCCGCGGTCACTCGGTCGCGCTCCATCGGGAGCCGAACGACCGGGCACTCGGAGCGCTCGCCCAATCGGCGAGCGTTCGGGACCCATGGACAGGGGGAGTGTACTTCACGGTAGACCGGCATCTCGCCCGCCCGGAGATGGTCCGCTCCCTCGCCACCCACGACCTCGTCCTCTTGGACCGTTCGTTCTACTCCACGCTCGCCTACCAAGGGAGCGCGCTCCGTCCCAGCGACCGGCGGCGACTGGAGCGATTGCAGCGAACCGCGACCATCGTCCCGGACCGAGTCGTACTGCTCGACCTCGACCCCGGCGAAGCGATCCATCGACTCGCCTCGCGGGTCCGACCGCGTGGGCCGCTCGAGCGGACCGCGACACTGCGAAGGGTGGCCAAGGCCTACCGCACCTTGGCTCGACGCCCGGGCTGGGTCGTCGTGGACGCTCGGCTCCCGACGGAGGTCACCGTACGGACGATCCTGTCGCGTCTGAATCGGCTGCTCTCGGCGAGGGGTGGCGGAGGGGTTCGACCCACGGCTCGACGGCGAAGGTGATATTGCCGAGTCTTGTCCCCCAGAGCGCCCGATGACTCCGTCCCCCCGCATTTTCCTGAAGGAGGAGACGCTCGACCCGTCGTTCCTGCCCCCTCGACTCGTCCACCGAGAAACAGAACAGACCCTCCTCGCGAAACGGTTTCGCGAAGGGCTGGCGAAGGGCCTCCCGTACCATTGTATGGTCACGGGGGGGGTCGGGAGCGGCAAGACCGCCCTCGTACGTCGCCTCGCCTCCGACCTCGAGCGCGGCGGCCGGTTGGGCGACCTCGCGGTACGGTCCGCGTATGTGAACTGCTGGCGACGGGCGAGCGACCGGACCGTCATGCTCGACCTGTTGCGGAGCGTGAAGGTCTCCCTGCCGGATCGTGGCTACAGCCTCTCGGAGATGCTCGATGTCTTCGAACAGGGGATCCGACGTAGCCCACAGCACCTCGTCATTCTCCTGGACGAAGCCGCCGCCCTCGTCAAGCAGGAGACGAAGCTCGTCTACCTCTTGTCGCGGTCTCGAGAAGTGGAGCTGGGCTCGATCTCCCTCGTTCTGGTCGCCTCGGAGGACCTATTTCCGTACCTCGACGCCCCCAGTCGGTCGAGCTTTGGTGTCACCCATCGCCTCTCCCTCGCCCCGTACGACCGCGCGGCGCTCACGGACATTCTCGAGGAACGGACGAAACTCGCACTGCGGCCCGGCAGCGTGGAGCGAGAGGTACTCGACCAGATCGCACGGATCGCTGCGCCGAACGGCGACGCGCGGTTCGCGCTCGAGATCCTTACCGGCGCCGCCCATGCCGCGGAGGACGCCGGGGCCGACGTCATCTCGGGCGAGCACGTGCGCCGGGCGAAGGGTTCTCTCCTCCCCACGGTCACCGAGTCCCACCTCGAGGGCCTATCGGTCAATCAGCTCAGCGTGCTGCTCGCCCTCAGCCGCACGCTGAAGCGGAAAGGGGTCGCGGTCCCGAGCCAGAAGCTCCGCTCGATGCACGCGGCGGTGGTCGAGGAGCTCGGCGCCCCCCCGATGAGCCGCACGACGTTCTGGCGCACGTTGAAGGAGCTCGAGCGGGAGGGACTCGTCACCCTGGACGCCGGGGCTTCCGGCGAGTCGAGTCAGGTCGGCATGGACGAACTTCCCGCCAGCCTCCTCACGACCCTCCTGGAAGAACGGACCGGCGGCGCGCGCGCTCGCAAAGCCTAAAGAGACGCCGTCGGTCGGACGTCCGTGGCGAGCGGCACCGTCCTGAACCCTGCGTCCGCTCCGCCCCGCGGACTTCCCGAATGGATCCGAAGCCGACCCCCCCACGGGGAACAGTATCTCGAAGTGCGGGACCTGCTCGGCCGCCTCGGTCTCGAGACGGTCTGCCGAGAAGCGCGGTGTCCGAATCTCCCCGAGTGCTGGTCGGCCGGCACGGCCACTCTGATGCTGCTCGGTACGGAATGCACCCGCCGCTGTGCGTTCTGTGCGGTCACGACCCACTGGCCGAACGGGGCGGTCGACGGGACCGAACCGGCGCGGGTCGCCGAGGCCGTGCACGCCTGGGGACTGCGCTACGTCGTGCTCACTCAGGTATGCCGCGATGACCTGCCGGACGGAGGGGCGTCGCTGCTCGCCGAGACCGTTCGGCGGATCCGCGACCGCTCCCCGACCGTCCTCGTGGAGCTCCTCATCGGCGACCTCGGCGGCAACGAGGACGCCCTCGCCTCGCTGCTGGTCAACCCGCCCGACGTCCTTGCCCACAACCTCGAGACGGTACGCTCGCTTTCCCCCGCGGTGCGGGACCGGCGCGCGGGGTACGAGCGGTCCCTGGGGGTGCTGCGGCAGGCTCGCGCGACCGGCCCGAAAGGTCTGGTAACCAAGAGCTCGATCATGCTCGGGCTGGGAGAATCGGAGGCGGAACTCTCCGCGGCGTTCGAGGACCTGCGCAGGGTGGGAGTCGATCTCCTTACCCTCGGCCAATATCTCCGTCCTAGTCCCGGGCACTTGCCGGTCCAACGCTACGTCCCGCCCGACGAATTTGACCGGTGGAGAACGACCGCGTCCGGGGCCGGCTTCACCGGCGTCGAGGCGGGTCCCATGGTTCGCAGTTCGTATCACGCGGAGCAGCTCTACCGCCGTGCCCGGTCGGCCCGGGGAGAGTGACGGATGGCGAAGAAGGCCCGTCGAAAGCTGGAAGAGGAGGAGGAGCAGGCCTTCGAGTTCCCCCCGTTCGACGAAGGATCGTTCACGAAGAAGGAGTTCGAGATCGGGCAGGGAGTTCTGCTCGTCGGGATGATCACCCTGGCCATTGGTTTCGCCTCGTGGCTTCTCTACCTGGTCGGATTGTCGGTCTGGGTCGCCCTGGCGTTGGGAATTGTGGTCCTCATCGTCAGCCCCTTCGTCATTCGGCGGATCCGACCCCTCTCTTCCCTGTACACCAAGGGAGACTGGGCCGGCCTGCTCGCCATGGAGTTCTTCGGCTGGTTCGCGCTCTGGTTCCTCTTGATCAACCTCGCACCGAACGCGATCTAATCGGTATCGAGCCAGGGGAGCCGCTTTCCGAGCAGCTCCCGAAGCGCGTCTCCCAGTGCGGGAGATTCCGGCGACCCCGCGAGCGGCATCACGGCGACACGACCGGGATCCGAGGGCGTGAGGTCTTTCCCCAACGCCAGGCGGGGCAGGACGGACCGGATCACTGCCTCCACGTCGCGTTCCGCCCGTCGTGTTTCGACTCCGAGGCTCCCGTCGGGACGGACGTACGGCCCCTGGAGGACCGGAGCCTCCGGGGACGTCCATTTCTCGAGGAAGTGACCCACCCGGTCCAGACCCGGCGGCGGACCGTCCTGCAATCGGACGGCAGACCGGTGGGAGTGTGCGACCTCCAGAAGAACGAGTACCTGGTCAGGACCGACCACGCTGGAGGAGCCTAGCACGACGAAGTCCGATCGGGAGATCTCTTCCGCAATCGCCCGTTCCGCCTTACGGACCTGGGGATAGAGGGTGTCGTCGACCAGGTCCGGTCGCGGCAGGTGGACGACGCTCACATGACTGGTCCGGTCCGTCAACCGGGCGAGCGCTTCCGCCCGAGAGAGCGGCGTTCGGGGACGGGGTTCGAACCATGCTCCCGTTGGCGCCGTGAGGTAGGCCGACGCGGCGACGATCACGAGGGCCAAGTTCCGACGGGAGAGCGCGCTCGCAACGTTCCGGTGCGGGTCGACCGGGTCCGCTAGGATCAGCGCCACGTCCGGCGGGAGACGGGGCGGTTCCTTTCCGGGTTCGGCCAATCGAACGGGGAGACGCCATGAACGGGCGGCGTGGAGAAGCCCGCGCAAGGAACCGAACTGGAGGACGAGAAGCTCGACGAGGTAACCCGAGAACCCCTCGGTCTTCGCCTCCGACCCGTAGACCCCGAGGGTCCGAAAGAACTGCTTCGCGAGCCGGACCTGGTCGACGATCTCTGGCGTCTCTCGTCCGGTCAGATACGACTGATGGAAGGGCGTCCGGTCGACGGGTGAGAGGGGATGCGACGGGTCGGTGATCGCGAAGCCAGGGACCGCATCGACCCGGAACCCGTCGAACTCCCCGCGGAGGTACGGATGTTCCGCGTACCGGGTTTCGGGACTCGAGAGCACCGCCCGGCCGAGGGCGAGCCCCTCCTCGCGCAAGCGGTCCCGACTGAGGTCCGGTGGAAACAGCAAGAAGAGGTCGATGTCGAGACGGTCGGAGAGGAAGGTGCCTCGCGCGGCACTCCCGGCGACGAGTGCGCGAACCAGGGGACTCGATCGCTCCTTCGCCGATTCCTCGACTCGGCGGACGAGTTCCGAACTTACGCGCGCCACGTTGGCGAGAAAGTCCGGAGTGGGCGCGATCCGTTCGCGTACCCTCGCTTCGACCCGGTCCGCTGCGCCGGCGGCCTCGACGCCGCGGGGGAGGTCCGTCATGGGAACAGGGGACGCGGCCGGGAAGATGAAACTTCGGCTCGAGGCCGAACGGTGGGGGGAGGCTTCTTCGTTCCGCGCGGCCTAACTGCCGGGAGGGACTCGTGTCGTCGTCGGTCGCCCACGTCGCCACCCTATTCGAGCCGCTCGACGATGCGAAGGTCCGTTGTACCGCGTGCGCGAGATACTGCACGATCCCCGAGGGCTCCCACGGGTTCTGCTTCGTCCGGAAGAACGAGGGCGGCCGACTGCTGCTCCTCTCGTACGGCCGCGCGGCGGCGGTCCAGGTCGACCCCGTAGAGAAGAAACCGCTGTCCCACTTCCGTCCCGGCGCGCGAGTCTACTCGATCGGAACGGTCGGGTGCAACTGGCGGTGCCTCTACTGTCAGAACGCCGAGATCTCCCAGGAGCACGTCGTCTCCGGCCGACCCCTCTCTCCGCGGGACGCCGTGGCGGGAGCCGAACGGTACGGCTGCGACGGGATCACCTTCACGTACAACGAGCCCACGATCTTCATCGAATATGCCCTGGACGTTATCCGGGAAGCTCGACGCGCGGGCTTGTTCACGAACTTCGTGACCAACGGGTACATGACGCCCGAGGCGGTCGAGCTGCTCGGCCCCCACCTCGATGCGGTGAGCGTCGACTTCAAAGGAAGCGGCGAGCCCGGATTCCTTCGGAAGTACATCACCGCGAAGGGGCCAGAGCCGATCCTGTCGACGATGCGCGACCTCCAACAGCGGGGGGTCCACGTCGAGGTCACGGACTTGATCGTGCCCGAGGTCGGGGATTCCGCCGACGCCACGCGCAAGCTGGCCCGGTACGTGGTGGACGAGCTCGGGCCCGAGACCCCGTTCCATCTGCTCCGATTCCATCCCGATTACAAGATGCTGGACCTGCCCGAGACCCCGATAGCGACGTTGGAAGGGCTCCATCGAATCCTCAAGGAGGAAGGGCTTGAGTATGCCTATCTCGGGAATGTCTGGGGTCACCCGCTCGAACACACGTACTGTCCGAGTTGCGGAGCGATCGCGGTCCGTCGATACGGCTTCACGATCCAAGGCTGGAATCTCGATGCCCGGAACCAGTGTCGCGCCTGCGGCCACAAGATCCCGATAGTCGGCCGGCTGGCGGAAGGATACGTTCCGACGTTCGCGACCCCGATCGCGTGATACGATCTCTGCTTTCCTCGCTAACCGAGGAGAGTTCGGAGATGGAGGAAAGTGGTAGGAACCGACCGGTATGAGCCACCACGTTCTCGTGTCAGGTCCCTCCGGCTCGGGCAAGACCCACCTCGCCCAATTCTTCCGTCAACGAGGGAAGAACGCGATCGACGCCGACCTCTCGGGCATCGGGATTTGGATCGATCGCGACGGGCGGCCGGTGGAAACACCGATCGGTCTCGGTCGCGCTATCAACCGGTGGGCCGAGGAACGACACCTCGAGTGGACATGGGACGACCGGAGGCTTGGAATCCTGCTCTCGCGCGACGTCGAGGTCTTCGTGTTTGGAGGGTCCGTCAATGTCTTCGAACTCGCGGGCCGGTTCGACCGGCGTTACTACCTCCAGGCCGACGCGAGCCTCGTGCGGTCACGACTGACCTTGCGACGGGAGAGCAAGGAGAGGGATCACGACTTTGGGTCGACGGAAGCGCAGATCGATTACGTCATCTCTCGACTGGCTCACGGAGAGGAGCGAGCGAAGGCTAATGGATTCGAGTTGGTCGACGCGGCACTGAGCACCGATCGACTCTTCGAAACCATTTGCGCGCGACGCCCGGCGGCGGGCCGTTAGGCCATTGACGAAAGACCAAATCGTAGGATTAGGGTCCCCCCGCATGCCCACCTGCTTTGGACGCTCAACCGAGCGATTCCGCCGCCCAATGACCCGAATATGAGTGTCCGTCAGCCCGGGGCGTTTCACCACTTGTTGCAGGCCCAGCTCAAGAGCGGTGCCCTGAAAGAAGTTCATGAGTTTCTCGAAGGAGGTCGTAGCTACTTCATCACCGGAGACAGTCCCCCGGAAATGATCCTCGAGGACTTGGCCTCATGGTCCCCTTGGATCACTTTCGAGATCCATCAAACCGTGAAGATGCCGAGGCCCCTCGGAATCGCGATCGCCATCGCTAAGCAACGTGCCGCGATGATGAAGTAGCGGTTCCCGCTCCGAAACGAGCCCGTCCGAGCTTCCCACGAGCGGTTTCGGACTAGGGGCGACTTAATCTAACCAGAGCAGTTTTCGCGCTGTGGCCACGACTCGGCGGCTCGCCGCGATCATGTTCACCGATACCGTCGGCTACACTGCCTCCACGCAAGCGGACGAGGGCCGCTCGCTCGAACTGCTGCGCCAACAGGCGGAACTCGTCCGCCCGTTGTTGGCCGTTCACCTGGGTCGAGAGATCAAGTCCACCGGGGACGGGTTCCTGGTCGAATTCGACAGCGCACTAAAGGCCACACAGTGCGCGATGAACCTCCAGCGGAGGATCTACGAGCGGAATGCAGAGGGGGGTTTCGCCCCTTTTCGGATCCGAATCGGAATCCACCTCGGGGACGTCGTGCAGAGCGGCACGGACATCCTCGGAGACGCCGTGAACATCGCCGCGCGTATCGAACCGCTCGCTGACCCCGGGGGCGTTTGCATCTCCGGGGCGGTGTACGAGCAGGTCCGTAACAAGATCCCCGACCGGCTCGAGAAAATGCCGCCCACGGCCCTCAAGGGGTTGGAGCTCCCGATGGACATCTACCGGGTCGTACTGCCGTGGACCGTCAACGGACGACCGACCCGGGACCAAGATTCCTCCCCCCCGCTGGACAAAAGTCGAATCGCCGTCCTCCCGTTCGTGAGCATGAGCCCCGACCCGAACGACGAGTACTTCGCCGACGGACTGTCCGAAGAACTGATCGCGAGTCTCGCCCTCATCAAGGGACTCCAAGTGATCGCTCGTACCTCCGTGATGAATTACAAAAAGAAAGAAAAGAACGTCTCCGAGATCGGCAAGGAGCTCGGGGTCGGAACCGTGGTCGAGGGAAGCGTCCGGAAGGCTGGGAATCGGATTCGAGTCACGGTGCAGGTCATCGACGTCGCCACCGAGGCACACCTTTGGGCATCGAAGTACGACGACAACCTCGATGATGTCTTCGCGGTGCAAAGCGACATCGCCGCGAGAGTCGCGGCATCGATCCCCGGGAGCCTTTCCACGTCGAGGGCTCCGGTGCCGGCGCTCCAGGAAACACAGGACGTTCAGGCCTACAGGTACTTCCTTCAGGGACAGGCGCTCGCGTGGCAGCGAGAGGAGGAACCCCTGAGGCAGTCCTTGGGATTCTTCGAACGGGCAGTGGAGAAAGACCCGACTTTTTCAAGGGCGTACGTCGGCATCGCGAAGTGCTACATCGAGCTGAGCAGAGAAGGATTCATCCCTTGGTCCGAGGCGATCGATCGCGGAAGGACCGCTGCGCGGAGGGCGCTTTCGGTCGACGCTAACTCGGCCGAGGCTCATGCCGTGCTCGCTGAACTGTCGTTCATGGCGGACGACCCTTTCGAGGTGCAAGAGCGGGAGGCGAGGAAGGCGGTCGAACTGAACCCGAACCTCGCCGACGCTCACATCATCCTGGGGATCATTGATGCGACCAGCGGGGACCTGAGGCCGCACGTCAGCCACGCCGAAACCGCATATCAGTTGGACCCGCTGTCACCGCGGGCGATACGATTTCTCGGCCGAGCGTACTTCTATGCGGGGCGAGAGCAGGACGCCCTGGACCATTGGAATCGGACGCTCCACCTCGACCCGTTTAGCTCGCACCGTGGGATGACCGATTACTACATCGCCAAAGGGCAATTGGAACAGGCCGGCGCCATGGTCAAAGAGATGGAGAGGATCGCGCCCACCAACGAGGTCACCTATCTGAACCGCGGTTACCTATCCGCCCTGACCGGGGACAAGTCCACCGCGAATGAGATGATCGCGAAGTTGGTGGCAACCCATAAACCAGGATGGATCGGGGCGGGCTATGTGGGGTACGTCTATCTCGCGCTCGGCGATTCCGACAAATTCTTCGAATATGAGTTCGCCGCCGCGAAGGACCACATACTCCCCGCGGTGGACCTCATCTACTCTCCACTCTACGCCGAAGTAAGGAAGGACCCCCGGTTTAAGCAACTGCTTGAATCCGCGGGCATCCGGATCCTCCCACCAGCGTAGACCGGACCGTACTCCGACTACCTTCCCCGGATACGGGGCGCTCGTCGCATCTCCCGGGGCGTCCGAGCGCTGCCCCGTTCGCCAGAGGGCGATGGAGTGCGTAATCAGTTTCAGCCGCCGGGGCCAGGCACGGAAGGAATATTCGGATTCTAGACCCACGCTCTGGGTGCCTCCACCTTGTTGACCCTGGGATCCCCCCCATCACGCAAACCCCTCGTTAGAAAAAGGGGGGGAGGGGTCGGCCTGGGCGCCCGTGAGCAGGGCAACTAGTCGGTTCTTAAATCGCATCCACCGTCACCGTCTGCCGACGGCGGTCAGAGGAGTTGAGAACATGGACGTCATGAGAAGCGGTTCGCGACCAACAACCGAAGGACCGGCCCCTGAGTTTGCGGGCAAGGTTCAGATCGAGATTCTTTTCCGGGCAACCCCTCCGGGACGTGGCCGGGGTTTCAGTGTGACGTTCGAGCCCGGTGCCCGGAACGCCTGGCACAGCCACCCGGGGGGTCAGGCGCTCATCGTAACCGCGGGCGAGGGTGTGGTGCAAAGCTGGGGAGGACCCACCGAGCACATCTACCCCGGAGATGACGTCTACAGTCCACCCGGCGAGAAGCATTGGCATGGCGCCTCGCCGGACCGCCCGATGACGCACATCGCGATACAGGAGGCGATCGATGGCAAGGACATCGACTGGGCGGAGAAGGTTAATGATGCGCAGTACCGATCGGGAGCCGAAAGCACCTCTGATGGGCCAGTGGACCGGTCGGGACAAAAGCGATGAGTATTATCGATAAGGCGATAGAAGCAAACCGCAACTATGCAAAAAGTTACGACCCGAGGTGGGGAAAGCCTCCGGCTCCCAAGGTCGTCGTGGTGACCTGCATGGATCCGCGGCTATCGGACCTGCCGGGAATCTTGGGCCTGCCGCCGGCCGATATCGACGTTATCCGAACCGGCGGACCCGCGGTAACAGAGGATGTTCTCGGTGAACTTGTTGTTTCGAACCGCGTACTCGGAACGACGGAGATACTACTTCTCAACCACACCGGCTGCGGGTTCACGACATTCACGGACGAGGAGCTGAACGCGAAGCTGAGCGCTTCTACCGGCGATTCGTCGCCGGCCCCGATGCGCTTCTTCTCGTACAAGGACCCCGAGGAAAATACCCGGGAGCAGATCAAGAAAGTCCGGTCGCATCCCTGGATCTCCAAAGACATCCCCGTGCGCGGTTTCATTTTTGACGTAGACGCGGGCAGACTGCGCGAAGTCAAGGTTCTCGAAGACAACCGCGCCGACTGACCTGCGATTGGCTTGATCTCGCCTGTCTTCAACGGACGCGACAGCCACTTTTTCCAGCCTCGTGCCGGATCACTTAGGTAGGACCCTTCGCCAACGTGGAGCGGAAGGGGGACATGACAAGGGATTTCCTATGCCGGGGCCAGGATTTGAACCTGGGAACTCCTGCGAGAGCAGATCTTGAGTCTGCCGCCTTTGGCCACTCGGCCACCCCGGCGCTACCGTGGTAGGAACGGTCGCCGCTTATTCTTCTTCCGGTTCGTCGTCGGAGACATCCCCCGGTTCGTCCTCGGAGGGCGCGCCCGCGAGGATGGCATCCTCTCGGAGTACCGAGTCGGGTCCGGCCTCGGCCGACCCCTTCGGTGGAGCGTGGGGTTCTCCCAACAGGGTGCGTCGCTCTCTCCCGCACCGAAGGCACGTCCGGACCCGTCGACCAGAACGTAGCCGGGTCCGAACCGTGCGGCCTTCCACCCAGAACGCGGAACAGCCGCGACAGTAGAGCTCGCGGTATTCGGGCAGCACCCGAACATTGTAACGGGTGCCCACTCTTCGAGCGATCGTGACGTATCGGTCCGCGAGGTTGCCATGACCCGTCGCGGCCTCCCGCTCGGCCAGCACGAACAAGGCGGAGATCCGCTCCCTCGCGATCCGAACCATTCCTGCCGTGCGCCGGCCCCGACGGCCGCCTCGTCTTACGGCGTTTGAGGCTGTTGACATACCGGACAATACACGGCAGGACGCGATATGATGGTGCGGCACCGGATGCAGTACTTCCCCGACGGGGGCGGGGGGATCGGGCCGCTCGGTATCCCGGTCGGCACGACCGGAGCGGCGTAGGTCGAGGAATAAGTGGCGGGCATCGGGGGCGGAGGCGACGGAGACCCGGGAGGAGCGGAAGCGGCCGGCGGAGCTCGTGGCGCGAGCGGCGCCGGCCCATCGACTTGAGGAAGAGTGTATCCACACTTCGCGCAGAACAGGGCCCCGTCGGCTCCGATCTCGCCGCAATGAAGGCACACGGGCACGAAGGGGGCAAGATTAATGCCGTATATCACCGTCAGGTGCGCCGTTGAGACATCGGTCGGTCGCACTCGTCACACGGGACCCGGCTCTCTACGGGGAGCTGGCGGGGTTCTTGCGAGAGCGCCGGCTGCCGTCCGTGAGCCTGCTGCCGGGTCAGCGGATTCCGAACCGGGTCGCCGTCGTCCTGACGTCTCCGGACGAGGCCGCGCAGATCTCCCATCCCCACGTGCTGGTCGTTGCGGCCGACGGGGACCGCCGTGCGCTCGGCGCGGCGGTCGAACTTGCGCTTGAGGTAGGAACGCCGGAGGGAGACCTGGTGGTGGGGATCGACCCGGGTCCTCGACCCGGATATGCGGTCTTCGCCGGAGCGACGTGTATCGGAGAGGGGATCTTGGATTCGCCCGAAGCGGTCGGTACGTTTTCCGTCCAACTGCGACACCGGTTTGATTCGCGTCATGTCCTTTTCCGAGTCGGCCTGGGTGACCCTCCCACTCGGAACCGTATCGTCAACACCCTGCTCGTGCATCACCGGGCGGTGGAACTCGTCGACGAGCAACGGACGACCCCGCGGGGCCATCGCCGCCCCCGCGACGCGGTGGCGGCGCGATCGATCGCGCACGGCGTCGGTAGATCGGTCCGGGAGCATCTCCCGTCGACCTTCACGCCGGGCGAGATCGCGAACACCCAACGGCTGAGCCGGGAGGGAAGTGGTGGACAAGTGACGATCTCCCGATCCTCCGCCCATCAGGTGCTGCGTGGCGATATCTCGATGGCGGATGCCGTGGCCCAAGCACTCGCCCCCCCGGGGGACCGTCGCGGGAAGGCACCGCCCTCCGGGGCCGCGTCCCGCCGGCGGGAACGTCTTTAATCCGGCCCGAGGTCGGTGCTCTCGTGGCGCTACCGCCCGAGGTCGCGACGCGAGCCCGCCGGGTCGCGATAGAGAATTCTCTGGCCCATGACGGCACTCCCCGAACCGGGCCAATCGTCGCGCGCCTGCTCGCGACGGAACCGACGCTGCGCCCGCAGGCCGCGGAGGTTCGCGCGCTCGTCGCGAGCGTGGTCGCAGAGGTGTCTGCCCTTCCCCGTTCGGATTTGGAGACGCAGCTCGCTGCCCTCGGCGGCCCCGAACCGGAACGGGCCAAGGAAGGGAAGTCGGAGGGGGGAGATTTTCCGGACCTTCCGGGGGCGGTCCAGGGTAAGGTGACCTTGCGGATGGCGCCGTTCCCCAGCGGCGTGCTCCATATCGGCCACGGCCGGATGCTCTACGTCCATCAACACTACCGGGAGCGGTACGGGGGAAAGCTGCTGCTCGTCTTCGACGATACGATCGGGTCGGAGGAGAAACGGGTGGAGACCGAGTTCTTCGACCTCATCTTGGGCGATTGTGACCTCGCGGGGGTGAAGCCGGACTCCGTGGTCTACAAGTCCGACCGTATCCCGCTGTTCTACCCGTGGGCCCGCCGGATCATCGACCGCGGGGCAGCGTACGTTTGCCGTTGTCCGGCGGAGCTACTCCGAAACAACCGAGCGCAGGGGATCGCCTGCCCGGAGCGCGCGCAATCTCCGCCCGAGGCCGCGGACGAATGGGAACGGATGCTCGGGGGGGCGTACGCTCCCGGTGTGGCGGTCCTCCGACTGAAGACCGACCTGGCCGATCCCGACCCGGCATTCCGCGATCGAGTGCTGTTCCGGATCAGTGACGTCGACCACCCGAGGGTCGGGAAGAAGTATCGGGTATGGCCGCTGCTCGAATTCTCCTGGGCGGTCGACGACCTCGAACTCGGGATCACCCATGTGCTCCGCGGCAAGGACCTCGTGATCGAGGACCGGATGGAGCGGTACATCTGGGACCTCTTGAACATCCAGGGTCCACCGTTCCTACACTGGGGAATCCTGCGCGTGCGCGAGGCCAAGGTCGCGAAGAGCAAGGCCTACCGGGAGGTCAAGAGCGGTCTCTACGACGGCTGGTCGGACCCCCGGACCTGGTCGCTGCGCTCGCTCGACCGGCGCGGCATATCGATGGAGGCCCTTCGAGCGTTCATCCTGTCGTTCGGGATGTCGCTCGCGGATATCGAAGTGCCGGCCGAGACACTCTACGCAGAGAACCGAAAACGCATCGACGCGACGACGGTGCGGAGGGCCTTCGTGCCGGACCCCGCGCGGGTCGAGGTGAGCGGGTATCCGGACGGGCTCGCCACGGTGGAACTTCCGAATCACCCGGACCGCCCGGATCTGGGGAAGCGGGTGGTTCCCGCGGGGCCGTCCTTCTTCCTCCCGTACCGGGACCTCGCCTCCCGACCCGGGGCGGAGATCCGATTGAAGGACCTTCTCAACGTCCGTCTCCCGGCGGCCATTCCGGCTTCCGGCGAAACGATCCGCGCGGAGTTCACGAGCCGTGAGAACCAGAAGCTCCCCCGCCTGCAGTGGGTCGGGGCCGAGGGCGCCGTCGTTGTGGATGTGCTGGACCCCGAGGGGAATCACTCGAGCGGGGCCGGCGAGGCTGCCTTAGGCGAGGCCCGGCCCCGCGACATACTTCAGTTCGAGCGCGTGGGCTTCGTCCGCATCGATGGGAACTGGGCCCCCGGGGCGCGGCCCCTCCGCGCCGTCTACGGCCACCCGTGAACGTCCGTCCGAAGGTTTAGAAGGACGGGGCGGGCATCCGGAGCAGGGGCCCATGCGTTTCCTGCACACCTCGATCACTGTGCGCCATATGGATGAGAGCATCCAATTCTACACCGAGATCCTCGGTCTCGAGTTCGAGCGGCGACGGACGATCCCCGAGAACCATGCGGAGATCGCGTTCGTCAAGGACCCCGCGTCGGGGGCTCGAGTCGAGCTAACCCACTGGGACGGAAAGGACGAGTTCGAATCGGGCGAGCAGCTCGACCACCTTGCCTTCGAGGTCCCGGACCTCGACCGATTCTTGATGAAAATGCGGACGAAGAACGTACGGATCGCAAAGGAGCCCTACCACCTCTCGGGCGGCTCCTCCCGGATCGCCTTCATCCTCGATCCGAACGACGTTTGGATCGAACTCATCGAGCACGCTCCCACCGCGGGCTAGACCGGCGACCGTGGCGGCGGCGCTGTCCGACCGGTCGGCTCCCCTTCACCGGCGGACCCTACTGGCCGTTTTCGGCGCGACGTTCTTCGTACGGTTCGCGTTTGGGATCACCCTCGCCGTCTTCGCGGACTACATCCTGGGCCGCCTCACCGGTCTCAGCGGCACCGACTACGGCACCGTGGGGCTCGTGGCCGCCATGGCTCCCGTGGGGGAGTTCAGCACCGTGCTGCTCTCGGGGGTGATCTCCGATCGGGTCGGCCGATTCCCTGTACTGTTCGTCGGGATCGCCAGCGCCGCGTTCCTCTTCAGCCTCGTGGCCCTCACGCGATCCCCCCTCGCCCTCGGGGCACTCAATTTCCTTTTCGGGATCTCCAGCGGAGCGATCCTTGCGTCGAGCCTCGCGGTGATCGCCGACCGTTCGAGCCTGAACGAGCGGGGACTGGAAATGGGACGATTTGACGCAATGAATCTTGCCGGATGGTTGGGGGGCTTCGCCTTTGGGATCGGCATCCTCGGGTTCATTCAGGACGGCCGTCTCTCGATCTCGTTCCTCCCGCTGGTCTTCGTGATCGGGGCGTTGACCCTGTTCGCTGGCCTCCTGTTCGCGTGGTATCTCATTCGAGGGGTGCCTCGGATCGTCCCGGTCATGGGCTTTCCTGTCGTCCAGATCCTGCGGAGCGCGTTCCAGCGCCGCGTCCTCGTGGTCACCTTGCCGTGGTTGGTCGTCTACATGCTCATCGGATACGTCCTCGTCTTTCTCGGAACGGCCTCGGCTGGCGCGGGAGTCTCGGACACGTACATCGCCGCAGGACTGGCCGGTGGCGGAGCGGTCTTGGTCGTCTCCCAGCCCCGGTTCGGTCGGCTCGCGGACCGGTACGGTCGCGCCCGGATGATGAACATCGGGGTGGCCGGGTTTGTCGGGGCGATGGCCTCGGCGTCGCTCATCCTCGCGTACGGACCGCTCCCGGAACTCGTCGCGGTCCTCGTCGTCAGCGTGATAGCGGCGCTCGGATACGGTCCGGCGGCGCTCGCGGCCCTCGCCGACCTCTCCTCATCGCTGAGCCGGGGAACGACGATGGCGATCTACTCCTTGACGATCTCGCTCGGAATGATCCTCGGGCTGATCCTCGGGACCCAGCTCGTCGCCCGCCTCGGTACCGACGGCTACTATGTGTTCTTCGGGATCATTGCCGCGGCGCTGGTCGCACTCACTGCGGTCCGGTACTGGGACGTCGATCCGGCGCTGGCCGCCGCGCCTACGACTCCGGCTCGATGACGATGTGGCGGAGGATCGGGTAGGCGGCCCGTAGGGCCAGGGTCACCTGGTCGATCGCCGCCTCGAGCTGGTCCGTCGTCATCCCGTCCTGGAAGTTGATACGCAACGCGAGCAGGGCGTCGTCCGGCCCCAGGAGCATCGACTGGAGGCTGCGCACCTTGGCGACACTCGGGTTGCGCTCGACCACCGCCAGCATTGCCCGCGCGTCCTCGGGGGCGAGCGCCTTGCCGATCAGGTACTCCCGGCTCTCGGCGGTGAGAATGAACCCGGTGGCGATCAACAAGACCCCCTCCACGGCGGCGCTCACGCCGTC
This sequence comes from Thermoplasmata archaeon, assembly GCA_049802875.1. GTDB lineage: Archaea > Thermoplasmatota > Thermoplasmata > Lutacidiplasmatales > UBA184 > Lutacidiplasma. Next base: position 20,606 of record JBARNH010000043.1, on the reverse strand, counting down.
CGCGACCGCGTCCCCGGTGCGATAGACGAAGACCAGTCCGCCGAACGCCACCACGCTCGCGACGATCGAGACCAGGTCCTGGTAGAAGATCGCCTTGAGCCCCTGATTAGCCGACTCGAGGAGGGTCGCGAGCGTCACGCGGGAGATTTCCAACTCTCTCAGGGTCACCCAGATACTGAGGACGCTCACGACGATCGTGGCCCCGACGACGATCAGTCCCTCGCCCAGGTGGGAGAGCGGCACCGGCGAGACGATCTGGTCAATCCCTTCCGTCAGCGCGATGACGCCCGCGACGGTGAAGGTGACCACGATCGAAACGAACGCCCAGAAAAACCGCTCCTTCCCCCGGCCGAACGGATACTCGTGCGAGGCGGGTCGCCGCGAGAGGTAGAGCCCCCAGAGCAGGAGCCCGCTGCCGACGAGGTCGGTCAGGGTGAAGATCGCTTGGGCGAGGACCGCCCGGCTTCCCGAGGCGATGGCGACCGCGAAGTTGACGACGAAAAGGGTGGCACTCAGCAGCAGGGTCGCGACGATGATGACCTGCGGGCGCATCGAACTCCCGGGGGCTCCTCCGGGATGACTCCTCACCGGCCCGCGGAGATTAAGGGTTCCGACGGACGCGATACCCGGAGCACCCGGACGCCGCGGGACCAACCGTTAAATTGCGGCTGCCCGTCCGCCGGTGAACCCCCCCATGAGCGAACCATCCGCGCGACCAACCGCCGATCCCCGGGCCGGAGGTTCTCTTCGGTCGGATGCCCCCCATCGACCGTTGCGCCCCACCCTAGCTCAGATGGGACTGAACCCCGGAAAGCGGACGCGACTCAAGCGACTCCTCTACGACCACGGCCCCGGTGGGGGGACGTTGTTGGTGCTCCCGATCGACCAGGGGCTCGAACACGGGCCGGTCGACTTTTTCGCGAACCCGGACTCGCTCGACCCGAAGTATCAGTACGACCTCGCGAAGGAGGGGAACTTCAGTGCGATCGCGCTGCACATCGGGCTCGCGGAGAAGTACTTTCACGAGTACGCCGGCGACGTCCCGCTCATCCTCAAGCTGAACGGCAAGACCGGCATACCCTCCGACGCGCAAGCGTTCAGCGCCCTCACGGGTACGGTCGAGGATGCGGTACGGCTCGGGGCGGATGCGGTCGGATACACCGTCTACGTCGGTTCCCCGTCCCAAGACCGGGATTTCGCCCAGTTCGTCGAGGTCCGCGAGGCCGCGATGCGGCTGGGAATGCCGGTGATCGTCTGGGCGTACCCTCGCGGAGAGGCTGTGGCCAAGAAAGGCGGAAAAGAGAGCCTCTATGCAATCGACTACGCGGCCCGGGTCGCGCTCGAGCTCGGCGCTGATATCGTCAAGGTCAACTATCCCGTCCCGTCGGAAAAAGATGCGGAGAGCCCGCCGCCGTACAATACCCTCAAGCTCACCCCGGCCCAGGCGTTCCGCAAGGTCGTCGAGAGTGCAGGCCGATGCCTGGTCCTCGTCTCCGGGGGAGAGAAGATCGGGGACGGCGACCTCCTCGCTAAGGTACGCTCGTCCATGGACGACGGAGCGACGGGGATCATCTTCGGGCGCAACATGTGGCAGCGCCCGCGGGCCGACGCGCTTCGGATGACGGGGGAACTTCATGCGATCTTCCGAGAGTACGCGCAGCCCCCGGCCTGATTCGCCCGTACCTCTCTACATCGTCCTCGCGGGCGAGGACCATCCGAAGGCGTGCACCGGCCGCCGTCTCCTCCACCGGGGACTCGCACGGTCGGTGCCACGGGTCGGAGGAATTGTCCCGGCGCCGATCGTCCTGGATCCGTACGCTGCCCAGCCGCTGGCCGCGGCCGATCGGGACACCGCGACTCGGGGCGGGCTGCTCGCGGTCGACTGTTCCTGGAATCGGCTGGCGGAGCGGGGCCGGTTCCCCTCGGCCGACCCGACGGAGCGACGTCGGGGGATCCGACGTCGTCTCCCAATCCTCGTCGCCACGAACCCGCAGCATTACGGGCGCGTCGCCCAGCTCAACACGGTCGAAGCGCTGGCCGCGGCGCTCTACCTTGTGGGTCGTCCCGGTGAGGCGGGTCGACTGCTGGAGGGGTTTAGCGGCAGCGCGATGTTCCTGAACGTCAACCGAGATCGGTTGGACGCGTACGCCGAGGAGGTCGACGCCGAAGGTGTGCGCGCCGCGGAACGACGTCTCTTTGGTGGCGGGTCCGGCGGATGATCCTCAATCGGATGTCGGGAAACGACGCCCCTCGGTGGAGAGGTGGAAGACTCTCAGATCGTCGGTCGTGGACAAGCGGTCCGCCATCGGCACTCGAACCGCGAGCACGCCTCCGTATCGCTCGTACACCCGGGTGGTGTGCACGGTGAGGCACCGTCCGCCGTAGAGGGGTCGCCCGGCGAGGTCCGGGTCGTGCCCCCGCAGGAACACGGCGAGCCCCGACCTCGTAAGGAATTGGGTCAAGTCTTCTTCGCCCCACGGTTCCGAGACCCCTCGCCGCACCCGGGAGGCGTCGCACTCGGCCCAGACGAGTTCGATGAGACGAGACTCGTCGACGTCTTCGAACGATCGACGCCACGAAGCCGGGAGCGGTCCGCGCGGGAACCCCGCGTGGGCGAAGTACGCCCCGTTCGCCGTTGCCGCAGCGAGCGGACCCCGCTCGAGGAGGGCCTGCAGTCGCGTGTAGCGGTCCTCTTGAGGGCCCCAAAGCTCGTCGACCTCCTCGGCCAGGGAGTGCGGGAGGACGGGGATCCGGCGGGACGTCTCGTGGTTTCCTTGTACGAGCACGACGCGGTCGGGATAACGGGCGGCGAGGTCGAGGAGCAGCACGGCGTTGACGACCGACCCCGAATCACAATCCCGCGGAGGGCGGTCGATGTAGTCGCCCAATCCGACCAGGCACCGGGGCCCCCCGCCCGGGACCAGGAACTCTCTCACCACCTCGAGAGTGGACCGCCAATCGCCGTGGGTGTCGCCGAAGACTATCGCCTCCGTAAACCCCTTGGCGGGCAGCTCTACGAACCCGGGGTGCACCGGGACTTTTCGTTCGAGCCGGTCGAGGATCTGGTCCGCCTCGTCGGGGGTCGAGCCCAAGATTCCATCGGGGGTGAGGGGTGGGTCGGACACGAACGGCCCCCGGCGTCACACGGCGGGGCGAAATGCGGGGGGCCGGAGTTCCCGGTCGCCGGCCTCACGCACCGGCGGACCCTTTGAACCGGCGTATGCCCTAGGCAACAGGGTCCTAAGCCCTGCCTCGCTGACCCGACCCGCGCGCGCGGACCGATTGGCCGAGCTGGAGCACCCCCGCAAAGGAATGAGGACGCGACCCGTAGAATAGCCCCGGCAGGAGTTCCGGCCGGCGGGGTCGTCGACCCCCGAGGCGTTCGAACCTGCGTCGCGAGATCCAGAGTCTCGCATGATTGGCCACTACACCACGGGGCTACGACGCCGCTCAGCGTTGTTCCGCGGATAAACGTTGCCGCGCGCGCGAGCAACGATAGTCCGCGAACGCCCCGGAGTTCGTCGGAGAACGTCCGTTAGGTGTCGACGCGGTCCTGGCGATGGTGCGACCATATTCCACAAATAGACCGACGGAGTCCAAGGGCGGGCCATGCCCGGGAGGCTGCATGGTGATGGGGGGGACGAACCGCCCGGTCCAGCCGCAGCCGCCGGCGGTCACGGGGGGACCGACTAGTCGTCTGCCGCGTCTCTCGGCGATGCGCTCGGCCGCGATCTACATCGCGCTGCCGCTGTTCGCGACCGCTTTTGCGGTAGCCACCGTCGGCGTCTCCTTCGGCGGTCTCACAACCTACCTTCCCACCGCCACCCTCGACGTCTTCTATTCCTTCCTTCGGATGGGCGCCGCCTACGCCCTTTCGCTCGGGTTCGCGCTCGCGTACGGGTACTACGCGGCGACGCGTCGGACCGGAGAGCGGGTGATGATTCCGATCCTCGACATCCTCCAGTCGATTCCGATCCTGGGGTTCTTCCCGATCGCACTGGTCGTCTTCGCCGCCCTCACGCCGGGCAGCTGGCCGGGGGTAAATTTCGCGTCGGTGTTCCTCATCTTTACCTCGATGGCATGGAACATGGTCTTCGGCGTTTACGAATCCCTCAAGACGCTTCCCGCGGAACTGAAAGAGGCCGCCGACACGTTCCAGATGCGCGGCCTCCTCCTCTTTCGGCGGGTGCTCTTTCCGGCGACCATCAACCGGCTGGTCTACAATTCGGTCCTGTCGTGGACCGCGGGCTGGTTCTTCCTCGTCGAGGCAGAGATCTTCACGACCAACTCCAACCAGGTGCTCCCAGGAATTGGGAGCTTTCTCTCGTTCGCCGCCAGCGCGCACAACACGGATGCGTTTCTGTCGGGCATCTTTGTTCTGGTCATCCTGATCGCCATCCTCGATTTCGCCGTCTGGCGCCCCCTCGGAAAGTGGGCCGAGCGGTTCCGGTACGACACCGCACCTTCGGGCGAAGGCGAGATCATCACTTCGGCGAGCAGCGCGAACCGCTTCAGCCGGGTGGCCGCCTACGTCCGCCGTGGGGTCCGCACGAGCGTCACTCGGCTCAGCACCCCGCTGGTTCAACTCGCGGTGATCGCGGCCCGACCGGCGCGCAAGAGCGAGCGACGGAAGACCGCGATCTCGTACATCGGGATCGGCGCGATCCTCGTCATCGGCTGGCTGATGCTGATCGCCTTGATCGTCGCGGTGTTCCGGGTTTTCTCGCGTCCGATCCTGCCGGGAGTTTGGAATCAGATCGAGCTGCTCCCGTTCGCGATGGGGGCGTCGGCGCTTCGGGTGGCCGCCGCGTACGCGATCTGCCTTGCCATCGCGCTCCCCCTCGCCATGTTCCTGTCGCGCAGCGCGCGAGCCTCGAAGTACGGCATGCCGACGGTCGAAGTCATCGCGTCGTTCCCCGCCACGGCGCTCTTTCCGGTCATCATCTTCGAGCTGATCCCCTACATCAGCCCGGAGGGCGCCGCGATCCTGATGCTCATGACCGGGATGCTGTGGTACCTCTTTTTCAACATCCTTTCCGGCATCCGTGGACTTCCGCCGGACCTCGATGAGGCGGCTCGCTCCTACGGCCTCCGCGGGTGGAACCGGTTCACCCGCGTCGTAGTCCCGGGGATCTTCGCCGCACTGATCACGGGATCGATCACCGCGTTCGGCGGGGGTTGGAACACCCTCATCGTCGCCGAATACCTGAACAACGGGACCTCCCATTCGCTGAGCCTGTTCGGGGTCGGTCGGGCCATCGACGTGGGGTACGCGTTGCCGGCCCAGGAGGGGTATCCCCTCATGGTCGCGGCGCTCCTGACGCTCGTCGCGAGCGTCGTCGCCATCAACGAACTCATATGGAAACCGCTCTACCGACGGGCGGTCGAAAAGTACCGGTACGACTGACCGGACGCGCGGCCACGACCGGGGTCAGGAGGGCGAGCGATGGCACTGATCCGAGTAGAAAAGGTCGACAAATCGTTCGCGGGCCGCCACGGCTCGATCAGCATCATGCAGAACATCTCGTTCGACGTCGCGGACTCGGACTTCCTCGCCATCGTCGGTCCGTCGGGGTGTGGAAAATCGACCCTGCTGCGGCTGATCCAGGGTTTGGACCACCCGTCGGGGGGAAACATCTACTTCCGGGACCAGCCGGTCACGTCGGTCTGCTCGAAGATGGCGATGGTCTTCCAGAGTTTCGCGCTCTACCCGTGGCTCACGGTCTCACAAAACGTCGGTTTCGGGATCGAGGCGCTGGGCTGGCCGCCCGACCGGATCAAAGCGCAGGCCGAACGATACATCTCGGTCACGGGGCTGGACGGATTCCAAGAAGCATACCCCCGGGAACTCTCGGGCGGGATGCGCCAGCGCGTCGGGCTGGCCCGGGCGCTCGCGGTGGAGCCGTCGGTCTTGCTGATGGACGAACCGTTCAGCGCGCTTGACCCCCTGACGGCGGAGAGCCTCCGGGAAGAGGTCTTGCAGCTCTGGCGGGACCCCGAACTGCCCCCGGATGCCGTCCTCCTCGTCTCGCACAACATCGAGGAGGCGATCCAGCTCGCGGACCGAATCATTGTTCTCTCGCGGCGACCCGCCCACGTACTGGCCGACGTCAAGATCGACCTGCCGCGCCCGAGGGACCGAAAGTCCGCGGCATTTTACGATCTCACGGACCGTGTTTACTCGCTCATCACCGAGGGGGGTGGCCTCGCTCCGCCCTCCCCCCCCGCGAACGGTGCATCGGCGGTTCAACAACCCTTATAGAGGGCCGCCGGAATAAGCAAGTCCCCGGACCCAGTCGTGCCGACCAGCTATCCGAAGTGCAGCCCCACCGAGATGCAGGGCCTGCTGGTCCTCCTCAATTCCCACAAGGGGTCGGAGGACGTAGCGCTCCTTGCGGACGACCTCGACCTAGAGATCGACGAGATCCTTCCCGCGATCGACTTCGCGGGGGTACTCGGCTTGGTCCGGGTCGTGGACGGGCGAGCGACGTTCACGGAACTGGGACGCCGGTACGTCGCTTCAACGATCCGCGATCGGAAGGCGATCTTGCGCGACCAGCTTCGAAAGACGACCCTGTTTCGGGCGCTCCTGCGCGCACTGGAGAGTGCACCCGATCACCAGCTGACCGACGAACAGCTTACCCAGTTGATCTCCGTCACGGCGGCGACGGCGGACGAAGCGGTTCAGAACATCGTGAACTGGGGTCGGTATGCGGAACTCCTGCGATACGACGCCGACCAGCATCTCCTGGTCGCGGTCCGCCACGCTCCGTCGCCCTCGCGGTCCTCGACAGGGAGCCGCCCTCCGCCCCCCTCCACGTCGCAACCCCCCTCGGGCGCTTCGGGATCGTCGCGGAAGCCGCCCGCCACCCCCCCCATCGTCGAACAGGCGGCCACCCTGCTCGCCTCGGTCGCTGCCTGATCCCGTCTCGACGGACGTCGCCAGGTGGCCTCCGGGATAGCGCTCCTCTAAAACTCCGCCGGGCACTTTCCCTTCGGGGGTCGTCGCGATGAACGCACTGCGTGTCGCCGGAATCCCGGGGAGCCTACGGAGAAATTCCTACTCCGTCGGCCTCCTCAAGGCAGCGGTCGAGCTCGCTCCGTCGGACATGGAAGTCGAGATCCTCGACATCTCGGGCTTCCCCGTCTTCAACCAAGACGACGACTCGAACCCTCCGGCGAACGTCACCGAGTTCAAGGAGAAGGTTCGGGCGGCCGACGCCGTGCTCTTCTCAATCAACGAACACAACTATACGCTCTCGGCCGCCGAGAAGAACGCGATCGACTGGGCGTCGCGTCCGTACCAGACCAGCGCGTGGACCGGTAAACCGGCGGGTCTGATGAGCGCCTCGGTCGGGATGACGGGCGGAGTACGGGCCCAGCTCGACCTCCGCCACGCGATGGTCTTCCTGAACATGTTCCCGATCAACCGACCTGAGGTGATCGTCACGTTCGCCAGCCAGAAGTTCGACTCCTCCGGACGGCTGACGGACGAACCGACTCGGGCCGTCGTGGCCCAGCACCTCGCCGAGCTCGCGCGGTACACCCGCGTGCTCACGCACGCTCACTGACCCGGGACCATGACTCCGGGCCGGTCCGCGACGCTCCGTTTCCAAAGGCCTTAAGGCGGGACCTTCCTCCCCCGCCTCGTTGGGCACGTAGATCAGCGGAAGATCGCTGCTTTCGCAAAGCAGAGGTCGGGGGTTCAAATCCCCCCGTGTCCATACCTTAAAGGGTTAAGAACCACCACGTTATTGGTCATTTGATGCCCCGGACCGGCACTCCTGCTGCCACCCTTCTGGAGGATCCGGATGTGCGCCGCTGGTTCGAGAACCTCGCGCGTGGGTCACGCGCGACCGCCGACATCAATCTTCGACGTCTCGCCGCGCTGTGCAAATCGCTGGGGACATCGCCCACAGAGTTGGCTCAGCTCAACGAGAAGCAGCTCCACGACCGATTCCTGGATTTCGTGTCCGCCGAGGAGAAGCGGCAGGTTGCCGGATCCTACATCGTGCGGACCCTGAAGGCGGGGAAGTCGTGGCTGTTACACAACGGAAAGAAGCTCGATCGACCGATCCGCGTTCGAGGAGCAAAGGACACTCCGTCCTTGCGCGACGAACGCGTGCCCACGCAAGAGGAGCTCCGGAAGATCCTGCTCGCGGGAACGGCACGAATTCGTACCGCGGTCGCGCTGGTCGCATTCTCGGGACTTCGCCCTGAAGTCCTCGGGAACTACCTCGGGAAAGACGGCCTCACCCTCGGAGACTTCCCCGAATTGAAAGTGGGGAAGGGAACCCTGGAGTTCGCGACGGTCCCGACCCTCGTTCGCGTCCGGCCGGAGTTATCGAAAAACTCGAGCGGCTACGTTTCCTTCCTCTCCGAGGAGGGGTGCGATTACCTCCGGCAGTATCTGGAGGACCGCCTCCGAGCGGGAGAGAAACTGGATTCCGACACGGACCTGATCCACCCCGACCGGGCAGCGAAACGATTCATCCGAACCCTCAACATCGGCGACGCCATTCGCACCGCGATCCGAGGGGCCGGATTCCACTGGCGTCCCTATGTCCTCCGGCACTACTTCGACACCCAGCTGCTGACGGCCGAGTCGAGGGGGAAAGTGGCTCACGACTTCCGCGTCTACTGGATGGGTCACGTCGGGAGTATTGACGCGAGGTACACCACAAACAAGCGACAGCTCCCCAAGGAACTGCTGGACGAAATGCGAGAGGCCTACCGACGCTGCGAGCCGTTTCTCTCGACGGTGCCCTCTCGCACAGAAGCAGAGGCCCAGTCCAAGATCGCGAAGGTGATGCTGATGGGCCTCGGTTACACGGAGAAGGAACTATCATCCATCGATTTGGATGGAATGGATGTGGCCACCTTCCAGGATCTCGTCACGAAGAAGACGGGGCAGTATGCTGCTTCGAGCCGAGCCCGACAACGCGTGGTCGACTTGGAAAGTTACCCCGGTACCTCGAGGAAGGCTGGAGGGTTGTCACCGCGGTCAACGGTCACCAGGTGGTGCTGAACCCGCCGGAGTGACGATCAGACGAAACCACCCGACGACCTCGTTCGCATACTCGTGACGCGGGATTTCATCCGGCTCGCCGAGGACCAGTATCCGCAGGGGGTGGGAAGGGTCGAGCCCGTGTGCCATCGACTTCATCTCTCGGAGCGAGACCATCAGGTCGGCGCCCGCGAAGCGTGCGCCGATTGATGATCGTAACAGCGACGGCGGGCCGCCCAAATTAGAAACCGTTGATCCACTAGCCATATCGATCAGCGCCATCCGGACAGGGTGAGTCCGGCTCTATGTAGCGAACTCGGCCCATGGAAGATGGAAACTGCCCGCCTCCGTCGGTTCTGTGGCTGATCTATGAAAGCGCCCGGGGCGGGACTCAGAAATTGATGACCGGAAACAGATGGGGCAAGCTCGCGGCGACCCAGGGTTAGGAGATGGGGGTCTCAGTACCCAGGCGGCTCGGATTCAGTTCCGTTGGCCCGTGGGCAACCCACGTTCCGGACGGGACCCGACGCTCGGGCCCGACAAAACGCGAGGACGTTTCTGATCGTTCCGTCGGGCCCCGAGTCCTCGATAGAGGGTCCCGCGGGACCCGGCGGGCCCGGATGATTAGGAAAGGGGGCGTTGAAGGGGGTCGGGCCCCTCAGTCCAAGACAGATTCCGAGGATGTCCCGCCCCGTCGTCCCGACTCCGAATCCGCCTCGACCGAGGGTTGATTGGGGCAGTGAGGTCCGGTCAAGGATTCTCCGATAGAGAAGCACCGCGCTGTCCCGACTGGCGCGGTTGGCCCGGATGATTAGGAAGAGGGGGGTTAAGACGGAGTTGGGCCATCCGGCCCGGGCTCAAGCGGGCAGCTGCGAAAGCAGTCGAAGTCCTACCATTGACCTCCCGCTCCGTTGCGAGGGGCGAGGTCTGGTGCTTGTTGCTTCTCGTGTCATGAAGGTGGCCCAGAGCGAAAGCAACGAACCGGAGCGACAGGGGTTGCAGGATCAAACGACCCAGCCAAACGGTCTGGGGATGAGGCGAGCGCCTCTGACGAGAATACCAGCCCCCGGATCGAAGACTGGTCCGGACCGACTGATTAGAAAAGGGGTAAACGAATCGGACCGAACATCGGTCCATGTGACAGGGATCTATCGAACCGAGCAGCTCAACAGTCGGACGAGGCCGCCACCATGGCCCTTTGACCAGTGGGCTGGACCCGCGACGAAAGGTCCCCAGATGGGGGCGGGCGATGCCATAGCCGCAGGTCCAGCGATTCTCCGATAGAGAACGACGAGAGCGGACCAGTGGGCCCAGGTCGACCAGCCGATTAGGAAGGAGTGATCCTGCGAGGCATCGGGTCCGTTGGTCCAAGAGGTGTTCTCGTGGCCGAAATGCAAACGTCAGGCGCTATGTACCGCGAACCTCGAGTCCGCGTCTACGATGTGTTGCGTCTCTATTCGGAGGGACGGACCGGCCGGTCGGACTCCGGAGTTGGACCGACCCACTGGACCGATCCCAAGATGGCTCATTCGCGGAAGATACAGGTCCACGAGACCGGTCCGTAGATTCTCCGATAGAGGAGCGTGGCGCCGGACCGACCGACCCGGCCGGAACGGATGATTAGAAAGAGGGGGGTGGAGGAGACCTGAATTCAACCGGTCCGGGATGTAGACCTCTGCTTCGAACCACCAATGATCGTGACTTGGTTGTTACTATGTTTCGAATGATCGCGAATCGGCTCTTGCGAACCCGAGGCGGGGGGGGGACCCACGAGCGAAGCGAGTGGGGGGGACCCGCGTGAATCCTAGTGAGGCTACCTTCCTACGTCAGGTGTCTCGCACCTAATCCCGTAGGATCTCGAAGCAGACAAGGTCTGGGGAGACAGCGGCTTCGGCCACGCGTTCCACTGTGTGCGCGTGGCTCGCTCCGTGAGGGTCGTGGCCGGACGTTAGGCCATCCCCACGAGCTCCCGGACCACCTTTACGCCGACGCGGTCACGGACACGGAGAGTAGGAGAACGCCAATCCCCCTCCGGGCCCGCCGGGCGCTGACAGGTTGTCTACCCGCCAGGTCCCAAAATCCGCCGGGAACCAGTAGTGAAAGTCTTGCTCGAACGTTAGTTCATAAGGCGTTGTGTAATTCTTTCCGCCTACCGCAAGGGGAAACCAAATCGTTAGGCTGGTGGACGTCACCAAGGGCAACGACTGAGCAGATCCACCGCACGTGGTCACGTTAACTCTGTTGGAATCAACGTAGGAATTGTTGAAGAACAGCGAGTCGGATGCGTCTCGTGTCCCCTGAAATAATACTGCAAAGTTAGGTTCAGAGCTATCCGAAGTGTTGTTCGGCCCCATCACCCAACCTCCCGCTTCCGAGTAGAGGGAGGGAGCCCCAAAGGTGACCAAGAAAGGTTGGGAACAGCGGATGTTCTGTCCTGGTCCCCACTCCGTCAGATTCGTTACATGATAGAAACTCACGTTCACAGTGAAGAACGCGCCCAGCGTCTCCCCCAGCGATGCTCCCGTTCCGAAGGCAACCGCGCTGACGCCGGCTGGCGGAGGGCCGTTCCACGCTCCTGGGAAATTCACAGGGATCGTCCCGTTACCCCAAGCATTCCCCCCGTAGGGAGAATTCACAAGGACCGCAGGAAGGTAATAGTTCGACAAAGAGGCGGCCTCGCTTTGGCGTTGGCACGTCCAATGAATTATCGGGGCCCAAGCAGTCAAAGCCGTCATACTCAGAAAGACCGCCATAACCACCGCGACGATCGCGAGCACGGCATAAACTCTGCTGCGCTGGCGGAAACGAGGCGGTGTCGCCCCCTCCTTCGCCGCTCCTTCTGGGTGGCTTGCAGTCAAGCTCACAAGCTCGTGTTAATCTGAACGCCCAACGCGGTTCTTAACACTCGCGGGGGACTCCTCGCCCCGAGTAGATACCCCCTAAACCTTGTCCAAGTGCATCCTCGATGTCAGCCGAAATGGACACAATCTTCCATCCATCCTCACGCCGAACATTTTGGTTCTCCCCCCGAACCCCCGCAGAAGCCCACAAACCAAACATCAACAACGGGGGCAGCAATCGATTGATCGGTTGGCTCCGTGTCGTGGTAGTAAAAGTAGGGTTCACCGCCATTGGCGCCAGCACCCGGATACGCGAAACCGCACGAGGCCGTAGTCTGAATCGTTGTTGTTACTGTTGTGGTCGCAAGGATAGAAACTGTCGTTCCAACACTTACGCCGGACCATCCAACAGTAACACTCAACGAGTCGGAAATTCCTGATGTGGATGCAAACGAGCCTTCGCCATAGACCGACTCCGTGAGTGGATTGCTCTTCGTTTGGCCCGAATTAGGAAACGCCTCGTGCCAACCACTTCCGAGCTCTTGGTATGGAGGAGTCGTAATCAAGGCCACGCCATCTGACGCCGCAACAGGATTCGCACTGGGCCCCTGCTCTTCACCCGTGACGTAGAGGTTGCCGATGGTCGGGGAACTTGTCGTTTCGTTGACAAAACCCGAAAATGGATAGATCAGGTTCAGTGCGTTGTTGGTTCCGAATCCTCCGGGAGAGTTCCAAGATTGCCCTGACGCGGACGTAAACTTGGTGCCGCTGCAACTATTGATGCCGATGTCTTGAGTGATGGTACTCGTGGTCGTCGTTGTCCAATAGGTGAAACTACACTCTGCATAATCTGTGCCGTGGATATAAGCCGTCCCAACAGGCACGGGAGCAGCCACATTCGCCGGTTCGATAAACTCCACGTAATCATTCGAGGCAGACATTGAGGTGCTGACCCAATGGCTCACTGCAAAGTAAGACGACGATGCTGTGCCCAGACCGATTTTCGCGTTGTAGTACGGACCATACCCTCCGTCCGTTGTGTAGGTGTTACAGTTCCCATTCGACGATAGCTCTTGATCGAACGTGTCCCCGTCTCCATAACTCCCATAGGTGTAGAGCGGGAATGCGATGGTATAGGCACCACTCGCGCTGGAGGTAGTCGCCTGAAAGAGGTTCGGAGAGTTGTGCAGTTGAGTGTCTGGGTCATACGGGCAGGTGGCGGTCACCAAAAGTTGAATGCCCCCTGTCGGCGGTCCCGCTTGGTTCAGCAGATAAGAATTGTAATTCGGAAGCTGACCAAAAACCCAACCCACGAATTCGTTCGTCGGGGCGGCCGCGGTCGTGAACTGCCCGTTCGATTGGGCGCTACCACAGTTGTTGTCCACCTCGACAGTGAATGTGTATGTCGTATCGGCAGCCAGGTCGTTGAGGTTGACGCTGGCCGAGTAGGTCCCATGACTTACAGCCGCCGGACCCCCCGAGGGCACACCGCTCCACGTCATGAACGGCGTAAGCGGGGTGGTTCCAGTGTAAGTCCAGTTCACCCACTCCTGTCGATAGCCGCCTTGAGGCGAAGGAGCACTTACGCTACTAATGCTCGGGGAAGTGCACGGAGGCGGGGGCGGGCCGCAATTTGGAATACAACCGGACTCACCCGATGGACAGTGTTCGCAGATTGCTGAACCGGCGACGGACACGACGGGCGATGCTCTGACCCCGGGAGCCCCGGTGACGAACAAGGTCGCAGCGATCATGAGCAGAGCGACCGAGAGCACCTTGGGGTAGAGACTCAAGGTGCGGCGTCGGGACTCCCTGCGTGAAGTAAGAATCCAAGGACGGTCGCGCCATCCCTTGTCCTGTCCATCTCCCACTTTGTTTTCAACAATTCGCTCAACCCCTTTCCCGCCGGTCATGTATTCTCTCCGTCCCTTCTCGCAAATGAAAACTGGTAGGAGGGCAGGGAACGGGGCGCGCCCTCGGCCACGTTGCTGTCATCCCAGTCTGAAGACGGACCCGGGACGACCCAGACCACGCGCTCGACGCGCGCGATCTCCATGGAGCTTGGTATCTGAGGGGATGTTGTTTCGATATTTCAACCCGACTTGTCCTATACCTCGTATACAGCCATAACGCCAACTCGCGCTGCCAACCCTTCAACCAACTGGTTACTTTGAGAACGTCAACTCGGAGCTTCGCCGCTCCTCGGCGACGTAACCCGCCTCACCCGTCGCAGGGAAGGTCGACAAAGCCATCGAATGCGCAATCCTCTAAATGTGGCCTCGAGGGAGAGACCCCTTCCTAAACGCCGACGCGCCAATCTCGAATCTCGCGTAATCCAGAGACGCTTCGCGCAAGTCGCCCGCGGCCGTCCTGAAGCGGTCGGGCCTGAACTTACGGATTGGTCTCGATGACCCGGATGGTCTCACCGCCCCAGTACGGATAGTTCAAGGGTGCGAACTGCACTTCGACATATCCGACCTGGCCGGCGAGGATTGTGACCGGAAGGTTGGATCCGGTGACATTAGCGGGGCCGAAATTGGCGTCAATCGACTGAACCGTGCACGAAGGCGTAGCGTTTGTAGGCGCCGTGATAGTCCAGGACAGCACGAAGCTCTCACCCTGATGGACGACGAGCGCGCCGGGAGCGGTCAGGCCAAAGAAGCAACCCACGAAGGGCCCATCGGACACGAGGACTGCTTGATCAATGATGACGGGTTCGGAGTCATGAATCTGCTGTGGCAGGACCTCGTAAGTGAACCATGCCTGCGATGCGGTCGACGCGACGACCGAGACGAGCGCCACAATCACGAGGCCGGTGAGGAAACGATGACTCTTACCGGTAGGAGATCCACCGGCAGGAAGGGATGACTCTGTCACGGCCCACCGGCAGGTCGCCGTACTTCATACTGTTTCGGGGACGACACAAAGGTCGAGGTCGCGTCCACTGGATTCAAGCTCAGACGCACCATCCCCTCCTCGGCTGGGTGAGGGGGGGACCCCGATCCGGAACATCGCCTCCGTAGCCCCGAATCTCGCATAGAACCGCGCTGCCTTCCGCCGGTCGAGCTTCAGGATCTCGTCGAGCCCGGCCCTGCTCGCTATGACCGCACGCGCTGCCTTCGCGCGATTTCAGTTGGGTTTCACATCCGGATTGTTTTTGGGAAGATCCCGCGAGAAAAACCCCCAGAACAAGACAAGAAATCCTACTGAGGTTCCCGTGAAGTCCACCCACATTATGACAGGGGAAACGGACTCGAAGAGAAAATAGACGTTGCCCGCGAAGCCGATTCCGAGGAGCAGACCCCCAATCTCCATCATTCTCCGGCGTCCAATCTTCATCCCCTCTCCTTTCGCTACAAAACAGGATTGACAAAGAACAAAGTTTATTCAGTCGGTCCGCTCAAGGGAATTTCACTCAAACGAGCGCAATAAACGAATCGTTGTCGGGCTCGCGTCCAGCGACTTTTTACTGACATTCTTCCATTTGCACCATCTTACGCTTCAACCGTCGTACAGGAGGCTGTCATACGTAAGTACTGCTTGGTGGCCGCCCCCGCCGAGGCTAATGTACGCAGTCGCGGCACCCTCACCCGTTGCCTCAACATAGATCCATGCTGAGACATAGGAGTACGGCCAGTAAGCGGTTCCTGCCACGAGATTGGCCGTGAGGCCGACAGAGTAGAGTTGATCGTCGCTCGCCTTTTGATCGGCTACAATTGCTGTATTCCAGCTCGCAATACTGAAGCCTCCGTCCGACGACGATACATGCTGACCGCTTGACACCTCGACCAGATTACCCATAATCTGCAGGTTTCCCTTGGTGCCGGCTGATTCACCTGGCACGATCGGTAGGATGATGCAAGCAAAACCGGCGCCCCAGTCGACGGTCCAAGCGTATGTAAATGTGTACTCGCCCGACCATGGGGCAACGAACTGGGGTGTATAGAAACCGACTGTAGCTGTAATCTGGTAAACGGCGCACTCCGTCGCGTTGGCACTTTCGTAAAACGTCACGACGCCTGTCGCGGCGTCCGCGGATGGAGGATTTGGCACTCCATTCGCATTTCCGAGACCGCCACTCACCCCAGCCGCACAAAGGCCGCTAGACGCTGGGTCACTCGAGAATGCGTTCGACGCGCTGCCAGGGCTACTCCAGCCCCACAAGCCCGGAAAGTAAAATGATGCCGCATATGAGTTGGCCGTATAGACTGTCTTACAGTTCGCGTTCGCCGGGCTGACCGAGATCTCGAAATGGATCGTGGTCGCCGGTTCCAAATTATCTGTCATAGTCACCGAATAACTCCCGCTTCCGGCGACGTTTTGGCTGTAACCATAGCTCGTCGTCGGCCCCCAAAGGACGGTGGTACTCGAGCCTGCGGGACTCTCGTGCCAATCAATCAAAACGCTCGCAGGCTCTTGAGTTACCGTCACGCTCGTGATAGACTCCGCCACGTAGGTCGGTGGGTAACACGGATTCGGGGTGCAATTGGGAATGCACCCCAAGTCCCCGGCCGGACAATGTTCGCAGATGGCAGGACCGGCGTCGGAGACGACGGGCGATGCCCTAACCCCGGGAGCTTCGGTGACGAGCATGGTCGCTGCAACCAATAGGATAACGACCGCGAACACTCTCGGGGAGAGTCCGAGAGTGCGACTTCGGGACTTCCTACGTGAGGTGAGAGACGTGGTATAGCCGTGTGATTCCTGTTCCCGACCATCCCCCTTTCCATCGTCAGCTGTTTGTTGAACTCCTCTCCCATGTGTCATGTATTCTCCTCATCCCTGCTCGAAAATGAAAATTGGTAGAACGCCTGGGAAGGGCGCCCGCCCTCGGCCGCAGTGCGGTCATCCCAGTCTGAAGTCGGACCCGGGACGACCCAGACCACGCGCTCGACGCGCGCGATCTCCATGGAGCTTGGTATCAGCGGGGTTGTTGTCTCGATACTTCAACCCGCCTATCCGTATACATCCTATAATGCCAATTCCCCGAGCGACCGTTTCCCTGAACAGGTTACTACGTGAACTTCAAATCGGAAATGTCGCCGCTCCTGCGCGACTTGCCTCGCCCCTCAAGAAGAATGGAAGGCCCATCAATTCGTCAAGAGCATCACCTTCTGAGTCGGTAATCGATTGGGGGACCCCGAACCGAAAAGAGGCTTCACTGATCCCGAACTGGGCGTAGAACCGCGCCGCCTTTCGCCAGTCGCATTGGATGGTCTCTGCGAGCCCCGGCGTGGTCGCGACCACCGCCCGCGCCGCCTTCACGCGGGCGCGCATTTCCCGCAACGTCCGCTCCGCGGCGCGCTCGTCCGCCTCCCGCGAATCAACCGGGAGTCCCGTAGGGTCTACCGTGTTGAAGTCGAACCGGTAGAGCTTTGGCCCGAGACTCCGACAAGAGGCTATCGTGACGCTCACAACCTTTGCCGGTCCTCCTCCAGCGTAACAGAACGCTTGGGCAAACGGTGAATCTGCCGTTCACTATCTCTACCGCGCACCGGTTTCAGAAACGAGGTGACCGAGCTCGGAGACTCAGGAGCGAAAGTCGCGCCGCCTCGCGTACCTCGCCTCTACGTAACGACGAGTTCGATGATCCCGCTGAAATTGGAGCTTGGCAAATCTATCGTTAGAGCCAACGTGGCGGAGCCTCCTGCCGAGATCGTCAGGGGTAGATTACCGCCGGTCACCGAAAACCCGGGGGTTGTCGCCGAGATGGAGTGGATCGTGCAACTTGAGAGCGGATCTTGATTACTCAGCGTGACTGAATAGGAGGCCGTCCCTCCATTGTGTCCGGTGAAGCCCGGGGTCGTCTGGCCCGAGAGGCCGGCACAGGAGTTACTTCCGCCCCAGCTAACGCCGCTAACATCGATCCCGAAGTTCGTAATGGCAAGAAAGTAAGCCACTGCAAGCACGATGAGAGTGATTGCGACGACGACGGCGACGACGAGCACCACAAGCCGCGTCCTCGATTTCCTGGAGGGAGGGGTCATCGGATGCACCGAAGAAGGGGTCGGGGCAGTTACCATTCAGATCGGAGCTCCACACTTCGAACCCAAGCCGGCGCCTATCGACATCGGGCTCCACACCGCCTCAGCAGGCGAATCCGACTTGACGAGGCTGCGACGTGCCCGGAGCCATGGGGTTGTGTACGGCGAACATGAATTAATAATGTGGCGGGAGAGGAACGGAGATGGGGATCTGCGACAAGGTTTCAGCGGTTGGGGGTGGGCGACACTGGTACGAACCGTGCTCGCTGCGCCTACGAAACACCCTCGGTCGGGGAGTCGATCTGTTGTTCGATGGCGGACCTGTCAAACTGCCGGGATCGAGTCCTGAGGAAGATCTGGGGACCGCATCGTCGCCGCCTCAGGTGCAGCGATTGTTGATTCCCATCACGCTGAACTCAAGGCCCTCTCGCACGGCTCAGCGAATAGTTGCGGAGAACAGCCCTCGTGTTCGAGTCGAAGTGCAGATTCAGGACTTCTAGCCCGGTCGGCGCAAAGATGCAGAGTGTTGAGACTCTCGTATCTCACGTCAATTCCGGACCCCCGTCAACGAGTTCGGAACCGGAATCGCCATTGGCTCAGGTTGGGAAGGGTGGAACGTCGGTAGTCTCGGAGGAACGCGCTGTCTTCACGCCCGTTGCGCGCTCCCTCCCCGCCTGCCGTGCTGTTGCCGGACCATTTCTTCGCCCCCATACGCGGGCTCCGCGAGACTGCTTTCGGTGAGCCTCCCCTAACGGTACTGTCAGCCGGTGCGCTTGCTCTGTCGAAGAAACGACCAATGATAATATGCGACGGTCCCGGCCAGCAGGATCAACATGCCTCCCGCGGTTTCGGTGACCTCGACGGCCAACCCTGTCCAGAAAGATGTTGGGTAGTTCCCGGTCATGTTGGCCCAAAAACTGAAGGCGGAGATGGTCACGACTATCACGATGCCTGCCAAGAACAGCGCGATGCTGAGACGGTAATCGCGCTTCCACGCGGAGAGCCAGGGCGGACCAGAAGCTGCCTCGACGGGGGCGGCACTAGTCATTGCCCGTACCGGCGGCTCGACGTGATAGGTTGAGGGAAATTCGACCCGAATTCGTTCCAACGTCCGCGACCGGATCGCTAAATGAAGACCCCCACGTCATGAAAGTGAAGAGGCGCGATTCAACTCCCTCAACCCGGATTCGACGCTCGCGGTGACTAATCGGTATTGGGTATGCGATTGACGAATGTGTACCTTCACCTTTCGCACGATCGACACGCCACGGCCTGAGGACCCGTACGGCAGGTGCAGGACACCTCGGGCAGTGCTGACGGGAACCGTCTGCGTGGTCTCTGTTTCTTACAGAGTCGGGGTTGGGGCGGTGTAGTTGTAGGTCAGTGTGGCCAACGCGGCGACCGTCACGGTCTGGTTGGATTCTACGTCGAGGTTCCATGGAAGGCTGCAAGGTTCGGGATATAGCGACAAGAAACTGGTTCCCCCACTCGAGGAATTCACTGCCAGGTAGAGTGCCACCACTGCGGGGTTGGGGGGATAGACCGTCCAGATCCGCACCTGCTGAACTGCCTTACCGGTGGAAGTTGCCCACACCATCGAAAAGATTCCGACAGTGACCGCGTCAGCGGGGGCGCACATCCCGCGGATTGTTGTCACGTTGTTGGTGTCCCCTGGCCCAGCGGACACCTCGTACGATGACCACTCCACTTTCGTCAAAATCTTCGACGCCGGAGGCTCGAAAACTGTGACCGACAGTGCCAGCACGGCCAGGAGCACAACCAGGATGACGGCAGCAATTCTCCACCAGGGCGAGACCCCGCTTCGCGTCCGACTTGCATCTCTCAAGTTGTGCCCGATCCCCCGGGCGTTTTCACCGGGGTCGACCTTTCCCTTGGTCGAATCAGGGGCCTCCGGGGGGCTCGACGCTGTACCGCTCATTCGCTAGACCGAAGCTACTGGAGAAATTATACTCATTTCGGGTTGTCGAGTCGTATCAGTCAAGTGTCCTTTACCGCTATTTCAAGGGTCGGACGGAAGCCCGGGGGCAGTGCGAGCGCGAACTACTCAGCAAGGCCGGTTTCATCTCTTGACTCGGAGTTCCTCCCATGTGGTCGATTAACGTTGCTGACGGACCAGGACTCGAACCAGGAGCCAGTCCGCGGGAACTCGAGTCATCCAAACCCACACCTAGTTTCAGAGTACCGGGGTGGACGGAACGCCGCTCGCTGGACCATCTGTGAATCAAGGCACGTCGATCCCGTTCACTATGAACGAATTGGCAGTGTCCTCAAGCTCGCACACTTGGAAGGTTCCACTCTGAGTGTCTAATGTGTTTATGGCTATCCACTCGCCCGTGCTCGCATCAAAGATTTGCATCCCCACGACTAGATTTTCTAACAACGCTAGTTGGGGAGACCCATTTTCTAACACCCAGATTGCCTGGCTTGTTGGACCCGAGAGCTCGAGGAGGCCGCCGTTGATGCTCAAGATCGAATCTGCCGTGAATTCACTGATGTTCGAGACAATCGATACCTCGAGTTTCCCGCTCGAGATGTTCACTGCCGCCACCTTGGTCCCAACTCGAAGGCTTCCCGCGTGAACCCAGCTTCCGGAAGCGGTGAGGATCTCACTGGATGATAAAATTCCATCCATTGCCGATAAGTTAAGGGCCAATCCGCCGACGACGGACTGACGTTTCCACTGGAAGCAGTTCCCTTCATCCGGCCTCGGCAACGTCTATGGGATGCCGCTGCGTCCCTCGAGCTCGGTGCAAC
>JBARNH010000042.1:0-15788 GCA_049802875.1 Thermoplasmata archaeon | reverse complement strand
CCCGTTGCCCGCGCCCGCGCGTTCCAAGGAGGCACGCCGCCGTGGATCCCGACACCGGTAACGGTTCGGCGTTCGTCCGGGCGCAGCGGTACATCGCGGCGCGCGTCACCGAAGCCCTCGACCGGCTGGAGCCGGCCGCGATCTCGACGTCGGTCGCCCTGCTGGCCCGCAGCCCCGCGACGTTCGTCTACGGCGCCGGCCGCAGCGGCATCATCGGCCGGGCGTTCGCTATGCGGCTCGTCCAGCTCGGCCTCACCGCGTACGTGATCGGCGAGAGCGTCACTCCGATCGTTCGGCGCGGCGACGTGGTGTTCATCCTGTCGGGACGCGGCGAGAGCTATTCGTCGCTGCAGACCGCCAACATCGTCCGGCGCGAAGGGGCGGAGCTCATCGTATTGACCGGGCGCGCGTCCTCGAAGCTCGCCCACATCGCGACCGTGCTCTTGACGCTCGAGTTCCCGGAGGACCCCGACCGACCCCGGATGGCACCGCTCGGCACCCTCTTCGAGTCCGCGAGCCTTCGCCTGACCGATGCGATCATCGCCGAGCTCCTGCATGCCCGCGGGGAGACCGAAGACTCGATGCGGCGCCGTCACGCGATCATGGTGTGACCGCGCGTCGGCCAAAGGTTAAAGTCGCGCATTGCTCCCGCGCGACGGTGCCCGCCCGAACCGGTCCCGGAGGGTCGACCCTCATCCCCGTTCCCACCCGCTTTTTCGTCACGAGCGGCAAGGGGATCAACAAGACGAGCGAGCTGAACGCCTTCGACCTCGCCCTCCTGCAGGCCGGCATCGGCGACCAGAATCTGGTCAGTGTCTCATCCGTTCTGCCGATCGGCATCCGCCAGGTCGACCGGGTACCGATCGCCCGAGGGGCGATCACCCACGCCGTCCTCGCGCGCTATTCGGGAGGGGAGGGTGAGGTGATCAGTGCCGGGATCGCCTATGGGTTCCGCACGGACGGCCAGGGCGGCTACGTCGCCGAGGCCCATCTCCACGGCACCCAGAAGTCGCTGAAGGAGTTCCTTCGGTGGCGGATGCAGGAGATTGCGCACTTCCGCGGCGTCGAGCTTCGTCGGATACGCTACCGGACCGAGGAGTTGTCGATCCCGATGGACCACTACGGCGTGTGCATCGCCGCGTGCGTCTTCCTGCCCTGAGCGAGATTCAGCCCCGGCCTAGAGCAGTTTACGGAACAGGAGCTTATCTTCGAGGCTCCCGTCGATCGACAGTTTCCGTGTCACGAGGGCCTTCATCGGTCCGATCTCCTTCTGAACGAGACCGTGGAACGTCGCGACGTCGGTCGTGATCGTCACGTCGGCCGACTCCGAAGTCGCGGTCCGAAGGTTGATCAGCCGGCCCTTTCGGAGGTCGACCGCGTAGCTCCCCTCGTCCGTGAGTCGGACTCGGATCGTGCGCTCCATGCCGTCCAGCTCCTCGGCCATCGCCGGCGTCGCGTCCGCTTTTCGATTGAACCGGTCGACCAGGGATGCGAGCGTCTCCTCGACCGTCATCGCTCGTACCCTTCGAGCGTGCGAGCCGGACGGGCGCGTTTAACCCTTTGCACGGTCTCCCACGAGCGACGCATCCAGCCCGGCACGTGGCCCCCACCGGCGACGTATTGTTCCACGCAGCGTCGGGTCTCCGGGTCGGCCGGGTACCCGCTCCCGACCGGGGTGCCGACCGAGCGCCGGAGATTTTCGATTGCCGCGTCGCGGCGGACTTTCGCCACCACCGACGCGGCCCCGACCACCGGAAAATCCCGGTCGGCATGGTGCCGGCTCACGACGCGCACCCGGTCGCCGGCGAGGGCCGAAAGCCGACGGCCGAACCGTTCCTCGTCGGGGTCGCAGGCGTCCACGTACGCGATGTCCGGACGGAACCTCTGGACGAGCATCGCGAACGCTTCAAGCTCAAGCTCGTTCAGTCCCCCGTGGGCGACGTACCGGTCGATCGTGCGAGGGGCGAGCGCGATCGACCGCCCCTCCCCGACCGAGGGCAGAAGAGAGTAGACCTCCTCCCGCCGCCGGGCCGTGAGTCGTTTCGAGTCCCGGACCCCGGTCGCCCGGAGGGCGGTCAGCTGGTCCGCCGAGCAGCAGAAGCCTCCGACCACGAGCGGGCCGAGGACGCTGCCCCGCCCGGCCTCGTCGATCCCGAGGACCCGCGCCCCGCCCGTAGTGGCCCCTCCCGGTCCCGTACTCCGGTGCGGCATTAAGTCACGACCCCGCGGGCCCCCGGCGGTCGTGTCTCCCGATGTGGGTTCGTCGCCGTCTCTCGATAAACCTCTTATACGGTACCCCGCTCGCACCGCACCTCCGAGGACCTCGATGGGAATCTGGCAAGGACGCTCTCGTCGCAAGCGCACGGGCGGCCGGCTCCGGCCGATCCGCAAAAAGCGCCGGTTCGAGATCGGCCGAGAGCTCCAACACGCGACGATCGGTTCCGGCACCGTGAAGGCGTACCGAGTTCGAGGGGCGAACGTCAAGCTCCGGATCCTGACCGCCCATACCATCAACGTCTACGATCCCGCGACGAAGAAGATCCAACCGGCGAAGGTGATCACCGTTCGGGAAAATCCGGCGAATCCAAACTTCGTCCAGCGGAACGTCATCACGAAAGGCGCCATCCTCGAGACGGACGTGGGGCTGGTCCGGGTCCGCTCTCGCCCCGGGCAGGACGGCGTACTGAACGGAGTCCGCGTCGCGTCCCCGCCGACCGCGGCCTAGGTCCGCGGCGTCGGCAATGCCCGACCACTTCTACGTGTACCCCGCCTACCTCGGCCGAGGGCTGTCGCGCCGAGAAGGGCGGCGACTCCCCGACCCGGAAGCCCTCACGGAGGTGACCAGCGAGGAGATCGTCCAAGCCGCGAAGCGGTTGGGATTCAAGGCCGAGGTCGAGCCCGAAAAGCAGTACCCGCGTCGCTTCTTCGTGTACGACGGTCGAGTCAAGGTCACGAAACGCGGCGGCACGACCAAGACGTCCTTCCTCCGCGCGGTCGCCGCGGACCTGAGGAAGCATCGACCCCCGACGGGAAAGAAGTAGCGATGGAAGAGCCGGGGACGATCTACTTCACGGGAACCGCCGGCGCGGGGAAGACGTCGTTCGTTCGCGCGTTCGCGGATTGGATGAAGAGTGCCGGCTACGAGACGACGGTCGTGAACCTCGACCCCGGCAGCGAGTCGACCACGCTGGACCCGGCCGTCGATATCCGGGAATGGGTCCGGCTCTCGGATATTCAGGATGAGTACGGGTTGGGGCCGAACGGTGCGCAGATCGCTGCGGCCGACATGATCGCGCTCAAGATCTTCGACGTCAAGCAGGCGATCGAGGAACTGAAGACCGACTACGTTCTGATCGACACCCCGGGCCAAGTCGAGCTGTTCGCCTTTCGGGAGGCCTCCAAAGCGATCGTCGACGCGCTGAGTGGGGACCGATCCCAGATCGCCTTCCTGTTCGACCCCGCCCTCGCGCGTACCCCGGCGGGATTCGTTTCCCTCCTGATGCTGAGCGCGACCGTCGAGTTCCGCTTTCGGTTGCCGATGCTCAACGTGCTCACCAAGGCCGACGTCCTCACCGCGGAACAGGTTACCGAACTGACCCGCTGGGCGCAGGACCCCGGTGAGCTCTACGAGGCGGTCACCCGGGACGCTCCCACCCCCGACGTCCAGTTATCGACCGAACTGTTCCGCGCAATCGAGGCGATGGGACCCCTTGCCGGTCTGGTCGCGACCTCGGCGAAGGAAGGTACCGGACTCGAGACGTTTTACCAACACGCCCAGCGGGTCTTCGCGGCGGGCGAGGACCTCGACCCGTCGCACGCGCCTCAGCCGGAGTGACCCGTCAATCCTCGGTGAAGAAGAGCCCCATCCCGGCGGACGCGGACTCCTCCTCTTCCTTGAACCGTTCGTACAGTCGTTCGGCCTCCGCCGAGGGGAGCTTCGAGCCGACGGGTCCGAGCAGCTCGTCCGCTCGCTTCATCGCGTCGGCCGAACCCTCCAGCAACACGTACGTCGCGTCGGCCGGTCCGCCGACCGCCTTCGCGTCGCGGATCTTCTGGCTCTGTCGCGAAAGGAGGTCGTCCTTCAGCGCGTCATCGAGCTCGGACCGCTTGGACGAAGGGACGGAATAGAGGGTCCACGCCATGCGGCGGGCCGACCGCGCCTCCCTATTTGGAGCTTGTGCGGCCGACGGGGCCAAGGGAAATAGGGAGGTGCCCGGTAGTACGGTCGTGTACGCCTCCACGACCCAGAGTCCGGTCCTTCTCCTAGGGGCCGCGCACGTCGTCGACCTCGAGGCGCCGCTCCGCCGCGAGCTCGAGCGCCGGACCCTCGACGGGGTGGCGATCGAGCTCGACGCGGAGCGCGCCGCAGCGCTCTTCTCGGAGGACGGCAACGTCCGAGACTCCCGCGGCGCCCCGCTGTTCGCGCGCCTCTGGGGACGTGTCCAGCGTCGGCTGGGCGCCGAGATTGGCGGGGGCGTGCCCGGGGCGGAGATGAAGGTCGCGGCGCGCCTCGCGAAGGAGCGCAACCTTCCGTTGTTCCTGATCGACGACCCGATCCGGACGACGCTGATCGAGCTCGTGCGGACGATGCCGTTCAAGGAGCGGGTCACTCTCCTCGTCGGCTCCGTCGCCGCCCTGTTCGTTCCGGCCCGATTCGTGGAGCGGGAGATGGGTCGCTACTCCGAGGAGCCGGCGGCCTACACTGCCGAGCTACGTCGCGCCAGCCCCACGCTCGCACGAGTACTGCTGGACGACCGGAACGAGCACATGGCGGACCGCCTGACCGACCTGCGCAATCGAGGGCTCGGCCGGATGGCGGTCGTCGTCGGGGACGCGCACCTGGACGGACTGCGGGCGGCCCTCGGCCGTCGCGGGGTACCGGTGGAGTCGATCTCGCTCCGACAACTTCGTGGCGCTACAGGACCGTCGCCGAGTGCTGCGTGATCTCGTCGACCGTGCGGACCAGGGCGTCCGCGAGGGCCGACAGCTCGGGCCCGGCGAACTCGTCGATCCGCCCCCGATCCGCCAACTCCGATATCGACGGGGCGAGGGGAAGGCGACTGAGGACCGGTACTCCGTACTCCTCGGCAACGCGGGCCACGCGTCCGGGGCCGAACAAGCTGATCTTCTCCCCGCAGTGAGGGCAGAGGATCCAGGACATGTTCTCGACCACCCCGAGGAGCGAGACGTGCAGGTCCCGGGCCATGTTCATCGCTTTCTTCACGATCATGATCGCGAGGTCCTGCGGGGTGAGCACGAACACCATCCCGTCGATCGGGATCGTCTGGAAAACAGTGAGCGGAACGTCGCTCGTCCCGGGCGGCATGTCGATGAGGAGGTAGTCGAGCGACCCCCAGTGGACGCCACCGAAGAACTGGGTGATCAGTCGAGTGACGAGCGGACCTCGCCAGATCACCGGGGCCTGTTCGTCCTCGACCATGAACTGGGAGGACACGACCGGTATGCCCGTACGGGAGACGGCGGGCTCGATCCCTTCACCGGCATCGGTGAGCGGCCCCGTCATGCCGAGCAACTTCGGGATGGACGGACCGGTGATGTCGGCGTCCAGGATCCCGACCGAGAGGCCCCGTCGTCGGAGTTCGATAGCGAGCAGCGCCGTGACCGACGATTTTCCGACGCCCCCCTTGCCGCTACCGACCGCGATGACGTGTCGGATCTGTCCCTTCCCCATTCGCTGGAGCATCCCTCCCGCCCGTCCGCGGGGAGGGCCCGACTGCGGTGGAGTGGAGGGGGGGTGCCCCGCGCTGGGAGTCGGTGTGGCGGCCACGGCCGTTGAACGCCGAGGCGGCTATATAACGGGGGACACGTCCGGCGACGCTCGCCGGGATTCTCGATGACGATCGGTCGTTCCAGCGAACTCACCGAACTCTTCCGGCCGGCCTCGGTCGCGGTGATCGGGGCCTCGAACCGGATCGGCACGGTCGGCGCGAGCCTCTTCCGCAACGTCCTCGCCGCGGGATTCCGAGGGGTCGCGTATCCGGTCAATCCGGGGTGGTCGAGCGTCTCGGGGGTCCGTTGTTATCCGAACGTTACGTCGCTACCCGAGCCGCCCGAGCTCGCCGTCGTGATCGTTCCCGCCCCCCAAGTCTCCGGGGTCGTCGACGAGCTCGGGTCCATCGGTTGCCGAGGGCTGATCGTGGTCTCCTCGGGGTTCCGCGAGGTCGGATCGCGTGGCGCCGTGCTCGAGGACGACCTGATCGCCCGCGCCAGTCACCACCGGATGTCTCTCGTGGGTCCGAACTGCTTCGGTGTCCTGAACACCGACCCCGAGGTCAGCCTGAACGCGACGTTCAGCGAGAACCTTCCCCCGAAGGGGAACATCGCGTTCGTCTCGCAGAGCGGCGCGCTCTGCGCCGGCATTCTTCGATACGGTATCGCCGAGCGGATCGGCTTCTCCCGATTCGTCTCGGTCGGCAACCGGGCAGGGGTCGACGAGAACGACCTGATCGCGTCGCTGGGGCGCGACCCGAAGACGAAGGTAATCCTACTCTACGTCGAGAGCCTCGCCCACGGACGACGGTTCCTCGAGGCGGCGCGGGAGATCTCCGAGGAGAAGCCCGTGCTGGTGATCAAGAGCGGCCGCACCCCCGCCGGAGAGCGGGCGGCGAAGAGTCATACCGGCTCGCTCGCCCAATCCAGCCGCGACCAGCTCTACGACGCGTTGTTCGAACAGTCGGGCGTTCTGCGCGCCGACTCGATCGGCGGCCTGTTCCGGATGGCGAAGGTCTTCTCGTCCGGGACGCGGCTCGATGGCCCACGGCTCGCGATCCTGACGAACTCCGGTGGCCCCGGGATCGTGGCGGCCGACGCGGCGTCGCGCCACCGACTCGAACTCCCGTCGCCCTCGCCGACCGTACGGGCGGTGCTCGCGCGTCACCTCTCACCGTCCGCTTCGATTTCAAATCCGGTCGACATGACCGCCGACGCGGGGCCCGACCAGTTCCGAGAGTCGCTGAAGCTGCTGCTCCGCGATCCCGGGGTCGACGGGGCCCTCGTCATCGCCACGCCGACCGGGACCCTCACGGCCGCGGCGGTGGCCCGAGCGATCCTCCAGGGACGCGGCGCGAGTCGCAAGGCGGTCACCGCGTGCCTGTTCGGGCTCACGGACCTATCGAGCGAAGTCGGAGACCTCGAGACGCACGGGATCCCCACCTTCACGTTCCCCGAGGAGGCGGTGGAGGGGTTGGGGAGTCTTGCACGGTTTCGCGCCTGGGTGACCCGCCCTCGGACCGAGGTGCGTCGATTCTCGGTCGACCGAGGCCGCGCTCGGAACGTGATCCGTCGTGCCCGCACGTCGGGAGCCACTGTACTCCCGGCGTATTCCGCCCGGGCCCTGTTGGAGGCGTACGGATTGCGCTTTCCCGAGGCCCGCCGGGTTCGGACGGTGGAGGGCGCGCTCGAAGCAGCTCGCGACATCGGCTATCCGGTCGTCCTCAAGGTCGCTTCCCCCGAGATCTCGCACAAGACCGATGTCGGCGGGGTCGCGCTCGGTCTCGCGGACGGGTCCGCGCTCGGGGCGGCTTGGGACGCGATGCACGCCACTCTCCGTGTGCGAGCACCCCATGCCCGCGTCGAGGGCTTCGAGGTCGAGTCGCAGGTCCCATCGGGGAGGGAGGTCCTGCTCGGCGTGCAGCGCGACCCCAACTTTGGGCCCGTCGTCGTCTTCGGGATGGGCGGGATCTACGTGGAGGTCCTCCGGGACGTGACGTTCCGGCTCGCTCCGGTTCGACCGCTGTCGGCCCGCCATATGATCGAGTCGGTGCGTGGCTTTCCCGTCCTTCAGGGAATGCGGGGCGAGCGACCCGGGGACTTGAACGCCCTGGCGGAGGCGATCGAGCGGGTCTCTCAGTTGGCGGTCGACCTTCCCGAGGTCGTCGAGCTCGATATCAACCCGATCATCGTCCGCCCCGGGGGGTCGGGCGTCGTCGCGGTGGACGCCCGGATCGTGCTCGCTCCGTCTTCCAGATCGGCACCGACTTCTTCAGGTGGTCGATCAAATACTGGGCGGCGGCGAACGCGGGCGCCCGATGCGCGGCGGCGGCGCCCACGATGACCGCGACCTCGCCAGCGGCGACCCGGCCGACCCGGTGCCAAAGAACCGTCCGTTCGACCCCATACTGTCGACGGACGGCCCGGTCGAGCTCCCCCATGAGCTCCAGGGCCGGTCCCTCGTGCGCCTCGTAGTCGAGGGCGACGACCCGAGAGCGACCCACGGCTTCCCTCCGGACGCTCCCGGCGAACAGCACGACCCCGCCGAGGCCGGGACCCGTGAGCTCACGGGCGGCGGCGGCGTACGACAGCCGGCGGCGACTCAGCCGGAGCGACACGCTCACCCGCCTCCGTAGGGAGGGTGGATCGCGAACTCATCGCCGGGTCGGATCCTCGTGGTCGGGCGCTCGATGTACCGACCGTTCCGGACAAAGCGGCAAGCCCCCAGGGTGGGGGCGAGCGCGGGAAAGGCGGCCGCGAGTTCGTGGGTCAATGTCCCGGCGGGAACGCCCGCGGCGGGAACCGGCCACTCCAATTCTGGGCGACCGACCGCCGTTCGGGCCGTCGCGAAAAGTAAGACTCGAACTGGGCGAACCATCCGCCGTCCGAACGCGGCCGGTCGTCTAAGGATTGCCCTCAGAGTTCCGACGCGCACAACCGCTTAATATCAACGACGGACTCAAAGTTCGAATGACCGATCTCGCCGTGCGCGCCGGTGGTCAGGCCGGCGACGGCATCGCTTCGATCGGGGAGACGATCTCCCGGTGCTTCTCCCGGATGGGGTGGCATGTCTTTGGACTGAACGCCTACCAATCGGTGATCCGAGGGGGCCACGTCTGGTACCAGGCGCGAACGTCCGACACGCGCCCGTACTCTCAGGGCGACCACGCCGACGTCCTCTACGCGCTCGACAAGCAGAGCGTCGCGGTCCACGCCCCGTCCCTCCGCCGCGGGGGAACGGTCGTGTATGACCCGGAGAAGTTTGCCGTCACTGAGAGCGAGCTGCCCGCGGGCGTGAAGACCCTCGCGGTTCCGACGCTCGAGTTCGCCCGGAAGTACACGAGCCAATCGATCCTGCAGAACGCGGCCGGGATGGGCGCCTCGGCGTATCTGGCCGGGATCCCGCTTGACCTCCTCCAGGAAGTGCTTCGGGATTCCTTTGGGAAGAAGGCGGGGGACGTCGTCGACTGGAACCTCGGGGCCAGCAGCGCCGGGTACGAGTTCGCGACCAAGAACGGCGGCGCCAACGACCAGGCGATATCGAAGCGGGGAGCCCCGAAACTCCTCATGACCGGGAACTCGGCGATCGCCCTGGGCGCCGCCGCCGCGGGCTGCAAGTTCCTGGCGCAGTACCCGATGACCCCCGCATCGTCGATCATGCATTGGATGGCGGCGCACTCGCAGAGCCTTGGGGTCGTCGTTAAGCAGGCGGAGGACGAGCTCGCGGCGATCCACATGGCGATCGGGGCATCCTTCGGTGGCGTTCGCTCAATGACCGCCACGAGCGGCGGGGGATTTTCGCTCATGGTCGAGGCGTTGGGGATGGCCGGGATGACCGAGACCCCACTCGTGGTCGTCGAATCGCAACGTTCGGGACCGTCGACCGGACTCCCCACGAAGACCGAGCAGGGCGACCTGAACCTCATGCTGGGGGCCGGTCAGGGAGAGTTCCCCCGGGCGATCCTCGCCCCATCGCACCCGGCGGAGGCGTATCGTGCCGCCGTCCGGGCGTTCGAACTCGCGGAGGAGTGGCAGACGCCGATCCTCCTCGCGAGCGACCTCCACCTTTCCGAGAACACGATGTCGGTCGACCGGGAGGAGATCCCGACCAACATCCCCGTCCCGTCGCTCTTCGCCGTCGCTCCGAACGGCCATGAGTACAAGCGCTACCAGTACACCGAGTCGGGCGTATCGCCCCGGGCGTTGCCCGGGCAACCCGGTCTCCAGTTCGTGGCCGGTTCGGACGAGCACGACGAGAAGGGTCATCTCGTCTCCGATGTGAAGTCGGGGATCCCGGTCTGGGTTACGGAACGCGTGCGGATGATGGACAAGCGAATGAAGAAGCTCCACGGGATCTGCGCGGCCGCGGACCCGCCCGCATGGGAAGGTCCTCCCGGTGCCGGCCTCACGTTCGTGGCCTGGGGCTCGACGATCGGAGCGATCCGTGATGCGATGGTCGTCCTCGGCGCGCAGGGCAAGAAGGTCAACCTGTTGCACTTCCCCACGGTCTATCCGCTGGATGCGGACCGCGTGCGAGCGGAGTTCGCGAAGACCCGACGGACCCTGCTCGTCGAGGCCAACTACTCCGGGCAGTTCGGCCACCTCCTCCGGGCGGAGACCGGCGTCCACGTTTCCGAGCGCTTGCTCAAGTACGACGGCGAGCCGTTCTACCCGCACGAGATCGTCGCGAGGGCGCTGGAGGTGATGTCGCATGGCGGATAGTGGCGTTCGACCGATGCCGGTGACGACCGGTCCCGCACTTCCGATGATCGGGAAATCGGACACGAAGCCGACGTGGTGTCCGGGGTGCGGCGACTTCGGGGTGATCGCCGCGATCGAGACCGCGGTCAAGCGACTCGCGATCCCGGTCCACAACGTGGTGATCGTGTCGGGGATCGGGTGCTCGTCCAACCTCCCGCACTTCCTCTCCTCCTACGGGTACCACGGGATCCATGGCCGGTCGTTGCCGGTGGCGGAAGGCATCCGATGGGCGAACCACGCACTGACGGTGATCGGCACGGGCGGCGATGGGGACGGGTTCGGCATCGGCGCGGGCCACTTCGTCCACGCGATGCGGCGGAACGTCGATCTCACCTACGTCACCATGGACAACCAGATCTACGGTCTCACGACGGGGCAGGCGAGCCCGACGTCGTCGATGGGCCAGAAGACGAAGTCCACGCCGACCGGAGTCATCGAGCACCCGATCGACCCGATCTCGCTCGCGCTCGCCAGCGGTGCGACGTACATCGCGCGGGGTTTCTCGGGCGACGTGAAGCAGCTGACCGAACTCGTGATGGGAGGGATCCAACACCACGGCTTCGCGTTCGTGGATGTCTTCAGTCCCTGCGTCACGTACAACAAGCTGAACACGTTCGATTTCTTCCGTCAACGGGTCTACAAGCTCGAGAGCGCCGGGCACGACCCGAGCGACATCGTGGCGGCGTGGCAGCGCTCCCTCGAGTGGGGGGACAAGATCCCGATCGGCCTCTTTTACCGGACCGAGCGACCGACCTACGAGGACCTGGAAGAGGTCCTCAGTGCCGGTCCTCTCGCGTTGCAGCCCGCCGGCCTGAAGGGCCACGAGAGCGTGCTGGACGAATTCATCTAGCCGAGACGGGGGGAGGCGGTGCCCCGGGCGGTTCCCGCTCGAAGAGGTAGGCGTCTCCTTCGTGCCACAATGCGGTGAAGTTGGTCGGATCGGCGAGGAGGGGAGCGGCCGAGAACGCGGGCCAGAGCACGGTGTTGGCTCCGGTCACGACGACGTACTCCACGTCGAGCGTCGCGAGGGCGGAAAGACCGGTCGCGTTGAGGGTGGCGTTCGTGAGCTGGCTCACGACCACAGAGTACGAGCGATTCAACCACTCCCAACCGGGGACCATCGGATAGAGCAGGACGAGGTCGGGCGCGTAGCCGGGTAAGAACTGGGCGGCGCTCCCGGGCGCGACCAGAACGCGCGCTCCGGGCGGGAGGGTCGCACCGGCGTACGACAGGAGCGCGAAGTCCTGGGTCGAGACGTTCCCGAAGTCGTGGTAGAGCGTGGAGAGAACCGGTGGCAGCTCGGTCGGTGTCAACGCGACCCCGGGCACGACGATGACGAGCACGAGCAGGACCGAGATCGTTCCGCGCGGGAGCGCCGAGGCCCGCCGTCGCGCCGGGGAAGCGACGGCTACCCGGCGGGTCGCGACCGCGGGGCTCCGCGAAACGACCGTGACCCGCTCCAGGAGGAGGACGAGCACGAGGCCGCCGACGAGCGTGTAGAGGGTGAAGAGCCAAATCGATAGCTCGGCGGAGCTGGAGATGTCGGCGAACCGGACGGCCGGCCCAAACCCGGTCGAGGCGGCCCAGAGGACGGCGATCAGCGCGACCGTGACGCCGACCGCGGCGGCCACGAACGATCGGAACGGCTCGAGGTACCTCGCGAGAGCGGACGGCCGTCGGGCGAGCAGCAGGATCCCGATCCCAACCGTGAGGAGGAGCGCCAGCTCGAGTCGGAGCAGCGGGATTGGAGAGAGCCAGACGTCGGACGGCCGGAAGAGGTACGGGTCGATGCTCCCCACGAATTGCGCGCCGGTGATCCCGGTCGGGGTCCCGGCGGGTGGAGTCCCGGCCCCGGGGATCAGCCCGGGACTGTTTCGACCTTCCGCCAACACGTAGAGCGTGGGGAGAAGGGCGAGGGCGGTCGCGACAGCCGCGGTCGCCCATCGAGAGAGCCACCGCAACGGAGTCCCCGAGTACGCGGGGCGGATGAGGAGGCCGGCGAGCAATATCGACGGTAGGAGCCACTCCGCGCCCACCGGGTTGAGGGCGGCGGAGTAGCCCAGGAGCACTCCGAACCCAACCGCGTCGGCGACGGAGGGCGTGGTACCCCGCAACCAACCGAACGATTGCCCCGCCAGCAGGAGCACTAGGGGGAATGCGAAAACGAAGTCGTTGCTCCCCGCGACCAGCACGCGCGTCCACGAACCGACCAGCGCGAGCATGATCGCGAACGCCACTCCGGCTCGATCGGTTCCCAGGGCGCGGCGGCCGAAGACGAACGCCCCCAGTGGGGCGAGCGCGAAGAAGAGAGGGGTGACCAACAAGCTCGTTCGGGCCGCCGGGGGCGACAGCACCAGCTGCGCCCAGCCGAGCCAGACGGTGGCCCCCTGCGGGTAGAGCAAGCCGACCGTCGCGTACGGTTGGAAGGAGAGCGGGATCGCGTGGTGTTGGAGGAGGAGCGAGACGTACAGCGTGAGGAGGCTCGAGTCGAACGTGTTGCCGGTAGGGATCGGAAGCGCGATCGCGAGTTCCCAGGCGAAGACGGCGATCGCCGCGAGCAGCGCGACGAGCGTGGCGGGCCGGAGCAGCGACCGGAACGGACGGACCACGGCGGACCGGGCCGGTCGCCACGATACCCATAGAAGGAGCAGACCGAATCCCGCGGCGATCGGGAGCCCGTCGACGACGGGCGCGACGAAGGCTCCGACCGGGAGCGCCGCCACGAGGTACATCGTCGCGCCGCCCAGATAGAAGTCGAGCAGCAGCCGTTCGATCGACTCGAGGGACTGCCAGGCCCGTACGCCGCGGGCGGCCAAGCTACGGACGAACTCGCCCACGACGGCGGCCACCGCGGCCCAGGCGAGAAGCGCGAGGCCCCAGAAGATCCCGGAAGGACCGGGAAGTACCACGGGCGCGCCATCGGAACCGCCCTAATAGCACCGTGCCGCCGGAGCGCTACGTATTTACCGTCCGGAAGCCCCCGCGACCCCCGGGCGACCGGTAGTGAGCACTCCGTCCGGGAGCCGCGATGGTCTCTCGAGCGTCACCCGGGGGACGCTCTTCCTGCTCTTCGCGACCCTCTGCTACGTCGGGTTGAACTTTGTCGCCCGGGTGGTGATCATTCGCGACATCTCGTACGTGCAGTGGAATGCCTTCTCCCTTGCCCTCACTCTGGTCTCGGTCGTCGCCGCGGTGGGCACCCTCGGCCTGCCGAGCGCCGTCGCGCGTAGCCTTCCCTACGCCAGCTCAGATGCCGAGCGCCGGACCATCGTCCGTGGATCGCTCGTGGTCGGGGGCCTGGCGGCGGTCGGCTCCGCCCTCGTCCTCTGGCTCCTCGGTCCGTGGATCGCGTCGTCCCTCGGACTCGCCGACCTCGGTCCTGCGCTGACGGTCTTCCCGATCGCCGTCGGAACGACCATCGCGGTCAGTCTGATCGCGGCGATCTTTCAGGGGTATGAGGACGTCACGCCGAACGCCCTCTACATCCAGATCGTCACGCCAGGGTTGTTCGTCGGATTCCTGTTCGTCGTGCTCGTGCTCCCGCTGAAGGGGATCGACTACACATCGGCCCTCCTCACCTACGTCGTCGCGAACGTCGTGAGTCTCCTCCTCACGATCGTCTACGCGCTTCGACGTCTTCCGCGCCTGCTCTCCCCGGGGGCGGGATCCCCGGGCGCTCTCGGCCATCTCCTCCGGTTCGCGGCTCCGCTGTTCCTGGTGACGCTCATGGGGACCCTCGCCGGCAGCGGAGACTCGCTGGTGCTCGGAGTCTTCCACTCGACGGATTTCGGGACGTACAGCGCATCCATCACGCTCGCCCGGCTGCTGCAGATCGGGGTCAGCGCCGCGTCGTACATCTTCCTGCCGGTCGCCGCGCGATTGCTCCGACAGAAGGACAAATCGGCGATCGGGCTGACTTACGTGACGGTCACGAAGTGGATGATCTTGTTCTCGCTTCCCCTCCTCCTACTGTTCTTGTTCTTGCCGAGCCGTTCGCTCGACTTCGTGTACGGACCCGGCTACGCGGTCGTCGTCCTTCCCCTCCAGATCACCGTGCTCGGGGCGTTCCTGACCACTGCATTCGGGCCGGCGACCAACGCCCAGGTCGCGTTCGGACAGACGCGCCTATTGGCCTACAACTCGGTGGTCGCGGCGGCGGTGGACCTGGGATTGGCGTTCGCCCTCGTCCCGTCCGAGGGGATGACCGGCGCCGCGATCGCCTGGGCGACCTCGGGCGTGGTCTACACGGCGCTCTCCCTGATCGAGCTCGGCCTGTTGACCGGAGTCCACCCGTTCCGGCCCCACTACCTGACCCCACTCTTGGTCACCGCCCTACCGGTCGCCGCCGTTCTCGCGCTCGCCCCGGTGACGTTCCCCTTGTGGAGTCTGCCCGTAATCGGTCTCGGGATTGCGGGGCTCTTAGTCCTCGCCGTCCTGGTGACTCGGAGCGTGGACGAGGGGGATCGACTGCTCCTCGGGGCGCTCGAGGGGCTGATCGGTCGGCCCCTGCCGCTCCTGCGCCGCATCGGGCGAATCGGTCTCCCGCGCTCGGGGACCTGATGATTCCTCACGGGAAGGTTCCCGGACCGAGGGCCGGTCACGTACGTGGTCGACCAAGAGCAAAACCACCCCTCCCGCGAGCAGGAAGAAGACGAACTCGGCTAGTGTATTGGCGGCGTCGGTCGAACCGGCCGCGTCGACCAGTGCTGTAACGACCAGCAGCACCAGCGCCGCAGCGATCAAGTACCGGGAATCGAGACGGGCCCACTCCGAGTAGACCATGTACGCGAGGAGGAGAGCGACGAACGCTGCGACGTACGGGAACGTCACGAAGCCCTCGAGCGCGGCTCGGAAACTAAAGGGGTTGGGTGGGTCGTATAACCTCCGCGTACATGAGATGGGGGCGGCGGACCGGCTGCACGGTCAGGTTTATAGAGCCCGCCAATCATCCCATAATCACGGCGCGTTCGCCGCGCCGCCATCCATGTCATTGAACGCCCGACTTTCTCGTATCGTTCCCGTCGGATTGGGGCTGGCGATGCTCGCGGTCATCGTGGCCGCCGGCCTTTCCCCGGGGACGGGTGCGGTCCCGGCGCAGAGCAACTGCCAGTACAACCAGTGCGTGGCCGGCACCGGCCTCCCTTGGTGGGTATTCGCCGCGATTGCGATCATCATCGTGGCCGCGCTCGCCGCGGCGCTCGTACTGTTGCGCCGCCGACGGACTCCACCGCCGACGAGCACCGGACCCGCCGGAGCGATCGGGGGCCCGACCGCCGGTGCGATGG
Organism: Thermoplasmata archaeon; assembly: GCA_049802875.1. Classification (GTDB taxonomy): domain Archaea; phylum Thermoplasmatota; class Thermoplasmata; order Lutacidiplasmatales; family UBA184; genus Lutacidiplasma. The sequence goes on along the minus strand of JBARNH010000042.1, from coordinate 12 downwards.
GGGCTCCTAGCC
>JBARNH010000041.1:0-42305 GCA_049802875.1 Thermoplasmata archaeon | reverse complement strand
GAGGAACGGGGCGGGCTCTCCATACTCCTCCCCCATGAACAACATCGGCACGAACGGGGAGAGGAGCGTCAGGCCGGCGGCGAGCTTGCGGGCCTCGAAGGGAACCAGCTTCGAGAGACGCTCCCCGAAGGGGCGGTTGCCGACCTGGTCGTGGTTTTGAGCCCCCACGACGAACCGGTCCGCCGGGACGCCGCGCGCCGGGCGACCGTGCCGGCGGCCGCGGAACGCCGACCGGCGCCCCGCGAGTGCGAACCCGTCCACGAGGACTCGTCGCAGATCGTTGGCCCCGTCGAAGTCCACGAAGTAGCCTTGGCGCTCCCCGGTCAGCGCGACGTGCAGGGCATGGTGGAAGTCGTCGTTCCACATCGCGTCGAAGCCGAGGCCACCGACCGCCTCGGGCCGGACGACCCGGGGATCGTTGAGCGAACTTTCCGCGACCATCCAGCGGCGTCGCCCCGTACGTCGTCCCAGCCGATGCACCGCGCGGGTCAGCTCGGCGAGGAACGGTACCGCTGTCGGGTCGACGATCGCATGGACCGCATCGACCCGAAGACCGTCCAGGTGGGCCGTGGTGACGAGCCAGGTCGCGCTCTCGATAAAGAAGCGGCGCACCTCGTCGCTCCCCCGCCCGTCGAGATTGACCGCCGGGCCCCAGGGGGTGCGGTAGCGGTCGGTGAAGTACGGGCCGAACGCGGCGAGGCGATTCCCTTCGGGTCCGAGGTGGTTGTAGACCACGTCGACCAGGAGGGAGAGCCCCCGCGAGTGGCAGGCGTCGCTCAGGCGCTGGAGGCCGGCAATCCCGCCGTACGAGTTCTGCACCGCAAAGGGGAACACCCCGTCGTACCCCCAGTTGCGGTCTCCCGGGAATTGGGCCACCGGCATCACCTCGACCGCCGTCACCCCGAGGTCCCGGAGGTAATCGAGGCGCGCGACGACCCCGTCGAACGTGGGGGAAGCCCCGAAGGCGCCGACGTGGAGTTCGTACAGTACGGGCTGCGCCCATTCCCCGCCCCGCCAGCCGGCGTCGGACCAGGCGAACCGCTCGGGCTCGACGAGCTCCGATAGGCCGTGCACGCCGTCCGGCTGGGACCGCGACGCCGGATCGGGAAGGGCTGGGCCCCGGTCCAGCCGGAAGCCGTACCGGTGCCCCGGCCGGAGTCCGTCGCGCTCGAGGCCCCAGTAGCCGTCGCCGAGGGACTCCATCAACACCCGGGCCGAACCGTCCAGTACGAGCTGCACGCGTCGGGCCGCCGGAGCCCAGACCAGGAAGCGGGTGGTCCCCCCGGGGCTGAATGTCGCGCCCAGCGGAACCGAGGTGTCCGTGGGGCTCACCCCGGCGAGTGGAGGAAGAGGGCTCCCAACGGGGGAAGTGCGAGGTGCAGGGAAAATGGCCGACCGTGCCAACCGACCTCCTCCGTGCTCACGGGGCCCGAGGTTCCCGCTCCGCTCCCCCCGAACTCGGCCGCGTCGCTGTTCGCCAGCAGGGTCCACGTACCTGGGAACGGCACTCCTACCCGGTAGGGTTCTCGGGGCACGGGCGTGAAGTTGAACACGGCCAGCGTGAGTTCGGAGTCGTCCCCCCCGCGCCGCAGGAAGGAGAGCACGCTCTGCGCGTGGTCGGAGTGGTCGACCCACTCGAAGCCGGCCGGCTCGGTGTCGAGTCGATGGAGCGAGCCCGTCTCGCGATAGAGACGGTTCAGGGTACGGACCCAGTTCTGGAGCCCGAGCGACGGTGGCTCCTCCGTCAGATGCCAATCGAGGCTCGCTTCGTGGCTCCACTCTCGCCACGAACCGAGCTCAGAGCCCATGAACAGGAGTTTCTTTCCGGGCAACGCGAACTGGTAGGCCAAGAGGAGCCGGACGTTGGCGAACTTCTGCCAAGGGTCGCCGGGCATGCGGTCCACGAGCGAGCCCTTCCCGTAGACCACCTCGTCGTGGGAGAGCGGGAGGATGAAGTTCTCCTGGAACGCGTAGATCGAACGGAACGTGAGTTCGTCCTGGTGATGGCGGCGGTAGATCGGGTCGAGTCGAAGGTACTCGAGGGTGTCGTGCATCCATCCCATGTCCCACTTGTAGCCAAACCCGAGACCGCCCATAGTGGTCGGGCGCGAGACGAGCGGCCACGCCGTCGACTCCTCGGCGATCGTCTCGGTCCCGGGGACGGTGGAATAGATCGTTTCGTTCAGCCATCGGAGGAACCGGATCGCCTCGAGGTTCTCGTGTCCCCCCTGCTCGTTCGGCACCCACTCGCCGGGCCGGCGTGAGTAGTCGAGGTAGAGCATGGAGGCGACTCCGTCGAAGCGGAGCGCGTCGAAGTGGTAGCGATCGAGCCAGAAGACCGCGCTGCTCGCGAGGAACGCCCGGACCTCGTTGCGGCCGTAGTTGAACAGCAGCGTGTGCCAGTCCGGGTGCCATCCCTTCCGAGGGTCGGCGTGCTCGTACAGGTGGGTGCCGTCGAAGTAGCCGAGGCTGTGTTCGTCCGAGGGGAAGTGCGCGGGGACCCAGTCGAGGATCGCACCGACCCCGGCGCTGTGCAGCGCGCCCACCAGAGCCATCAGGTCTTGCGGGTCACCGTACCGAGAGGTCGGGGCGAAAAATCCGGTGGGCTCATACCCCCACGAGCCGTAGAACGCGTGCTCCGCGAGCGGAAGGAACTCGACGTGGGAGAACCCCATATCGACGACGTAATCCACCAGGCGCCCGGCGGCCTCCCGGTAGGTGAGGGACCGGTTCCCCTCCTCCGGGACGCGACGCCACGAACCGAGATGCACCTCGTAGATGGAGACCGGGGCGTCCCGGGCGATCCGTCGCCCCCGCTCGGCCATCCACTCCTCGTCGTCCCACGAGTAGCGGAGGTCCCAGACCCGGGACGCCGTGCCCGGCGGGGTCTCCTGCACGAAACGGAACGGGTCGGACTTGTCGACCTCGTACCCGTCCCAGCGCGATCGGACCCGGTACTTGTACAGCGCTCCGGGGTGAGCGGTGGGCACCGCCCCCTCGAAGATCCCGGACCCGCCGACCGGGGAAAGCTCCTCGACCCCCGGAGTCCAATCGTTGAACTCACCGATCACGCTCACCCGTTCGGCGTTCGGCGCCCACACCGCGAAGTGCGTGCCGGCGGACCGACGCGAACCGTACGGATGCGCTCCGAGTTTCTCGTAGAGACGAGAGTGGGTGCCCTCGTTGAAGAGGTAGAGATCGAAGTCGGTGAGGGCCGGCGCCGGGGGGGACCCTGTCCGGGCACCTCCGGCGGTCGCGCGCGTTCGCGGTCGAGGGCTCATCTCGCTCGCCTCGCGCGTCGCACGTCGTCGAGCGCACAAAGCAGTTCGCTCGGTTCCGGCTCGGCTCGGAGACGGTCGAGGCCCCACCGGTGCCGACGGCGGAAGTAGCGGTGACCCGCAACGCCCGGAACGTTCTGCGGGCGCGTCTCGCCCCAGAGGTCCTCGAGGTTGACGAGCAGCAGTCGTGCGGGGCTCGCGGCGAGCCGCAAGGTCGCGGCGCGGAACGCCTCCGTTGCGGGAGTCGACACCGCCGGAAACTCACCTCGGGCCCGCGACGGCGGATGCTTCACGGCCCGCTGCGCCCAGTAGCCGGCGAAGGGAAGGTGGTCGTGGGTGTTGAGAGAGACCACCGAGTCGGGAGGAATCCGGCGGGCCCGGCCTCCTCCGTCCCACTCGAGCTGGGCCACGTACAGCCCGAGCAACCCCCATGCTCGCAGGGCCCTTCGAAGGTTCGGCGGCACCGTGCCCAGGTCCTCGCCCACCAGGGATGCCCGGGCCCGCTGGGCCTCCGCCGTGAGGACGGCGTAGATCTCCTCAGCGGGGTATCGAACGTACCCGCCGTCTCGGGGACGTTGGCCGCGGGGAATCCAGTACAATCGGTGGAGGCCCAGGACGTGGTCGATTCGGAGGAAACGCGCGACCTTCAGGTGATGCCGTATCGTCGCCACGAGCGGACGATACCCCGCTCGGCGGAGCCGGTCCGGGTGCCAAGGGGGAAAGCCCCAGTCTTGGCCCCGGGGGACTCCAGGGTCGGGGGGAGACCCGGCCGAAACCGATCCTACGAGGAGGCGGTGATCATGGACCGCGTCGAAGCCGTCCGGATGGATCCCGATCGGAAGGTCGAGGTAGAGATCGATCCCCCGCTCGCGAAGCCGGGTCGCGACGCTCTCGAGCTGCTCGTGGACGAGCCATTGAGCGAACAGGTGGTATCGCAGGGCACGACCCGGATTCGGTTCGAGCGTCGCGCGAAATCGAGCGTACTCCCGGACCCCTTCGGTCTCACGGACGAACTGTCGGAAGGCCCCGTTCCGCCGGGAAGTTGAACGAACGAACGTCGCAAGCATTCGCTCGAGGACGCTCCGTTTGAGCCGCCCCACGGCCCGGAAGTCGACGGTGCTGCGGCCCTCGAGCTTCGCGACCCGACGACGGAACTCGGAGGATCCCACGAGATGTTGGGCGGGGCCCGAGGCGGAGAATTCTGGGGTCGCGGTCGGATCCAGGTAGACCTCGTTCCAGAACCGTCGGCTCACCGGACGATACGGGCTCGGTTCATACGGGCGTTCCAGGAAGGCCGGCAGCAGGGGCAGGGTCGCGAGCACCGAAGCGCCGAGCGGGCGGGCCCACGCCCCCAGCTCCTCCAGCGCGGTGAGGTCGCCGATCCCCCACGTGCGGCGGGTCCGCAGCGCATAGAGCGGAGTGAAGAGGCCCCATCGGCGGCCGTGCAGCGGAGGTAGGTGGCGGGGGGACCGTACGAGTAGCCCCTGGGAAGTACGACCGTTCCCCTGGACCCGGAGCTCATGACATCCGTACGGGAGGGAGGCCGGCACGGCATAGCTTCCGGACGGTTCCCGCCGCAGCGGTCGCCACCGTCGTTCGCCGGCCCGGCGGACGGAGACTCGGCTGCCCCCGAAGTTACGGGCGATCGGCCGCACGGATCCGGCGGGACCGCCCGGACGTCCGCGGTCGACGATGAAGAGCGTCGTCTCCCGATCGCGGCGGTCCGCGTGCGCCCCGGAGACCCGTTGCGGGACCCCCTCCGAACCTCCGGTGGGCACCCCGAGGCCCTCCAGCAGTGCGGCAAGAGTGGGCCGGGAAACCGAGCGAATCTCCCCGGAGAGGTCCCGGTAGGTCGGAAGGATCCCGGCGGCTCGAGCCAACGACGTCCACCGGTCCGGCCGAGGGCGGGGCATCCTCGCTACTCTTCGGACGCCAGGAGATGGGTGAGCCCTCGCAGCGGGATCTCCACCCACTTCGGGCGATTGTTGATCTCGTAGCGGACCTCGTACAACGACTTCTCGAGGACGTAAGCGCCCAACAGCTGCCGGATCTCGGCCGAGTTGTGCGGGACGAACGGGGCATTCTCGGAGGCGTCGCGGTACCCGCGCAGGAACGCCGAAGAGACCCACGATACCCAGAGCTCGGCGAGGGGCTGCAAGGACTCTCGCCCCGCCCCGGCGGGTTCCGCCCCGCCGAGCGGGATCTCCTGCAACGTGACCCGTGCGGCGTAGTCGAACGAACGCAACATGCCGGCGACGTCGCGCAGCGGGGACCGCTTCAGACGGCGTTCGGTGATGGACCGGAGCGGCTCGCCTTCGAGGTCGATGATCACGAAGTCCTTGCCGGTCCAGAGGACCTGGCCCAGGTGGTAGTCTCCGTGGATGCGGATCCGCTGGCCACCGTACCGGTGCTCGAGCAGGCGGTGGAAACGGCGGTACACGACGTCCTCTTTCCCGATGATCCCCTCCGCCAGTTCGCGGCCGGGGCTCGGCAAGCTGCCGTGGGAGCTCCGCAGCAGCTCGAAGGCCTGCTGGCGTTGCGTGTCCATCGTCTGAAGGATCGAGCGCACATACAGCTGGTCGAACGGCTCGGGGGCGAACGCGGGGTCGGTGGGGTCGCTCGCCAGCGCCCGGTGGAACTCTGCGGTGCGCTGTCCGAGGCGACCGATCTGCTCCAGGTACGCCCCGACGAGCTCGGTCGCAATCGCCGGGGGCGCCGAGCCCGCGAGGTCGATCCTCCGATCCTCCTCCTTCGGCGCCGCTCGTCCCGGAGCGTAGTGGGCTCGGGCCCGGTCGAAGTACCCCCGCAAGTGGTCGATCGTGAGTCCCCACGCGTCGCCCTCGTTCGGGACGAACCGGTGAAGGGAGGCCAAGCTGTAGACTCCTTCCGATCCCGTCCGCAGCTCGAGGAACCCGGCGAGCGGGGCGACCGGAGCGGGGGGGTGCCGGAGCAGGAACTGCCCCAACTCGATCTCGGGGTTCTGCCCTCGCTCCACGAGCCGGAACGTCTTCAGGATGTACTGGTCCCCGATCTTCGCGGAAGAGTTCGACTGCTCGCCACGGAGGGGAACGACGGGAAGGGTCGAGGTCGAGGTGTCCTCCCGGTCGAACGCCTTCGTGCGGGTGGCCACGAGCTCGTCGAGGTCGACCCGCCGGCGGCGGTTTCGGGCGATCCGACCGACCGTTTGACGGACGAACTCCGGAGCCTGAGCCACATCGTGGAGGAGCCGGTCGGGGACGGGCGCGCCGGGTCGGAAGATCGCCAGCACATCGCTCGGGGCCGACTCGGCGAGGGTCGAGGGAGGGCCGGATTGGGTGAACCCGATGGGGAGCAGATAGGTCTGGGGGTCCGAGTCGGCGTAGCGAACTTCGACGAGGGCCAGGCGAGCGGCTCCGGCGTCGGTCCCGAAGGCGATCGTCCGAGCCCAGTGGACGGATTCGCGGGGCAGGCCCTTGCCCCGGAACCATCGGGCGGTCGGAAGGTAGCGGAACAGGAACGTGTCGATCCGTTCCCGGTGGGCGGGCTCCTCGGCCGCGGCCCAGTCCCCACGGGCGGCGAGGACGACCGGCTCCACGGTCGCCGCCGGGGTTGGGCCCGTGGCGGTGATCGGCGTTTCGAGGCGGAACCAGCCAAACTCGTAGGGACCAAGCGTCAGCCGGTAGGGTTCGTACGTCACCGGCGGAAAGGGGGTCTGACCGAACAGTTCGATCGGGCGCATGCCGCGGAAGTCACGGAGGTCGAGGTCGACCGGTTGGGCGAGGTGGCAGAGGTTGGCGACCACGAGCACTTGCTCGCCCTCGTAGGCGCGGACGAAAGCGAGCACGTGGGAATTCGCCGGGTAGAGGAAGGTGGTGCTCCCCCGTCCGAACACGCGGGTCTGCCGGCGGAGGGCGATGATCCGCTTCATGTGCCACAATAACGAATGAGGGTTGCCCTGCTGGGCCTCCACGTTCACCGTCTCGTAGTGGTATTCCGGGTCGATGATCACCGGCAGGTAGATCCGCTGTGGGTTCGTCCGCGAGAACCCCGCGTTGCGGTCGGCACTCCATTGCATCGGGGTCCGAACGCTGTTGCGGTCGCCGAGGTAGATGTTGTCCCCCATCCCGATCTCGTCGCCGTAGTAGAGGACGGGGGTGCCGGGAAGCGAGAACAAGAGCCCGTTCATGAGCTCGATGAGCCGACGGTCGTTGCTCAGAAGGGGGGCGAGTCGCCGGCGGATTCCGACGTTGACGCGCATGCGCGCGTCGTGGGCGTACGCGCGGTACATGTAGTCCCGCTCCTCGTCCGAGACCATCTCGAGCGTAAGCTCGTCGTGGTTCCGCAGGAACAGGAGCCACTGACAATTCGTCGGAATCCGAGGGGTCTGGTTCAGCACATCGAGGATGGGGAACCGGGTCCCCATCCGCGTCGCCATGAACAGTCGCGGCATGAGCGGGAAGTGGAAGGCCGTGTGGCATTCGTCGCCCGAACCCGTCCCGAAGTACGCGGCCGCGTCCTCCGGCCACTGGTTGGCCTCCGCGAGCAGCATGCGCCCGGGGAACTTCTCGTCGACCCGGTGACGCAGTGCCCGAAGGAAGGCATGGGTCTCCGGCAGGTTCTCGCAGTTCGTTCCCTCCCGCTTGAAGAGGTAGGGGATGGCGTCGAGGCGGAGCCCATCGACTCCCATCTCGAGCCACGCGTCGATCGTGCGCGAGATCGCCCGTACGACGACCGGATTGTCGTAGTTCAGGTCCGGTTGGTGGCTGTAGAACCGATGGAAGTAGTAGGCCCGAGCAGCCGGGTCCCACGTCCAGTTGGACCGCTCGAAGTCGTTGAAAATGATGCGAGCGCCCGAGAAGCGGTCCGGGGTGTCGCTCCACAGGTAGTAGTCGCGCTCGGTCGAGCCGGGGGGGGCTTGGCGAGCCCGTTGGAACCACCAGTGCTGGTCGGAGGTGTGGTTGAGCACCAGTTCCGTGATCACGCGCAGCCCGCGGGCGTGGGCCTCGCGCAGGAAGTTGCGGAACTCGCGGAGGGTCCCGTAGTTCGGATGGATCCCGGTGTAGTCGGAGATATCGTAGCCGTCGTCGAGCAGGGGCGACGGATAGAACGGGAGCAACCAGAGCGCGGTGACGCCGAGGTCCCGAAGGTAGTCGAGCTTGCCCGTCAGGCCCGGGAAATCCCCCGTCCCGGCCTGTTTGCTGTCGGCGAAGGCACGGACATGCAGTTCGTAGATGATGGCATCCTTGTACCAGGTCGGGTCGACCGCGATGGGTGCGGTCTCGCTCGCCGGCGCAACGGCAGGAGGCTCCATGTCAGTCGAGTGCTCCGCCACGGTGGGTAGAGGTATCCTTCAACCGGACTCGGAAGACGTGAGCGACGGTAAGGGCCGGGTCGAGCCGAACGAAGTTCCGTGGGCCGTGCCACTGGTAGGTGGGCCCGTTCCAGAGGTCCACCACTTCGAACGAGGCGTCGGGGCCCAACCCGAGGGCCGGTAAGTTGAGCGCGGTCCAGCCGATTTCTGCCCCTTCGGGGTTCAGGTTGACGACGACCAGAACCACGTTGCCGTCGTCGGCGCGCCGGCTAAACGAAAGGAGGTGGTCGTTGTCGATCGAATGGAAGGTGAGTTGCTGCCCCTCTCGCAGTGCCGCGTTCTCCCGTCGGATCTGGTTGATGCGGCGAATCTCCGGGGCCAAGCTCTGCGGAGCGTCGAGTCGCCAGAAGCGAACGGCGTACTTCTCGGAGTCGAGGTACTCCTCCTTTCCTACCTCGAGGGGGGTGTGCTCGAGGAGCTCGTAGGGAGGCCCGTAGATCCCGTAGTGCGAGGAAAGGGTAGCGGCGAGCACGAGCCGCTGGACGAAGACGGACCGCCGGCCCGAGTGCAACTGCGGAGTGAGGATGTCCGGGGTGTTCGGCCAGAGGTGGGGTCGAAAGATCTCGTGGACGGGGGCCCGGCTCAGCTCGTCGAAGTACGCCGTCAACTCCGCCCGGGTCGTCCGCCACGCAAAGTAGGTGTACGAGTGCGTGAACCCCACCTTGGCAAGCTCGTACATCACTTTGGGCCGAGTAAAAGCTTCGGCGAGAAAGAGCACCTCCGGATGCGTCCCGCGCACCTCCGCGATAAGCCATCGCCAGAACTCGAACGGCTTCGTGTGGGGATTGTCGACCCGGAACCAGCGGACGCCGTGGGCGACCCAGAAGTCGACGACCCCCTTGAGCGCGACCCACAGGGCCTCTCGGTCCCGCGTGGCGAAATCGAACGGATAGATGTCGTCGTATTTCTTGGGCGGGTTCTCCGCCGTCCGTATGGTCCCGTCGGGTAACTGGTGAAACCAGTCAGGGTGCTCCCGGACCCAAGGGTGGTCCGGGGAGCACTGGAACGCAAGGTCGAGCGCGACCTCGAGACCCAGCCGACGTGCCTCCACGATGATCTCATCGAACTCCTCGAGGGTCCCGAGCTCGGGGGCGACGCTGGTGTGACCCCCCAGCTCCGAGCCGATCGCCCACGGGCTCCCGGGGGCGTCGGGGGGCGGGTTCGGGCTGTTGTTGGGGCCCCGACGGTTCGTTCGCCCGATCGGATGGATCGGCGGGAGGTAGACCACGTCGAACCCGAGGTCGGCGATGTAGTGCAACCGAACCCGCAGGTCTCGGAACGTCCCGGGGGGACCGGGCCGGGGGCTCGTCGACCTCGGAAAGATCTCGTACCAGGCGCTGTGCTGCGCGTGGCGGGGGTCGACCTCAATGGTGAGCGTCTGCGGGTATCGCGTTACCTCCGAGGGCTCCGGGTGCTCGCCCGCGATGCGAACGGGATCCTCTTCGAGGCCGAGTCGAACCGAACCCGCCGGGTCCCCATCGGCCGCCTCGCGGAGCCGCTTCGTGTGATCTCGGAGGAGGTCTCGGTCCGCGCCCGCAGCTCGACGCGCAATCCGCTCGAGAATCTTCGCGCCCTCCCGGAAATCGATCGGAGCGACCGTTCCGCCCTGGGCCCGTCGTTCGAACTCGCGATACCAAGCGGCAAAGGGATCGACCCACGCCTCCACCGTGTATTGATAAACCCCGGCGGCCGGGACGGAGAATCTTCCCCGCCAGCGGTCGTTGTCCCCCGGGACCATCGGGGCGCTCTGCCAGGCGCTCTCGCCGGCCCGCCGCCATTTCACTTCGGCTCGGACCTGGTTCGTTCCCTCGGCAAAGACGTCGGCCGAGACGTCGACGGACTCTCCCGCGCTCCGGCGTGCCGGTGTGCGGCCGTCGTCAACCTGGGGCTCGAGATTCTCGACCACCGCCCGAGGGGGCGCGCGCCGTGGCGACATGGTTTGGCGCTGTAGTCAGGCATCCGACGCTACAAATCCCCACCCGCGCACCGCCCGGTCGCTGGAAGGGGTCGCAGGGCCCCAACTAAGGCGGTGCTTCCGGCCTCGTCGGAAAGCTCAACCTTGAGTCGGGAATCCGTTCTCGGACGGAATATGACGGAGAGTCTACTCATCGACGTGGCAGCTCGAGCGAACCGTTACCTGGAGTCGCTGAAAGCCCGTCCGGTGGCACCGAACGAAGCGGCGATCGCGGGAGTCGATCGTCTCTGCGGGGCGCTCCCGGAGAAGGGAGAAGACCCGTCGTCCGTCCTTCAACAGCTCGACGAGTTCGGTTCCCCGGCGACCGTCGGCACCGCGGGGGGGAGGTACTTCGGGTTCGTCATCGGGAGCTCCGTACCCGCCGCGCTTGCGGCCAACTGGCTCGCCGGAGCGTGGGATCAAAACACTGCCGTACAGTCGATGTCCCCGGTGGCGACCCGATTGGAGACGACAGCGCTGGAATGGATTCGGGAGCTGCTGGGGATTCCCCCGGTCGCGCGCGGAGCGTTCGTCTCGGGCGATACGATGGCCAACTTCTCGGCGTTGGCCGCCGCACGGCACTCGGTGCTGGAGACCGCCGGATGGGATGTCGAAACCCGGGGCCTCTTCGATGCCCCGCCCGTGACGGTGGTCGTCGGAGAGGAGGTCCACGTATCGGTGCTCAAGGCGCTCTCGCTCCTCGGGTTCGGTAGAGATCGGGTCGTCCGGGTTCCGGTCGACGACCAGGGGCGGATGTGCGCGGATCGGGTCCCAGATATCCACGGGCCGACCGTGGTGTGCGTCCAAGTAGGGAACGTGAACACCGGTGCGTTTGACCCCGTCGGCGAGGTCTGCGAGCAGGCGCATCGAGCGGGGGCATGGGTGCATGTGGACGCCGCCTTCGGCCTGTGGGCCCACGCGAGCCCGGGCCGTCGACCGTTGACGGCGGGGGTCGAACGAGCAGATTCGTGGGCGACCGACGCCCACAAGTGGCTCAACGTCCCGTACGACAGTGGGGTGGTCTACGTCCGCGAGGGACGGCATCTCCGAGCGGCGATGGCGGGAGCCCCATCGGCGTACTTGCCTCAGTCGATGTTGGGAGAGCCGATGGATTAGGTCCCGGAGATGTCGCGTAGAGCCCGAGGCGTCGATGCCTGGGCCGCCCTCCGGTCGCTCGGACGGTCGGGGCTGGCCGACCTGATCGAAGGGTGTTGTCGGCACGCGTTCCGGATGGCGACTCTGCTCCGCGGCGGAGGATGCCGGATCCTGAACGAGGTCGTCTTGAACCAGGTCCTCGTCTCGTTTGGGAGCGACGACGAGACGCGACGTGTGATCGAGGCAGTGCAACGGGACGGAACCTGCTGGTGCGGCGGCACCGTCTGGCACGGCACGGCCGCGATGCGGATCAGCGTGGCCTCGTGGGCGACCACCGATGACGACATCGATCGGTCCGCCTCAGCGATACTCCGGATCACATCGATGCGACCTTCGTGACGTCGCGCGTCGCCCTGCGGTCGATCGGTCGGAGGCACCCTTTCGGTTCGCTCGGCTGCGCGTCAGGGGACGCGACCCGACCGCACGAGAACCCGGAGCGCGTTCAGGGTGATCATCTCGTTGGGTCCGTCTCCACCCCAGTCGACGACCTCCGTATTGGGAGCGCTCACGGGTCCCCGGCGCCAGAACTGCCCTTCGGCACGCCAGGTGCCGTCGTCGGCCCGCTTGGACTCGAGGAGGGCGAGGGCCTCTCGGGTCCGCGGGTCGCCCAACTTGCCGGCCCGATCCAGCACGCGAAGTGCCTGCAAGATGTCGTAGTGCCAGTAGACCGGATAGTGGAGCCGAATCCATCGTTGGTCGATCACTTCCTCCCCGTGACAGGACCGGAACAGTCGATGCCGCAGGAACAGCTCAGCCACCCGGTCGACCGCCGTGCGAACGGCCGCGTCGTTCGTTGCCCGGAGGTATTCGCTCAGCCCCCAGAGCGGCGCGGGGCTCTCGTAAAAGGAGGAGTGCCTCGCGTCCTCCGACGAGTCACAATTCCACCCACCGTCGGGCCATTGCCAGCGGACGAGCGAGTGGGCGATTCGCCGGACTCGTGGGTCGTCGGCCAATCCGAGCCGAGCGCACACACCTAAGGGGTTGCCGAGCACGGAGGCGTGCAATCGGAATCGGCCGCGTACCTGGTGGGGTTCGACCCGGGCCAACGGGAGACGAGAGAGTACGTAGTTGGCCGCTCGGCGGGCCACTGGACTTTCGGGCGGGACCCCCAGCTCGACAGCCGAGACCATTCGCCAAGTCTCCCCGCCCCACTTCTTGTACCAACCCACGCCGAATCCACCGTCGGCTCGCTGGCCGGAGAGCAGTGCCCGAAGACGAGCTCCCTGCGGGATCTGCCGCTTCGCCGCTCGCAACGCTCCGGACCTCTCCGACTCCCCGAGACTCTCGGTGAGGGCGAAGTACCGCACCGACGGGTCCCTCGAGTGGAGAAGCCAGCGAACTCCGGGTTCCTCTCGATCCACTCCCGGTCGCCCTGCCGACGATCCGGGCAAGATACTTCTCGCTTCTCCCCAGGCAGGACCGCGGGAGGCTCTGCCGAGCCTACGCCGCCTTCCTTCGGACCGGTCGTTTCGGTGGGGCCGTCGCGGAGAGATTCGAGGGCCTCTTCTCCGCGGGAAGGAAGGTGAAGAGTCGGACGTTTCTCCGAAACGGCTTCGGCGCTGCAACGAGCCGGTGCGCTCCCACCGCTTTCGTCGAATGGGGGATCGTCACAAACGACAACTCTTCGAAACCCGTTTCGGCGAACCAGCCGCGGATCGTCGGCGTGAGGTCCGGTGCGAATCGTCCTCGGGTCCAGATCACCGTGGCGTTCCGCGCGCAGAGTTCGGGCAAGTGCCGGATCGTGTTCCGAATATCGTCGTCCGTGACGTTGCCGAATATCCCGCACATCATCACGACATCCGCCGGGACGGCACCGACGTACGCTCGAGAGGTCGAGGCGTCTCCTTGACGGAAATCGGCTCCGACGAGTCCCTTCCGGGCGGCACGCTCACGCCCCGCCCTGACGAGCTCCGGTGCGAGCTCGATCAAGCAGGCCCGCACCTGCGAGGCCCGGGGGTGCGTCGCCAAGATTCCGAGCAGGTCCCGGCCGTCCCCGGCGCAGGCGCTGATTACCCGGACGGGGCCGGGTGGGTGCCGCTCAAGAGCCTCTCGGATGCGTTCCTGCACCGCCCTCAGTCGACGTCTCATCGTCGGGTCGTCGTCGTAGTTTCGATGCCACTCCAGCCATTCGCTGGTCATGGGTCGGTCCTGCTCTCTCCTTGTCGAAACGCCACTTTCCCGCGGCGCCGATCGACCGGCGCTCCCATCTCCACGAGGTTCAAATATCCTCAGATTCGTCGAAAGATGTCGCCCGCGCGGGAGTTCCAAAACTCGAGCGACGTCCGAGGTGAGTGGGGAGGTCAACGAGGTGCGAGAAAATCGTCGAGCCCTGCCAGGTGAGCTTGTGGATCCGCTGATCCTCCCTCGAGTCGTGGTCAGGAAATCGTGGGCTCGAGCAACGCGCGACCCTTCCGGGTGGGGCCGTAGGACGGGCCGGTGAGAGTGAGGAAAGCCGGGGCTTTCCCTTAGCGAATGAGACGGGGAGGCCCATTCCGGCGGTTTCGGCCGTCCCAAACACGCGCGAATCTTGCGAATATCGGAGCCTTGATACGACTCGGAGCTTTCCGAGCTCCGCTATGGGCGCCGTACATCGAGGTATCCTTTGGGCCCTGATTTTGGCCGTAACGATGGTTCTCGCTCCGATAATCGGAGCAGCCGGAGGTCCGGCGTCCCCGGCCACCGCATCGAGCCTGAGGAGCGCCGGAACGGTCACGTCGGCGTCCTCGAGCGGCGCCGCCGAACCGGCCAGCGCGACGTCCGCGCCGAATCTCGCCTCCCAGATGGCTTCCCATGCCTTGGCCGCCACCAGCGCGGCCGGTCTAAACCCGCGCGTCATCTCTGTTCCCCGCCCTTCGGCTTCTCCTGCCCAACTTGTGCAAGCCGAAGCGTCGGGCCATGTCACCCCGCTGTACACCGGCATCCCCGCGCCGGTCGGCTTGGGATACTTCGGACTCAGTCAGGGACCGGGCGGCTCCGTCGTTCCGACGATTCTCAACACCACGAGCCTTTGGGGTCAGGTCGACACCAACGCCGTGGGGATCCAGCCCCTCGACCTATTCGCGAGTTCCCCCGATAGCTACGGGATCCAGCTCAACGCGGTCGCGACGGACGTCACCCTGTTCGGAAACTCCAGTTTCTCCTTTTGGACCCAGAACGTCGTCCTCTACTACGCACAGGCGAACTTCATGATTCTCATCACCAACGTCTGGAACTTCTCGGGCCAGCCGATCTCGTCGAACGCCCTCTATGCGAGCGGCCTTTCCGGGGGGGCGGTCGATGACTTCAGCGACTACGGTGCCCTGGGCTACTACTACTCGGAGCTGTTCGTGCCGTTCCCGGTCGTCTATCCGTTCGACCTGTCGCTCTACATGAACTCGTCCATCGTCGACGGGCGCAACGCGGTCACGTTCACTGCGGGGGTCTCCAGCACCACGCATCCCGGTGACGACTTCATGGTCCCCTACGACTACGTCGTCTTCAACTCGGTCGGGACCCCGTCGAATCCGACGACCGGACCCCCGGTCTCGATCCCCGCCAACTACACGGCCAACGGCTATTCGTACAACCCCCTCGGCCTGACGGACGACTACGAGCTGGTCCTGGGCGGTCCGAACG
This sequence comes from Thermoplasmata archaeon, assembly GCA_049802875.1. GTDB lineage: Archaea > Thermoplasmatota > Thermoplasmata > Lutacidiplasmatales > UBA184 > Lutacidiplasma. The sequence continues at coordinate 26,953 of JBARNH010000041.1, read as the reverse complement.
GCGGTAGCAACGGGGACCTGGCCGCCGCGGACGCGACCTTGGGCCTCGCCTATTGGGACGCCGCGACCCACTCCTACCGAGCGACCCCTTCGGCCTACAACTACGGTGGGGAGACGGGCGAGACCGTGGTCGGAGCAAACGTCGCGTGGGCCTCGGGCCCCGGCGGACCGAGCGGACTCCCCGACTACGGAACGATGACGGGCGGACCGACGATCCTGCGGGGTCTGTGGAATGCCGGGGCCCCCGAGGGGAGCGCGCCGGTGACGATTGCCGTGACGCCGTCCAACGCGTTCGACATCTTCACCCCGGTCAACACCACTTCGACGACCCTCCGGAACTTCCTCGTCGGGGAGCCCATCGCGGCACCGGGGGCGTACGGCGAGACGTTCTGGTTAACGCCGGGCACGTATGGGATCACGGTGGAATTGAGCGACTACACGCCCTACTCTATGACGCTCCACGTCACGAGCGCCATGACGGTCGTCATTCACCTCCAGCCGAACTTCCGTGAGGGAGTGTACACGCCGCTCTGGGCGTTCTCGAACTCGCAGCTCGCGGCAATCTCGAATTTCGGCACCGGATCGACGTGGGACCCGTACGTCCTGTTCAACAACCAAGAGCACCCTCTGTCCGCGGTCTTCGGCGTCTACAATGACTACGTGTTCCCGGTCTTCCCCGGGGTCTTCCTCTACGGGACGACGGCCTCGGTCGCGCTGCTGGGGAGCGCAAGCTTCACGACCGCGACCAACGACTTCCAGTTCCCCGGGCCCAACATCCCCCAGACGAACCAGCTGCAATTCTGGTTCTGGGACGTGAGCCATGTCGCCCTGGTCGATTCCGCGATCTCGGGCTGGTTCGGTGCCACTACGTACTACCCGGTCGAATGGGATACGTTCAACGTGATCTTCTACGCGTCGTCGGAGAACCTGGTGGCGGGCGATCACTTTTTGACCGAGGGCCAAGCCCTACTGATGTTCAGTGGGGGAACGCTCTTCGGCGCGGTGAACGTCGGCGGCGGGAACAACACGGTCTGGGGCAACTGGTTCACGGAAGTGACCCCCCCGACCTCGTCGACGAGCGTCGCCCCCGATTGGGCGGGATTCGACGTCGGACTGGGCCTCGAGCTCGCCGAGCAGGACGACCTCGTCTACAACAACTACTTCGCCACCCCCACGACCGCGTGGATGCTGCCGCTGAACCTCTATTCCGGAGACAGTTTCCACTACACGGACGCGTGGAACATCGCGAAGCAGTCGGCGCTCATCCCGCACTGGGCGGCCGGATTCCCGCTCTTCCCGCTCTTCGGAAGCATCGTGGGTTCGTCCTACCAGGGAGGGAACTTCTGGTGGGATTACGGGAGCACCGTGACGCATCCGAACCCCTACAACGGCGCAGTGAACCCGGTCGGCTCGCTTCCCTACAACGAGAACGTGACGACGGTCGACGCCTACTCCCTGAGCCCGATCGGAGGCACGCTGATCATCTACATCTACGGGATCTATCAGCCGACGTTCATCTACGACGGCGGGGACTTCGTGCCGCTGGTGGCACCGGCGCATCACTACTAGTGAGCTCCTCGCCGGCCCGCCCTCGGTGCGGCGTCGAGGGCGGCCGCTGGGGCGCGCGCCGCGCGGGGTTCGTCGCCTCATGCGGACACGTCCGTCCGGCCGGGGCCACGGGCTCGGCGGTCGACCGCGCGGGGTTTCCATGCGGCGACGAGGAGCGCCCCCAGTGGCACCGCGGTCAGATAGACCCATAGGTCGGTGTACGTGGCCGAGAGAATCGCCGGAGCCAGCGTCCGCGCTGGGTTAAGCGAACTCCCCGTCCAAGGCCCGATCACGTAGGTCGAGAGGCCCACGACCGCAGGGGGCAGCAGGAGCCGCCACCGCCCGCGACCCTTTCCCCGATCAGCGAGGGTGAACACGGCGGCGACCAACGCCGCGGTGAACGAGAGTTCGGCGAGGAAGGCGGCGGCGAGATCGCCGTTGGCGGGCACGGTGGCCCCGAGATGCGCGACGTCCCCGAACGCCGCGAGGACGACGGCGCTCCCGACGAGCGCGCCCACGCTTTGTCCGAGAACGTAGGGCGGAACCTCCCGCCACGCGATTCGGCCGCTCGCCGCCAGCGAGATCGTGATCGCGGGGTTCAAATGGGCGCCGGACACCTCCACGAAGAGGACCATCGGCAGGAGGACCGCAAGAAACCACGCGCTCGCCACGGCCCCTAGGGGAACCCCGCCGAATCGCGCCGCGGCGACGATCGCACCGGTGCCGATCCCGACCAATAACGCCGTACCCGCGGACTCGGCGAACACCCGGCGAACGATCGTTTCGCTCCCCACGGTCAGCACGGCGCCCGGTCGGCCGCTTCTCGGTCCGCGAGGATCAATTCGGTTCGTAACCCGCGGACGAGCTCGAGCACTCGGTCGCGTACCCCGCGGAAGGCTTCGTCGTCGAGATTCACGGGGTCGGGAAGCTGCCAATCGCGCCGCTCGAGCGACTTGAGGTGGGTCGGACAGCTCTCGTCATCGAGGCAGCCCATCGTGATCCGAAGGGCGGCGCGGTCCATCAGGTCGGCCGCGAGGTGCTGTGGAGCGTGGGGTGGGAGCGACAGCCCCACCTCCTCCAGCATCGGCTGGGTGCGCGGGTTGGGCGCCGCGGCGGGTCTCGTGCCCGCCGATATCGCGCGCCACCCCGGTGGGGGATTCGCGTTGAAGCTCGCCTCGGCGATCAGCGAACGGCCGGCGTTCCCGACGCAGATGAACAGCACGAACCTGTCGGCCATCAGCAACAGGATTTACCGCAGCAGCAGCAGCAACAGCAGCAGTTCGACGTTCCGCCGCACGGTTTCGTTTCGCTAACTTCGGGCATGGGTTCCTCGACCACTTCAATAGGTGAAGTGCTCTTAAGGCGACACTACGTACGGACAGAGTGTCGCAAGGTGCGGTGGAGGAGCTGTGCTGCCCGTGCCCGCCGATCGGCCTGATCGACATCGTCGGTAAGAAGTGGGCCGTCTGCGTCGTCTCCCTGCTGGGAAAGTACGGCCGGGTGCGGTTCGGACCGATTCAACGGTGCTTGTCCGGAGTGAGTCCCGCAACGCTCACCTCGACGTTGCGGTCCCTGGAACGGGCACGACTGATCCGCCGGGTGCCGACCGAGGGGCCGAGGGGACCGGTCCAGGCGTACACACTGACCAACTCGGGGCGATCGTTGTATCAGAGCATTCTCCCCCTCGCCCAATGGCTCCGGTCGACGTGATTTCGCCGGCAGGCTGAACGACCTAACGGCGGGACTCGCGCTCGCCGACGGCCCCATGAGCGGCATCGACTCGAATCCGACCGGCGACCGGCCCGGGAGAAGGTCAACCGAAGGTAGCGGCCGACGACCCGCTGGCAATCTGCGCCCGGGTGGAGCGGGCGGAGACCAGGATCAGGATCGCAGCCACCAGGTTCAACAGGGGAAAGATCAGGAGGACGGCGCCGACCTTGAGGGCGGTGGATTCGTAGCGACTCCCGAGTCGCCAGATCCCCAGCAGGAGGCCGATGTAGCCGGCGAGGGCCAGGATTCCACCCACCGCGAGGATCCCGAGAACCCCGAGGAGGTCACCCCCGTTCAGGCACGCGGGGGGGATGAAGTTCCCGGGGCCGGCGCAGACGATCGCCTGGGAAACCAAGTATAGGAGAGCGACCGCGGCCAGCAGGACGATCGGGAGGGCCATGAGGAGGATCAACACGAGTTTTGCCGGGGTCGAGAACCGTTCATCGTACGGTTGCAGCTTCTTGAAGGCGATCCGGAAATAGATCAGTTCAAGGAACGTGAGCACCACGCTGACCGCCAGCACGGCCCCGAAGATCAGCAGGCTCGAAGAGTCCAAACTGATCTTGGTCCCCGACGTCGAGGTGCTGACCGTCAAGGCCTGCACCCCCGGGGTACCGAACAGCGCGACGAGGCCGATCACGTTGCCGATCAGGCTCAAGAGCGCGGCCGTGGCGACGCTCGAGAGGGTGTTCAGATCGGCCGATGGCGGGGCGAGGGTCGGCCCCCCGGGGAGCGGGGAGGTGAGCTGGTGCTGAAGGATCGGAGCGACTCCGAGGGGTTGAAACGCCGGCGGAATCCCCGGAGTTCCGGCCGGTGCGGCGCTCCCCACCAAGCTCGCTCCGCACGACGCGCAGAACGTTCCCCCCGGGACGACCGGTTGGCCGCAAAATGGGCAGAATCGGACGGCCACGAACCGACGAGCGACCAACCGCCGCATTAATTCGTCGATGGAGCGGTCGACCGCTCCTCCGTGCGAGGCTCGGACGGCGACGGAGCACCACTCGGTCCTTCCCCGGTCGAGATGGGGAGGTTACCCCTCCGCACCGGCGAGCCGGTCGAACGCGCCGCGCAACACGCTCACGGACCGCGTCAGTTCGGCGTCCGCGAGCGATTCGCGGGCGGTGTGATCGAGACGGGCATCTCCCGGACCGTACGCCGCCGCCGGAACATTCCATGCCGGGACGACGACGTTGAGGTCGGAGGTCCCGCTCTTGCGCCAGAGCGTCGGGCGACTCCCGACCGCTCGAATCCCGGCCGAGAGCGCCTGGACCGTGGGATTCCCCCGGCTGACTTCGACCGGCTCGGCCCGGATGCGAACCGCGAGGCGGGGCCAACCCGGCCCGGTCGGTAGGAGTCCGAGAACATCCGCGGTAGTCACGCCGGGCGGGAGTCGAAAGTCCACCGTGACCCGGGTTGTTTCGGCGTCCCCTCGCCGCCGGCTCTCGACGGCGACGGTCTTCGCCGTCAACGATGCGAACAGCGACTCGGTCTGCCGGCCGGCGGCGACCGAGCGCACGGCGGCCGTCCAGTCGAGGGCGACGTCGGTCGTAGTGGGAGTGGGCGATGAGTAGTGGGTTCGGCGCCCTCGGAAGGTAGCCTCCACCTGGAGTTCTCCCTTGTAGCCGATCGTCACTCCGTCCCAGCCACTGGGCTCTCCGACGATCACCCGGTCCGGCGCGCGGCCCGAAGCGAGATAGCGAGCCCCCCGACTGTCCTCTTCTTCGCCCACGGCGGCGACGATCGTGAGTTCGCCGGGACCATCGAACCGCTCGCCGGCACAGAGCGCCGCAGTGAGGGCGCCTTTCGCGTCGACCGCTCCGCGCCCGTAGACCCGGCGTCCGCGGTGGCGAACGGGCCGGCGGCCCTCGACCGTATCGATGTGGCCGAGGAACATGACCCGGGGCCGGCCCCGACCCCGGCGGGCGATCCCGTTCCCGGCCGGATCGACGGAGGTGGCGTAGCCCAGCTCTCGGGCGATCGCGCAAAACGCGGCGACGGCGGCCCGCTCCCGCCCCGACGGGCTGTAGTGCGCGACGAGACGGAGAAGGACCTCAGCGGGCTCCGTGAGCGACCACCTCCGCGATCGCGTCGAGGCCGGCCGTCCACTCGTCCTCAGCGATCACGAGGGGCGGGATCAACCGCAGCACCGTGGCGCCGGCATTGATCGCGAGGAATCCTCGTTCCTCGAGCGCGGCGAGGAAGGGAGCGACCTTCTCGCGCAGCTCGATACCGACCAGGAGGCCGAGTCCTCGAACCTCGCGCACCCGTTCCGGTGGGAGGCCGGAGAGCCGGGCCGCGGCGAGGGTTCCGAGGCGCTCGGCGCGCTCCGCCAACCGTTCGCGAACGGTGAAGTCGAGGGCGGCGATCCCGGCGGCACACGCGAGCGGATTCCCGCCGAACGTCGAGTGATGACTCCCGCGGAACCGCTGCTCGACCTCCCTGGTCGTCACCGTCGCACCGATCGGGACCCCGCCGGCGAGCGACTTGGCCAGCAGGAGGAGGTCCGGTACGACCCCCCATCGCTCGAAGGCAAAGAGTCGACCGGTGCGGGCGATCCCGGTCTGCACCTCATCAAAGGCGAGCAACGCCCCCGCTCGATCGGCCGCCGCGCGGGCACCCCGGAGGAACTCCGCGGTGGCCACGTGAACGCCGCCCTCTCCCTGCACGGGCTCGAGGAGGAGGAGCGCCGTGGTCTCATCCACGGCTCCCTCGAGGGCCGCGACGTCGTTGAACGGCACGTGCTGAAACCCCGGCAGCAGCGGTTCGAACGGTTCTCGGAGCTCCCGGCGCCAGGTCGCGCTCAGCGCGCCCATGGTCCGCCCGTGGAACCCGCGCATCGCGGCCACGACCTTGGGTCGCCCCGTCGCCGAGCGCGCGATCTTGATCCCCGCCTCCACCGCTTCCGCGCCCGAGTTCGAAAGGAAGACACGAGCGAACGAGGGAGGGAGGAGCGAGAGGAGCTTCTCGAGGAACCTCGTCCGAACCGGGTTCCCGTACCCGGAACCGAGATGGAGCAGGGTGGCGGCCTGTTCCGACACCGCCCGGGCGACTTCGGGATTCGACGCCCCGAGGCTTCCCGCCCCGTGCGTCGCGCCCAGATCGACGAATCGGCGCCCCCGCTCATCCCAGAGCGACGCCCCCTCCCCCCGCACGATGGTCAGTCTCCGGTGCGTCGAGCTGCCGAACTCCAAGGAACCACCGGTGGGAACGACCGCCGTCACGCGAACACCGTCCCCTCGCCCGCCAACGCACGACGGACTGGTCCGTCCACGTTCGACGGGGCGATCACGACCCGGCCGACACCCCCCCGTAGCGCGGCGACCGCCGCGAGCACCTTCTTTCGCATCCGACCGCCCGCGAGCGGGAGGATCCGGTCGACCTCGTCTTGCCCCACCGAGGGAATGACCGACGCGGGGTCGCTCGGGTCCCGGAGCAATCCGGGGACGTTGGTGAGGAGGAGGAGCGCCTCCGCGTGCAGCGCGACCGATACTTCGGCCGCGACTCGGTCGGCATCCACGTTGACGACCTCTCCCCGCTCGGTGACGGCCGGTGGACCGACGATCGGAACGTATCCGAGACCCAGGACGGAGCGCAACAGGTCCGCGTTCACGCGTTCGATCGTCCCGGACCAGTCGTCGGAGACCCGCACCACCTTCCCGTTCTCGACCGCGCGCGCGCCTTCCCTGCGGCGGGCGATCAGGAGCCCTCCGTCGACCCCCGAGAGCCCGATCGCGCGCACTCCCACTCGAGCGAACGCGGCGACGATCTCCGTCTGGACGCTCCCGGCGAGCGCCATCACGAGCACCTCCAGATGGGCCGGGTCGCTCCGCCGGGAGACGACACCGCTGGGGGAGGTGTAGTACTCGGACGACCGCCCGAGCGCGTCGCCCAGTCGGTCGACGCGCTCCGACCCGCCGTGGACGAGCACGTAGTCCCTCTGGCGGGCGAGGTCCGCGAGCACGGGCTCGGCGGAATTCCCGGCGGCGCCCCCCACTTTGACCACGATCGTCACGGGGGGCTCGTCAGAGCGGATGGAGGCCAAGGAAGTCGAGCCCGGTCGTCTCGGGGAATCCCGCCCGCACGTTGAGGCATTGGACCGCGTTCCCCGCGGCCCCCTTCATGAGATTGTCGATCGCGGCAATCGCCACAACGCGGTCCGCGTGGGCGTCGGCGGCGAAGCCCAGGTCGCAGTAGTTGGTCCCCGCGAGGGTCTTGGGTTCGGGCTCGCGATGGATCCCGTCGGACTCGTGGACGATCCGGACGAACGGTTCGTTCTCGTACGCCGCCCGGTACGTGCGCCAGAGCTCCTTCTCGTCGACCGGGTGGGTCCAGAAGCCGTGACACGTCGAGAGGATCCCCCGAACCGCCTCCACCGCGTGGCAGGAGAGGGCGACGCGCAGGCCGGTCTCCTGCTCGATCTCGGCCGTGTGGCGATGTCCGACGGACGCGTAGACCCGCATGACCCCGGATCGTTCGGCGTGGGACCCGGCGCGACCGGGGTCTTGCCCGCCGGCGGAGGAGCCCGTCTTGGCGTCGACGACCACTCGAGCGGGATCGATGAGGCCGCCCGACGCGAGCGGCTTGAGCGCGAGGATCGAGGCGGTCGCGATGCATCCCGGTACGGCGATCAACTGCGCCCTCCGGATCTCCTCGCGATGCAGCTCGGGCAGCCCGTAGACGGCCTCCCGCAACAGTTCGGGGTGCGGGTGCTGGGTGCGATAGTAGGTCGGGTACGCCCCGGCGTCCCGAAGGCGAAAGTCGGAGGAGAGGTCGATCACGATCCCGCCGGTCGAGAGGAGTTCGGGCATGGGTCCCATCGATTCGCCGTGCGGCGTCGCGAGGAACGTGACGTCCGCGGGCTGCCGGGCCGAGTGCCTGACGAACCGGAGGGTCGTCGCTTTCCTCAGGTTGGGATGCGCGCGGGAGACCGCCTTGCCGGCCATCGAGTCCGAGGTCACTTGGACCACCTCCACTTCGGGGTGGCGGAGCAAGAGACGGAGGAGCTCGCCCCCCACGTAGCCGGAGCCGCCGACGATCACCGCCTTCATCGACGCCCGACCCCGACCGAATAATCCACGATGGCCCCAGCGATGTCGACGCCGGTCGCGGCCGTGAGCGCTTTGAATTCCGGTGTCGGGTTCACTTCGTGCACGACGAGTCCACCGGGAGACTCCATCAGGTCCACCGCGAGGACCCCCCCACCGACCGCCTCCGCTGCTTTCAAGGACAGCTCGCTCAGTTCGGGAGTGATCGGGAGTCGCTCGGTCGTCGCCCCCCGAGCGGCGTTCGTGCGCCAATCAGTCGAGCGGCGAGCCATCCCCGCGACCGCCTCTGAGCCGACGACGAACACCCGCAGGTCCCGGTCGGGCTTCGGCACGTACTCTTGGACGTAGAAGATCGAGTGGACCGGTGACGAGAGCGCGGTCTTGTGCTCGAGGATCTGTTCGGCTTCTTCCACTGAGGAGACCTTCGCCATCAGCCGGCCCCACGAACCGACCGCGGGCTTCAGGACCGCCGGATAGCCAACCCGCTCGATCGCCTTCAACGCCGCCTCGGGAGAGAGGGCGATGACGGTCTTGGGGGTCGGGACCCCCCGCTCCGCGAGGCGCAGCGAGGCGAGGACCTTGTCGCCCGCGAGGGCGACAACGTCGGGGGCGTTCACCGTCGGGGTCCCGTAGTGCGCGAAGCACCGGGTGGCGTACAGCGATCGCGTGTGACTCACCGACCGATTGACTACGACGTCGGCGGAGATGTCGGCCCGGTCGAGGCCGAACGTCACCTCGGCGTCATCGATGCGCACGACCGTGAGACCGCGCGACTCGGCCGCCCCGAGGATCCACTTCTCCTCGGGTCGGATGATCGTATAGAAGACCCCGAGTCGGAACCCGTCACTCACCCCAGTCCTCGGCCTCTTTCGGGGCGGACTGGACGGCGAACGGGTCCGTTCCGAGGACCTCGAGCTCCGTCCCGCAATCGGGACAGGGGAAGACCTCCCCTAGGATCTTGTCGTGGCTGGGAACGTTCGCTTCGCACTCTGGGCACTGTGTCATTTCTTTTCCTCGTTCAATAACTCCTCGATCTGCTCGACCTTTCGACCGAGCGAGGAGAGGGAGGCCCGATGGGCCGTGAGCCGCGTGCGCGCCGCGTCGCGCTGGAGGTCGACCGCGGACGGGGCGGGGCCGCCCGGAGTGGCCCGGGACGCGATGCCCCCCTCGGAGAAGGGCGGTAGGTGGGGCGTCGACCCGGGCGAGGCGGAGTTGGCCGCGAGATACGAGCGACCCACGGACGCGTGCGCCTCGCGAAACGGAACTCCGTCGGCGACCAGGCGCTCCGCGAGGTCCGTGGCATATAGTTCGGGGTCGCGGGTCGCTTCGGCGAGACGGACGTGGTCGAATCGAAGGCCCACCACCAGCGCCGTCAGCGCACCGAGCACCGAGAGGGCCGTGGCGACCGAGTCCTCGACCGGTGCCTTGTCCTCCTGGAGGTCCCGGTTGTACGCGAGGGGAAGCCCCTTCAGGGTCGTCAGCAACGCCACCAGGTCGCCGATCGTCCGCCCGGCTTTCCCTCGGACGAGTTCCGCGACGTCGGGGTTCCGCTTCTGGGGCATCAGACTGCTGCCCGAGCCCAGTTCCGGCGTCCGCTCCAGGAACCCGAACTCCTTCGAAGCGAACAGCACGACCTCCTCGCCCAGTCCGCTCGCGTGGACGGCGAGGAGCGCGAGGTCGAACAGGAGCTCGGCGAAGGGGTCGCGATCGCTGACCGCATCCAGGGAGTTCTCGAAGATCCGCTCGAAGCCGAGGCGTTGGGCGACCGCGGTCGGATCGATCGGCAGCGTGGAACCGGCCAGGGCGCCCGCTCCGAGGGGAGAGACGTCGGCGCGGCGAGCGGTGGAGAGCAGCCGGTCAAGGTCACGTTCGAATCGCCAGAAGTGGGCGAGCAGCCAGTGGGCAACCGTGACCGGTTGCGCCCGTTGGAGGTGGGTGTACCCCGGCATCGGGACGGTGCGTTCTTCGGCCGCACGGGCGAGGAGGGCCTCCTCGAGCCCCACGAGGCGGGTCGCGATCTCTTGCACCGTCGCCCGGAGGTACAATCGTTCGTCCAGCGCGACCTGGTCGTTCCGACTACGAGCCGTGTGCACCTTCCCGCCGACGGGACCCACGATCTCGGTCAACCGCACCTCGACGTTGGTGTGGACGTCCTCGAGCTCCGCGCGCCAGGCGAAGTTCCCGGTCGAGATCTCTCGGGCAACGCGTCGGAGGCCGTCAACCAGGGTCGTCGCCTCCGTCGGGGTCAACAGCCCCACCCGCCCCAGCATCTCTACGTGGGCGACGGTGCCGGCGATATCGTACCGAGCCAGGGGTCGGTCGACGGCAAGCGAATTGAGGAATGCGGCGGTCGGAGTCCGTACGTACGACGGGACGGACGTCCCCTCGGTCGTCGCTGTCACTTCGCCGACCACCCTACGGGCGATACTTCGCCGCCCGCGCGGATGCGGTGGTCGGACGGGAGCCGATGGCGGCCCAGGTACGCGCGGGGAGTCCCCAGACGTAGATGAACCCCTCCGCCATCTCTTGCCGGAATCGATCGCCGCTCGAATACGTCGCCAGGCCGTGTTGGTAGATCGAGTAGGGGGAACGCCGTCCGGCGACCTTCGCGGATCCCTTGTAGAGCTTCATCGCGACCTCGCCGGTCACTCGCTCCTGAGTCGAGGTGACGAAGGCGTCCAAGGAGCTCCGCAATGGCGAGAACCAGAATCCGTCGTAGACGAGCTGCGCGTACCGTTGCTCGACCGTTCGCTTGAAGTCGAGCAAATCCCGCGGCAGAACCAACGCCTCGAGCGCCTGATGGGCGCTGACGAGGACCGTCGCGGCCGGGCACTCGTACACTTCGCGCGACTTGATACCGACGACGCGCGACTCGACGTGGTCGATCCGACCGACCCCGGCAGCACCGGCGACGTGATTCAGCTGGACGATCAGTTCGTGAAAAGGGGCTCGACGGCCGTCCACCGACACCGGGAGACCGCGGTCGAACGCAATGTTCACATACACCGGGGCTTCGGGCGCCTCCTGCGGCGAGCGGGTCCACCCGTAGACCTCCTCGGGGGGCTCGACCGCCGGGTCCTCGAGGATTCCGCACTCGACCGACCGGCCCCACAGGTTCTCGTCGGTGCTGTACGGAGTTTTCGGACCGACCGCCACCGGGATCCCGTGGTGCTTAGCGTAGGCGACCTCTTCCTCTCGGGTCATCTTCCATTCCCGGGCCGGGGCGATCACCTCGAGGTCGGGGGCGAGGCTGGTGGTCGAGAGGTCGAACCGGACCTGGTCGTTCCCCTTTCCCGTGCATCCGTGGGCGACGTACGAGGCCCCCTCGTGCCGAGCGACCTCGACCAGGTGACGACCAATGAGCGGGCGAGCGAGGGCGGTGCTCAAGGGGTAGATGCCTTCGTAGAGCGCGTTGGCCCGCAGTGCGGGCGCGATGAACTCCTCCGCGAACTCCTGTCGAGCATCGACGACGACCGCCTTCGTCGCGCCGGAGGCCTCGGCTTTGAGCCGGACCTTCTCGAGGTCACCGGGCTGCCCCACATTCACGGTCACGGTGACGACGTCCGCGCCCTTCTTCTCGCGTAACCACGGGATCGACACCGACGTGTCGAGACCGCCCGAGTACGCCAGGACGACCTTCGACCGACCGGCCACGACCGACCCCCGTTACGGTCGAGAACCGAAGGGGACGGATTTATAGGGTGCGACCGCTGCTGAACAATTTAGGGCAGGTTTGTCCGAAATATGACATCGAAGTCCCGCGACCCGGTTTCGGTCGCGAGGCAGGTCCGCGAGTACCTGGACGGTCATCCCGCCGTGGCCGACTCTATTCGATTGGGGATCGGCAACTACTCGGCCATCGCCCGGCGGATCGCCGAGGAATTGGGTCGATCGGAGACCGCGGCGATCGTCGCGGCCTGTCGACGGTATCCTCGTGGGCGGGAGGTGTCGTTCCGGGAGAGTGGGGTCCGACGGGTCCTCCGCAAGAGCCGGATCGAAACACGAACCAAGGTCGCGGCGATCACTTTGAGCCAGGGCGTGGACGTGCTCCAGCGGCTCGGGGATGTCGTCGAGGAGCTGCTCGATGAGAACTCCTTGTGCCGACTGATCCAGGTCTCCCGCGGCACGGTCGTGATCGTCGACGAGGACTCGGTCCTCCGAGTGACGAAGCAGCTGCGCGGTCCCCAGGTGGTCGGCGTCCGAAAAGGGCTCGTCGAGGTCGCGGTCACCAGTCCGGAGAGCATCGAGGAGACCCCCGGTCTGTTGACCCTATTGACCGGGGTACTCTCCGCCCAATCGATCAACATCGTCGAAGCGCTGTCCTGCTATACCGATACGATCTTCTTGCTCGAACAGCGAGACCTCAACTCGGCGATGGCGGTCCTCACTCGAACATTGGAGTAGCTCCTTCAGCCCCGCGGGCGGTCCCCGGGTTGTTACTTTTTAAAAAGACAACATAAGACTATATCCCGGACGGCGCTGGACCGGCCCGATGTCGGGCGCTGCCGCTTCGCCTGCGGTCCCACCGTCGGCGCTCGGAGACATGAATCTGACCCGTCGAGAGAAGGTCTCGATGGCCCTCATCTACGGCGGGATCTTGACCATCACGGTTCTTTCGTTCGTCGCGGCGTTCCGGTTCCTGCCTCACCAGATCAAAGGAGAGGTCGTCCCGGGGGCGCTGATCTTCACGGGGCTCGCGATCACCGCCTACGTGCTCGGGCTTCGCCACGGCTTTGATGTGGACCATATCGCGGCGATTGACAACACGACACGGAAGTTGCTCAATGACGGGAAGCGACCGCTGACGGTTGGGACTTGGTTTTCCCTCGGTCACTCCACGATTGTCTGTGGGATGATCGTCGCGCTGGTAGTGGCGTTCGACTTCGTCAAGTCGCAGTATGCAAATTTCGCGAGTGTGGGCGCGATCCTGGGAACCTTGATCTCGGGCGTCTTCCTCCTCGTGATCGGCCTCGTGAACTTGATCATCGTCCTCGAGGTCTACCGACTTTTCCAGGGGTTGCGGGACGGTCGGCTCGACCAGAAGGCCCTGGACGAGCAGATGGAGAAACGGGGGTTCCTCTACCGCTATTTCGGCCGTCTGTTCAGGGTCGTCAACGAGCCGTGGCAGATCTACCCGATCGGCGTACTCTTCGGCCTCGGCTTCGACACGGCGACCGAGGTCGTCATCATCGCGCTGGCGACCGGACTCGCATTCAGCGGTGCCTTCCCCCTCTGGGCGGTGCTGATTCTTCCGCTCCTGTTCACCTGCGGGATGGTCCTGTCCGACACGAGCGACGGCTTCTCGATGCGGTACGCCTACGGCTGGGCGTTTCTTCGCCCGATGCGGAAGATCTACTACAACCTGACCCTCACGGTGATCTCGGTACTGGTCGCGTTCGCCATTGGCGGCATCGAGCTACTCCAGGTCCTCTCCGGAGAACTTGGGTGGGGGGGGCCGTTCTGGAACTGGCTCAACGCGCTCGACTTCGAGACCCTCGGATTTGGTATCGTGGGTCTCTTCATCGGTTGCTGGTTGATCGCGATGGCGATCTACCGCCTCAAGCGCTACGAGGAGGTCGGGTTCGGGCCATCTCCTCCGCCTCCCTCGGACTCGGACGGGAGTAGTTCCGCCGTCATCTCCGATACGTGACCGTCAAGGTAGTCCGACTCGGCGTTTCGCTCGAGCCGGCCCTGCTCGCGACCCTCGACCGTTGGGTGACCGAGAGAAACAGCCCGAGCCGGTCGGACGCGATCCGAGCCCTGATCCGCAAGGAACTCTCGAACCGCACCCTGGCCGACCCCGAGGCCGATGCCCTCGGGGTGGTCGCACTCCTCTACCGCCACGAGGCCCCGAACGTCCTCCGTCGGTTGACGGCAGCCGAGCATCGTTGGGGCACTCATATCCGATCGACGACCCACGTTCACCTGGAAGGGGATGCCTGCGCGGAGGTTGTGGTCCTCCTCGGAAAGCGACATGAGGTCGACCGGGCGGCACAGGACCTCCGCGGAGTGAAGGGAGTGCTCGAGGGCGGTTCGCTCATCACTACGCCGGCCGTCGCGGGGGGTCGAACCGGCCACCGCCACCCTCACGACCCCCCGCGCGATCGGGAACACTCTCCGGATGAAGCGACGACCGCCCCGCGCCGAAGAGGCGCTCGCCCGAGTAGTTCTTGACCGGTACCTCGCGCTCCGACGCGGGGAGTCGGTCACGATCGAATCCTGGAGCCACGGGCTCCCGTGGGCGCGATCGTTCGTGGTCGAAGCGCGACGCCGCGGTGCACGCGCGGTGCTGGTCCTCGAGGACGAGGAGGCATACTTCCGGTCCCTCGAGGTCGCCGGCAGCCCCGCCTTGTCGGGAATCTCCCCCCGGGTCGCTGGGAGGTCCGACGCCTACGTCTACTTCGGCGGACCCGAGGCGTTCCACCGGCTCTTCGGGGTACCGGTACGCGATCTCGAGTCCCTCGTCGCTCGCCACGACGGGACCTGGTGGCGCGCCGCCCGACGCTCACGGACACGAGCCGTCCGGTTGGCGATCGCGGACGCGACTCCCACCGCGGCGGCGCGGTACGGCGTCGACTCCACGGCGTGGCAGGAAGAGCTTCTCGCGGCGAGCCTGGTCGACCCGGCGCGGCTCGAAACCGCGGGGCGGCGGCTCCTCCGAGACCTTCCGAGCTTTCGTACGCTCCGAGTGCAGCATTCGAACGGCACCGACCTTCGAGTCGGCATCGCGGCTCGCGCCCCGATCCTGGATTCCGGGCGCCCGGACCGGACCTCGGGAGCCGTCTGGGGCCGGATACCTTCGGGGCTCCTGATCGTCCCCCTGCGAGGGGGTACCGCCGAGGGTGTCTGGGAGACCAACCGCCCGGCGTACGACCGGTTCGCCCGACCTCCCGTCGCGGAAGGGGGGCGGTTCGAATTCCGGTCGGGAAGGCTTGAAGAGTTTGCGTTCGACCGGGGCGGTGAGTCCTTCGCCGCCGCGTACTCCGCGGCGAGGCGGGGACGCGAGCGACCCGTCGCGCTGACGATCGGCCTCAATCCCGCGGTGTCGAACGCTCCCGAGGTCCTCGAGCTCGGAGTGGGTACGATCGGGCTGCTGCTGGGCGACGCGCCCTACCGGGGCGGCGGACGGCGTTCCGGATTTTCCTTCCTGGCGGCGCTTGCGGGGGCGAGGGTGGCCGCGGACGGCCGACCGTGGTGGTCGGGGGAGTAGCGCGGGATCCGCTCCGGTCCTGACCCGGGGCCCGGGAGCTCGGCGGAGCCTTACTCGCCGAAACGGTCGGCGAATGCGGTCAGGAACGTTCGCGCGTCCCCGTGGTGCCGTACGGAGATCTGCTCGACGTTCACGCCCAACGGCACCTCGAGCGCTTCGTCCCGGGCGCGTTCGGCCACGGACTCCCAGACCTCCAGGGCGCGGTCGACACTCCGACGGACCGCACCGGCCTCGTCACCGTCGAGGATGGCACGTTCGGCGGCTTCGGGCACGTCCGCCCCGAGCCACCGGATGAACTCGGCGTCGGGCTCGTCCACCAGCGGAGCGAAGCTGAGCAGCACGGGGACCGGGGCGAGCGAGGCTTGGCGACAGAGCAGGTCGTACTGGCGCACCATCTGAAACGTGGTGTCCGCATCGAAGACGATCTGGGTTGTGAAGAACGCCGCGCCGGCTCGAGTCTTGGAGAGCATCCGGTGGGGTTCACCGTCCCGTTGCGGGATCGTGATGTTCCCCACGAGTCCCCCGGCATGCTCGACGATCGGCCGACAGATCCGGTTCGCCTCGGTGACGGCCGGCCCGGGGTACGGAATGTATCGGCTCGTGCCCCCGACGAGCACCACGTGTCGGATTCCCATCCGCACCGTCTCCGTCGCCCACCGTTCGATCGCCTCGGGGTTCTCGAGGTGGGCGACGACCTTGTTGACCACGACCTCCCGGCCGGTGCGGTCGGCGAGGGCGCGTCCGAACGCACGGGGGTCCGCGGTCCGGTAGAGCGGGCGGCCCTCGTGGTTCTCGTCGACGAGTTCTGGCACGTCGATCGCGTCGATGCGAGGGATCGACCGGACGAGCTCGACAACCGCCTCCACCTCGGCCGCGGCGCGCGTCGGCTTGGCGCGCGCCGACGGAGGGACGGGTTCGAAGAATAGCGGGATGCCCCGGAGGGCCTCAGCGAACGGTCGTCCCATCCCTACGTCGCGTCTCCCGACGCTGCCGCCGGGACCGACTGCCCGATAAAGCGTTTCGTTCCTCCGACGGATTGCAACGGACGCAATTCACGAACCGCCGGGGCAACCGCGCGGCTTCGGACCCGTTCCTCCCCCGCAACGTCATCCGACCCTCCCCCCTCGGGCGCCCGTGACGACCCGGGCCTCGAGAGTCCGTACGGGGCCGACCCCGGGAGATCCCCACGCGCGCGTGCACATCGTCCCCGTCGGCTTCGAGGTCGAACGGATCACCGAACCGCTCGCCTCCGAGCGCGCCGACCGGGTGTATCTCGTGACCCGAAGGGACCGGGACGCCGCCGCTCCGTTCGTCCGCGAGGTCGAACGCCGACTCGAGCGAGCGACGTGGCCGATCGACGTGCGCGTCGTCGGCACCGATCCGTGGAACGTGTTCGAAACGTTGGCCGCCTACCGTTCCGTCTTCGAGCGGGAGCGTCGGATCGCCCGGCACACGCTCGGGGTGCTGCCGATCCGGGTCAACGTATCGACCGGGACCAAGATCACGGCGATCGCAGGCACCCTCGCCTGCATGCTATGGAACGGAGAGGCATACTACGTCCAGGTCTCCCGTTCCTGGTTCTCGGACCGTACCCCTCGAGTCCGCTCGGTCCACGATGTGGTCGAGCGCGTCGAGCCCGTGGACGTCTACGAACTTCGCTCGCCGTCCCGAGAGCTCGTCGAGGTGCTCGAGGCGCTTGACCGGCGAGGAGGATCCCTCCGGAAACGTGAGCTGCTGCGCGAGCTCGGGCTCGACCGACCGTCGCCCGACGGGACGCTCCCGCCGTCACCTCAGGCCCAGCACGGTCGACTGCGCCGACGACTCGACCCCCTCGAGCAACGCTGGGGATTTGTTCGGAGCGAGGCGACCGGACCTCGGGCGCGCGTTCGGATCACCGAACAGGGGCGCGTCGCCCTCGCCTTGTTTGGGACCGAGGGGAAGGCCGACGCCTATATTCACTGATTTAACGCATTTATCGATACTATATCCAAATAGTCGGCTCCGCCTCCCCTTCCTCGTGGAAGCAGGGAACGACTCGGCGGGGTTCCGGACATCGGGCCGGACCTTCCGGGCGTCGGCATCTCGGGTGCACCAGACGACCTCACGGTCGTGGCCGAAGCGATGCGCGACCACGCGGCCCCTCGGTGCGACTCGGGGGCCGTCGTCTCCGTTCCCCCAACCCCAGCGTCCCCCGGCTCCGGGCCGGGCGCGGGGTCATCGACGGACCAGCGGTCCGGCCTGCGTCCGAGGCGGGTCGCCCCTCCGAACCCATAAGGCGGAACGTGCGCTGCGCCCCTCGTGGGCTCGCGCCACGTAGGCGAATACCTCTCGCTCCTCCGTCAAGGACTGACGCTGGGCGTCCAGTTCGGCCCCCACTCGGTCGAGGCCCTCCTCTGGGCTGCGGAAACCGTGGAGGAAGGGGTCTACGAGGCCGGATCGCTCCGGCGGACTCCCGGGGGGATCGCATTTGCCCTCGATAACCCGCCCCTCCGAGTGGGCGCATTCACCTCGATCCGAGTACTGGTCGACGGGCGCCCGATCTTCCCGGAACTCGTGCGGCTGCGTGCCGGGGGAGGTTCGGCCTGGAGGGCATCCTCGTCGGTGGGACCGGGGTCCGCACTCAACCTGGGACCCGGGGATCGAACGGAATTCGAGGTGGTGGGATCGTTCGGTAAGGGGGCGGGCCCCCTCACGGTGCGGCTGGAACTGCATACACCGGCGATCCCCCCGCTGGTCTGGTTCGAGTTCAGCGAAACCCCCTCGGGGAGTCACCCGTCCACGTGAACGCGACCCCTACCCCTTCCGCTCCCGGCACTCCGGTACTGCTCACGAGCCTCGCGTCGGCGGCACTCTCGGACGGACGGGGCGACCTCGAGCTCACTCAGGAGATGCGGGGCACCCCGGTCGATTGGGGCGGGGTCTTTGGCCGATGCATCCGCCTCACCGGCCCCTGGCGGCTCGCGCTGCAGAGCGGAGATTTGGACGGCTCCCTGCCCGCGTCGCTCGTATCGACCGACCGGATCCCGGGAGCGTGGAGAAGCCACCACCGGTGGAACGGGTTCGACATCGTTCAGACCGTCGCGGCGGTCGAGACCAGCCCGGGGGTCGTGCGAACGCTTCGCTGTTCGCGCCCGGACGGGACTCGGGCTTCGCTCGGGGTGACGAGTGCGTTCTCTCCGTTCCTCATGCCCGTGCTCGTCGAGGGTATCCGGCCGCACCTCTTTCATCTCGAGACGTCGGCGGACGAGATCCGGGTTCGCCAGCGAGGGTTCGGGCTCTCGGTTCGCTCGAACCTCGCCCCCTCGCGGCTCTTCGTGAATCGGAGTTCGTGGATCGGCGGAAAGTTTCGCGGTCGAGTGGACGAGCTGGGGGTCGAGTACACGGTTCCCGTTAGCCGCGACGCCACCGACCTGAGCATCTCCGTGACCGGGGGGATCGAACGGGATCTCGATGCCGCGGCAGTCGCCGCGGGGCAGGTGCTCGCCGACCCGATCGGGTCGGCGCGGGCGATCGACGCCGCGACCCGCACGTGGCTCGACTCGACACCCACCCTCCGCTTTCCGGACGCGCCCGACCTGGAACGGGGATACGTCATCGCGCGGTCGGCGCTCCGTCAGCTCTACTCCGCCCCGGGGGACGGGATGACCGGGCTCGTGGCCGGGTTTCCGTGGTACTCATCGATCTGGGGTCGCGACCTCGCGTGGATGCTGTGGGCGGTCCTCTGGCTCGGAGATTTCGATTGGGTGGCGCGGTCGATCGACACGGTCCTCCGTTTCCAGTCGCGCTCGTCCGTCCCGATCCTCGGGGGAGAGCCCGGCGAGCTCGCGATGCAACTCTCGCCCGGCCCGATCTTCTTCTACGGCACCTCCGACACCACCCTCTACTACCCGATCCTGGTGGAAGGGCTCGGTCGCCACTCCGGCTCGGGTCGAATTTCGGACGAGTGGGCCGACGCCGTCCAGCGGATGGTCTCCTGGGGGGAGCGGCGCACGGACGCGGCGAGCGGGCTTCTGAGGAACGGCGGGGAGGCGGAAGCGATCAGCACCGCCACCAGCTCGCTCTCCCGGCTGCGGTATGGGATCGATTCGCCCGACACGACCATCTGGGACTCGACCGACCGTCGGGACCACGCGATCGACGTACAGGTCCTCTGGTGGCGGGCGTTGGGCAGTGCGGCGAAGCTCGCGGGTAGCCGGGCGAACGGGAGCGCCGCGCGCTGGAGGGGCCTCGCCGACCACCTGGCGGCGACGATCCGATCCCGATTCGTTTGGGGGGCCGAGGGATACCTTTACGACTCGCTGCGCCAGGGTCGGCCCATCGAGCAGGTCCGACCGAACGCCCTCCGCGCGGTGAGCGCCGGGCTCTTCCCTCCCGCCGACGCGCGCCGCTTTGTCGAGCGGGCGTCGCGCAGCGACCTGACCACGGGGTGGGGGGTCCGTACCCTCTCCTCGAGCGACCCGGCGTACGTGCCGATCGCCTACCACGATGGGCAAGTGTGGACGATCGCGACGGCCTGGGCCGCCGATGCCGCGCTCGCCGTGGGCGCGACCGACTTGGGACTCGCCTATCTCTCGACCATCTGCGCGCGGTACTCCGCCGAAGGTGGATTCGCGAACGAATGTTATCGAGGGGACCGGGCCGAACCGTTCGACTCGTGCTTTCTGCTCGGGTTCAGCGTGGCCCCGTTCCTGACGGTCCTGTTCGAGCGTCTGTGGGGGCTCTCGATGGACGCGGAGGTCGGTCGGCTGGTCGTTCGGCCGGCGTTCCCCCGCTCCTGGCACGCCGCCAGCATCGACAACCTCCGGTTCGGGGCGGGGACGGTCGCGCTCGACTGGACCCCGGATCGTCTCCGGGTCCGCTGGTCGGGTCCGGGGGAGCTCTCGGTCGACGCGGGGGCGGAGGTCGTCACTGTCGCTCCCGGCTCGGTGAGCGAGGTCTCGACCGAGGTCCCGGAGTGAAGGACGGATTGACGATGAAGATCATCTTGTTCGGAGCGTCCGGGATGGTGGGACAGGGCGTCCTCCGCGAGTGTTTGCTCGACCCGGAGGTCTCCGCGGTCCTGTCGGTGAGCCGCCGCCCGCTCGGTACGGCCCACGAGAAACTGCGGGAGCTCGTACTCCGCGATGTCGGCGATCTCTCGACCGTCGAGTCCGAGGTCCGGGGGTACGAGGGGTGTTGCTGGTGCCTCGGGGCGTCGTCCGCCGGGATGTCGGAAGCGGAGTATCGGCGGGTCACTTACGACCTGACCGTCTCGGCCGCGCGAACGTTGTCGAAGGTCGATCCGGGCCTGACCTTCGTCTATGTTTCCGGTGCCGGAACCGACAGCACCGAACACGGGCGGGCGATGTGGGCTCGCGTCAAGGGCGCGACCGAGAACGCGCTGCTGGAGATGCCATTTCACGCCGCTTACATGTTCCGCCCGGGGATCATCCGACCGCTGCACGGGATCCGCTCTCGGACGCGCGGCTATCGGATCGGCTATGCGGTCCTCCGACCGTTCCTGTTCTTGGTGCGGCTCCTCTCCCCCGACTCGATGACATCGACAGAGAAGATGGGTCGGGCGATGATCCGGGCCGTTCGGGACGGCGCACCGACCCGGGTGGTCGGGACGCGGGAGATCAACGCGCTCGGCTCGTCGATCCCCGTCGCCGCGTCGTAGCGGTCCGCGGCAATTTCGCGGGCCGGCCGCCCATCGTTTCCCCGCCCTCGAGCAGATTCGGGGCAGCCTTCATAACCCCGCGAGGGAGACGGCGGCGATGGCCGATGCGATCGAGGTCCGCCACCTCGTGAAGCGGTACGGTGAGCTCGCCGCAGTGGCCGGCATCGACTTCCGAGTTCGGGGGGGGACCGTCTTCTCGTTCCTGGGTCCCAACGGGGCCGGCAAGACGACCACGACCGAGATCCTCGAGGGGTTGCGGCGACGTACCGAGGGGGACGTCAGCGTCCTGGGGCTCGACCCGTGGACCGAGGCAAAGACGCTGCACCGTCGGGTCGGGGTCATCCCGCAGGATTTCCGATTCTTCGAGAAGATCACCCCGCGCGAGGCGGTCCGGTACTATGCGAGCCTGTTCAAGACGCACCCCAACGTCGACGAGTTGTTGGGCCGCGTCCAGCTGGCCGACAAAGCGGGCGCTCGGTTCGACACCCTCTCCGGCGGTCAGAAGCAGAAGCTTGGATTGGCCCTCGCGCTCACCAACGACCCTGAGATCTGCTTTCTGGACGAACCGACGACCGGTCTCGACCCGACCGCCCGTCGGGCGATCTGGCGGGTGATCCAGGCGCTCAAGGCCGACGGCCGGACGGTCTTCCTGACCACGCACTATCTCGAGGAGGCCGAGCTGCTCGCCGACCAGGTGGCGATCATCCACCACGGGCGGATCATCGCCGCCGGCACCCCCGACGAGATCATCGCCGCTCAGGGCCGGCCCGAACGATTGAGGTTCCGTGCGACTCCGGCCCTCGCCGACTACCTCCGGCCCCGGTTGGGGCTGAACGTGACCGTCGCGGACGGCCGGGTCGACGTGGAACTCGGTGCACCGGGGGACGCGCTACGAATTCTCACCGCCGTCGAGGCGAGCGGGCTCCCCTGGCAGAACTTCTCCACAGTACAGGACACTCTGGAGGACGTCTTCGTCCGGCTGGTGGGTCAGATGGATGACGGGACCCTCCCTTCGGAGGCGCACGCGTGAGGCCGGCCCGGATCCTTGCCGACCTCAAGATCGTCGTCCGATCGTACCTCCGCAACCCGGTCGCGCTCTTCTTTTCCCTCATCTTCCCGATCATCCTGATCGCCCTTTTCGGGCTGATCTTCTCCGCGGTCGGCAACACCTCGGTGACGGTCCCCGTGCTCAACCTGGACCATAACTCCCCGCAGAGCGTCGAGTTCCTCTCGGCGCTCAACAACACGACCGTCGTGAAGGTGCAGCTCGTCGATTGGAACGCCTCCAACTTCGGCACGCTGCTCGGCCAGAACGATGCGCCCGTCGGACTCGTGATCCCCCAGGGCTTCGCCGCGAGTTTACAGGCGCATCAGCCCGTCAACGTGACGGTCTACACGGACCCGGAGGACGCATCGTCGAGCGGCACCGTGCTCGGCGCGGTCCAGGGTGTTTCGAACTACTTCAACCTCCGCGCGGCGAACGGTACGACGATCGTGTCGATCGCCCAGCGCAACGTCGGGAGTCAGGTCTATACCTACATTGACTACCTGATCCCCGGGTTGATCGGTTTCTCGATCCTCACGAGCCCGATGTTCTCGATGGTCGACGTCGCGTCGTCCTACCGCAAGGAGGGGATCTTCCGTGCGCTCTCGCTCACGCCGCTCACCCGCGACGAGTGGCTCACGTCGCACATCCTGTGGTACATGGCCCTCACGTTCGTCACTGCCGGGATCATGATCGGCGCCGGGATCGTGCTGTTCGGCGCCCACGTCCTCGTGACCGTCGGCCTCATCCCGTTCCTGATCGCGGGACCGCTCCTGTTCGTGTCGCTCGGGATGCTCGCCGGGTCGGTCGCGAAGACCCCCGAGAGCGCGGCGTTGATCGGGAACATCATCACGTTCCCGATGATGTTCCTCTCCGGGACGTTCTTCCAGGTCTCGATGTTCCCTCCGGCGCTCCAGGCCTTTGCGCGCATCCTGCCGCTCTACTACGTGATCGACGGGATGAACCAGGTGATGCTCTTCTCCAATTCGGGCCGCGCGATCACGGACGTTGTCATCGTCTTCGTGACGGCGATCGTGATCTTCCTCCTCGCGATTCGGTTCTTCAAGTGGCGGGACGAGTGACGCCGTCCCCCCCACCGACGGCCCCGGCGCCGTCCCGTTTCCGTGCGTTCATGGGCCGCTGGGCGACGGGGGTTTCCGTCG
Organism: Thermoplasmata archaeon; assembly: GCA_049802875.1. Lineage (GTDB taxonomy): Archaea > Thermoplasmatota > Thermoplasmata > Lutacidiplasmatales > UBA184 > Lutacidiplasma. The sequence continues at coordinate 3,514 of JBARNH010000041.1, read as the reverse complement.
TGACGGCGCATGACGACCGCGGGGACGCCGGCCTCACCGTGAACGCCCTGCTTTCCGTGTCGCTGGACCCCCCATCGTTGCTCGTGAGCCTCTCCCGCGAGACGGACACCCTGCCGGCGGTCCAGCGGAGCGGTCGGTTCGGCGTCAGCCTCCTCCGCGCGGGACAGCGGTCGGTGAGCGAGCGTTTCGCCCTTACCCTTCCCGCGGCGGAGAAGTTCGCCGGCATCGCCGCCCACCGCGGACCGGGCGGCACCCTGCTCCTCGACGACGCCTTGGGCGCCGTGGAGTGTCGGGTCGCGTCGACCGTCCCCGCCTTCGACCACCTGCTGATCGTGGGCGAAGTCGAGCACGAGGAATCGGGAGTCGACGGGGCGCCGCTCCTCTTCTTCCGCTCGGGGTACGCCGAGCCGGACGGGGACGACCGGCTGCGGTTACCTCCGCGTCGCTCGTGAGGGTGCGGCTTTAACCCCCCCGTTCCTCGTTCCTCCGTGGTCGAAGCTCCTCGCGCCGTCCGCCTGGTCATCATCGGCAGCGGACCCGCCGGCCTGACGGCGGCGCTTTACGCCGCCCGCGCCGAGCTGAAACCGGTCGTCGTCTCGGGGGTCCCCGCCGGTGGGCAGTTGCTGGTCACGACCGACGTGGAGAACTTTCCCGGCTTCCCGGAGGGGATCCAGGGCCCGGAACTGGTCGACCGAATGCGACGCCAGGCGACCCGGTTCGGCGCCGAGTTCATCGACGACAACGTCGCGGGCGTGGACTTCCGCACCCCCCCATTCCATCTCCGGACCGGGAGCCGGGGGACGTTGCTTGCCGACGCGGTGATCGTCGCGACCGGCGCGAACGCTCGTTGGCTCGGGATCCCCTCGGAGGCGGCCCTCAAGGGCCGCGGGATCTCGGCGTGCGCCACCTGCGACGGGTTCTTCTTCAAGGGAAAGCCGCTCGCGGTCGTCGGCGGCGGGGACACCGCCATGGAGGAGGCGCTTTTCCTGACGACCTTCGCGCCGCACGTGACGATCGTCCATCGTCGCGGGTCCCTGCGCGCGAGCAAGATCATGCAAGCCCGGGCCCGGGCCAACCCCAAGATCTCCTTCCTCCTCGATTCGGAGGTCGCGGAGGTCCTGGGCACGGGGTCCGTCGAGCGGCTCCGAATCCGACACGTCCCGACCGGTAAGATCAGTGAGCTCCTGGTCCAGGGGCTCTTCGTCGCGATCGGCTACGACCCCGCGACCGAGGTGTTCCGGGGCCACCTCGAGCTCGACGCGCGGGGCTACGTCGTCGTCCACGACCACACCCGTACGAACGTGGACGGCGTGTTCGCCGCCGGGGACGTCCACGATCATCGCTACCGTCAAGCGGTCACCGCGGCCGGGGACGGATGCATGGCGGCGATCGACGCCGAACGGTGGCTCGCCGAACGCGCCATGGTCGCCCCCGCGCCCGCCGCCAAGAGGGTCGCGGCGCGACGCAACGCCGCTCCGGCTCCCCCTCCGCGGTAGCCTTTAATAGAGAACGGACCGGTGCGAGCCGAGGCCGAGCGTTGCCGAACAAGAAAAGCCTCCACATCGAGGCCTCGGGCCAGCTCTGTATCTACTGCGGGGCGTGCGTCGGGATCTGCCCGCTGAACTGCATCTACCTCGACGAGACCCGGATCACGTTCGACGAGAAGATCTGCACCCGGTGCGAGATCTGCGTCCGCGCCTGCCCCGTCGGGGCGATCGAGATCGGCTAGCGTGGTTCGGGCGAGGAGAACGAGATGGTACAGGACCTCACGACTGACGTCCTCGTGATCGGGGCGGGACCCGCCGGCAGCATGACCGCCAAATGGGCAGCGAAGAACGGCGCGAAGGTCCTCCTGATCGAAAAGCGACAGGAGATCGGCAGCCCGGTCCGGTGCGGCGAGGGGATGAGCAAGGAGTGGCTCCCCGAGGTCGGGATCACGCCCGGCAAGTGGATCAACGTCGAGGTCGAAGGCGCGCGGATCTACTCCCCCCGGGAGCAGGTCTTCGAGATCAACGAAAAGAGCGCGGGCAACGAGGTCGGCTACGTCGTCGAGCGGGACGGGTTCGACAAGCAGCTCGCGATCGACGCCGCGAACGCGGGGGTCGATGTCGTCCTCAAGACCGCGGCGGTCGAGATCTTGAAGGAACACGGCAAGGTCGTGGGAGCGAAGGTCAAGCAGTTCGGTCAGAAGTTCGACATCCGCGCTCCGATCACGATCGGCGCCGACGGCTTCGAGAGCCAGGTCGGTCGGTGGGCCGGCCTCCCCACGAACCTCGCGCTCCGGGACATGGACACCTGTCTCCAGTACCGGATGACGAACGTCGACTCCGACACCCGCTACTGTGACTTCTATCTCGGGAAGGTCGCCCCGGGCGGCTACGTCTGGATCTTCCCGAAGGACGAAGGGGTCGCGAACGTCGGGATCGGCGTTCAGGTCAGCAAGGTCAAGACGACTGCCGAGGCACGTAAGTACCTCGATGCGTGGATCGAGAAGCACCCCGGGTACGCGAAGGGGAAGAAGATCGACATGGTCGGCGGCGGCGTCTCGATCTCCCCGCCGCTCAAGCAGACCGTGTCGGACGGTTTCATGCTTGTCGGCGACGCCGCCCGGATGATCGACCCCCTCACGGGGGGCGGGATCGCGAACGGTTGCATCGCCGGCAAGATCTGCGGCGAGGTCGCGGCGAACGCCGTGCACGCGGGCGACAGTTCGGCGGTGTTCCTCCAGGCCTACGAGAAGGGGTGGCGCGCCCGTCTCGAGGAGAAACTGTACCGCAACTGGCTCGCGAAGGAGAAGCTCTGCACGATCTCCGACGAAACGTTCGACAAGCTGATCGACGCGTTGCAGGGCGTCAAGCTCCAGAAGCTCAACGTCCACAACATCCTGAAGGCCGTCCACGAAAAGTACCCGGAAGTGACGAAGGAGTTCGAGGCGTTCCTCTGAACGTCGCGGACCGCGGACGATGCCCGGCGCACCGAACCGACCTCCCGAGACCGCGCCGGAGCCCCCGCCTCCCGGACCGGTCGCCGAGCCCCCGGAGAAGAAGGTTCTCCGCCGGCTCGCGCCCTCGAGGGTCGCGCTCCTGCTCGACCAGTGGAAGGGCGCCCCCAGCCCCGACCTCCTGACGCCCTTCGAGAAGGCCGAGGCGGCGTTCGTCGCGGCCGACTATCCCAACGCCGTGAGCGCGCTCGACCTGCTCTCCGTCCGGTTCGCGGAACCGCGCTGGCCGACCTTGCCCGAACCGTTCCGTTTCCTGCGCGTGGCGATCCCCGCCCCGATGCCCCCCAGCTGGAACCCGGACAACGCGCTGGCCCCCGTCGAACGAGAGGCGAAACGCGCCCGCACGACCGCGGAAGAGCAGCTCGCCCTCGCGACCGGTTGCGTCCGTTGGGCCTCGACCCACGGGGTCGACGTCGCCGACGTGGCGCCGGGGGTGGAGGAGGCCCGCGCGATCCTCGCCGCCGAAGGAGCGAGCGGAGGGTTCTACGAACGGATTGACGCCCTCTGGACGGT
>JBARNH010000040.1:0-79503 GCA_049802875.1 Thermoplasmata archaeon | reverse complement strand
AACTGGAGCGGGGCGTTCCACCCGTGCTGCGAGTCGAAGACGCGATTTATGTAGCCCGGAGACCGAACGCTCCCTCACCCAAGGGGGAGAGGAAGATGACTGCGTTGATGAGCTGGTTTCTCTCGGTATTGGCGATCCTCGGGCTGGTCCTCGCGCTCGACCGACTCGGGGTGGACGTGATGTCGACCGTCGGCCAGGTGCTGCACGGAACCGAGCAGTTCCTGGGTCGGCCACTCCTCTCGTTCTGAGGGGCATCCGGATCGCGCGCCAGATCACTACTCGCGCTGGCGGGCGAGTGCCCGAGAGAGCCCTGAGGGCCGAACGATCCCCCCCGGAGTGACGAAGGCGGTGACGAACTTCGCCGGCGTGACGTCGAACGCCGGATTGCGCGCCCGGGTCCGTTTCGGAGAAGTCCGTCGTCCTCCGAACTCCAACACCTCGGACTCGGCGCGCTCCTCGACGGGGATCGCCGCTCCCGTGGCGCGCCCCGCATCGAACGTGCTCCACGGGGCGGCGACGTAGAACGGCACCGCGTTCTCCCGAGCCACGACCGCCTTCTCGTACGTGCCGATCTTGTTGGCGAAGTCGCCGTTCCGGGCGATCCGGTCCGCGCCGACGATGACGGCATCGACCTGACCCGTTCGGAAGAAATGGCCGGCGGCGCTGTCGGCGATGACGGCGTGGGGGATCCGCTCCCGGCCGAGCTCCCACGCCGTCAACCTCGCCCCCTGAAGCAGCGGTCGGGTCTCGTCGACCCACACGAACAACTTCGCGCCCCGGTCGCGGGCGACTCGGATCGGCGCGAGCGCCGTCCCCCATTCTACGGTCGCGAGCGCCCCCGCGTTACAATGCGTCAGCACGCGGTGGGCCCGGGCGAGCAGCGGAGCGCCCGCGACCCCGATCCGGTGGCATTCCTCCACGATCTTTTCCCGGTAAGCGTCTGCGGCCACGAGCGGGTCTTCCCCCTCTTGCCATGCGCGACGCACGGTCTCGATGCCGACGAACAGGTCCACCGCGGTGGGGCGCGTCGCTCGGAGTTCCTTCGCGGCTCGTAGGGGAGTGTACGTCCCCTCCCGATGCCCGAGGACCATGCCGTACGCCGCCGCCACTCCGATCGATGGCGCCCCACGGACCGCGAGAGTGCGGATCGCGTCCGCGGTCGCCCGGAGGGTCCGTAGGCGGCGGACGACGGTTCGTTGCGGTAGCTCCCGTTGATCGAGGAGCGAGAGGGTATTGCCTTCGTACCAGAGCGCGCGAACGGGCATCGGGGTCCCTAGGCGTCGAACGTGTGGAGGAGGTCCAGCCAGTCCGGACTCACCGTCTTCGAGCTCGCGAGGGCCTCCTCGAGGGGGATCCCGACCACAATCGGACCGCGCAAGACGGCGACCTGACCGAATCGACCCGCCCGAGTGAGATCCACCGCCCCGGCGCCTAACCGCGTAGCGAGGATACGGTCGAAGAGCTCGGGCGAGCCCCCCCTTTGGATGTGACCGATCTGCGCGCTTCGGGCTTCGACGCCGGTCCGGTCTTGGATACGTTGGGCGAGCTCGGCGCCCACCCCTCGCTCCCGGAGTAGCTCGTGCCCGAACTCGTCCTTCGCGCCGGCGGCCCCTTTCGAGGTCCCCAAGTCGATCCCTTCGCTCGCCACGATGAGGGCGCATCCCCGCGCCGCGACGGCGCTGTTGACGTGCCCGATCAGCGCCTCCTCGTCGAACGGCTCCTCGGGGAGCAGCGTGGCGTCGGCCCCTCCCGCGAGTCCGGTCGCGAGCGCCACCCACCCGGCGTGGCGGCCCATGACCTCGAGCACGATCGCGCGGTGGTGGCTCTCGGCGGTGTCCCGGAGTCGTTCGAGCGCATCGACCGCGACCGAGACCGCGGAATGGAAGCCGAAGGTCCAATCGGTACCGGCGACATCGTTGTCCATCGTCTTCGGGACGCCGACGACCTTCCCGCCGCGCCGGTGGAGTTCTCGAGCGGCCGACAACGTGTCGTCCCCCCCGATCGCGACGAGGGCATCGACGGAATGTCGTGCCAGGGTCGCGAGGACTTTGGCGCCGTCGGACTCCTTGGCGAACGGATTGGTACGGGAGCTCCCGAGGATCGTGCCCCCGCGCGGGAGGATACGTTGAACGCTGTCGAGGTCGAGCGGACGCACGAGGTCGTCCCGAAGGCCCTTCCACCCGTCGAGGAACCCCACCGTCTCATCGCCGAACTTCTCGGCGCGGCGGACGACCGCGCGGATCGCCGCGTTGAGCCCCGGGCAGTCGCCGCCCCCCGTGAGAACGCCGAACTTCACGCCGAGACCTCGAGGTACTCCCGAGGGGCCGTGGTGAGGAACTCGTAGCCGTTCTTGGTGACGACGATATCGTCCTCGATCCGAACTCCCCCGTGACCGGGCAGATAGATTCCGGGTTCGACCGTGATCGCCATCCCGACCTCGAGTGCGTCCTCCGCGTTCGGCCCGTAGGACCAGCCGTCGTGGACGACGAGCCCGATCGAGTGGCCGACGCCGTGCGTGAGTCGTCCCTTCCAAGATGAATCGTCGATCACTTTCTGGGCGGCGAGGTGCACCTCCTTCGCAGGGACGCCGGGCCGCACGGTCGCGAGCGCAGCGTCCTGGGCGCGCTGGACGGTCTCGTGGACCTTCTTCATCTCCTCGTCGCGGCGACCAAAGTGGAACGATCGGGTGATGTCGCTCGCGTAGCGGTGGTAGTACGCCCCGAAGTCGCAGACCATCGAGTCACCCGCCTTCAGTTTCGTGTCGGCGGGGGCGTAGTGGGGCTCGGCGCTGTGGGGGCCGAAGCCGACGATCGTCGCGAACGAGCGTCCGCTGGCGCCCAGCCGGTTCATCCGATACTCCATCTCGGCGGCGAGCTCGAGCTCGGTCATCCCGGCCTTGAGCAGCCCCGGGATCTCCCGACCGACCTTGGAGCCGATATCGCCGGCCTTCCGCAGGAGATCAATCTCGTTCGCGTCCTTGGTGACGCGCGCCCGTCGAATCGCGTTCGAGGCATCGGACCACTTCGCTTCGGGAAATGTGGAGTCGAGTCGGAGGAACCACTTGTGGGTCAGCTCGCGGTAGTTGAGCGCGAGGGCGGTCCTCGAGCCGAGGAGCTTGCGCGCCGCCTCTGCCGTCTCGTCACGCGGTGCGACGTGCACCGTCACGTGAGGGTCCCGCTTCGCGGCTTGATGAGCGGTCTCTGCCTCCAGCGGCGAGCTGAAGACGTCGAGCTCTCCGTCCGGGTGCGCGATCGCGATCGAATCCTCGAACAGGCCGGCGGGCACGTCGAAGAGATAGAAGAACGTCTGGTCCAGGAGCGGATCGACGGAGTTGGCGAGGAGGAGCGCTTCCGGTTGCGGATCGAGCTGGGCGAAGATCTTGATGACTCGGGGCTTCATGGTTCCGCCCCCACCGGTCCCGGGGTTTCAACCTTTTCGGCGTGTAGTCGGAGGTCCTTCCAGGAGAGCCGGGGTTCACGCGCCGCTTGCACCTCATCGATCCGTCCGACCGCGAGCGAGCGGGGGGCGGCCCGCAGGTTCTCCGGAGAATCGGTGACCGCCCGTTCGAACGCGGCAACGTAGTTGTCGAGCTCTCGTTTCGATTCGGTTTCGGGGAGCTCGATCATGAGCGACTCCTCCACCAGCGAGGGGAAGTAGATGGTCGGAGCGTGGACGCCTTCGTCCAAGAGGCGCTTCGCGAGGTCGAGCGTGCGAACTCCCCGAGCTTTGAGGGGCGCGCCGGAGAGAAGGAATTCGTGCTTGACCAGGGTGCGGAACGGTCGAGGGAGGCTCTTCCCCATGCGCAGACCGAGATAGTTCGAGTTGAGGACGGCGCGACGCGCGATGTGGTTCAACCCCTCCTCACCGTGCGTGAGCGCGAATACGTAGGCCCGAAGATCGAGTCCAAAATTCCCGTACGCGGTCTTGATCTTGCCGATCGACTTCGGGCGATCGTAGTCGAGCCGGAACTTTCGGCCCTCTTTGACGACCCGAGGGACGGGGAGGTACGGCGCAAGCTTCTCGCTGGCCGCGAGGACGCCGGCGCCCGGGCCCCCGCCGCCGTGCGGGGTGGCGAACGTCTTGTGGAGGTTCAGGTGCGCGACGTCGAATCCCATCCGGCCCGGGTGAGTGATCCCGAGGATCGCGTTCAGGTTCGCGCCGTCGTAGTACAGAGTGCCTCCCGCGTCATGAACGACTTCGGCAATCTCGAGGATCTCGCTCTCAAAGAGGCCGGCGGTGTTCGGGTTCGTCAGCATGAAACAGGCGGTTCGGTCGCTGACGGCCGCCCGGAGCGCGCTCAGGTCTACGCATCCGTCCTTGGAGGGGATCTCCCGCGTCGTGAAGCCGGCCATCATCGCCGACGCGGGGTTCGTGCCGTGGGCGGTGTCCGGGAGGAGTACTTCGGACCGCTGGTCCAGCTGACCTAGGTCGCGGAAGTACGCTCGGACCATGAGCAGCGCAGCCCACTCCCCGTGTGCGCCGGCGCCGGCCTGCAGGGAGACCTCGGGGAGTCCGGTGACCCGGCAGAGCATCCGCTCGAGGCGCCAGATCACTTCGAGCGCTCCCTGAACCGTCGCCTCTGGCTGGTACGGGTGGAGGTCGGCGGCGCCGGGCCGACGCGCAAGCAACTCCGAAACCTTCGGATTGTATTTCATCGTGCACGAACCGAGAGCGTACGGGGCCGTGTCGATCCCGAAATTCATTTGCGAGAGTCGCGTGTAGTGGCGGACGACCTCGAGCTCCGAGAGTTCGGGCCATCGGATCGCCTCCTTGCGGCGAAGTCGGTCCGGGATGCCCGGGATCGTCGGCGGTTCGGTGCCGGGGCGGGGGGGCGCCAGGTCCCACACGGACGGCTCGTCCCAGCGGGCCTGCCGAAACGTCACGCACTCCTCCCAACAGCGTCGATCGCCGCGTGGGCGGCTCGGACATACTTCTGGATCTCCTTGTCTCCGACCGTGTCCGATGGAGCCACCAGGATCCGCTCCGGCGGAGCGGAGGAGCCTGGTCGCGGGTCCGCGAGCGAGTGTCCGCCCAGGATCTTCTTGCGTCGGAGCCGGTCGAGGAACTCGGTGGCGGTCCCCCGCTTCAATTCGATCGTGAACTCCCCGAGGTACGGGGCGTCGAAACGAGGGGCCTGGATCCCTTCAACGCCCCCGAGCGAGCTCGCGAGCGTCCGAGCCTTTTCGGCGAGCTTCACCTGGAGATCCGCGAGTCCGCGGGGGCCGACGACCGTGGCGTACACCACGAACGCGAGGGCCATCAGCGACTGGTTCGTGCAGATGTTGGACGTCGCTCGAGCGCGTCGGATGTGCTGCTCCCGGGTCTGGAGAGTGAGTGCGAACGCGGGACGACCGTCGACGTCGTGGGTAGCCCCGACGATCCTCCCGGGGGCCGATCGTACGTGCGCCGAACGACAGGCAAACAACCCGAGAAGTGGGCCCCCGAACGAGGGAGCGATCCCGAACCCCTGCCCCTCGCCGATGACGACGTCCGCGCCGTAGTTTCCCGGCGGCTCAAGTACGGAGAGGGCGAGCGGGTCCGCTTCGACCGCCAGGGGGATATCGCCGAGAATCCCCTTCAGGTCCGCGACCCCCTCGTCGACGTGGCCGAAGCCGTTGGGAACGTCAGCGAGCACGCCGAAGACGTCGCCTGTCGCCACGGCACGGCGGACAAAATCGAGATCGAGCCGGCCGGTGCGATCGTCGTAAGGGATTTCCTCGACCTCGAGGCGCGGGCCGCTCGCGTAGTTTCGGAGGACGCTCTTCTCCTCCCACGGAAGGCTCGCGGGGACCAGGAAACGGCGCCCCTCGTGGAGACGCTGGCAGAACAGCAGCGCCTCGCCGGCGGCCGTCGCGCCATCGTACAACGAAGCGTTCGCCACGTCGAGACCCGTGAGCTCCACCCAAAGGCTCTGGAATTCGAAGAGGACGCGCAGCATCCCCTGGCTGGCCTCCGGCTGGTAGGGGGTGTACGAGGTGTAGAACTCGCTTCGCGAGACGATCGAATCGACCGCCGCCGGCGCGTACCGCGGGGCGATTCGCCCACCCACGAAGCTCGCGAACTTCGAGAGCGGCTTGTTCCGTTCTAGGATTCGGTCGACCTCATGGACTACCTCGGGCTCCTCATGCCCCGGTCCTACCCCGAGACGACCGATCCTCGCCTTCTTCGGTACGTCGGAGAACAACTGATCGACGGACGAGAGCCCGAGCGCCTCGAGGAGCGATGCCTCCTCACCGGGTTCATTCGGAATCCAGCGAGGCACGACTCTTCCCCGGAGGGCGACGGAGCGGGGTCGGGGATAAATCGTCTCGTGTCACCAACGACGGCTCGGAGCAAACGTATTCGACCTCCCGGGTTCCCTCGCGCGAGGGAACGGGCGTGGCGCGAGCGCGGGTGAAGGAGCGGCGACGGTCGTCCACGCCACGGAAGGCCCCTCCGTCCGTTGGGATCCTGGACACTGCCTTCCACCGGGCATCTCTGGCCACCCCGCACGGCGAGACCAAGCCCGAACGAGATCGTCTTCGCGCGAAGCTGAAGGTCGTGCGGAGTTCCGCGACGATCGTCCGCCATCTGCGGCTGGAAGCCCGACGATTCGCGAAACCGGGCCTCACGGAGTTCGAGCAGGCATTGGTCGCCGGAGCGTTTGGCGACGGGACCTTGGACCGGTCGCTCCTGCGACTGCGGCGGGCGGAGGAGCGGATTCGCGAGCTCGCCCACGACGCCGAGCGGGCGACCGGTCGCGCGTCCGGTTCCGAGGAGCTCGGCGATCAGATCCGCGCCTTCTACGGCCGACTCTCGAGCTTCGTCCGGGAGGTCGACCGGGACATCGAGAACCTGCGCGCGATCACCGAGTTCCTCCGGGACCGGCCCCACCTCGACCCGTCGGCCCCAACGCTCGTGGTGGCCGGTTTCCCTAATGTTGGGAAGTCCTCTTTGGTCGCCCGGCTTTCGACGGCGCGTCCCAAGGTTGCCGACTACCCGTTCACGACCCTCTCGATCGCCGTGGGGCACGCCGACCTCGGGTTCGACCGGCTCCAGGTCCTCGACACGCCGGGCGTTCTGGGACGTTCCCGGAGGGCGAACCTCGCCGAAGAGGAGGCGACCACGGCCGTAGGTCAGGCGGCGACCGTCGTCTTGTTCGTCATTGACCCGACGGGTTCGTCGGGCTACACCCTCGAAGAACAGGAGGCACTCCTCGCACGATGGAGGGAGGAGTACCCGAGCCTGCCGATCGTCGACGTCGAGACGAAGGCCGACCTTGCCCGCCGAGCGACTTCCCGCCCCCGGGTCTCGGCGACGACCGGGGAGGGGATCGACCCGCTCTGGACGACGTTGCGTTCCTTACTTACGCCGCGCGGAGACCTGCCGCCCCTCGAGGAAGCAATCGTCGAGTCGGGGCCGGAATCCGCTGAAGCGGCCGCGGAGGGAGCGGAAGAGCGGCCCCGGCGACGGGGCCACGGGGTACGCCAAGAAACCGGGCCTGACTAACCGCGCGGGCGAACTCACAGCGAGAACGGCTTCCCGTTCTCGGGAAGCAGCACGTCCAGCGAGCTCGGCAACGCGTCCTTGAGCGCTTCGCGGTGGTCGCCGTGCATGAGGACGACCGTCGACGCGTGCGTGGCTTCGACCATTCGGACGAGGTCCGAGTGGCCCGCGTGGGCCGAAAAATCGAACTTGTCGATCTCACAGGTGGGGTGGATCGTCGTCTCGTCGATCGTCAGCGTCCCCTCGTCCATGAGCTGACGTCCGTTCGAGCCTTCGACCTGGTATCCGGTGAGGAAGATCGAGCTGTTCGCGTCCCGGTACAGCTCTCCGATGTAGTAGAGCACCGGCCCGCCGTCGAGCATTCCCCCGGTGGTGACGATGACGTTGGCTTCCCGAAGGGCTTTCCGACGGTCGCCGGGGCCCTCGACGACATGGACCCCCTCGAGGGCACGACGGAATCGTCGCGAGTCGGCGAGATACTCCGGAGCGCTCAGGTAGATCGAGTTGACCTTGCGCGCCATCCCGTCCAGGTACGTCTCGAACCCGGTCGAGGCGAGTGACATCAGAACCTCCTGAGCGCGCCCGACCGCAAAGGCGGGAACGATGACCTTCCCGCCGCGCTCGACCGTCTCCGCGACCTTGTCACGAAAGCGCCGCTCGGTCTCCTTTCGATCCGGGTGTTCCTTGCCGGCGTAGGTCGACTCCATCACGAGCACGTCGCACTGCAACGGTTCCGCGGCGCCCACCAGATGCGTCGGGATCGTTTGGATATCTCCGGTGAAGAGGACGTCCTTCGCTCCTTTGTAGAGCATCATCGACGCCCCGGGGATGTGACCCGCGGGCGTCAGCTGCACCTCGATTCCCTTGTGGCGGAACGTCTGTCGGCGGTCGACCGCCGTGAAACGAGTGTGGAGGGCGTGCACGTCCTGGGAAGTGTACGGCGGGAGGTACCCCTCGAGACGGGCGATCTTGAGCGCGTCCTTCGTCAGGAGGTCGGCGACCGCGATCGTCACGGGCGTCGCGACGATCCGCGCTTTGGGGAGTCGACTCAGGATCGGGGTCATTCCCGAGTGGTCCAGGTGAGCGTGCGAGAGGAAGGCGACGTCGATGTTCACCGGTGCCGGTCGAGGGTAACTGGGCGGGTCGGTCGGGGTCATCCCGTAGTCGAAGAGGAGCGTGCGGCCCTGGTCGCGGACGACAAGTCCGAGCGAGCCGACCTCGGAGGCGCCCCCGAGAAACTGGAGTTCCATCGACGGCCCGAGCGGCGTTCCCACATAACGTCATGCCGACTCCGGCGCCCCGCGTCCTCGAAGAAGGCGTCTTTAGTCCGGCGTCCGTCCCGCGGCCGTGCCCGAGGCACCGCCGCCGGAGCTCGAGGTCCTCTACCGGGTGAGCGTAGCGGTCCACCGGGTCGTGCGCGACGCGCGGAGTTCACCGCGCCGTGCGGACGTCGTCGCGATGGGCGCCGACGGAACGCCGACGGAGGAGCTCGACCGGTTGGCGGAGGCAGAGATCCTTCGGATGCTCGACGCCGAAGGGGTCGACTGGGACCTATTGTCCGAGGAGATCGGGCACGTCGCGCGGGGCGGGAACCGTACTTTGGTGGTGGACCCGATCGACGGAAGCCACAACGCACTGCGCAACCAGCCGTTCTTCACCGTGTCCCTTGCGCTCGGGAAGAGCGACCTCGCCGGGATCGAGGCCGGGCTCGTCCGGGACCTTCATCACGGAACGACTTGGTGGGCGAGCCGAGGGGCGGGAGCGTACCAGGACGGACGGCCGATCCACACTCGACCGTGGAACCCGAAGACCGAGATGCTGTTCGTCAACCTGGGTCGGAACGCGACCGAGCGGTCGGTCCGCGCCGCGGGGAAGGCGCGACGCGTCCGCTCTCTCGGGTGCGCGTCGCAGGAATTGCTGATGGTCGCGCAGGGCAGCGCCGACGGCTACCTCTTCGAGAATCACTCGGAAGCCTCGGACCTTCGGGCCACCGACATCGCCGCGGCGTATCGCATCCTGCTCGAGGCCGGCGGCGGTTTCGCCGACGCTCGAGGACATTCGATCGACTCGTTCCCGCTTCGACTCGACCGTCGGACGAGCGTTTTCGCGTGGGGAGATGCGGCGTACCAAAAGGTCGCCCAGGAGTCGTATCTGTGAGGATCGGCCTCACCGGCCACCCGGAAAAACCAAAGGTTCACGACCTCGCAGCGGAGCTCCTCTCGCTGGTTGGGAACCGGGCCGAGGTGCTGCTCAGCGACGAGGTCGCTCGGGTCGATCCGTCCCGACCGCACGTGCCGCTCGAGCGGATCGACTGTGACGTGCTGATGGCGATCGGAGGCGACGGGACGTTCTTACACGCACTGCGCCGCTCGAACGCCCCGCTGCTTCCGATCAACGCGGGGACCGTCGGAGTGCTCGCGGAGGTGGAGACCCGACGCCCGAAGGAGTTCGAGTGGGCGGTCGAGCGCCTCCTGAAGGGGTCCTACTTCCTCGAGGACCGGATGAAGTTGGCCGCCCAGATCGGATCCCAGCCGCTCCCCGATGCGACCAACGAATTCGTCGTCCATTCCGCCGCAGTCGCGAAGATGGGTCTGTTCGAGATAGCGTTCGACGGCCACGTGGCGGGGCGGCTACGGGCCGACGGGTTGATCGTCGCGAGCCCCACGGGGTCGACCGCCTACGCGCTCAGTTCCCGCGGACCGATCGTGGACAGCGCGATCGACACGCTCGTGCTGGCGGCGATCGCCCCGTTCCGCACCGACCCGAGGGCGCTCGTCCTCGAACCGATGCGGACGATCCGCCTCCGGCCCGTCGAGGAGTCCCCCGGCGCCATCGTGGTCGCCGACGGGGAAAGCGAGTTCCGACTATCGCCGACGACCCCGGTCACCATCTATCGTTCCCCGCGGAGGGCGGTGCTCGTTCGGTTCGGCTCCCGATTCTTCCAACGGCTTCGGGGGAAGCGGATCCTTCCCTGGTCCGAGGAGTTCGCTGAGGAGGGACCGACGATTGCCGATCTTCCGCCCCCAACGTAAACGGCCCCCCGGGGGGCCGAAACTCGGGGACACCCCGACGGCGATCACCCGCCGTGCCCTCGAGAGCGCGCTCGCGAGCGCACGGTCAGCGTATCCCAACGAGTTCGGCGGAGTCCTGCGGGCGGAGCCACCGGGGGTGATCAGCGAGTTGCTGCTGCTCCCCGGCACGACCGCCGGGCGCCGCCACGCGAACTTCCAACTCTGGATGCTCCACGCTGACCTATCGGTCGCCGGTACGGTCCACTCGCATCCGTCGGGGGCGCTCCATCCGTCGGACGCCGACCTCCGACTGTTCCGGAGTTGGGGGCGTCGCCACTTGATCCTCGGCGCCCCCTACGGCCCCGGGGCGTGGCGCGCCTACGACGGTAACGGAAGGGAGACACGGTTGAGCGTCATCGAAACGCCGGGGGTCGGCGGGCGAACGGCATTGGCGCCGTATCGGGCCGGCCTTCCGCTTCCCCCGGCGTCCGTCCCGGTCGCCGAGTTCCCTGAGGACGAGGCCTAGTCGCGGCGCTATTCGCGCACCGGGATCGTCGGCATCGGTAGGCGGTCGGGGTACCGGTTCGGGTCGGCGATCTCGCGACCCGTGCGTTGGGCGGGGCTGTAGAGTCCGTTCAGCTTCGCCAGTCCCTCGAGGAAGTTGATGAAGCCCAAGAAGCCGGTCCGGTAGAGCCGGGTGTGGTTGCCCTCCCAGTCGAAGAAGTCGTTGAGGAGGCCCCGCGACTGGCGTAGGCCGTGGGTCAACGCCCGCTTGAGGAGCTCTTCCTGAAGCGGAGAGAGCTTGTCACGGCTGAACCAGTCCCGCGACTTGAGGTGGCCCAGCGGCACGAAGAACATCGGGACCAGGATCGCCTTGAAGTCCCACAGGTCGTCGATGAGGTCGATCGTCTTGGCGACGTCGTCCTCGGTTTCCTGAGGGAGACCGACGATGAACGTGCACGCCGGATAGACCTTGTTGTCGTTCATCAGGCCCGCGGCTTGGACGACCAGCTCGGGCCACTGGGAGGCTTTGAACGGGGCGACCTTTCCGGGCATCGCGGCGGTGACCATCCGGGGCGAACCGGTCTCCACACCGACCTCGACCCCCCACCAGTCCTGCTTCTCGTCGAGGAGGACCTCGCCGCACTTCTGCAGGAGCTTCGGCTTCGTCATGAGTGACGCGATCGCGACGTGGCTCCAGCCGACCTGCTCGTAGTACTTCTTCGCGAGCTTCAGTAGCGGGATCAACTTCTCTTCGTGCGGCATGACGTTCGGGCTGCCGTAGAAGTAGACGTCATCCGAGTGGAGCAACCCCTTGCGCACGCCGATCTTGGCATTGACCTGCAATTCCTGTTCGATCTTCTCGAGCGGATACCATCGCGTCGGCCGGGTGGTGACCGAACAGAACGAACATCCCCGGCAGCAGCCTCGGCCGATCTCGATGAGGCCGTTGACGCTCGGAAATCGGATCGATGAGATCTGTTCGACCTTCGGGGCCTCCCGAGCGCTCATGACCACGTGCGGGGGGAGGAATTCATCGCGGAGTGCCTTCTGGACGATCTCGCGGACGAACAGGTCCGCTTCGCCCTCGACGACCGTGTCGATCCCACCGATCGAGTCGAGGAACTCCTGGATCCACGGGAGTTTGAACCGGGTCGCCGGTGCGAGCTGCCAGGCGCAGGGGCCACCCGCGATGATCTTGAGTCCCTGCTTGCGAGCCTCGACGACCGCTGGCTGACTCAGCATGCGCTTGAAATTGACCGAATTGAGCGGCTCCTTGTGCATCACGCCCCCGAACGTCGAGCTCGGGGGGTTGAGGCCGAAGTAATCGTGGCCCGAGATGAGCAGAACCTTCGCCTCACCGGGCATGTACTTGCCCAGGTGGCTCGGGTGAACGATCCGCGCGTCAAAGCCCGCGTCCATGAGCGAGGCTTCGATCTTTCGCATGCCATATGGGGCCTGCTGCGGGTACCCGTTCTCGTCGCAGGCCATCGCGGGGTAGAACATCTTGGCGTAGACCTTCTCGGGAAGGATGTAGGCGGGGGTCGTTGTCCCAAAACCCAGGAACTCCTTCCCGTGGTGGTTGCTCATCATCGTCCAGTCGCACGTGATTACAACTTCGGGCATGGGGTCTCCCTCTTCGGAAGCCTTGGCGGCTTATTCCGACCACGGGCCCCCCCTTCTTATGGGTTACGATTGCGGAGGGTCCCGCTTGCGGGCCGAGGGGCGCGACGGTTAGACGTCAGTCGAAGTCCGTCTCGTCGTCGTCCCGAGGGAGGACTCCGTCGAGCGAGTCCCCGACGTCGTCGCTCGGCTCCGAGCCATCGGCCGATTCGCGGAACGCCGGGTCGCGTTGGAGCAAGTGCACGCGTACACAGTCTCGGTGTGCGGGACTCCCGTTCCAGGAACTGGTCTCTTCCGGATTGCCCAGCGGCTCCTTGCAGAGAGTACAGATCTCCGGGGGTGGGCTGATCCACGAGATGCGCCGGGCCGGGGCGTCCATCGGTACAGTCACGGAAGGGGCCGCCGGGTCTTTTCCCTTTCGGGAACTCGACCGGGCCTCCGCTCGAGCGCCCCAAGGGCCATAACCTCGATCGGCCGTGCCCCACGACCCCGAATGGACACCCTCACCGAGATCCGCAAACGACGCCTCGCGCTCGGAATCTCCCTAGGCGAGCTCGCGCGAGCGGTCGGCCGCAGCGACGCCACCCTCTCCCGGATCGAGCGGGGCCAGATTCGGCCGTCGTACGAGCTGGTCCAGCAGATCCTCTCCTACCTGGAGGCTCAGGAGGGGTTCGCCGCCCCGCGGCTAACGGTGGGGGACCTGATGAACCGGTCGCTGGTCACGGTCGAATCCTCCGCGACCCTCACCACAGCGGCCCAACGCCTGGAGGGCGGCGCCTTCTCGCAGCTGCCGGTCGTTGACGGAGGGAAGGTCGTCGGCTCGCTCTCGGAATCCGCGTTGCTCCGGGCCCTGGCCCAGCCGTCGTCTCGTCGCACCCGCGTCCGGGACGTCCTCGAGGCGGCATACCCGGTCGTGGACGAGGGCTTTCCCGCGGACCTTCTCCCCGGGTTGCTCGGGCGCTATCCGGCGGTGCTCGTCGCCACTCGAGGGGATCTCCAGGGGATCGTCACGAAGGCGGACCTGATCCGGGGGCTCCGGGGCACGCCGTTGCGCCGAACGGCGGCGGAATAGGGTCACTCTGCCCGGTTGGCCGACCGGACCGCGCCGAGGACCGCCTCGACGGCGAGCGCGGAAGCGCGAGCACCCAGTCGGTCCGCCACTTCGCCCGGTCGAGACTCTCGGACGCGGGGCGACGACCCCCCGGTCGTCGCGGCGAAGAGCACGTCCCCATCGGTCGAACTATGAAACGGCCGGATCGCCGCGGAAAGGCCGGCGTGGACGATCGCCGCGACCCGGGCGAGGGTCGGCCGATCGATCCCAAGGTCCGTGACGACGAGGGCGAGTGTCGTGCCGGTCACTCGCTCTCGGTGCGGCGCCGGGCGGTCCGGTGGGATGACCGTCCCGTGCGGGCCCCGGGCACCCGCGACCCAGGCACCGCTGGACGGGTCCCGGACCGCTCCGACCGCATTGATCGCGACCAGGACCCCCACCGAGCCGAGGCCCCGTTCCCGGCTCGCCGCGCTGCCGACCCCGCCGCGCATCGCGTGTCCGCGCCCCCGATATTTTCCCACCGTCGCGCCCGCGCCGGCGCCGAAGCGGCCGACCGCTACAGCATCCCGACTCGCCCGTCGCGCCGCTTCGTATCCGAGGGGCAGGTAGTCCGGGAGTTCCTCCATATCCTGCGGGAGGTCAAAGAGCGCCGCGCCCGAGATCGGGACGACGGGGATCGGGTTCTGGAACGCCCGGTGTCCACCTCCCGTTTCGAGGATTCGAGTACGAACACCCCGGGCCGCGTCGAGACCGTACAAGCTGCCACCGGCGAAGAAGATCGCCCAACGACGTCCGAACGTCGCGTCGAGCGAGAGCGAAGCGGTGTCGTACGTCGCCGACGCGCCCCCCCGAACGTCAATCACGGTGGGCGCGGGAGCGTCGAAGAGCGTTACGGTAACTCCGCTGGAACCGCCCGGCGCTTCGGCCTGTCCGACGCGAACGCCCGGAACGAGGGTGAGCGTCGCGGTTCGAGCGGCCACGAAGTGGGAGAAGGCGCGAGCGGGAAAAGCGATGCCGCTCGCGGCCGGCGGGGCCCTCGGAGCGGAACTTATGTATCGGCCGCCCTCGCCCTCGGTCGATGCCCCCGACCTCGAAAAAGACCCGAAAAGAAGACGACGCTCCGAAGGGGTTCCGCGTGAGCCGGGAGATGCCTCCGGGCCGCCATCCTCTCCTCGCGGTATTCCCCGGGCTCGACAAGCTCCCGCCGGCGAAACGTCTCGAGCCCGACCCCGCGAAGCGGTCGCGGCTGTTCGATGACACGTGCATCGAGGTCGTCGACGAGGACATGTGGATGTACGTGGCGCCCTGGGACCTCCCGCCGTCGTTCCGGGGTCGCTGGACCCCGGTCGTCTCTCCGGGGTCCGACTGCATCGTCGTCGGGAAGAGCCATCTTCACGACAGTCCCGCGCTCATGTTGTTCATGGATATCTACCACGAACTGTGCCACATCCGGCAGCGCCGGGGCGGCGCGAACCTGTGGGAGCCGGGCGTGAGCTATGTCAAGCGCTGGACGGAGGTCGAGGCCTACCGGTTTGTCGTCGAAGAGGCGCACTCCCTCGGAGTATCTGACGAGTTCCTACGGGAGTACCTGAAGGTGGAGTGGATTTCCGTGAAGGAACACCGCACGCTCCTGGTCGAGCTCAAGGTGCCATTGAAGTAAGCGACACCGACTCGGCCGCGGCGGAGCCGGCCCCGTTCCGACTCCGTTCGCCTGCCACAAGAGCGCCGTCTTTATCGTCCGAAGGTCGGAATCTTCCCGACACCCCGGGGTGCTCGCCGCTCGACCATGGACATCAAGGCCCACGCCAAGATCCGTCCGTCGTCCAACGACCTCTGGTTCCTCTCGTACCTCCCGCTCGCGATCTCGGACGGGATCGCTGCGCCGTTGATCCCCCTCCTCGCGCTCCAAAAGTTCTACGCCTCCCCCTTCGCCGTCACGATCATCATCGCGGCGTCGGCGATGAGCCAGGTCCCGTTCACGATCCTCTGGGGGAATCTCTCGGACCGCGTCGCCCACCGGAAGTACTTCCTGGTCGGTTCGTTCCTCGCGACGGGACTCGCGATCATCGCGATCGCCCTCGCGCAGGATATCCTCACGTACTTCTGGCTCAACATCGTGGAGGGCCTTGCCTCGGCCGCCAGCGCGCCGATCGGCACGATGCTCCTGCTCGAAACCCGCCATAAGCGCTGGTGGCCCACCGACATCGGGTTGTTCGGTCTCATCTCGGGCCTGGGCACGACGGCGGGTCTCGCGGTCGGATTCGTCTGGCTGTTCGTGGTCGGGGTCAATCAGAACGTGATCCACGGAATGACCGCGCTGCTCATCGTGTCGGGCGGGCTCGCGCTGCTCTCCGCCGGCATCGCGTGGGCGTGGATCGAGGAGCCGAACGGGCGGATCGAGCGGCGCAGCGTCGCGGACCTGGTGCACTTGCATCGGAGTGTGAACGAACGCGTCCACCAGTTACGGAACCGCGTCGTCGGGGTCATCGACCTGACTCGCTCGAGCGCCGACAAGCTCCCCGGAAAGGAGTATCTCTTCCTCGCTGCGCTCGGAGTGATGAGCGTGGGGTTCGACATCTTCTACGGGCCGTTCCCGGTTTTCCTGTGGCAGGACGCCAAGTTCACGGATGCGGGCGTCTTCATCGTCTATCTCGGCGCCGCCGCGGCGTCGACCGCGTTGTTCATTCACTCAGGGCGAGCAGTCGACAAGCACTCCCCAAAGGGTGTTTTTCTCGAGTCCCTGGGCGCGCGGGTGCTCCTCATGCTGCTGTTCCTCTGGGGCCCGCTCTACATCCTATTCGGTCTCGGGAGTCCGGCGCTCCTCGGTTGGCTGACGCTCCTCAACGCGCTGCTCGGGGTCAGCTGGGCGTTCATCAGCACCGCGAGCACGCTGTTCCTCGTTCGGCTGGTCGGTCGCTCGTCGCGGGGCCGCGCGTTAGGGCTCTACAGTGCGGTCGCCGGGGCCGGCGGGCTGATCGGCACGTTGCTCGGGGGCTGGCTGTACGCGACCTACGGCGTCCACCTCGCGTACTCGATCGGGGCGTTCACCGTGATCGTCGGGGGCCTTCTCCTGCTCCCAATCCCGTACCACATGTTCCAGGTACCGCACCCGACGGTGCATCGCCACCCGTTGGCCCGGAGCACTCGCGCGACGGTGCCTCGGCCACCGAAGCCGGTCCGGCCGTACCCGTGAGGTCCGTCAGTTGAAGACCGGCTCCCACGCGAGCGTCCGGATCAAGTACCCCAGGGCGAGGTTCGCGAGGAACGGTTCGAGCTCGGGCGGGTACTCATCGATCGTGCACGAACGGAACCCGAGCTGGCCGACCCCGACGGGGTGAGTTCCCCGCAAGACCGCGAATCGCCCGGTGAGGCGTTCGTTGATCGTGAGCTCGACCCCGTTGTAGTCGATCGTCACAGGGCCGTGCGGGGTCGAGACGGTCCGCCAGGTCTGGTCGCCCACGTGGATCCGGATCTCGTCGTTCTTCCGATGGTAGGTCACGGTCGAGTGCACTAGGTCGGACGTTGGCGGGACGTACGTGTGATAGTCCGTCGAGAAGAGGGCGGCGATCCGGCTCCCGAATCCATCCTGGGAGGACTGCACCGGACGGCACTCCCAGACCACCTCGCCGACCCTGAGCTCGATGACGTTCTTGAGTACGCGAGCCGTTGCCTGAATCATCGGCCGATACCGGGCGGACGACCCCCCCTTCTATTAATCATGGCCTCGGTGGGCACGTTCGTGGCGAGCGACCGCTGGCAGCCTCCGGCGGCGGAACGGCACATCGGTCTCGGATTTTACGCGACGCAGACGCCGGGCGTTCCGGGCCGGCTCAAAGCGACCCCCGACGAGTTTCGGGTCACCGAGATCTCGAGTTATCCCTATCCCGACGACGCCGGGCAGTTCGTCGTGCTCCGGCTCACCAGCCGGGATTGGGAGCAGCACGAGCTCGCCGGGGCGGTCGCTGGGCGGCTGGGGCTCGCTCCGCACGCAGTGCAGTGGTCGGGCACGAAGGACCGGCGAGCGGTCTCGGAGCGGCTCTTCTCCTACCGGGGGCCCCTGCCCACCGGCGAACTCGGACTCCGCGACGTGACGCTCCTCGAGGCCTATCGTGCGCGGGACGGGCTCGTGCTGGGGCATCATTACGGCAACACGTTCGAGCTCCGCGTCGATGAGCTGGCCCGCCCGGTTCCCGAGGCCCTCGCCGCGTTCCGCACCACGGAGCACGCGCTGCGGGAGCTGGGAGGGGTCCCGAACTTCTTCGGGCCCCAACGGTTCGGTGAGGTGCGCCCGATCACCCAGGAGGTCGGGCGCTGGGTCGTCCGAGGAGACCTCGCGCGCGCGGTCGACGTCTACCTGACCGACCGCCCCGAGGACGGTGCGCCGGGGGTCGGAGATGCGGCCCGGCGAGCGTACGCGGAACACCACGACGCCGCGCGCGCCCTGCGGGAGTTCCCCCGGGAGTACCGATTCGAGCGCACGCTGCTCGAGCATCTCGCTCGGGGCCATCCCCCCGAGCGCGCGTTCCGGGCGCTCTCGCGGGACCTCCGCACCCTGTTCGTCCACGCGTTCCAGTCCGTGATCTTCAATCAGTGGTTGACCGCGCGCCACGCGGCGGGGCTGCCGCTCGACCGCCCGACGGTCGGCGACCGAATCGTCCGGCTCGCACGCGACGGAACGGTGCGCGGGCCCGCCGCCGCGCCCGTCGGGTCCGACAATCTGACCGAGTGCGCGGACCTGGTGCTCAAAGGTCGCGCGCTGGTCGCCGGCCCGCTGGTCGGTTACGAAACCCCGAACGGAATCGACCGCCCGTTGGAGCAGTTGGATCAGGTGCTCCGGCAGGAGGGGGTCGAACGTTCCATGTTCCGTGCGACGTCGGCCCCGGAGGTCGCGAGCAAGGGAGCATGGCGCCCGATACAAATCCCCACTCCGCCCCTCGCCCTCGACTCGTCCGACGCCGGCGCCTCGTTTCGATTCGCCTTACCCAAGGGAGCGTACGCTACCGTCCTTCTTCGCGAATTCCTGAAGAACGGGGCCGCTCCGGCCGCCGTGGGAGAGGAGTCGAAGCGAGCCTACTAATACCTCGCTCGGGGCTCGAACCCCCCGGAGCCGTTCTTCAATGGCGATGGAGTCACCCCGGCCGTTCGTGCTCCCGAGCGCCGTGCCCCGACCGTTCCGCTCCGTGGAGGCCGGCGACATTCCGGCCAGGATACCCACGGGGGTGCCCGACTTCGACTACCTCAGCGGCGGCCTTCCGGCCGGCTCGGTCGTGCTATTGTTCGGCGGGGCTGGTGCCGGCCACGAGGAGTTCGCACTCACGTCGGCGGTCCACCTCATGCTCCGCTACGATGACCCGCAACTGCACCAGTTCTACCTCGGGAGCGCCAAGGGACCGTTCGTCTTCCCGGACTCCGTCGTGTACCTCAGCACGAGCCGCTCGCGCGAGCAGGTGATGAGCGAATTGCGCGGCGCGTTCGACGGGACGTACCCGAGCGTGCTCGGGCGCCACCTCACGTTCCGCGACCTCTCGCCGTCGTACTTTGCGGACACCGTGGTGCCGACCGCGTGGTCGTCGGTCACGAGCCCGCTCTTGTCGGGCGCTCCCGCATCGGTCGCTCCCCCCGAGGGGCCACTGCAGGCGCTCGCGGAGGCGGTGGAGGAGTGCGGCGACAACCGACTCGTGATCATCGACTCGCTCACCGACCTCCTGGTGCGACGGGGGGTCGACGCGGCGGACGTCCTCACGCTCCTCAAGGGCCTGCGCCGCCGGGCGAAGCGGTGGGGAGGTCTCGTCTACCTGATCCTTTCGGAGGGGGTGGCACCGCCCGCGATCGAACAGGCCGTCATCGATTCGGTGGACGGGGTGCTGCACTTCAACTGGGTCTCGAGCCCCAGTCATTCGCACCGGCAGCGCACGATGCTGATCGACAAGTTCATGCCGGTGCTCTCGCGCCTACCGGCCGAACATCAGGGTCGCTTCGTGATCCGGGTCAACGCGAAGAACGGGTTGGTGACGACGCAATATGAGCGGATCTGAGGCGGAGCACCGGAAGGTCCCGACCGGGATCGACGGGCTCGACGAGATGCTGGGGGGAGGTTTCCCGGCGGGCCACGTCGTGCTCGTGACCGGGCTTCCCGGAACCGGAAAGACCTGCTTCGGGCTCCAGTTCCTCCTCGCCGGGGTCGCCAAGGGGGAGAAGGGTGTTTTTCTCTCCCTCGAGGAGGACACCCCCCAACTGCTCGAGAGCGCCCGGCAATTTCGCTGGCCCGTCGACGCGGCGGTGGAGAAGGCGATGTTGAAGGTCGTTCGGCTCGACCCCCGCGAGACACGTCAAAGTCTGCACCGGGTGCAGGGCGAGCTCGGCAAGGAGCTCGCGAGCCTCGGCGCGCAACGGATCGTCGTCGATTCGGTCTCGCTGCTGAACATGCTCAGCGACGACGAGCCGAGCCGACGCGCGACCCTGTTCGCGCTCGCGGGGGCGTGTCGGCAGGCGGGGGCGACCACGGTCCTCACGGCGGAGGCGGACCCGCTCCATCCCGAGGTCAGTCGCGACGGACTCTCCGAGTACGTCTCCGACGGGGTCCTCCTCCTGGGCTACAGCACCGGTCCGGACGGGCACCGGGTCGGACTCTCCCTTCGGATCCTCAAGATGCGACGAACGTCCCACGCACGGACCGTGCAGCCGTACTCCATCGGGCCCACCGGATTGGTCGTGGACGCCAAGGCCGTCGATTTCGGGGGCGCGTAGTCGTCCCCACGAAACCGCCAAGTCCGACCCGGTCCTTCGCGCACTCGGGATCCGGATGCGCTGGGCCGTTTACGTCGACCTCGACGCGTACTACGTCGCGTGCGAACTCCGGGAACGACCGGATCTCGTCGGGCAGCCCGTGATCGTGGGACCGCCCCCTACGGACGGACCGACGCGGGGGGTCGTCCTGTCCGCGAGCTACGAAGCGCGAAAGTTCGGCGTCCACAGTGCACAGCCCGCCGGCCAGGCCGCGAGGCTGTGCCCCGGTGCGACTTGGATCGCCCCCGATCACGGCAAGTACGCTCGGATCGCCACCGACGTCCGAGCCCTCCTTCGGCGCTTCACTGCCGAGATGACCCCGCAGAGCATTGACGAGGCGGTCCTGGGATTCGACCTCGAGACACCGGACGCGGCGCGCCAGGTGGCGGAGCAGGTCCAGCTCGCGCTCCGGAGGGAACTGAACTTGCCGGCGTCGATCGGGGCAGCGAGCACCCGCGTCGTGGCGAAGATCGCGACGGACCGCGCGAAACCGGGAGGGATCTTGGTGGTGCCGAAGGGCACCGAGGCGGCGTTCCTCGCTCCGCTCTCGGTCCGAGCGATCCCGGGCGTCGGGCCGAAGACCGAAGCGGTCCTCCGTGCCGCCGGTGTCAGCACGATCGGGGAGCTCGCGGTCCGGCGCCCGTCGGAGCTCGCTCGCCGAGTCGGTCCGTTCGCCCGCGAGCTCATCGCGATCGCCCGGGGCGAGGGGAGGGACACGGTCGAGGAGGAGACCGGCCCTCGGTCCCGTTCTACGGACCGCACCTTCCCACGAGATATCGACCGCTGGGAGGAGTTGGAACCCGCCGTCCGCGAGCTCGCCCACGACCTCGCCGTCAGCCTGGAGAAGGAAGGACTGCGGTACGCGACGGTCGGGGTCGCGTTCCGATGGAGCGACTTCACCCGGTCCCAACGGAGCCGATCGCTGGGGGCGGCCCATGAAGGTGCGGATTCCCTCGGGGCCGGTGCCGCCCGCCTCGCTCGGGAGCTGTGGGAGACCGAGCGCGCGGCCCGCGGTCGGTCGATCCGTACGTTGTCGGTCAAGACCGAGCGACTCTCCGAACGGCGACAACGCCAGGTTTCGCTCGACGACTTCCGACGACCGTCCCCACCCGCCGATACGCCCTCGGGTACGACTCCTCCCCCTCAATAGGGACGAGACTCTCGCGGGAACAGCGAATGTCGGAGTTCCGGAAGGACCCCATCACCGGCCGCTGGCGGATCATGGCCGAGGGCCGCTTGGCGCGGCCGAACGAGTACGCGAAACCCACTCCCCGCCTCGACGACCCGGACTGCCCGTTCTGTGCGGGGCACGAGGCCCGCACGACCGCCGAGCTCGCGGCGGTGCGCCCGACCGGAACCCCGGCAAACGGGCCCGGCTGGACGATTCGTGCGATCCCGAACAAGTTCCCGACGGTCGCCTTGGCGGTGCCCCCGGACCGGCCCGCAGAAGTCCCCGGTTTCCTCCGAGCTCCGGGGTTTGGTTCTCACGAAGTCGTGATCGAAAGCCCCACCCATGCTCCCAGCATGCCGAACCTATCGCCCGCGCATCTCCGCGAGCTCTTCCGATTCCTTCGGGAACGGGTAAGGGCGGCGGCGGATCGACCCTCGATCGCGTCGGTCTTGCTGTTCGAAAACCAGGGCCCGGAATCCGGTGGAACGTTGACCCATCCCCATGCGCAGATCCTCGCGACCGAGAGCGTGCCGCCACGTCTTCTGGAGGAGTCCGACGCGTTTCTTCGAGCAGCGGGTTCGAACGGCGGCGGTTGTCTGTTGGAATCGATGGTCGCCGCGGAGGCACGAGCCGCGGACCGCCTCATCCTCACGGACGAGCGGTTCGTCGTTCTGACGCCGTTCGCATCCGAGCACCCGTACGAGGCGTGGATCGTGCCCGACCGACACGCGCCCAACTTCGCGACCGCGTCGGACGAAGAGATCGACCGGCTCGCGGAGCTGCTGCCCGTCGTGCTCCGCGCGCTCGATCGGATCCAACCGAATGTCTCGTACAATTGGTTCGTCCACGGGTGGGAGGCCCCGACGCCCGCGAAGGGCAGTTTCCACTGGCACGTCGAGGTCGCCCCCCGGCTCGTGCGGGCCGACGGCTACGACCTTGGGGCGGGCGTCCCCGTGAACCCCGTTGCCCCGGAACGGGCGGCGGCCGAATACCGTGCGCAAGTCGAGCTCGAGCGCGGGCCGCCACCCCAGAAACGCTAATGGTTCGAATCCCGTCGCACGACCGTGGCCGAACTCCGAGAGCCGATCGTCTCCCTTCTGGGTCACGTGGACCACGGGAAGACGACCCTCCTCGACCGCATCGCGGGTAGCGTGCGGGCCTCCAAGGAGGCGGGCGGGATCACCCAGCACATCGGAGCGATCGAAGTCCCCGGTCCGACACTCCGACGGCTCTGCGAGGGGATCCTGACCCGGGAGCAGCTCTCCGTCCCCGGCCTCCTCTTTGTCGATACCCCCGGCCACCGGTCGTTCGAGACGCTACGCCGCCGCGGGGGCGCACTCGCCGACCTCGCGATCCTCGTGGTGGACGTTCGCGAGGGACTGATGCCACAGACGCGCGAGTCGATACAGATCCTGCGGCACGAGAAGACCCCGTTCGCGATCGCGCTCACCAAGATCGACCTGCTCGCCGGGTGGCGGAAGACCGGGACCGTCGTCCCCCTGGCGGAGCAGGTGGCGAAAGGGGGCGCCGAATTCGGACGATCGCTCGACCAGCACCTGTACTCTGTCGCCGAGGAGGTCGTTCGGCTCGGCTTCTCGGCCGACCGGTACGACCGGGTGAGTGACTTCACCCGGAACGTGGGGATCGTTCCCGTCTCCGCGAAAAGCGGCGTCGGGGTGCCCGAACTGATCGCACTCTTGGTCGGGCTCGCCCAACGGTTCCTTCAGGAGGAGCTCGCGCTCGTGACCGAAGGAGGGGAAGCGACGATACTTGAACGGAGCGACCAGAAGGGGATCGGCCCGGTCGGCAACGTGATCGTCTACAACGGCCGCCTCAAGGTCGGCGACGAGATCGTCGTGACCGGACGGACCGAACCGTTCTCGACCCGGGTGCGCGGGATCTATCGGCCGATCCCGCTGAAGCCGGGCACCGCGTCGAAGCAGGTGAAACTCCGCTCGTTCGACGAAGTCCTCGCCGCCGCCGGGGTGTATCTCGCCGCGACCGGGATCGAGGACGCGATGCCCGGCGGACTGCTGAAGGTCGTCCACTCTTCCGAAGAGACCGAACGGACCCGTGCCGCGCTGGCCCAGGAGACCCAGCCGGTGGCCGAGCTCGCCGAGAGCGGCGTGGCGATCTGCGCGGACGCGCTCGGGGGGCTCGAGGCCCTCGCGTTCGAGTGCCGAGAGGGGAAGATCCCGGTCCACGAGGCGACCGTCGGGCCGGTCGGGCGGCCGACGATCATCCGGATGGCGACCGTGAAGGACCCGACCCACCGCGCCGTTCTTGCGTTCAACGTCCCGGTGCTTCCCGACGCTCAGCCGGAGGGCGACGCGGGACCGGTGCGGGTCTTCCGGGGCGACGTGATGTACCGGGTCATCGAGGAGTACTCGAAATGGAGGGACGAGCGGTTGCGGGCGCTGCAGGCTCAGCGACGCCTCGAGCTCGTCCATCCGGCGAAGATCGAGGTGCTGCCCGGGTACGTGTTCCGGGCCTCGAAACCCGCGATCGTCGGCATCAAGGTCTTGGGCGGCACCCTTCGCCCCGGGGTTCGCCTCATGAAGGTCGACGGCTCGGAGGTCGGGGTCCTACGGGGTCTCCAAAAGGACGGTGAGTCGGTAGCGGCGGCGGAGGAGCTCAGCGAGGTCGCGGCCTCGATCGAAGGCGCCGTGATCGGACGCAACCTGAAAGAGGGGGATCGACTGCTCGTTTCGATCCCCGAGTCGGCGGCCCGGGCGTTGCGGGGTCAGGGACTCACGCCCCGGGAGGAGGAGATTCTCGAAGAGGTCGCACGGCTGCATCGTCCGACCCAGCCGTTCTGGGGGCAGTGAGGGCGTCCGAGCGGCCGTTAATCGTCGTCCGGCTTGGTCGGTTCGTCGTCTTCCGGTATCGAGTCGAAGTCGGGATCGTCCCCCTCGTACTCTTCGTCCCATCCGTCGTACCGGGTCGGGGGCGCCGTTGATCCCGAATACACTCCCCGACCGAGGAACATCCCGAGGAAAATGGCCACCCCGCCGATCGCGATAAGGACGACCGCGCCGAGGAGCGGGACGAAAAGGCTCCACGTCGGGTCCGTCAGCACACTGGTGGAATACGTCTCGACCAGCGTTCCCGAGAAGGTCGCGATCGTGCCGTTCGGGTTGGTCAGGTTGAGATAGAGAGGAAACGAGAGCGACCCGGAGGCCGACCACTTCCCGGTGTCGCCCACCCAGGAAATGATGGGGGCGCCGGTCGGACACGTTCCGCCGGAATGGGGGCAGGGCCCGGGACTGTACAGCGCGACGTCCATCTCCTGTGAGGCTGCCCAAACGAGGTTGACCTGGGCGGAGGACTCGTTCACTCCGACCACCTCCTCCAGCAGGGTCGCATGCGCCTGGATGGTCGGAGCCGAAAGGGTGTCCAGCTGGGTGCCGGACGGACCGGTGGGGAACGAGAGCGAGGCCAGGATTACCCCGACGCCGATGACCGCAACGGCCAGCCCGGCCAGCAGCAGACCTGTTCTCACAAAAAGGACGTAGTAGGCACCCGAGAAATAGGTTTACCGGGAATGGGGGTGCTTCGAGGCGGAAGAACTCGGGTAAAGAGCTCATAGCCTAGTGTCGCGTTAGGTATTACCGTGCCAGGGTCTAGCATGCGACCCCTGGAGGGGGCCAGCGAAGGCGCCGACCACGGGCCATTATGCCCGATGTGTCACAGCTCGCATCGGATCGTCGACCCGATCCGGGCAGAGACCCATTGCGCGGAATGCGGATTGGTGTTCGAAACGACGGAGATTTTGGCGACCGCACCCCCGCCCGTCGAATTGGCCGGATCCGAAGGGAGCGGCCGCGGGATTGGTCCGTTCGTTCCTCCGGGAGGTTCCAAGCGGGCGCTCGGCTCGACCCTCTCGACCGCGCGGGACGGCCAGGGAAAACGACTCGACTGGCACCGTCGTTACGAGTTCCAACATCTCAAGCGCGTGATGCAGCGACAAACGTCGCGCGTATCGGAGGGCCCGCTCGACCGCTCGCCGGCCCGCAGCGAGATCGCCGCCGCCGCGGAGCGGCTCGGACTCCCCCCCGTGATCCAGGCGGAGGCCGCCCATGTCTATACGGAAGCGAAGCACCGGGGCCTGCTCCGGGGCCGTAGCCTCTCGGCAAGCGTCGGGGCGGTGGTCTACGTCGCCTGCCGTCGATATTCGATCCCCCGTACGCTCGGAGAGGTTTCCGACGCCGTTTCCGCGAAGCGGTCCGAGGTCGGAAGGACGTTCAAGGTCATTCAGCGCGGCACCGGCCTCACGGTCCCCGGCGTCGGAACGAAGGCGTTCTTGGGCCGGTACGCCCAAGAGCTTGCGCTCTCCCCGCCGGTCCGTTCGACCGTCGAGGCGATGCTCGACGACGCACGAGACGACCCGGAGCTGTCCGGGCTGTCCCCTCACGGATTGGTGGCCGCGTTGATCTACATCGCCGCCGAACGGCACGGCGAGCGCCGGTCGCGCGCCCAGGTCGCCCGAGTCAGTGCGGTGACCGAAGTTACGCTCCGCTCCACGAGCCGCCTCCTCGAAAAAGTGTGGGGCCGAAGGGCTCAGAGCCCGGTCTACGGCGGCGACCCGCCTATCGGATGAGATAGTAACCCGCCGCCTTTTCGCGGGCCCGTCGGCGCACGTACCCCTTCGCTTGGAGTTCCTGGAGGGCGTTGAGGACCATGTTCTTCGGGAGCTTCGCCGATTGAGTGATCCGCTCGGCGTTGCCCATTTTCTCCTCGGACGCGTTGCCGAGGTCCTTCATCGTCTTGTAGACCTTGACCGCGTTCGCCGAGACGTCGTCCTCGACCCCCATCGTTTCCTCGGGCAGTGCGACCCCGGGCGACTCTTAATGCTGCCGGTGGCCCGAGGCAGTTCGGGCACGGGTCGAGCCCACCGATCTCCCCCAACGAGGTTTTTGCGACCCGCGACCTGAGGACGCTCCCGTGCCGACGCCCACGCTCACGGTCGTCTGGGACGACCGGTTCCGAGACTACGACCTGGGACCGCAGCACCCGTTCTCCGAGACCAGCCGCGCGCTCGCGGTCTCCCTTTTCGAGGCGACAGTCGCTGACCAGGACCCAAACGCGATCGAGTGGATCCGATCCGTCGCGCCGGCTTCTCGGACCACTCTCGAATCGTTCCATCGAGGAGAGTACCTCGCTCGGGTCGAGCGAGCCAGCGGTTTCGAGGAACCGATCTACTTGGACGCGGGCGACACGCCGTCGTTCGCTGGCTGCTTCGACGCGGCGGCCCGGATCGTCGAGGGGGCGGTCCGTAGCGTGGACCGGGTCGGGGAAACCTCCCGACCGGCGTTCCATCCCGCCGGTGGGTTCCATCACGCCCACCCCGACCGCGCGAGCGGTTTCTGCATTTTCAACGATGTCGCGATCGCCGTGGGGCGCGCGGTGAGCGCGGGGCATCGCGTCGCATACCTCGATATCGATGCCCACCACGGTGACGGCGTGATGTACGGATTCTACGACTCGGGCCGGGTGCTCGACATCGACTTCCACCAGGACGGTCGCACCCTGTTCCCCGGCACGGGCTTCCCGATCGAAACCGGCCGGGGGGACGGGGCGGGGATGAAGGTCAACGTGCCGCTGCCCCCACGCTCCGGCGACGAAGCGCTCTTGCCGCTGTTTCACCGCCTCGTACCTCCGCTTCTGCAGAGCTTCCGCCCGGACCTAATCGTCTTACAACACGGCGTGGACGGTCACGTGGGCGATGCGCTCGCGCAGCTCCAATACACTCCCGCGGCGTACGCGGAGATCGAGTCGACCGTCCTCGAGCTTGCGCGGGAACTGACCGGCGGACGTCTGCTCGTGACGGGCGGCGGAGGTTACCGGGCCAGCTCGGTCACCCGGGTGCTGGCGCGCGCCGGACTCCTCCTGGGGGGGTTCTCCGCGCCGGACGATACGGAACTTCTCCCGAAACCCTGGAGGGAGGAGTATCGAGTCGGGACGAACGAACCGGCCCCCGAACGCTGGACCTCCCCGGTCGTGCCCACCGGGTCCCGATGGCGTGCCGAGGACGAGTCGAGCTTGGTCGCAGACCTCGAGAGAGCCCTCGGGCAGAAGTTTCCCGCGCCCGGGCCGGGTTAGAACCGGTCCCCCCAGCTCGCGCGGTCGAGAAGATCTTGATCGCTCGCACGGATCCCGTCGAGGAGTTCGGCCCGCGTCAGCCGGTCGACCACCCCTCGGCGGACCTTCGCGCGGACCTCCGCTCGGGCGAGGACCAAGGCCCCGATCGCGCGGAGCTCTTCTTCGACCCAGTCGGTCACCGTGCCTTCGGTCGAGTCGAGCATGCGAAGGTGCACGGCACCGAACATTGCGTCGCGCTCGAGCCAGTAGCGGAGGTAGCCTCGCATCAAACGGGCGGCCGCGGCCTCGATCTCGGGAGGTCGGTCGGGAGGCGGAAGGACCCCCAGCGATCGGGCCACCCCACCGCCGGGTCGAAGTTCGAGGAGTTCCCATCCGCCTAACCCCTCGGCCAACGCGACCGGGGCCGCCCGTCGATCGAAGAACAACGGGAGGTTCTCGACCCCATCGTCGGCCGACGGCGGGTCCGCGACCGGGAAGTTGTCCGTCGTTGGCAACGGAACCTGGCGCCGCAACCGTGCGCGGACTTCCTCTTCCTCCTGCCAACGGTCGTCGGATTGTAGGGCACGGACGACTTTGCGCCGACGACGGGCA
This sequence comes from Thermoplasmata archaeon, assembly GCA_049802875.1. Classification (GTDB taxonomy): domain Archaea; phylum Thermoplasmatota; class Thermoplasmata; order Lutacidiplasmatales; family UBA184; genus Lutacidiplasma. The sequence continues at coordinate 51,182 of JBARNH010000040.1, read as the reverse complement.
CTCGACTCAAGCCGGCGCACGGCACTATGGTCGACACGGGAAGTGAGGGCGTCGAGCTCCGCGGAGAAACCGGTGACGGAGTCGGGCGACCCGACCTGCGGCCAAGCCTCGAGAGTGTTGAGCTCGACCCCCGGGCACGAGAGCACCACGGTCGCTTGGAGTCGAGTCCCAACGTGCGCGGTCAGCGGGAATTCCCGGCACGGATGCGGCCGTGCGGCGTGCGCACGGCACCGATTGTCGGACAAGAACTGGCAGGCCCCGCCGTCCGGGTGCGCCGCGATGAAGGTGTCGCCGTCCCGTTCCACGATTTCGACCTCGGGAGCGATCTGCAGCAACCGGGTTCGCTCCCCGGGAAGGGAACGTGGCTCGGCGTAGCAACAGAGCCCGCAGTCGGGGCGGCACGCGAACCCGAACCCGGCGAGCAGGTCGACATTGAGTTCGGGCACCTCGCGGAGGTCGTCCATCTGTCCACTCGAGCGTCTCACTCGCGCACGGTATTAATCCCGGGGGCGTCCCCCGTGACGATGGTGCTGCTCGCCCGGGACATCATGGAGAAGACGGTACTGACCGTGGACGAGGGCACGGATGCGCTGACGTGTGCGCGGACGATGGCGCAGCAGCACAAAGGCTACGCCGTGCTCACGCGGGCCCCCGGTACGATTTCGGGAATCGTGACCGAGTGGGACTACCTATCGAAGATCGTGGCTCCCGGGCTCGACCCGTCCAAGGTCGGCGTCCGGGAGATCGCGACGACGGTGGTCGACTCGTGTCCTCCGGACACCCCGACCGATGTGGTCGTGACCACCATGGCGGAGAAGGGGATCCGACGGATGGTCGTTCGATCGGGCGACCGCGTGCTGGGGATCATCACCGCGAGGAACGTACTCCGGATGTTCCGTGAGTACGTCGACAAGGTCTCCTCCGAGATCGCGGGGTATCAGGCGAGCCAAACCACGCTCGGGTAGCGCGAGTTCGAGTGTCGAGCTTATCCTCCGCTAACGCCCCCTGGGGGTCCATCGTGAGTCTCCTCGACGCAACGATGGTGGTATCGACGACCCCCGGCAGGACTTGGGGTGCGTCGCTCGGAGCGGCGTCCTCGACGTGGCGGACCGTCCGACTATGAAATACAAATGGCTCGTCCTCTCCAACACCACGGTCGCCACCCTGATGGCGGCGATCGACACGAACATCGTGTTGATCTCGCTCCCGACGATCGGTCGCCAGCTTCCGGACACCAGCGCCACCACGTTGCTCTGGATCCTTCTCGGCTATTCGCTCCTCACGTCGGTCGTGTTATTGAATTTTGGACGTCTCTCCGACATGTACGGCCGCGTGCGGCTGTACGTCCTTGGGTTTGCGGTGTTCACCACCGGGTCGCTTTTCTGCGGCCTCTCCCAGACCGGAACGGAACTCGTCATCTTCCGGCTCGTCCAAGCGGTCGGCGCGGGGTTCTTGTTCGCCAACTCTGCGGCGATCATCACGGACGCGTTCCCTCCGAACGAACGGGGCCGCGCCCTCGGCATCAACCAGATCTCGATCGTGGCCGGAGCGGTGGCGGGGTTGGTCCTCGGCGGGATCATCACCTCCACGGTCGGGTGGCGGTGGATCTTCTTCGTCAACGTGCCGATCGGCCTGATCGCCACCTTTCGGGCCCGGATCGACCTCAAGGAACTCGCTCACCGGGAGGAACATCCCCAGATCGACTGGGTCGGCAACGCGGCGTTTGCGCTGGGCCTGACCCTCATCCTGGCGGGAGTGACCCTCGGGGCGCTCGCCGACCTCACCGGAACGGAGGCGATCGGGCTCGTGATCGCGGGAGGTGGGTTACTCGTCGCGTTCGTCTGGATCGAGTCCTGGGTCCCGTCCCCGATGCTCGACCTCTCCCTCTTCCGGAACCGGGTGTTCTCGACGACGACCACCGCGACCCTGATGAACGCCCTCGCGCGCGGCGCGTTCACGTTCGTGCTGGTGTTCTACCTCCAGGGCCCCCCGCGGTACCTCGACCCGTTCACGGCGGGATTGTTCCTGATCCCCGTGTCGGCGTCCCTCGCGACGTTCGGTCCGGTGAGCGGCTGGTTATCGGACCGGTACGGCCCGACGTGGTTCACGGTGTTCGGGTTGATCATCTCGGCATCCGGTTTCCTTTGGCTCGCCACGATCGGTCCGGCGGATTCGTTCCTCCAACTGACTCCCCCGCTCGTCCTGGTCGGCACCGGGATGGGACTCTTTGCATCGCCGAACCGGGCGACGATGATGACCGCCGTCCCTCCCGGCCGCCGGGGCGTCGCCTCGGGGATCGGGACGACGTTCCTCAACACCGGCGCCACGGTGAGCCTGGGGCTGACGCTGCTGATCATGTCGTCGGTCGTCCCTCGCTCGGCACTCGAGACGATCCTCACGGGGGGGACCGTGACAGCGAGCCGGGTCAGCGTGGCGGCGGGGTTCCTGACATCGATCCACGTGATCTTCCTCGTCTCGGGGGCACTGGTGCTCGTATCCCTCATCCCCGTCGCGCTCCGGGGGAAGACCGGCGCACCCCCGCGAGAGGTTGAGACCGAGGCCGAGGCGGGCGATTGAGAGGGTACGCGGCGGGTTACACCCTCGGAGCGAGCGCCCGTCGAGCCAGCAACGTCGCGAGAACGAACATCGCGAGCGCCCACGCGACCAACCCGAGCAGGTACACCGCCGGACTGTCCGGATAGTACGCCGAGGCTCCGGCGAACAGGTTCTCCCGGAGGACATTCACGGCGAGCGTGATCGGGTTGTACGAGGCGATGTTCCGGAACCAGGGCGGCATCGTCCCCCACGGGAACAGCGCGGCCGACGTCAGCAGCACGGGCAGGTTGATCAGGTTCACGACGGCGAAGTAGGACTGGGGCTGTTCGATCGTGAACCCGATCGCGAGGAACAGCGACGCGAACATCGCCGAGAGGATCAGGATCGCGAGGACGATCTCGACCGCGCCGACGACCGTGACCGAGGCGGTCACCTCGAGCCCGCTCAGCCCGACATGGCCCAGCAGGATCGCGAGACCGAGCACGAGGAACGCCAGCCCGACCGGCTGGATCATCCCCGCGAGCAGGCGGGACCCGAAGATCGACGTCGCCGTCGCGGGGGACGCGGCGGTCCGCTTCAGGACCCCGAAGAGTCGGTCGAAGATCACGTTCGCCCCGATGAACAGCGTCGCGGTGACCGCGACGAAGCCGGTCATCCCTGCCGAGAAGTACGAGAAGTAGCTCGGGGCCCCGCGGTAGAGCGCAAGGAAGACCGAGGCCGGGACCTGCCCGCCTCCGATGCTGCTGAGATTGAACGCCTGCCCGAACAGGAGCAGGTAGAGGATGGGGAGGAGCAACGCGGTGAAGATGGCTTGCGGGTTCCGGCCGAGCCGCAGCAGCTCGCGGCGCGTGAGCGCGCCCAGCTCTCGGATCATCGCCGAGACCTCCCCACCGCTTGCTGGACCTGTCCGAGTCGCACCGCGCGGTCGGTCGCGGTCATCCCCTCATCCTCACGGTACTCCCGTCCCGTGAATTCGAGGAAGACCTCGTCGAGGCTCGGGCGCTTCAGGGAGACGCCCGCGAGTCCCACCCCGGCCCGAGTGCAGGCCTCCACCAGGATCGGGATCAGCTCTTCGCCGCGGGGCGCCTTCACGCGGTAGGACCCCTCGAGGGCAGTGACCGCGACGACCCCCGGCAGGCCCTTGAGCACCGCTTCGACCGCCGGACCCGGAGCCCCGACGGGACGGACGGTGACGATGTCGCCCCCGAGCCGGTCCTTGAGCTCGGAGGGAGTGCCCGTGGCGACGATCTTGCCGTGGTCAATGATCGCGATCCGGTCGCAAAAGGTGTCCGCCTCATCGAGGTAGTGGGTCGTGATGAACACCGTCATCCCGTGATCCTTCCGCAGTTCGAGCACATACCGCCAGAAGCCCGCCCGTCCCTGGGGGTCGAGGCCGAGCGTCGGCTCGTCAAGGAACAGTACATGCGGGGAGTGGATGATCCCGACCCCGAGTTCGAGTCGCCGGCGCATGCCTCCGGAATAGGTCTTCACCAGTCGCTCGGAGGCTTCGCCGATATCCATCCGCTGGAGGAGGGAATTGATCGTGGATTTGGTGGTGCGGAGGGGCACGCGGAAGAGGGCGGCGGCGAGGTCGAGGTTTTCGCGCCCGGTCAGGTCCGGGTCGGCGGTCGATTCCTGGAAGACGAGGCCGATCCGCTCCTTCACCCGCAGCGGTTCTCGGGTAACGTCCAGTCCGGCGACGGTCGCCCGCCCCTCGGTCAGCCGGAGGTTCCCCGTGAGCATTTGGACGGTGGTGGTCTTCCCCGCGCCGTTCGGTCCGATGAAACCGAACATCTCCCCTTCCTTGACGGAGAAGCTGACGCCGTCGACCGCGCGGACCTTTCCGCCGTAGACCTTTACCAGGTTCTCGGCGACGATCGGATCGGGCATGAGCGCTCGGCCAGTGCAAACGTCCCGGTAGATAAAGTTGGAACTCACGAGGGAGGCTCATCGCGCGTTCGTTCGACGCCGCCGCGGCGCCCTTTGTTAACGAAAACACTTATCGACGAGCGAAGGTTCCGGCCCTAGATGCGCGTCGGCATCCTCGGAAGCGGAGAGGTCGGGCGAACCCTGGGTAAGGGCTTCGCCGAACATGGCCACAAAGTCAAGCTGGGGTCACGGACCCCCGGGAAGCCCGAGCTCGTTCAATGGGCCCAAGGCACCGGGGGCAACGCTTCGACCGGGACGTTCGCCGAAGCCGCGCGGCACGGCGAGGTCCTCGTGCTGTGCTGCCTGGGGGAGGCGGCCGACCAGGTCATCGACCTGGCCGGCCCCGCGGAGTTCGACGGAAAGCTGGTCATCGACGTAACCAATGCGCTCGACCTTTCCCACGGAATGCCGCCCACCCTGTTCGTGGGGCTGACCGATTCCCTCGGGGAACGGCATCAGAAGAAGCTCCCACGCTCCCGGGTGGTGAAGTGCTTCAACATCGTGCCGAACTCGGTGATGGTCCGACCGACCGTCCGGGGGATGGTCCCGACGATGATCATCGCCGGGAACGATGACGGCGCGAAGTCCCAGGTGACCGCGATCCTCCGCGAGTTCGGTTGGACGGAGATCATTGACATCGGGGGGATCGATGGCGCTCGCTGGTTGGAGGCGCTCGTTCCGCTCTGGGTACGGGTCGCGTCGAAGGTCGGCAACTTCAACGTAGCGTTCAAGTTACTCTCGTAGTCCGAGGAGTGCGCTGCTCGGACGCGTCGCCCGGCGCGGGTTGGACGTTTCACCGACGGTGGGTGTCCCGGGGTCTTATTCGGGTCGAGGGGTTGGCCGCTCTCCGTGAAGCGCGCAGGTCGCCCGAAGCGGAGCCGGATCCTCGTCCTCGATATCGGAGGGAGTCACGTCAAGGCCGCCTTTTCGGACGGGCCGAACGAAATACGGATCCCGACGGGACCTACTTTCGGCCCCGAGAAGATGATGAAAAAACTCGAGAAGAAGCTCGCGGGCGAGCGGTACGACGCCGTGGCGATCGGTTACCCGGGGTTGGTGGTCCACGGTCGGATCGTCCGGGAACCTCCGAACCTCGGGAGCGGCTGGGTCGGATTTGACTTCGAGAAGGCGCTCGGGCGTCCGACGCGCATCATCAACGACGCCGCGATGCAAGCGCTCGGGAGTTACAGCGGCGGGCGGATGCTGTTTCTCGGCCTCGGCACCGGGCTGGGGACGGCGATGATCGTGGACGGCCAGCTCGAGCCGATGGAGCTCGCCCATCTTCAGTACAAGAAGGGGAGGACCTACGAGGACTTCGTGGGCGAAGCCGGCCTCCTCCGACTCGGGAGGAAGAAGTGGCAGAAGGAAGTGTTCGCGGTGGTGAAGTCCCTCTCGGACGCGCTCGAGCCCGACTACGTTGTGCTGGGCGGAGGAAATACTCGGAAACTGAAATCGCTCCCGCCGCACGCCGAGCGCGGCGATAACCGCAACGCGATCGTCGGCGGGATCCGTCTCTGGTCCGACCTCCGGTCCGCGCCCTCCTCGACGCGCACGATGCCCCCCCAGCGCGGGTCAGCCACGGCTCGTCGACGGTAGTCGTTCCGCGGCCGCCCGGTCGACGAACCATTCGGCGGGCTTCGCGGGCAGTACCCGACTGGCGGGGACCCGCGGGTCCCCGCGCGGACCGGACCGGAAGATGCGCGAGAGCGGAGCGGCCTTGTCGGGGCCCGCCACGAGGAAGAAGACGTCCCGGGCCGAGGAGAGGGCCGGGGGCGTCAACGTGAGCCGGGCGACGTAGGGCGGCTGGCCCGCCCGAGGCACGGCGACGACCGTGCGCCGCATCTCTCGGACCGCGCGACGGCCAGGGAACAACGACGCGGTGTGACCGTCGGGCCCGATCCCGAGAAGGACCAGGTCGAATCGAGGGGACCCCGGGAGCGGGCCGATCTCGCGAGCGTACCGCGCCGCCGCTTGGGAGGGCGGTCGAAGTTCGCCCCGCATTCGGTGGATGCGTCGACGCGCGATCGGGACGCGGGAGAGGAAGGTCGTCCAGGCGACCCCGAAATTACTGTCGGGGTGGTCCGGCGGAACGCAGCGTTCGTCGGCGAAGTACACGTCCGTCTTCGCCCACGGGAGGCGCCGCCCCTCCGCCTCCCCCCACCGCCGAAACAACCCGAGGGGCGTACGCCCGCCCGACATCACGAGGGAGAACCTTCCCCGCGCGCGAACGGCCTCCCCCGCCGCGGCGGCGATTCGGCGAGCGAGCGCGGCGCTGGCAGCGTCGAGATCGCGAAAGATCCGGACCGTTCGGGCTACCCGTAGTACCAACGATGCCCCCACCCTTGGACGAGAGTCTGAGCCTCGGTCGGTCCCCACGAGCCCGCGGGGTAGAACGTCAGCGGAGGGGGGGAACGGAGCAGCGGTTCGTACAGCCGCCACGACTCCTCGACCTCGTCGGCGCGGACGAACAGCGTGGGGTCTCCGAGTATCACGTCGATCAGGAGCGTCTCGTACCCGTCCGGGAGCTGGCCGAACACCTCGGCGTAGTTGAACTTCATCCGGTGGGTCTGCACCCGCATCTCCCGCCCGGGTACCTTCACCTCGAACGCGAGCTCGAACCCTTCGTCGGGCTGGATCAGGATCGAGATCCGGTCCGGGTTCGAATCGTACTCCTCCGCGGTCTGAAAGAACGTCACCGGCGGGGCCTTGAAGGTCAGCACGACCCAGCTCGACTTCGCCGGGAGACGTTTCCCCGTTCGAACGAAGAACGGCACGTCCTGCCAGCGCCAGTTCGCAATCTTCAGCCGGAGCGCGACGTACGTCTCGGTGTCGGACTGCGGGGCGACGCCGGGTTCCTGACGGTACCCCGGGACCGAGGCTCCCTGGATGCTCCCGGCGGTGTACTGGCCACGGACGACGTCCCCCGGCCCGAAACGGACGATGCTCTGCAGCACCTTGACCTTCTCGTTCCGGATCGAGTCCTCGTCGCGTGTTGCGGGAGGTTCCATGGCGATCAGCGTCAGGATCTGGGTCACGTGGTTCTGGATCATGTCGCGGAGCGCGCCCGAGGTTTCGTAGTACCGCGCCCGACCCTCCAGCCCGAGCGACTCCGCGACCGTGATCGTCACGTGGTCGATCCGCTCGCGGCTCCACAGCGACTCAATGAACATGTTCGCAAAACGGAAGACCAACAGGTTCTGCACGGTCTCCTTGCCGAGGTAATGGTCGATCCGGTAGACCTGCCGTTCCTCGAAGTACTGGTGCACGATCCGATTCAGCTCCTCGGCGGACTCGAGGTCTCGGCCGAACGGCTTCTCGATCACGACGCGCGTCCAACCGGCGCTCTTGTTCAGTCCCGCCTCGCCGAGTCCGCTCAGCGTCGGGGCGAACGCCTCGAGCGGTAGGGCGAGGTAGAAGATCCGATTCCCCGCGAGGCCGTGGTCGCGTTCCAACTCCTCGATGCGCTGCCGAAGCGCGCCGAAGCTCGCGGGACCCTCGTCCGGGACTGTCTGGTAGAAGAGGGTCCCGTCGCAGAAGGTGGTGACGGAAGCGGCCGCCACGCCTTCTCCCTCTCGAAGCGACGTCCCCGCCAACGTGCGGAACGCGGCGTCGTCCATCGGACGGCGAGCGACCCCGAGCACGACGCTCCCTTCGGGAAGCTTTCCGCCGGTGGCTAACCGGAACAGGACGGGCAAAAGCTTCCGCTGCATCAGGTCCCCGGTGGCACCGAACACGACGAACAGGTGCCGCTCAGGACCGGGGCGTCCCATGCCTAGCTCTCCCGCTTCACGTCGTGGCCGCCGAACTTGTTGCGCATCATGGAGAGCAGCCGTTCGGTGAACGGGTCCGCCTCCCGAGACCGCAGCCGCTGCTGGAGGGCGAGCGTAATCACCGGGGCCGGTATGTTGAGGTCCATCGCCTCGGTGACCGTCCAGCGACCCTCGCCCGAGTCGGCGACCCACGGCTCGATGCCCGCGAGGGTCGGGTTCTCGGCCAGGGCGTCTTCGGTCAGTTCGAGCAGCCAGGATCGAATGACGCTGCCGTAGCGCCAGACCTCCGCGACCTGGTGGAGGTCCAGTGCAAAGTCGGTCTTCCCCTGAAGGACCGCGAACCCCTCCGCGTACGCCTGCATCATGCCGTACTCGATGCCGTTGTGGACCATCTTGACGAAGTGACCGGAACCGACCGGGCCCATGTGGCCCCAGCCCTGCTTCGCCCCCGGCGCGAGCGTCTCGAGGATCGGGCGGATCCGCTCGACGTCGGCGTCCGTCCCCCCGACCATCATCGAGTATCCTTCCTTGAGGCCCCAGATCCCCCCGCTCGTGCCGACGTCGACGAAGTGGAAGCCCCAGCCCGTGACGAGCGCCGCGCGGCGGAGGGTGTCCCGGTAGTAGGAGTTCCCTCCGTCCACGACGAGGTCGCCGGGGGCGAGGAGGGGATGGAGCTGCTCGAGCGTCTGGTCGACCGGCGCCCCCGAAGGGATCATCAGCCACACGACGCGCGGGGGCGTCAGTTGGCGGACCATATCGGAGAGCGAACTCGACCCGACCGCCCCTTCCTTCACTACGGCGTCCACCACCGGCTTCTGACGCGCAAACCCCACGACCCGGTGGCCGCCCTGCACGAGTCGTACGGTCATATTGGCGCCCATCTTTCCCAGTCCGACCATTCCCAGCTCCATCGTAGTTCTCCTTGCTTTTATCCCGCCGCGACGCCCGCGAGGGCCAGCTCCTCCCGAAGTCGGCCCGGATCCTGTACCCTCAGGGTCCGGAGGCCGAGACGGGCGGCGGCCTCGATGTTCTCGGGGCGATCGTCCAGGAACAGGCTCTCCGCCGGTTGGCGCTGCGTGAACCGCAGCGCGAACCGGTACGCCTCGGGGTCCGGTTTCCGGTACCCCGTATAGCAGGAGCTGAAGAACACGTCGAAGACGTCGGTCAGATGGAACGTGCGGATCCGGTGCTCGTTGAGCTCTCGCGACTCATTATTGAGCGCCGCCATCACGTACTGACCCTGCTCCCGCAGCGTCCGGGCCGCCGCGAGCGCCGGCGCGTTCCCGGTCGACCGGGCGCGCATGAATTCGCGGAACGCCTCCGGAGTGAACGAGCGGGGAACGTGGAAGACCGTCGCCGCGAGATACGCATCCCCGTCGATCCGGTCGGTCTCGAACGCGGCGTCGACCTGCTCGTGACGGCGCTCAAAATCCTCCGCATCGATGCCAAAGTGCTCCGCCGCCGCGGCGCGGCCGGCGTGGTCCCAGGCGTTGGAGAGGAGCACCCCTCCCACGTCCCATAGCAGGAGCGACAGCTTAGCCATCCAAAGCCTCGGTCAGGCGTCGAAGACCGCCCTCGATGTCTCCGCCGAGGTCCACTCTCAACACTCGTCGCTGCTTCTGCGTAAGCGCCTGGTAATCCCCGACGGCCTGGGCGTGGATGAGTTGGCCGAACGTGTAGCCCGCCCCCGGGACCGGGAGGTCGCGCGTGGGAGTGTCCACGAGCTGCAGGAAGAGTCCGATGTTCGGCCCTCCTTTGTGCAACTGCCCCGTGGAGTGGAGGAACCGCGGACCGTAGCCGAACGTAGTCGCCACGTTCTTTCGTTCGAGGAGTCGTCGACGGACAAGTTCGAGCGATGCCGACGTCCCGTCGGTCGGCGGGAGGTACGCCTGGATCGCGATGTAGTCACCCGGTCGGCAGGACTCCAGCCAATCGTGGACGGCGCGGGAGAACGGCGCGATGTCATCCGCCCGTACCGTCGCCACGCCCGCATCCCCGGGGGCCCCGGACGGCTGTGACATCGCCTTTCGCGCGAGCTCTTTCGCGAACTCTACATCCGGCTGGTCGTACGGGTTGATCCCGACGATCGCTCCCGCTCCGGCCACGGCCATCTCCCATCGGAAGAACTCCTCCCCCACGTCGATCCGGTCGGGGACGCGGATGCGTACCACCGGGAATCCGGCGGCCTCGAGCCGCTGGACGTGGGCTGCGAGCGTAGCATCGATCTCCGCCCCTTCCTGGATCTCCACGAAGAGCCGGTCCGAGCCATAATGGTCGGAGGAGACCGGTGGCTCGTCGACCACCGGGACGATCCCCTTGCCGATCTTGCCGGTGCTCTCGGCGATCAACTGCTCGACCCACACCGGAAACGGAGCGAGTCGCGCGCCGGCGTAGAGCGTGACCTTGTCCCGGCCGTGCGTGGCCAACTCGCCAAGCACCGCGCCGAGGGAGAGGCCGGGGTTCTCGCGCACCGGGATCGACGGGGCGCACGCCTCGGCCATCGTCCACGCGCGGTCGAGCAGCGTACGAAGGTCGAGCCCGATGAGGGCCGCGGGGACGAGGCCGAACATCGTCAGGGCCGAGTACCGCCCGCCGACGGTCGGGAGCGCGAGGAAGATCGCCCGGAATCCCTGTTCCTCGGCGAGGGTCTGCAGCGGCGTCCCCGGGTCAGTGACGGCGGCGAAGGCACGGCCGGGGACGCCTCCCGCGGCGCGGACGAGCTCCGAGAAGTACCGGTGGAACGACAGGGGCTCGGTCGTGGTCCCGGATTTACTCGAGACCAGGAAGAGGGTATGGCGAGGGTCGATGCGCCGGGCCACCGCGGCGACGGCGTCGGGATGGGTACTGTCCAATACGATCAGTTCGGGAAAACCGGGTCGACTGCCGAAGATCCCCCGAAGGACGTCCGGCGCGAGACTGGAGCCTCCCATACCGAGAACGACCACGTGGCGGATCCCGTCCGCACGAACCTCCTCGGCGAACGCCAGTAGGCGAGGGAGTTGGTCGTGCATCATCTCGGGCAGCTGAAGCCACCCCATCCGGTCGGCGACATCGCGGGGGTCGGCGGCGGGCCAAACGGTCGGGTCGCGCTTCCAGAATCGGTCCGCGACCTTCTCTGTCTGCCAACTCTCCAAGCGGCCGGCCACCCGGTCGGCGTCGGCCCCGAGGCTCCAGGACTGCGGGTCGACCGTCCCGACGAGCAGCGCCTCCTTCTTGCTCGCGAGGGATGCAAGGAGGGTCGCATAGGAGGCGCTGAAGAGCGCGACACCCTCGATCTGGAGCGCCTCCGTGACCTTCGCGAGGTCCACCCCCGCGGTCGCCGCCCGCGCGAGTACGTCCCGTGCCTCGGTTAGATGCTCGGCGACCGTGTCGCCGCGCACCACCCCGTGGTCCTCGAACGCCGTCAACGTCGCGGGCGGGATCGTGTCGACGGTCTCAGGGCCGACCAGCTCCTCCACGTACATCGTGTCCCGGTAGTGAGGGTCCTTGGTGCTCGTGCTCGCCCAAAGGACCCGCTGGGGCCGGACCCCTCGGGCGGCCGACGCGGCGAACGTCGTGCCGTGGAACAGTTCCCGGAAGCGCGCGTAGATGACGCGGCAGTTGGCCAGGGCGACCTTGCCTCGCAAGGCGGCCGCGTCCGGGCTGCCCGAGGAATCCAGGAGCCGGTCGACCGCAGAGTCGATCCGGCTCACAAAGATCGAGGCCACGGACGCGATGTGTGCCGGGTCTCGAGCTCGCGCGACCCCGCGAAGGTACGCCTGCGCGACCGCTTCGTAGTGCGCCAGGGAGAACATGAGCGTGATGTTGACGTTGATACCTTCCGAGATCAGCTGCTCGATCGCCGGTATCCCTTCCGGTGTCGCGGGGACCTTGATGAGGAGGTTCGGCCGATTGACTTCGCCCCACAGCCGTCGCGCCTCCGCGACCGTGCCCGCGGTGTCGTGCGCGAGTCCGGGCGCGACCTCGAGGCTGACGAACCCATCCTTCCCTTCCGTCCGGTCGTAGACCGGACGGAGCACCTCCGCGGCAAGTGTGACGTCCTGGACCGCGAGCCGTTCGTAGAGTTCTGCCGGGCCGAGGTGGGGCTCTCGCTCCAGCAACGACTTGAGCGCGTCGTCGTAATCGTGACTGCCCGCGATCGCCTTCTCGAAGATCGTCGGGTTGATCGTAACGCCCGTGATGCCGTCCTCCTCCACCATGCGCTTCAGCTCCCCGCTGGAGAGCAGGCTCCTCCGGATGTAGTCGAGCCAAGGCGACTGTCCTTGGCTGAGAAGGTCGGCGAGGCGCGTCACGAGCCCCCCTGACCGAGCGGGGTCCCGAGGACTCTTCGCACGCATTCGATCACGTGGTCCACCGTGAACCCGAGCTCCCGCTGGACGACCGGACCCGGGGCCGACGCCCCAAATCGGTCGATCCCGATCGATACGCCGGTCGGGCCGACATACCGGGACCAACCGAGGGTCACCCCCGCCTCGACCGAAATTCGAGGGATCCCCGGGGGGAGGACTGAGTCCCGATAGGCGGCCGACTGAGCCTCGAAAAGGCGCCAGCTTGGGAACGAGACCACCCGCGTATGGGTCCCCTCGGCCGCGAGACGTTGACGCGCCTCGAGGACCAGCGGCACCTCGGAGCCCGTCGCGATGAGCACCACTTGAGGTGGCCCCGTGTCGGCGTCGGCGAGGACGTACGCTCCCCGCGGGACGCCGTCGGCGATCGGATACGACGACGGGTCCATCACCGGGAGTTTCTGTCGGGAGAACACGAGAGCCGTCGGTCCCGGGCGTTCGATGGCGAGTCGCCAGGCGGCGACGGTCTCGTTCGCGTCGGCCGGGCGGATGAGCGTCAGTTCGGGGATCGCCCGCAGGCTCGCGAGCTGCTCGACCGGTTGGTGAGTCGGCCCGTCTTCCCCCATCCCGATACTATCGTGGGTGAAGACGAAGACCGTATGGGTCTGCTGGAGCGCCGCCAGCCGGATCGACCCGCGTGCGTAGTCGGAGAACACGAGGAATGTGCCGCCGTAGGGCAGCAAACCGCCGTGCAGGGCCATCCCGTTCAGGACCCCGACCATCGAGTGCTCCCGAACGCCGAAGTGGAAGTTCCGGCCGGCCGCGTCCGCCGCCGAGTAGTCAGGGGACCCGGGCAGCAGGGTCTTGGTCGAAGGAGAGAGGTCCGCCGCTCCCCCGACCAGCGCCGGCAAACGACCCACCAGCGCGTTGAGGACCTTCTGTGACGCGTCGCGCGTCGCCATCGGGCCGTCGGCGGGGCGGAACGAGGGAAGGTCGGCCTCCCAGTGGAGGGGAAGCGTACCGGCGAGTTGCTCATCGAACTGGACGGCCGTATCGGCGTGGCTGGTACGGAACTGGTCGCGGAGGGTCTCCCATTCCTTTTGCCACTCGGCCCCCCGGTGCAACGCTTCGCGGAAATGGGCCCGAGCCTCCGCCGGGACGAGGAACGTCGGTTCGAGGGGCCAGCCGAGCTTCTGCTTCGTCGCCTTCAAGTTCGCGGGACCGAGTGGTTCGCCGTGGGCTTCCCGGGTACCTTGGACCGGACTCCCGTATCCGATATGGGTTCGGACGCAGATGAGGCTCGGGCGGGCCATTTCCGTCCGGGCTTCGCGAATGGCCGAGTCCACGGCCAGAAGGTCGTTGCCGTCCGCCACGTGCAGCACCTGCCAGCCGTACGCCTCGAAACGCTTCGCGGCATCCTCCGTGAACGCCCAGAGGGTGGGTCCTTCGAGAGAGATGTGGTTGTCGTCGTAGAGGTAGATGAGTTTCCCGAGCCCGAGCGTTCCCGCGAGGGACGCCGCTTCCGAGGCGATCCCTTCCATCAGGTCGCCGTCGGAAACGATGCCGTACGTGTAATGATCCACGAGGGGAATCCCGTCGAGATTGAATATTGCGCCAAGGTGGCGTTCGGCGATGGCCATTCCGACTCCCATCGCGAATCCCTGCCCGAGCGGGCCGGTGGTCGCCTCAACTCCGGGAGTCCGTCCGTACTCCGGATGACCGGGGGTTCGACTCCCCCACTGCCGGAACTGCTGCAGCTCCTCGATGGGCAGGTCGTAGCCGGTGACGTGCAAGAGGGCGTAGAGGAGCGCTGAGCCGTGTCCTGCCGAAAGGACGAAACGGTCGCGGTTCACCCAGAGAGGGTCCGCCGGATTGTGACGGAGGAATCGGTCCCAAAGGACGTACGCCATCGGCGCGGCGCCCAAGGGAAGGCCCGGGTGGCCGGACTTCGCCCGTTCCACGGAGTCGACCGCGAGGAAGCGGAGCGTGTTGATGCAGGTCTCGTCGAGGTCGGTATTGGTCATGGGTCCGGGGCGAATACCGGCGGAGTGAAAAGGTGGCGGGGCACCGACGGCCCGATGGGAGCCTCGTGGCGCGATCCGATCCAGAGACCGTCGAACCGCCCCTTTCATCGAGGGTCGATCGGGGGGGCTTCCCGTCGTCGGCGTTTCGCAGAAGCTTACCCTTCGCCTTTCCCTCGGCGCACAGTGATTCGGCGGACCACCAGCATCAGCGCGACGGCCACCGCGAGCATTAGTGGAAGATAGAGCCACCAGAACGTTGCCGCGGGAGTCTGACTTCCCGTCCCCGGCGTCGGAGGAGGCGAGGCCGTCGTCGCGCGAGCCATTTGAGACAGATTCCCCGGACCGCCCACGCCCCACGCTCGCACGACGAAGTAGTAGGTGGTGGACGGAGTGAGCCCGGTGACGTTGTAGCTCGACGTGGTCCCGTTCGCGATGTAATCACTCACCGTGTAGTCCCCCGACACATTTCCGAAAAAAGCCGTGTAGCCCACGAGGGTGCCCGGAGGCGGGGTCCACGATAGCCGGACGGACGTCTCGTTGAGCGTCGTCGCGTTCAGATCCGTCGGTGCGGACGGAGGAAACGGGGCGCCCGCTACCAGCGTCGTCGCGAGCACCAGGCTCGACGTGGCGCTCTCTCCTGTGGAATTCCACGCCGTGACCCCGAAGTAGTACGTAGTGTTCGGCGCCAGTCCTTCCAGTTTGGCCGAGGTCGTGACCCCCTCCGAAACGGCCGTAAACGGACCCGTCCGAGCCATCGCGTAGAATGCGGTGTCGTTGAGGAGCGGCCCCGCCGGGTTCACCCATCCGATGGTCACCGCGGAGGACGCCACCGAAGCGACCGCGAGCCCAGTAGGGGCTGGCGGTGGCCCGAAGGTCGTCGCACTGGCCTCGTTGGAACGGGGGCTCTGGACGGAGGAGTTCCACGCGGCGACCTCGAAGAAGTACTCGGTGCCGGGGGAGAGTCCCGTCACCAGGGCTGAGGTCACCGCCCCTTCGGACTCGCCGGTGAACGGTCCCGAGGGGCCGGTGGAATAGTACATCGTGTCGTTGATCACGGGGCCAGGCGGGTTTGTCCAGGAGAGGTCCACCTCTCTCGCGCTGGTCGCCTTGGCGATCAATCCCGTCGGTCCCAACGCCGGCGGCCCGGTCGTGGCGGCCGCGCCGGACGCGAGGGGGCTCATGAAATTGAGGTCGGTCACGGTCGCGCCGTAGTACACCTGCTCGTCCGAGAAGAGGCCCGAAATGGTGAAGCGAGGGTCGTCCGAGGCGAGGTTCACGTGCTGCGTGAGCGCCGACGGGCTGAATCCCCAGTAGAAGGTGTAGTTCAGGACCGGATAAATTGACGGAGCTCCCCACGTCACGGTCACGCTCGAAGAATCGCTCGTCTCCGAGAGGACGAGCGGAGGAGGCGGGCGGTCCTGGGCGAGCGGCGCGGTGGCCGGGTAAGGGTAGGAACCCGCGGGCAGCTCCGAGACGTAGTAGATCGTCCCGAGCTTCGTACCGGGCGTCGTACCGAGCAACGGGCACTCGATAGCCGCACCTGTGACGCTCGCGCAATTGACGGAGTAGGCCGTGATCGCCGTCGAGGCGTTGAGGAACTGGTGCGCGGCTTCGCCGTCGAAACCGGCCGCACTGTCGAACAGGTTCGGTTCGCTTGGGTTTCGAAATCCTTCCTGGATGTTCGTGTCGAAGTACTGTCCCGTGAACGGGTCGTTCACCCAACTCTGGTTGTAGAAGTTTGGGTCGTAGTACGCGTTGACGAGCGGCGCCCCGGTCGTTACCGCGAGTCGGTGGTCGTCCGCGACAAATCGCCCGTACGGAATTCCCTTCTCCAGCACGTAGGACTCCTGCGTCGACAGCACCCCGTCGGCGAACGAGTAGATCGTCTGACCGGTCCCACTCGCCGAAGAACCGTAGTCGTAGGACATCTCATCGAGGGTGAGATTGAAGGCCAGCCCATTGACGCCGTTCGACTTGATCCCTCCGGGGCCGTTGACCACGGGACCGAAGACGGGTACGAAGCTCGTTCCGCTCCCGGGCCCTTCCAACTCGAGCTGTTCGACCTCGTCGGCTGTGCTGCCCCCTGCCTCGACGTTAACGAACGAATTCAGGAACGGGACCCAGTAGATGTTGTTGGCCTCGAAGTAGGGAATCGTGCCGGCAATCCATGCCGTCCCGTTCCACGGGTTGTAGAGGCGGATCGTCCCGTTGGAGGTCACGAGGGACATCAGGGAATCGTTTCCGTTGCGACCGACCAGGTTGACCTGCGCGTTGGTGGGCGTATTCATCACGGAAACGCCGGTGTTCCAGATGAACGATCTTCCCGTGGTGACGTTCACCGCATAGACCGTGAGCGCGCCGGGCGAGCTGCACCTGGGCGTGGCGCAGCCCATCTCGTAGGCATACGACCCGTCGAAGGTGAGGTAGAAGTAATTGTTCAGCTCGCCCACGTATCCGATCTGGTCGTACAACATGTCCCACGGGGCGATTCTCTCAATGCTCCGGTCGGGGAACGAGTAGAACACGAGGTCGCCGGAAGAGTTGACGTAAAACGTCCCATCCGAGGTGTACGAGAGGACCGGAATCTGGGTGTCAGAGTGGTCGTCGATGTAACCAGAGAGGGACGTGAAGCCCGGCAGGTCGAAGGTAGTGTTGGTGTAGGTCAGCTCGAAGAAGCTGTCGATCGTCGGCGCGGTCGCCGCAGTCCCTCGCACGGTAACGGTGGTCCAATCACCGCCGTATTCCCCGACGGGGGACGAGTAGACGTCGTAGGTCCCGTTCGGCAGCGATAGGGAATAGCCGCCCGAGGGACCCGTCGTCGCGGTGGCATTGGGAGTACAGCTAGCGAGGGAATTTACGAACGGAACGCAGCTGCTTTCTACGGCATCGACCGTGTCCCCGGAGATCGGTACGGGGGTCGAGGTAGCGTTGCTCTGGAAGTACCCGAAGACGGTTCCGGTCACCGGGTAACTAGCCGCGGAATTCGTTGGCGTTCGGCCGGAGCTCACCGCGCTCGCCGACGCAGGGCCTACGGCTGCGACGGCAACCGTCAGGAGCAACACGGTCACAAAGAGAGCCGTCGCCCGAGCGCGGCTGTTGCCCCTGGACCTCCCGCGTGGTCCCCCCCGGTGGCGAAAGAGAGCCCTTAGCGGGTCAGAAGCGTTCCTCGACCCGACCGCTTCCCGCACCGGACCCTCCGAGTCCGAGGGCAAGCTCCCGAACAGTCGACGGTCCCGCTTCAAGCACTCCATACGAAACCGGACCCGCTGAGAGTTCGCTCGAGGGCTCTCGCGGACGTTCCCCAAGTAAGAATCGGCCCTCAGTACTTTACGGCTCCCAGAATCCCCCCTCCCCCACCCGAGTGTCGAACTCCCCACTCTAGAGAATGCGCGATTGGGGGGTCTTGGGCGGCACACAGGCGGCCCGGGTCCGGTAATTTGAAGAAGCCTTAAATGGTGTATAACCTACCGAGCTCCGCTATGACGTACCTCGGTAAGGGGCTCTTGGCACTAGTGATAGTCGTCTCGGCGATCATGGTGTTCCCGGCGGCGACAGCGATGCCGGTGGGCGGTGGGTTGGCCATGGCCGGAGGGTCCGCAAGTCACGGGAGCCCCTCGTCCGCGGCCGCCCCCTCGTCGGCCCCGGCCGCCCCGAGCGCTCCCACCGGCTCGAGTGCCTTGGAGAGCCAAGTGCTGGCCACCCTCAAAGCCGATAATGCCCCGATGAACAAAGTGTTTCTACCGAATTTTGATGCGGACGTAACCGCCGCCAACGGCGTGATCTCCCCCCTCTACTCCGTCGCACCGGCCCCCATGGGCCTCGGTGACTTCGGAATCCAAGAGAAGAACGGCAAGAACGTTGGCACGATCTCCTACACGGACAGCGTCAAGGCGTCGCTCACGTTGAACGCGGTCGACCCGCTCTACATCGGCGCGGCGGGACCCGACCAGTTCACGATCCAGGCGAACACCGTGGGAACGAACGTGGACGTACTCGGTTCCACGGCCAATCAGTATTGGCTCCAGAACGTCCCCGTCTACTACGCGAGCTCTCACACCCTCGTTTTCGAGGACAACATCTGGAACTTCTCGAACCCGAACTTCTATTTCCCTCCCAACGGAATCTACGCCCACGGGCCGGCGAGCTTTTTCATCGGTGACGAGGTGTACATCGGGATCGGCACCGTGGCCTATGATGTGGCGCCGCCGTTCACGATCACAACCTACAACAACGTGACCGTCTACAACGACCGCCCCACGGTGTTCTTTAATTACACACTGTCGAAGAGTGGCGTGTCGGTCTCGGGGTCGTACGACTTCGCCGAGTTCAACTCGACCGGCCTCGCCACGCCGACGGGTCCGGCGCCGAGCCCCGACCAACAGATCAACGGAAAGGCCGTCAACCCCACCGGGTTCCTGATCAATGACGCCGAGATCATGCTCGGCGGCCCGGGCGGGGGGTCCGAGACGAACCTGATGAATATCGCCGGTTCGTTCGGCCTGTGGACTCAGCCCAACGGGACCTCGGTCTACAAGGACGTCCCAGCGGCATTCGACTTCGGGACCGACACGGGCGAGACCTCCGCGGGGATCGCGGAGTGGTCGAGTGGCGGCGCGAACCCGGTCGCGGACATCGCGAGCGGTCCGTCGCTGCTCTACCCCCTCTGGGGAGTGGCCGGCTCCGTGCCTTCGGGGGCTGTCCACCAGACGGTGAATGTCAACCCCTCGAATGCGTTCATCTTCGTCTCCCCCGGAACGAAGTTCGACAAGAACACGGCCGCCTGGGCTCCGGTCCCGACCTCGGGAGTGGCGTCCTACTGGTTGCCGCCCGGGAAGTACACCTACCAGATCCTGTTGAGCGACCGGAAACCGGTGACGATGACGCTGAGCGGGGCGGCCTCCCGAACGGTGAACCTGGCGCCGGACACTGCGCTCGGGGTGTACACGCCGCTCTGGGCTTCCTCGAACGCCCAGCTCGCGGGGATCTCGCAAAGTGGGGCCGGGACGTTCGCGAACCCGTACGTCCTCTACAACAACCAAGTGGGCCTTCTGAGCCCACTCTTCGCGGAGTGGAACGACTACCTCTTCCCGGTCTTCCCGGGAATCCTCATCGTGGACACCACGGCCTACGTATCGATCGTGAACGCGCCGTCGTTCGAGTTGGCGATCACCATCCAGCCCGAGGAGGCGAACGTCGTCCAGTTCGGTCTTCCCACGACGAACTACCTTGAGATCGGCTTCTTGAACGTGACCCACGTCTCGCTCGTCAACTCCCCATTGATCACGGGATGGATTTTCGCGGACGACGTCGGGTTCACGGAGGCGAGCGTGGTGTTCTGGTACTCGAGTGACAACCTCATCGCCGGGAACACGTTCCAGGTGATGAGCGACGGGCTGATGATCTACGGCGGGACGCACAACACCATCTGGGGGAACGTGTTCGTGCCGATCGCTGCGCCGGCAGCGGACCCCGGAGCCGTCGGCCTTTACGGGGCCCAGATCGCGATGATCCTGTGGTCCTCGGGGAACCTGATCTACAACAACGCGTTCGTCACCCCCACTACCGCAGTGACCCCGACGGTCGACATCTACAGCGGCGCCTCCGTCGTCTACACGGACCGGTGGAACGTCTCGGTGCAGCCGTCCACGGACGTGCGCACCGTCAACGGCTGGTCGCTCACGGGAAGCATCCTTGGTCTGTCTTGGGAGGGCGGTAACTACTGGGCTAACTACGGGTCGCCCAGTGACCCGTACGGCGTACTGCCCTACAACAACAGTGGCGCGATCACCGTCGGCGGCGATGATCACCCGCTCGTGTCGGTCACCCTGTACAAGGTGGTATACACCGAGAAAGGGCTGCCGTCCGGAAAGCTCTGGTCCGTGACGCTGGGCGGAGTGACCCTATGGTCGACCACCTCGACGATTACGTTCTATGACCCGAACGGGGTCTATGCCTTCACCGTCGGGGCTGTGAAGGGCCACACCGCGAAGCCCACCATCGGCGCTGTGGACGTGAGCGGCCACAACGTGTATCGGTTGATCACCTGGAGCTAGGGAACAGGTACAGGAACTGCCCGAGGGAGTCCCCCGCAGGGACTCCCGGTAACCCTTTCCCCCGAATTGGGGTGACCTCTTCGCGAAACTAGTTCCCTTCGCTGCAGCAAGAGAACAGGGCCGCCAATCCGTCGTGACTGCCCGGCCAGCTGGATCGGTCCCCGGCAATCGACCGCCGCACGCGAGCAGTTTCAGTGGACGCCTGGGGGTCGTCGAGCCGTCCGCGGATGGTCAACCGGTCCGCGGATCGGTGGGCCCGAGGCCGTCAAAAGAGTAAGCCTAGCGTCCGCTATCGGTCGCCCATGCAGCGGATCTGGCACCGAGGGGTCCCCGGGGCGATCTGTTCAGTGTCCCTGGGGCTCCTGCTGGTGACTTCAGCCGTCTTGGGCGCCCCGGGGGGCCCCCTCTCCAGCCGCTCAACCTCCGGCACCTTCGCTTCCTGGGTGGACGCGCGCGACCCCGCGCCCGTGCCTACGGCCGCGATCACCGCTGCGGCGGCCCAGTCTGCCGCAGACCCGCCACCCCCCGGTACGCTGGTCGCGACCCTGGCCGTCGGAATCGGACCGTACTACGCCCTCTACGACCCGGGGGACGGTGACGTCTACGTAATGAACATCGCCTCCGGCAATGTGAGCGTGATTCGGGGTACCTCTCTGGTCGCATCGATCACCGTGGGGCTCGATCCGGCGTGGGGAGTGTACGACCCCGAGGACGGCTATCTGTACGTCGAGAACACTGAATCGGATAACGTAAGCGTGATCAACGGCACGTCAGTGGTGGCTACGATCGCCCTCGAGGACCAGCCGACCACCGCCCTATACGATGGCGGCAGTGGATTTGTTTACGTGTTGGAATCGGGCAGGGGTCATACGGACGGGCTGATCTCGGTGCTCGACGGCGAGTCCATCGTCGCTACCATCCCGGTCGGGTTGGCCCCCTCCCCCGCGGCCTACGACCCCCGGAACGGATTCGTGTACGTTCCGAACTATGGCTCCGGCAACGTCAGCGTAGTGAACGGGACCTCGGTGTACGCGACCGTCCCCGTGAACAGCGGACCGAATAACGCCGCCTACGACAACCGCACGGGGTTCGTCTTCGTCGCGGACTGGTATTCCTACGCCGTGAGCGTGATCAACGGAACCTCGGTCCTGACGACCGACCCCGTCGGTCTGGGGGCAACCTGCCCGATCAGCGACAGTGCGAACGGATACGTCTACGTTCCAAATTACGACGCGGCGGATGTGAGCGTCCTGCAAGGAGAGTCGGTCGTCGCGACCATTCCCGTCGGCGCCGGACCACTGCTCTCGGGCTACGACGGCAGCAACGGGGAGCTGTTCATCCCGAACTCGCTCGCGCACACCGTGAGCTTCATCAGCGGAACGTCGTTCCTGGGCAATGTCACCGTGGGGAGCTTCCCCCGTACCGCGGTGTTCGACGGGGGAAACGGGTACGTGTACGTGCCGAACTACGGCTCGGCGAACGTGAGCGTGCTCGAAGAGGGGTCACCGACACCCCCCACGGTCGCCACACCGGCGTGGTGGGAGTTCGCGATCCCGTGGGTCATCCTCGCGGGATTGGTGGTCGTTCTCGTCATCGGCGCTCGGCGCCGTCCCCCCGGATTTTCGAAGGAGCAGACCGTTCGGGACAGGGCCGCGTCCGGCAGTGTGAGCTCGACTCCAATGGAACCCTAGCCCGGACCGCCTGGCTTTGGTTACGTCACCGAAGGAGACAAGGTCGCGAAGGGGCAGTCCTACTCGCGTCCGAACCATAGCCCCGAGCGGATTCGAACCGCTGTCGCCGGCTCCAAAGGCCAGCATGCTTGGCCACTACACCACGGGGCTATGGCGGCGCCACGGTCGCCGGATAATAAAGAATGAACTGCGGGTGCTCTGCTCCCGGACCCGCGATCGCGACCGCTCGGTAGGTATACCGCGGCACTCACCGGGCGCAGCGGCTTTGTCGATCGCGCCCGGATCTCGGAGTGCTGGAACGCGCACGGGTCCGGGGCGGCCCGCCGAGTCGCTGGCGGAGTTCACGGAATGGGGCGAGCGCTCTCGAGGTTGCGGGTCCCGATGACCCAGATCAGCATGGGCAGCGTCACCAGCCCGACGACCCCTGCGAAGATCCACGCATCGGTAAACCCTGCATCGACCGCGATGAACCCGAAGGCGATCGCGATCGCGCTCCCCGCGAAGATCTGGACTCCGTTGACGAGCGCCAGAGCCAGGGAGAGACCTTCGGCCTGGGCCTCCGGGAGGTACGACGGGATGAGGTAGAGCACCGCGAAGACGGCCCCGGCGGCGAAGCCAAGGAAAACGAAGTCCACGATGAGCGCCTCCAACGCCAGGAACGGAACGATCAGCACGGCGACGGCGGCGGGCACCCCGAAGACGACGAGGGCATACCGCATGTCCCCGAACCGCTCGCCGAGCCATCCTCCGACCGGGCCGCCGACGATCTCCACTACGATCATCACGGTTGGAAGGAGGGCAGCGAACGCGAGGCTCCACCCGGGGTGAGCGACGGCGGCGAACTCCACGAAGTACTGGGCCACGATGTAGAACGCGGCCCACAGTCCCGTGAGCGCGATGGCGAGCGCCCAGATCGGGCGGGAGCGCAAGACCGGAGCCGCCGCGGCGAGCAGGTGCGAAAGGCGCTGCGGAACTATCGTCCGCGCCACCTTCGGGAGCGACACTCCCGCGGCCCCGGCGGCCAAGAGTAGCCCGATCCCACCGACGGCAAGAGCCCATTGCCAACCAAACGCGTCGCCGATCACCGCTCCCAGCAGGAGTCCGACCGCTGCCCCGGCACTGAACCCCGCATTGTAGACGCCGATGATGGGGCCGCGGGCGCCGGCGGGATAGTACGCGGTCACGAGCCCAAGGGCGGGGGCGAAGAAGAAGGCCGCCCCGGCCCCCACCCCGAACCGAAGCGCGGCGAGGACGTACCAGTCCGGAGAGAACGCAGACGCGAGCGCGAACGCGCCCATGACCGCCAACGCGACGAGCGCGACCTGACGGCTGCCCCATCGGAGAGATGCAAGACCCGCCGGCACTTGGAAGATCGCCGCGCCGACGAGAAACGACCCAAGCACGATCCCCAGTTGGGCGGTATCGATGTGGAACCCCGAACCGATGAGAGAAAGCACGGCTCCGATATTGTACCAACTGAACGCATACACTGCGCGCGCGAGAAAAAGGGTCAGCGCAGCGTTTCGGCGGTCCCGCGCGTCGAGCTCCGTTAGCCCATCCCCTGAGTGAGGAGCCCGCGGGTCTCGAAGTAGCGTAAGAATCCCTGGGCGGCGAGCTCGTAGCCCGAGACGAGCCCCGATCGATCGTCAGACGTCGGCGTACCCCGCCCCGGCGTCCCGAGGGATCCTCGATCGTACTCGCGTAATCGTTGGGTGACGAACTCTGGGTCTGGCCGTTCCCGGGCCGCGGCGAGAGCGACATCTCTCCACGCCTCGACGACCGCCCGGTAGTGGGCGAGGTCGGCGGCCCCGTCGGGGCTGGGCCCGAAGTGGCTGTAGAGCACCAGTGCAGGGTTCAATTTACGCATCGCATCCACGCTCGAGAACAGCTGATCGAGGTCGAGGTCGGGAGGGGGGACCGCCGGCCGGACCCGAGAACTGCGCTCGAGGCGAACTCCGGCACCGTCCCCGGTGAAAACACCGCGGGTCGCAGAGTCAAAGAATGCGAGATGGTGTTTCGCGTGGCCGGGGGTCGCGAGGACCCGGAGTTCTCCGCCGCGGAGTGGGAATCGCTCTCCGCCGTGGAGCGATACAAGGCGAGGCCCGGGAACGGGAAGTATCGGGCCCCATAGCGGGTCCGCCGCGGCTCCCCACGCTCGCCGGGCACTCGCGACGAGCTTCGTGGGGTCGAGAAGATGCGGGACCCCCAACTCGTGGGCGTAGAACGTAGCGCTCGGGAGGGCGTCCGTGAGCGCGCCGACCCCGCCCGCGTGGTCGAGGTGGATGTGGGTAACGAACACGTGGCGGATCTCTTCCGGGCTCACGCCGGCGAGTCGGATCCCCGCGAGGAGGGCGTCTCGGCACGACGAGGGGCCGGTCTCGACGAGCGTCCAGCCCTCCTCCTCGGGTAGGAGGTACGCCGCTACCAGCCCCTCGGTGTCGCGGAAATCGATGTCCACCAGCTGCCTTCCCTGACCAATTTCTAGGACTCGAGGCCGCGGCATATGGAGACTCCCTACGGGTGAAGGACCGGGCTCCCGGTGACGTAGAGTCCGATCCCCGTGACCGCGGCCATCGCCCCGGTGGCGACGATGGCTGCCGCCCAGACTCCGGTGTTCCAACGAAGGACCTTCGCTCCGTCCAGCGGGCCGCCGGGGATGAGATTGAACGTTCCGAACCAGCTGTTGAAGAACGCGAGCACGAGGAGCCATACGAACAGGGAGTCGCCTCGGTACCAGGTGATCACGGAAGCGGCGTAGAACACCGCGCCGAAGGCGAGGTTCGTCATCGGCCCCGCGAGCGCGGTCTTGCCCCACTCACGGACGTTGACCATGCCGCTCACGACGGTGGCCCCCGGAGCGGCGAAGAGGAATCCCAAGTACGACGTCAGCACCGAGAACGCGAGCCCGGGGAGCGACCATCGGAATTCGGCCCAGGACCCGCTGCGCTGGGCGGCGACCTTGTGGGCGACCTCGTGGGCAACGAACGCAGATAGCGCCGTCAACGCGGCGACCGCGACGAGAGTCAGCGACAAAAATGCGGCCCCTAATCCTCGGCCGCCCAACAGGCTCGCTCCGCTGAAGATGAGAACGAAATCCAGCGTGAGGACCGCGAACGCGGTTCCGATCTGAAGAAGCTCCCGACGCGAGGTGGTGACCTTGCGGGCCCGCGGGAGGGTCGAGGTCCACGAGGAGTTGAGGGGGTACGTAAGGCCGCCGCTCATGTCGCGGCTCCCACCGTTCGCTCGACGAGCAGTTCCACCGGCAGCGGGGGCTGCCACGGCGAGTCCGAGAGCAGGTGGCGGACGAGATCGACTCCGTCCGCGAGTCGAGGACCCGGTCGTGAGAAGTACGCCTCGTCCGCGATGAAGACTCCCCGAGGCGCTCGCACCTGCGCGATCGCTCGGCTCAGCGACTCGCGCTCCAGCTCCCGACGGCTGCGCTCGACCGAGAAACTGCACGGGCTGAGAACGACCAGGTCCGGGTGGGCATCGCTGACCGTCGACCAGTCAGAACGAATCCCCGGCTTCCCGCGGCGCCCACCAAGGATGGAGCCGCCCGCGGCGCGGACGATGTCGGGTGCCCAGAGGCCGGCGAGGATTGGCGGGTCGAGCCACTCGACGATCGCTACGCGGGGGCGCGGCCCTCGGACTCGGGGCGCGGCCGTCCGGTCGCGCAATCGGCGGCTCAGCTCGCGACCGCGGGCCGGGTCGTCAAGCGCACGAGCGAGCGTTTCGACGTTCTCCCACACGTTCGAAAGCGTGCGGGGAGTGAGCGAGACGATGAGCGGAGCGACGTCGGCGGTCGCGCACGCGGTCGCCACCTCCGCTTCGGTGACCGAGCAGACGCCGCAGAGATCCTGGGTCAGTAACAGGTCCGGCTGCAGCTTCCGCAGGAGGTCGATGTCGAGTTCGTACAGCGACTGACCTTCGCCGCGGACCCGCTGTACCCGCTCGTCGATCTCCCGGGAGGTTCGGTCGGCGTCGCTCGTTCGGGGTCGCATCACCACCGGCAGGGAGCCGGCTTCTGGGGGATAATCGCACTCGGCGCTGCGCCCAACCAGTTCATCACCGTGACCGAGCGCGAAGACGATCTCGGTAGCGCTCGGAAGAACGGAGACGACGCGCATGCAGACTCGCGGTCCGGGCTTTGAGTTGGCCGGCCCCTACTTACCTTTGCGGTGCGGCTCTCGCTTCTCGGGTACTCGGACCCTCTTGCGGCCCGACTTTCGGACCCGAGACGGTTGGGCCGGCGCCGTTCGCCGCGTCTTGGGCGGTGACCGGCGGCCGGCCGCCTTCGCGCGGGGCGGGGCGGGGACCGGTGCAGCCCCGTCGGAAGGGGAGGCAGGCGGCGGGAGACCCAGATGAAGACAGAGGGCGGTCTCTCGCTCGAGCGTGAGCCCCAGCTGTCGCGCCTCGGCCTGCTCTTTCTCCGCCGCGTCCTTCTCCCCCGTGCGAATCAATGTGGCCGAGTGCAGGAAGCGCAACTGAGGGTCCTCGGGCGTGCTCGAGAGCATCGCCTCGACCTCGACCCGTGCGGCGGCCCAATCGCCGAGCTCGACAAGGGCCGCGACGAGGTGAGCCCGTACCTCCACTCGAGCGTCGTCTTCCGCCAGCAGGGCGCGATAGACCTCGATCTCCTCCTTCTGCTTCGCCCGACCGCCCAGAACGGCCGCCTTGCCCAGCCACGCATCGAGGTCGGAGGGGCGGACCGCCAGCACCTCCATGAACGCTCGGTCGGCGTCGTCGATGAGGCCCAGTCCGAGGAGCGACCGACCGATCCCAATCTTGGCCGGGAGGAAGCCAGGTTTCAACTCCGCTGCTTGACGGTAAAATCGAAGGGCCAACGCCGGCACGCCCCACTCCAACCAAGTGCGGGCACGGTCCATCGCGGCGTCCAGTTGCTGAGTGCTCGGCAGCAGCCGAGGGCGGGCGGCTGCCGGGGGACGAGGTTCCTGTCCGAGGAGGGACTCGAGCCCGAGTTGACGGGCGAGCTCCGCGAATCTCCCGGCTTCCACTACGGTGCCGGATCGTTGCAAGACCTCGGCCGTGATCGCGAGCGGAAGTCGTCCGGGGGTAAGAACCACAAGGTGGCTAGGAGTGCCCTCCCCGGCCTGGAGTACTCGTCGGATCGTGTCGAGCGAGATCTGGTCGGGGTCCTCGAGGAAGGCATAGAGGAATCCGTCGCCGGTTCGCAGCACCAAGCCCTCCGGCAGCGGCTTCGCGGCATCCATCCGTTGTCCCATGGCTTGGACCAACCCTCCGGAGAGCTGGATGAACGCTGCCGATGCCACGAAGCTTCGCAAGGCCGGGTGCATTAAATACGTGGGAGTCCACGCGCAGCCGTCGTGAACCTCGCGGCGATCTACGGTTACCTCCGCCCCCTCGAGACCGGTCTTCGAGCCTCCTATTCCCGGGAGCGGAAGAGCGCCCCCCCGACGGTCCGGCCGTATCTCGACGTGAACCGCGAATTCACCCTCCGCGGAGGGAAGCGCTTCCGAGCTGTACTAGTGCTCGCGGGGTACCACTTGGCGACCCGCCGCGACCCCCGCCCGGCGCTCCCCGCGGCCGCCGCCCTCGAGCACTTCCAGAGTTGGATGCTGATCCACGACGACATCATCGACCACTCGGAGGAGCGACGCGGGGGCCTCACGGTGCACCGGTCACTCGAGTCGGCCCACCGACGCGAACGACGCGGAGGTTCGAGCGGAGAGTACGGGACCGGCATCGCGATCACCCTAGGAGACCTCGAGGAACCGTTCACCGTCGATGCGATTCTCTCGACTCGGTTCCCGCCCTCCGCCCGTTTGGCCGCTCTCGGCGAGTACGTCCGGATGACCCGGTTGACCGCGTACGGGCAGCTGCTGGACATCCGCAACGGAACCCTCGACCCCGGGGCCGTCTCCGAGCAAGACGTGCTCAATGTGCATCGGCTGAAGTCGGCGATGTATACGGTCGCCTGCCCCCTACGGATCGGAGCCCACCTCGGCGCGATGCCCGCCCCGGGCCTCGCCGATCTCGAGTCGATCGGAACGGACCTTGGTATCGCGTTCCAGCTGCGCGACGATGTTCTTGGAACCGGTTTCGACGCCGAAGAGTCGGGGAAGAGCTCGAACGACCTCGTGGAAGGGAAGCGGACCCTCTTGGTGGTCCGAGCCTGGGCGGGAGCGAACGAGGCGGACCGATCTCGCATGGCGCGCGTGCTCGGGAACGCCCACGCGACCCCGGAAGATGTCGAACGGGCACGGGAAGTGATTCGCTCGACGGGGAGCCTCGCGTATTCCGAACGTCGGATCTCGGAACTCACGGCCCGGGCGCTCGCTCGGCTCGACCGAAGCCGAAACTTGAGCCGTTCTTCGAAACCGTTGGTCCGAGAGATCGCGGACCGGCTGGTGCGACGGAAGGCGTGAGCCGCTACTCTTCGGCGGAACCGGTGGGCTGAACTCCCGCGGCCTGCAGGGCCTCGGTAAGTTCCTGCTGCATTGTCGTGTACCGTTCCTTCAAGTGGTTCTCCTGCCGCTCGATCGCCTTCACGCGGACCTCGAGGGTCTCCTTCTCTTCAGAAAGCAGGTCCTCGACCTCCTTCTTGCCCTTGGCGCGAACGAGCAATCCGCCGATTGGTCGGTAAAGCACGGCCGTGTCGTCCAGGGTCTTCAATTCCTCCAGGGTGTGCGTCGTCTCGCGGAGTTTGAGGTCGATCTGGAGTCGCTGCTGCTGGGCGTTCCCGAGCTCCTGCTGGAGTCGCTGGAACTGTTTCAGGTCGTTCTGAAGCTTTGCGGGGAGGGCCACGGCCGCCTGACCCGGGACCGAAGATAAGCGCTTCGCCGGCCTACTCGCGGCGCCGCCCCTCACGGAGCGAGGTCGCCGTGGCCGAGTGCGCGGTCGCGAGCGACAGGTGGACCCACCCGAGGTAGGTATTGAGCGCGGCGCGCATCGCGCCCGAGTCGCGGGCGGCGATCGAGAGTTCAATCGTGTTCGGGGACGGACGAGTCAGTCCGGCGCGAGCCCGAGGGACTTCCCGTTCCGCCTCGGGTCGTAGGGATCGTTCGAGCATTTCTGCCAGTCGGGGATCACGGATCCGGACCGTCACGATCGCCGACCAGCTGGGCGATCCGAGGGTCATCGAGGGAGCTCGGGCTCGAGGGCCCGGACGATCCGGTCGGTCTTTTCGGTCGCGGCACGGACGTAGCTCTCGGGGTCGAGAAGGCCGTCGACCTCCTCGGGAGTAAGGTGAGCGCGTACCACCGGTTCCGACTTGGCTCGCTCCGCCAAGGACGGCCCGTCGCCCGGATTCCGGGTGAGGCTCCGCAGGAGTTCGTGAGCGTCCGAACGCGGCAGTCCCTTCGTGGTTAACGCGAGCATCAGGTTCTCGGTCATCGCGCTGCCGCCCGACCGGTGGACTTCTTCGGCCATCCGCTTCGCGTCGACTCGGAGCCCACGATAGATCTCCGTGAGCTTGGTGAGGAGATCGTCTTCCAGCACGATGGCGTGAGGGAGCACAATCCGTTCGTTGGCGGAATTCGCCAGGTCGCGCTCGTGCCACTGGACCATGTTTTCGAGCGGAGTCTGGGCGAACGCCCGGACGAGCCGAGCGAGGCTGGTCACGTTCTCCGACATGATCGGGTTCCGCTTCTGCGCCATCGTCGAGCTACCGACCTGCCGACTCTCATCGAACGGTTCGGCGACTTCGGCGATCTCGGTCCGTTGGAGATTCCGTACCTCCGTAGCGAGTCGGTCCGCGGTGGCGGCCACGAGCGCGAGCCAATTGGTGAACTCGGCGATCCGGTCCCTCCCGACGATTTGGGTCGGCGCCTCGTCCGCGCGGAGGCCCAGCCGCCGTAGTACGCCACTCTCGACCGCTTCGGCATGGCGACCGAATCCGGCGCCAGTCCCCATCGCGCCGGCGATTTTTCCCACCGTGAGACGCGGAAGGAGTTCGTCCAAGCGGCGCCGGTGGCGTAGCACCTCGGCGGCTCCCACCGCCGCCTTGTAGCCGAAGCTGATGGGAACACCGTGTTGACCATGGGTTCGACCGATCTCGGGAGTCGCCCGGTGGCGCTTCGCGAGATCGACGAGAACCTCGGCGAGGCTCGTGAGGTCCGACCGGAGGATCGCAGCGCTCTGCTTCAATTCGAGTGCGAGGGCGGTCTCGGTGATGTCCGCGCTCGTGGCTCCGTAATGGACCCAACGACCGCTCGGCCCCGACGCCTCGGCGAGGGCCCGCGTGATCGCCATCACGTCGTGCCGAAGTGACCGTTCGAGCTCGTCCACCTTGTCGAGCGGCACCTGGCTGAGGTTCGCGGCGCGCCCGATCGCCTCCGCGGCATCGGTGGGAATCATGCCAAGTTCCGCCTCCGCCGATGCCAGGGCCGCCTCAACCTGAAGTGCGCGCGCTAACCGAGCCCCGCGGGAAAACAGGTTGCGGACGTTCTCGCGGCCATACCGAAACTCGAGCGGGCAGAACAGCGCCGAGGAGTCGTCCGCCACGGAACGGTGGACCCGGGCCCGGATATAAAGGCGTGCTGTCGAGGAGCCCTGCCGCGATGCCCTCGGGTCAATCCGGCTTTGAACGGACCGACTTCTCGCGCGGAATCAGGCGGTCGATGCCACTCCCAAATTGGAGAGCTCTCTTCGGTCGGTCAGCGATGCTCGCTGGGAGCCCTCGTTGCATTGCCCACCTGCGAAAGAACGCCTTGGGGACAGGGAGTGGACGACGGGACTCGTTGGAGATATGGAGTGCGGCCGCGATGAACCTTGGATCCAGGTACGGCGCGTAGATCTCCCGACCCAGCTCCCGGGCGATTCGCTGAGCTCGTGGCCAGTCGCGGTCGAGCAGTTGCCGTAGATCAGCGCGAGCTCGCTCCGCGGCTCTCTCGGCGTCCGTAGCGCGAAAATGGGCGTAGCCGAGGAACAATTCATCGACTCCTTGGCCGCAGAGGATCGCTCCGGGCGGCGCGTGCTCCACGGCCAGTGAGAAGGCGATCAACACTCCGCGAGTCGTCCTGGTAAGATCGTCGAGGTGGTGATGGAGGCGTTCCGCGGCCGTTCGTACTTCGGAGGCATCGACCACGGTCGGGATCCATTGCGCTCTGATCACGGCAGCCCCCTCGGCTGCGATCCGAAGATCCGCACTGTCGCGGCTCCCGATCGTCGACAGGACCAGGCCGGGACGATCCCGAAGCTCCCAAGCGAGCAGCCCAGAGTCGACTCCCCCGGAGAACAGGACCGCGATCGGGGAGCCGCCGGTTGTCCAAGGGGTGATCGCGGCAGAGAACGCCTCGTCGAGGGCTCGCCACGAGTCGTCCGTCACCCGAACCATCCCTCGGAGTGTGGCCTCGGGCTCACGAGGCCGCCCGGCGCTCAATCCTTATCGTTCCCTAAAGTACCCGGTCCCGATGGCGGGGGCGGTCGGAGACGGCGGTTCCCCGCTCGTCCGCCGGGCGCTCTTCACGGATCGAGACGGGACGCTGAACCCCGATCTGCATTATCTGAAAGAGGCGGAAAGACTCGAGCTGTTTCGCGGAGTGGGGCAGGCGCTCTCGCTCGCCCGCGCTCACGGGTTTCTGGTCATCTGCGTGACGAATCAATCGGGAGTGGACCGGGGCCTGTACACCCGGGAAGATGTGGAACGGATTCACCGCCGACTCAACGAGCTCCTTCGACCTCGGCGCGCCGAGGTCGACGGGTTCTACTATTGTCCGCATGCGCCCGAGCGGGGATGCGAATGTCGCAAACCCGGAACCCTATTGTTCGAGGAAGCGCGTCGTGATTGGAACATCGACTTCGGCTCGAGTGCCATTGTCGGGGACAGTGATCTCGATATCGAGGCTGGGCGAAGACTCGGCCTACTCACGGCCCTGGTCCCCCATCGCAGCCGAAGGGGAGCCGGCGAAGGCGAAGTCGGCTCGGGGAAGACGCAGCCCGACCTCGTGGCGAGCACCTTCCTCAACGCCGTAGAGCGAATCCTCTCGCGAGGTTAGTCTCAGAACTGCCGATTCGCGCTCGGAAGGCGTTAAACCCCTCACCCGCTGCCGAGCGGGGGCCGTTCGTGGTGCTCGGAGTTATTCCTGCCGCCTTCGGGATTATTTTTACCGTCGCGCTCGCGGTCGGCGCGGTCGCCGCCCGGGCGTTAACGCCCATCGCAGGTGTGGTCGCGACGGCCTTCGGCGTCGTAATCGTGGTACTGGTCGGATTCCCTTTCCTGACCCTGCTGATCCTATTTGTCGTGGGCAGCGTCCTCGCGACGCGGTTCCGGTTCCAGGAGAAGCGGAGCCGGAACGTCCAGGAAGGAGCGGCGGGCGAGCGCGGCGTTTCCAACGTCGTGGCCCACATCGTCCTGCCGACGGCCCTCGCGATCGCCGGGGGCTGGGTCCCACCCTTGATCCCCCTCCCCCCCCTCACGGTGTTGTACGCGAGCGCGCTCGCGTTCGGTGCGGCCGACACCTTTGCCAGCGAGCTCGGGGTACTCACCGGTCGCGCGCGCAGCATCCTCACCTTCCGGAGCGTTACCCCGGGGACCAACGGCGGGGTTTCGGCGGTCGGTGAAGCATGGGCGCTCGTGGGCGCCGCCCTCACCGCGATCGTCGGGCTCGCCCTCTTTGAGGTGTTCTCCACGTCGGTGCCGCCCACCGCCGTGTTCCTTGGCGCGGTCATCGTCGCCGGGTTCGGGGGGTGCCAGGTCGACTCCATCTTGGGAGAGCTGCTCGAGAATCGGGGGTATCTCACCAAGGGGAGCACGAACTTCCTCGGAATGCTCTCGGCGGTCGCGATCGGGGCGGCGATCGCCGTCTGGTGGGGAGGGGGGTGGTGACGCAGAGAAATCGACGGTCCCGAGCGGTCGTCTTGTTGTCCGGCGGAATGGACTCGGCCACGTGTCTCGCCCTGGCGTCTCGGGGGGTCGGACCGGTCCACGCCCTGACCGTGGTCTACGGCCAGCGCCACGCGCGCGAGATCCGGTCCGCTCGCGCTCTCGCGCGGCGCTATCGCGTCCGAACGCACGTCGTTCTTCGACTTCCCCTGGGCCGCCTTGTCCACTCCTCGTTGACCGACGTTCGCCGCCCACTGCCCTCCGGACGTTCCCGGGCCGGTCGCATCCCCTCGACGTACGTGCCGGCCCGGAACACGATCCTTCTCGCGCTCGCGTTGGGGTATGCCGAGACCCATCGTCTCGACACCATCGTGATCGGGGCCAACGCGATCGACTATTCAGGATACCCGGACTGCCGACCGGAGTTCCTTCGTGCGTTCGAACGACTCGCCCGAGTCGCGACGAAGTCGGGCGTCGAAGGGAAGACGCGACTGCGCGTTCGAGCTCCGCTCCTGTCGAAATCCAAGGCCGAGATCGTCCGTTGGGGAGAGCGGTTGGGTGTGCCGTGGTCCCTGACCTGGAGCTGCTATGCCGGTGGCCGGAGACCGTGCGGAACGTGCGACTCGTGCCGACTCCGCGCTCAGGGCTTTGCCGAAGCGGGGGTCGACGACCCGCTCGTACGGACTCGAGCGACCGCTTAGGTGCTGGCCCCGGCGGCGGCCGGCGTGACCGTCGAGGTGCAGAACGAACACCGGCGCGCGGCGAGCGGGATCTGGGAGAGGCATTCGGGGCACGGGCGGGTCGTTGGAGTGGCGGTCGGCTTCTTCGCGGCCTCGCGGTCCGCCCAGCGTTGGTAGGGGAGCGCGATCGCGAAGAAGACTACGAGAGCGACGATGATGAACGTGATCAACGAGTTCAGGAATGCGCCTTGCATCACCGTGCTTCCGTTGAGGGTATACGACCACGACGAGAAGTTGAACTTCCCCGCCGCCCCGATGAGGGGCGTGAAGATGTCCCCTACCAGCGCGGTGACGAGCGCGGCAAACGCCGCACCCATGACGAACGCGATCGCGAGCTGGACGAGGTTGCCCTTGTTGATGAACGTCTTAAAGTCCTCTCTGATCGAAGCCATGTTGGCCCTCTCCGGCCGGAATCGACGCGGTTATTAGCCAGTTGCGCCGAGGGGTTTTACATCGTCTCGAGGCGGGGGATGCCGAGCAGGTCCAGGGCGTTCCCCAAGGTCTGCCGAGCGGACGCCACGAGCGCGATCCGGCTCTCACGTTCCGCGCCCGAGCGGATGACGGGGACGGCGTGGTAGAAGCGATTGAACTGGTCGGCAAGGTCATGGGCATACCCGGCCAGAGTTTGGACGTGCATCGAGCGAGCCGCATGCGCGACGACCCGAGGGAACCGTGCGATGACTCGGACCAACGCGGCCTCCTCCGGATCCGAGAGTCGGGCCGCATCAAACGGATAGGTCCCCTCCGTCGCGCCCGCCTTTCGGAGAACGCTCGACGCGCGCGCGTAGGAATACTGCACGAACGGGCCGCTGCGACCTTCGAACGATAGGGCGTCCTCCCACCGGAACACCGCCGGCTTCTCGGGAGCGACCCGGGCAATGTGATATCGAATGGCCCCGGTGGCGACCGCCTCGGCAATCCGCTCCGTATCGCTTTCGGGGAGATCCTCGCGCCGGGCCAACACTTCGCGCCGGGCTCGATCGACGGCTTCGGCCAGCAGGTGGTCAAGCCAGACCGCGGAACCCCCCCGCGTGGACATACGTCCGCCGTCCGGGACCGTAATGTCCTGATAGATCAGGTAGGTGGGGAACCGGTGCTCCCCGAGTTCGGCGAGCAACGCGTCGAGGGCCTTCGCATGGAGCTGATGGTCTTGCCCCAGCACGTCGACCACCCTTTCGAACCGAGCGAATTTTGAGAGGTGGTAGGCGACATCCCGGAGGACGTAGAGGCTCGTGCCGTCGGCGCGCTGGAAGACGAGCTTCGTGGATTCCTTCGGCAAACCGTACGACGTCGCATCGATCGCCCACGCGCCGTTCTCTTCGTGAAGGGCGTGGGGCGCATGGTGCAGTCGGTCGAGGATCTTCTCCACCGACCCGTCCCGAAGGAAGTCGGATTCCCAAACGAATTCGTCGAATCGGATCCCAAGACGGGCGAGCGACTCGAGCATCCCGTCGAGGATGATCTGGATCAGCTCCCGGTGCCGCCCGGGGGGTGTTCCGCTCTCGACCTCCCGGACGAGCTCCGCGACCTCGGCCCTCGCGTCGGGGTGCTCCTTGAGGTAGGCGCTCGTGGCGGGGTAGGGACGTCCCCAATGCGCGTCGACCTTCTCGCCTTCTACCTCCGTTCCGTCCACCGATTTCCGGATGGGCTCGGGCCACTGGTCCCGAGGTTTCGACCAGATCCAGGTGATCATCGCCGCTTGGCGGCCCATGTCGTCGATGTAATACTGCGTGGTGACCGGCGTTCCCGTCGCCCGGACGATCCGCGCCAGAGTGTCGCCAATGATCGCATTCCGGACGCGGCCGATGTGGAACGGCCCCGTCGCGTTCGCGCTGGTGTGCTCGACGCATGTGGGAGGACCAACCCTCCGCCCGTGTCCGTACCTCGGCCCCCGCGAGAGGACCAAGCCGAGGGTGGCCGAGATCAGCGTCTCGGCTCGAACCGTGAAATTCACGTACGCCCCTTTCGCCGCCACCGACGCGAGGGAGGGAGTGGTCGGGAACGCCGCCGCGAGCTGCGCAGCGAACTCCTCGGGTCGCTGCTTCCTCAGAGCGGCGGCGCGGTGCGCGGGGAATGAGAAGTCTCCCTCGGCGCCCCCGTCGAGGTTCAGCTGCCCTGCGATCGTCTCGCTCGGAGTTGAGACTCCGAGAGAACCGAGCGATTGCACGAGCCCCGCGATGACCGAATTGACGAACGGGGCGGTCGGGTCGGTCTCCTCGGACGACGGGGCGACGGTATCGGTCACGACCACCACCGTCCGGGAAGCGCTTTAGCGAGGCGCTCGTCTTAACGATTCTCCCATGCCGTCACAAATTCTCGTCCGGTACGGTGAGTTGGCGCTCAAATCCGCACCCGTGCGGCGGGAGTTCGAGAGCCTGTTGCGCCGTAACATTTTGGACCAGTTTGTCCGGGAGGGCCTGACCGGACGTCTGCGAGCCGACCACGGCCACCTCTACGTCGAGGTCGATGACGGACCTCGAGGGCTTCGTGTCCTGCGCCGGGTCTTCGGGGTCACCTCGGTCAGTATCGTCGACGAGGTTCCGAGCGAGCGATCCGCGATCCGGGATCGGTTGCTCGAACTCGCCGACCCCCGCCTGGCTCCCGGGGTCTCCTTCGCGGTCCGGTCCCGGCGGACCGGAGGGACTCATCCGTTCACCAGCCAGGAACTCGCCCGGGACCTCGGGGGCGATGTTCTCGAGCGGTTCGCTGACCGTGGACTCCGCGTCGATCTCGAGCGGCCCGACGTGGAGTTGTTCGTCGAAGTCCGGGGGCCGCGGACGTATCTTTCCTTCGACCGAGCCCGCGGACCCGGGGGCTTACCTCTCGGGGTCGCGGGCCGGCTGGTTGCTCTGGTGGAGGGCCCGCGAGGGGCTTTGGGCGCCTTTCTGATGATGAAACGGGGGTGCCGAGTCGCGATCGTCGCGGTCCCCGACGGGGAGGGACTCGCCCGGAAGACCCTGGTCCGATTCGACCCGGCGGTCCGCATCTCGATGGCGTCGGCGGACCCGACGGAGTGGAGCCAAGCGGTGGCGGCGCTGAGCGAGGAGTCGCACGCCGAGGGGGTCGTTCTGCCGATCCGTGTAGAGGAGTACCCGGCCGCCCGCCAGCAGTGGGGGGAGAGGGTCCTGTTTTCTCCGACCGTGGGTCTCAGCGATACGGAGGTGGAAACCCGGTGGAAGCACGCGGTAGCGCTCACCGAGTGATGCAACGCCACCTCGGGGACCCTCCCGAAGTTCCTCCAGCGACGGACGCCTCGGAGATTCCGGAGTCCCAGCGTGCGTCGATCCCTCCGGCGATCGAGCCGGCGAGCTCCCCTCCCGCGACCCCGCGCCGTCGCTCCGATGTTGAGTTGCGAAACCGTCAACGCGCGTGGCAGCGAGAGCGCGCCCGCTTCGAGGCCTCGCGATCGGCAGCTCCCCCAACGAGTGACGGTCAGGAGTGAACTGCAGTCGCGCCCGAGGAACAACGGACGAAGGGTCGACACTCCGAGTCCGGCCCGCGCAGTGCGGACCCCGCCATGTCGCGGGCGTTTTGCCCGCGGTGACGGTGCAGGCCTTCGCCGGCACCGTTAATACTCCCTCGTTGGTCCGCCGCGGCCTAGGACGGCGGACCATGGCGATGTGGAAGGTCAGTGGTTCGTTCTACGCCCGACGCGGCTACTGGCAGTCGTTCACTAAGGAGATCGAGGCGAACTCGGAGGGGGCCGCGAGGGAATGGCTACTCTCCGAGATAGGGAGTTGTCACCATGTCAAGCGCCACCAGATCCGCATCAGTGAACTCGCGGCGTCCGGTTCCCCCTAGGTGCGCTCGCGAATCCCCCCGGCGACTGACGGCCGCGCGGTCGCCGACTCGCTGAGGGTCAACCCTTAAGTGGGACTCCGCGTCCCCGCGAGCGGATATGGCTCAGCGAGGCTCCGAGCCTGCGACCCCCGCCGTGACGGAACAGCAGGTGCAAGAGGATCTAATGCGCCTGGAGGCGTACCGGAATCAACTCAACGCGTTGATCCAACAGTACCAAATCCTGAGCTCCTCCCGGACGGAGCATGCTCGTGCGCGCGAGAGCTTGGAAGGGGTCGACCGGTCCGATCCCTCGGCCGAGTTGTTGCTCCCCCTCGGCGGCGAGACATTCGTACGCGGCTCGATTGCTCGCGACGCCCCCGTGCTCATCGGCATCGGCTCCGGGATCGTCGTGGAGATGAACCGAGCCCAGGTCACGGAACTCCTCGCCCAGCGACTCATCCGGATCGAGCAGGCGATCCGAGAGATCGAGGGTCAGATGGCCGGACTCGACGAGCGGATTCAGCTGCTCTCCCGTCGTCTGGACGAGATCGCCCGGTCACAATCCGGGGGCTCCGATGTGGGCCGCAATTAAGGCGCGGCTGCGCCGCACCGAGGCCGAGACACCGGCCCAGCCGGCGGCTTCCACGTCGGAGGTCCGACCGGCCGCCCGAACTCCGTCTCCTGGACCATCCAAAGCCCTCCAGTCTCCGCCGTCGCCTCCGCGCACGGAGTCGCCGCGTTCCGCGATCGACGCCGCTGACGATCGAGAGATTTTCACGGACGGCTTCCTCGGTCGACAGCTCAAGGAGCCGACGATCGAAGCGGTCCTGGACGACCTCGAGATCGTGCTGCTCCAGTCGGACGTCGCGCTGAAGGTCGTCGAGCGCCTGCGCCGGGACCTGAGGAAGGAGCTGGTCGGACGGAAGCTCCGCATCGGCGTCGAGGCCGAGGAGGCGATCCGGTCTTGCCTCGAACGCTCCACCCGGGCGATGCTCGACCGACCGGGGGTCGATATCGTGTCCGCCATCCGAGCGCAGACGCCCAAACCCTACACGATCCTGTTCGTTGGGGTCAACGGGACCGGGAAGACGACAACGGTGGCGAAGTTCGCCGGTTGGCTGCGGGCCCAAGGATTCTCGAGTGTGATCGCGGCCGGCGACACCTTCCGTGCCGGGGCGATCGAGCAGCTCCTCGTCCACGGTGAGCGGCTGGGAATCCGCGTCGTTCGTCAACAGGAGGGGAGCGACCCGGCCGCGGTGGCGTTCGACGCGGTACAGCACGCCCGCGCGAAGGGAGTGGACGTGGTCCTGGTCGACACGGCAGGCCGACAGCACAATAACGAGAACCTGATCCAGGAGGCGAAGAAGATCCGCCGAGTCGTGGCGCCGTCCTTGACGCTGTTCGTCGGGGATGCGCTCAGCGGGAACGATGTTCTGGAACAGGCGAAGCTGTTCGATCAGGCGCTGGGGGTCGATGGTCTCGTGCTCACCAAGCTGGACGCCGACACGAAGGGGGGCG
This sequence comes from Thermoplasmata archaeon, assembly GCA_049802875.1. GTDB lineage: Archaea > Thermoplasmatota > Thermoplasmata > Lutacidiplasmatales > UBA184 > Lutacidiplasma. The sequence goes on along the minus strand of JBARNH010000040.1, from coordinate 12,031 downwards.
CGGCCCTGAGCGCGACGTACGTTACGAAGAAACCGATCCTCTTCGTTGGCGTCGGGCAGGGGTACGCGGACTTCCGGCCGTTCGATCCGGACTGGTTGGTGCGACGGCTGTTCGCCGAGGGCGGAGCAGGGTGACCGCCCGGATCGACGTCGTCCTCGTTCGTCCGAAGGAGGACGGGAACGTCGGCGCCGTCGCGCGCGTCGCCCGGAATTTTGGTGCCGAGCGCCTCGTGCTCGTCGCGCCCCGAGCCTCCCTCGGCCCCGAGGCCCGACGGCGGTCCATGGGGGGGCTTGCCCTGCTTCGGGCCGCCCAGAAGTTCTCAACTTTCGAGCGCGCCGTGGAGCAATCGGACCTGGTCGTCGGCACGACGGACATGTCGACGGGTCGCTCGAGCGCGTACCTTCGTCGCTCGATCAGTCCCGAGCGCCTCGGAGAGCTGCTCCATCCCGTGACGGGGCGCATATCACTGGTCTTCGGGCCGGAGGACAACGGTCTCTCGCGGACGGAACTGGCCCGGTGCGACGTGCTCGTGCACATTCCCGCGAGGAAAGAGTTCCCGACGCTCAACCTTTCTCACGCGGTCGCCGTCGTCCTGTACGCAAGTCATCGGGCCCGCGGTACCGCGGACCCCGAGACGACCCCGGCTCCGTTGGAACTGGAGCTCAACGGCAGGGAGAAGGAGCTGTTCCTGACCCGCATGGACGCCCTATTGACCCGAACCGGCTACCCCGCGCACAAACGACGGGGTTTAATCCTCCTGTTTCGTCGCGTCTTGGGCCGATCGACGCCTACCGAGGCGGAGTATCGGATGATGCTCGGGCTCTTTCGGAGCCTGGAGCGTTCGATGAACCGGGGTAGTCATGGGCGAAAGCAACGGTGATTGGCTCCGGGCCCGGGGCATCGGACGCGAGCGGTTCGCGGGCTACCTGGCCGACTACCTCGGAACGATTGGGTACGCCGTGGAACGGACCGATTCGACCGAACCCTCCCTAAGTAGGGTCCGCGGCCGCCTGGAAAAAATGAACCCGGCCGTCCCCCCGGTCGCCAAGGAGCTCACCTTTCGGTTCTACCCCACGAGCGGAGGCGCGGCGCTGGTGTGGGAGACCCCCGTGGAGATCCCACCGGACGAGCGACCTCGGATGGATCGGTTGGTCGCGGAGATCTCGAGTCACCTGATCCGGGCCGTCGCGACCGAGAGTCACGCCACCGCCAAGATCGTCACCCCGTCCGACTCCCGCCTTCCTTGGCAGGGGAACGGGGGCACCAGCACCGCGCTTCACCCGTAGCCTTATAATCGGAACTCGGGTCGCCCCCCCACTTTCCATGAGCACCTCCGCGTACCGGTATATGGCCCGGTCGTTCCGACAAACCCTCGGTGATGAGGGTTCGGAACTTCGGCACGAGCGCCTCCTTACGTGGCGACGCCAGAACACGGTCACGCGCCTGGAGCACCCCACCCGACTCGACCGGGCCCGGGCGCTGGGGTTCAAGGCGAAGGGCGGGTTCGTGCTCGTGCGCGTCCGAGTGCGACGCGGAGGGCAGCGGAAACGTGCGATCATCGCCGGCCGGCGCCCGAAGCACAAGGGGGTTGCCCGCATGACCCTCCGGAAGAGCCTTCGACGGATCGCGGAGGAGCGCGCGCAGAAGCACTACCCGAACCTCGAGGTGCTGAACTCCTACTGGGTGGGGGAGGACGGGAAGCAGAAGTTCTTCGAGATCATCTTGGTGGACACCGCCCACCCCGAGATCCTCGCGGACCGCCAGATCTCCTGGATCGCAGCACCGGTCCAGAAGGGGCGAGTGTTCCGCGGGTTGACCAGCTCCGGCAAGGAAGGGCGCGGGTTGCGCTGGAAAGGCAAAGGGACGGAACGGTTCCGACCCTCGTACCAGCGGAACCGAACGAACATCCGCCGCACCCAGTCCAAGGTGATCCCTTAGTCGGCCGCGCCGGGGACGTCGCCCGGTCCCAGCAACTCGTCCAGCGACCGGCCGTTTCGCTCGGCGAGGCGACGCGCCCAGCCGTACAACCCCTCGACATGCACCAGTTCCCCACGTACGATTCGCGCGAGCCGGCGCCGGAATTCGAGGTCCAGGATGAGACGCTCGGCTTCGAGGAACTCGCGAAGACGTCGGGCGAGGTGACCGCCCTCCGTGTCCCAATCGGTGAGAACGATGACCCGGCGACTCCGCCCGACCAGGTCGTGAGCGGTCCCCGAAAGGGCGCGCCCCCGGTGCACGGTGACGATCGCTCCCGGGAGCCCGAGTCGACGAAGCGAGGTCCGATCGCGCTCCCCCTCAACGACCACGATCGTCCCGGGCTCCGCGCTCGTGGAACGCAGGCGTTCCCAGAGCCTGGCGAACTCCTCGATAGGCTCGGCCGACTTCTGCACTTCGCCCATCCTCCCGTGCTCCGCCGCGGCCCCCGGTAACCGCGGTGGCCCGGACGACACCGCACATGTCCTATAGTCAATCGGATGTCCTCTCTCCCCTTCGCGCGGACTCATGCCCGATCACTACACCCAGCTTCTCGAGTGGCGGCGCAACGAAGCGGCGGTGCGGGGACTCTCGAAGCTTCCCCACGATTTCTATCGGGCCACGACCGCCTACCTCGCCGAAGTCCGGCGAACGTACGAGAGCGAGCTGCGCGAGAATCCGTCCGGTCGCAAGGGAGAGATCTCCCGCCAGACGTACCAGCGAGCGAGCCAGATCTCCCGAGACATCGTGGAGGCCCGCGCGCAAAAGGTGCTGACCGCTGCCTTTCAAGCGAGTGTCGGGGGCGCTCGGGATCTCCCGAACGCGCTCTCCGAGGATCGAACGATGTTCGATTCCATACTGGGGACCCTCACCCAACACCGCCGAGCCACCGCCGCGTATCTGGAACCGATGGCCCCCGCGCCGGAACCGGTACCCACGGACGTGCCGAAGGTCACGGACGCTGCCACGGCCCGGCCGGACGCTCCCTCCGCCGCCCGCGCGCCACGGGCCCCTCCGGCACTCACGTACGTTCGAATCTTGAAGAGCGGCCGCCCGCTCGAGGTCGGTGCCGAGACGATCGACCTTCGCGAGGACGATGTCCTTTCGCTCCCGCCCGACGCCGCGAAGCTCTTGATCGACGCCAAGGTCGCGGAACCGATCGCGACGGGCCCGAACCGACCGGTCACTTAGCGTCGGTGAGCTTCGGCGCGGTGTCCGGCGGCGCGAGCTCGAGCACTCGAAACCGGTCGAACCCGAACAGGAGGTTCTTGGCGGCGAGGCGAGCGCGAACCTCGAGCTCGGGGGAGCCGGCGGCGCGCACGGCGGATTCCAAGACCACCGGAAACCCCCAGGCCCCCAGGGCCTCCGCCTGGCTCCGGAAGGAGACCTCGCGAAGACCCCCTGTCATCGCCGCCTGGCGGATCCGGCGGAAGTTGACAAAGGTGGAAAGGTCGGCCGTCCCGGGGGAGTCGAGTGGGTTCTCCAGGAACCGATGGTCCCGGACGGCGGCCAGGGTTCCTCCCGGATGCCCGAGAAGCAGCTCGGACTCTTCCAGGCCATAATCCAGGAAGATCGCAGCCCCTTCGGAGAGATGGTCCGCGACCTCGCGAACGGTCCCCTCCGCCAGTGGGGAGAACTCGAAGACGACGTCGGGTCTTTCGGGGATCGAGAGGGAAGGCCCCGGGATCGCCCGAACCACCCCCCCTTCCGCCGGTTCGACAGCGCCGTCGTGCACGCGGACCCCCAATTCGCGCCAGCCAGTCCCATTCCACCGGAGCCGGCGCGAGGGCTGGGCGTCGAGGAATTCGTTCGCGATGACCACCCCAACGAAGGGGCCCCTCGAACCCACGGACTCGGAGACCCGAACGGTAATCTTCCCCGAGTTCTCCCGAAGTTTAGCCTCCGCCTCGCGCCCCCGGGTCGAGGATCGTTCCACAAGGACGTACTCCAGCCCAGAGGGTTCTTTCGCGAGCGCGTGGGCGACGTCCGCCGCCAGCGTCCCGTCCCCGGCTCCGAGCTCTACGATCTGGAAGGGACTCGGGTTTCCGAGGGCGGCCCGCACGGCTCGAATCCGCTCGGCGATGGTCCAACCGAATATCGGGTGGACGTGGGCCGCGGTGTAGAATTCACCGCCCGGTCCTAGGGGAGAGCGGCGGCGTTCGTAGAAGCCGTCGGCCTCGTCGTACAGAGCGATCTCCATGAACTCGTCGAACGGAAGGAACCCGTCGGGGCCTCCCGCCGCGCGAAGTCGATCGATGACTCGGAGGGACCGCGAGGCCGATTCGGCGTCCAGCGGGGGTGGCGCGCGCGCCATCGTTCCTCGGGAGGTCCGACCCGCCGTGCTCAGCCGATGTACCCCAGGTCGTCCCGAGGGGGGGGTCCCCCCGGCGTAGCAGACTCGCCAGTGTGCTGCTCGGCGTCGTGGATCTTCTGGGCGATCCGGTCGATCTCCTTCGCCTTGGACTGAAGGGCGGTAAAGTCGAGGTCGATGTGGAGCACCCGCGCGAGGACCTTCAGCACGGCCTCCGCGCTCCGGGGGTCGACGAAGTAGCCGCTCGTCTCCCCCATGAGGCAGACCCCCTCCATCCCTATCAGGCGCCCGAGCCCCAGGAACAGGCCGCTCGCCCCGATCAGACCCCCACCGGGGTCGTTCCGGGAGAAGACAACGGAGAACTTCTTCATCAGCTCCACTCGCGACGGGCTCGTGGCGGCGCCGAGCACCCGCGGCTGTTCGATCACGCGTCCCTGGGCGAAACCGGCGAGGGTGAACACCTCCCGCACGCCCAAGGCATGGGAGTAGTCGAGCACCCGCTCGGTGATCTCGTACTGACCCTCGGGGCTGATCCCTTGGTAGTCACCCCCGAGGATGAGGAGGTCGTGCTGCGCGGCGGCGGGGGCCTTCCAGTACGAGAGGTCGTTGGAGACGAGGCGGATGATTCCCTCCTCGGAGACATACACTTGTGGCGGGAAGAACTTGGAGTAGATCGTCGCGAGCGGCTTCGCCGGCAGCTGGTCGCGCAGGTAGTCCGCGGCGAGCTTCCCCACATTACCGACGCCCGGGAGACCCTCCACCAGGATCGGGTCCCGGAGGGTAACCTTCTCGAGCGTGCGGATTACGACGTCCTCCACGGTGGCCTCGGCGAGAGAAGTCGAACGCTGCCGATAAGGTCTCGGTTACCGAGGCGTAGGCCGCTATCCCGAAGCGGGCTCGGCGGGGCCGGCGATCCACCCCGAATCCCCGACGTGCACGGGGGTGATCCGGCTCAGGTCGGGCCGGTTCCCGACCTTCTCCGTGAACAGTGTGTGGGCGTACCGGCCCGCGTCGGGCTCTGCGCGGAGCTCGAACACGAGGTCCGCGAGGTCCTGGAGGAGGCCGTAGATCGCTCGATCGTGGGCGACCGAGTGGATCGTGAGCAGCGCCTGGCCGCCGATGGTCTGGCAGCGGTGGCGGATCTGGCGTGCGACCGTCGTCACGTCGTGCGGTTCGAGCACCTCGAAGAAGAAGTCGACCGAGTCCAGGACGAGACGAAACGGCGTGTCCATTCCCGCGAGGTCGGAAAGCATCCGATTCGTCAGGCTGAATGACTTCGACGAGTGGTCCACCGGGGCACCACTGACCAGTTCGTTCAGCGAGAGGCCCTGCTCCCGGGCCCGGGCGATCTCTAGGCCCCGTACCAGGACGCGTTCGTAGTACTCATCGGCCAGGTTGACGACCTTGACCTCCGAAGGGTCCCATCCAAAATCATCGAACGCCTTCCGCACGTCTCCGGTCCGCTCGAACGTGGTGTAGAACAGCACCGGCACCCGGCCGATGCCCGCATGGGCGAACTGTTTCGCGAGGAGGGGCGCCCCCGACCCCGAGTGTCCCGACAGGAGCGCGAGCCATCCCGGGGGGAGAGCGGCATACAATGTGCCGTCCACCTCCGGGATCCCAAAGATTTGCTCACCCTCTTCCATGATCAGCGCCCCCGACCGACATCGATCGTCTCGTCGACGAGGAGATTGAGCATCTGCTCGAGTCCGCCGGCCTCTTCGTCGGAGGTCATGAGGATCAGCGTCAGCACATTGCGGGTCTTCAGGTTCGTCAGGAAGATGTGGAGGAACTCCGAGAGCAGGTCGCGGGGGTTGTGGATCGCGAGGGCGTTCAGGCTGTCGACCACCACGATCGACCGAGGGTGCGGGAACTTTCGCAGGAGGTAGTCGACCCGGAGCATGATCTCCTCGAGAGCGCGGGGCGTCTCGATGTAGGTCGCGTTCGGGAGCGGATTAGCGTAGTTCATCATGATGTGGCTGATGACGTCCACGAACGAGATCCGATCCGCGGGGACGTCGAGCGCCTGCGCGAGCGACCAGACGAACGACGCCGGGTTCGTGACGGTAATGTAGATCGTGTGGGCGTCGGTCTCACTGCCGACGTCGCGGAGGGTGGCGTTCAACACCGCGAAGTAATGGTCGGCGTATTCGCGGGGGTCGAGTTTGAGAGCGACCGCGCTCCCTCCGGGCAGCGCACGAAGTCGCTCTCCGATGTCGGCGGGAGGCACGGGACTACGCTCCCTCCGGATGCCCCCCCTTCAAGTGGGGGGCCATCAGGAGGCCGATCGGGGTGAGCTCGATCACGTACTGAGCACGGGAGTGGGCCGTCCCGCGCATCTTCACGACCTGGAGAACGCGGAGGATGTCACCCTGTCGTCGGGTGTTCCAGAGCAGGATGACCCCGTCCACGATCGCCTCCTCGACCCCATGCATTGAGTAGCGCCCCGCGGTGGGGCCGATCTCGGAGACCAGGAGGGACGTGCACCCGAGGGCGCTCAACGATTGGCCGAGGCGGAGCATGAAGTCCCGGATCGCCTCGTCGCGCCGGATCCGGTAGCACACCGAGGTCAAACTATCAAGGACGAGACGCTTCACTCCGAGGGTCTGGACAAGGTCGTGGATCGTCCGGATCACGATGTCGATCTCGTCGGCGGTCAACTCCTCGTGCTCGAGCCCCAACTTGTCGTAGAGCGTCGGCAAGTCGACGAACACCAGCGACCCGTCGCTGACGAGGTCGCCGCGGAAGAACTCGAATGTGGAGAGATTCTGGATCAGCTTTTGCGAAGCTTCCGTGACCGAGAGGAAGAGCGAACGCTCCCCACGCTCCGCCCCACGGACAAGGAATTCCAAGCAAAGGGTGGTCTTGCCGGTCCCGACGCTGCCGGCGACGAGGACCATGTTGCCCCGGGGTATGCCTCCTCCCAGAATATCGTCCAAACCCTCGATTCCGGTCGTGCATCGTTCGAGCACGGTCGCGGGGGCCATCAGGGCGCGCGGGGCGGGCTCAGGTGCCGGAGCTCCCTCCGCAGGGGATACCATCAGTAAAACGAGCCGTTGCGACCCTATGAGGGTTGTGCCCGGTCGGAACGTGTTTCGTCGTCTCGGCCGAGGTCGCGAGGTTCGACGACGGGGAGTCGTTGGGGGTCTACCCACCAATACGGCCCAGATTCGTCGCGCCCGGTCCGCACGATCGCCCCCGATCGCCCGAGAATCGTGCCCGCCGCCCGAACCGCTCGGCCGCTGGGATCGACTTCTCGGCGGAGGGCGACCAGCGAGATTCGCACGAGGCTCGCCGGTCGAGCTCGGTCCGCTCGTTGTGCGATGGCTCGGAGGACCGATTGGGTGTCGACTGGTGGCTCATCGTCCCCGACCGGCGGCGGCTCAGGTTCCTCCTCCCGTTCTGCCGTCGCGTCGCCCGCTCCGCGAGATTCGCTAAGCCTCGGCCGTCCGATGAGTTCGGTTTCTTCCGGCCGAACGCCGGGAATCCGCGCCGAGTGAATCCAATCGACCGAATTTCCCTTGCCCAACAAGACTGCGGCCTCACCTCTCGGGAGCGAGAGGATCGATTCCGAGGGTACCCCGCGGGCCATCCGAGAGAAGTCCCTCGCCTCGTCCGGCGACCCACGAAATGTGACAAAGTCGGCGACGTTCGTCCACACCGCCTCCGCGACGAGCTCCGGTAGGGAGGCGATCGCCTGCGTGGCCAACACGACATGGACGTTCCTCCGGCGTCCCAAGCGGAGCATTTCGGCGAGACTCTCGTGAACGAACCACTGGGCTTCGTCCAGCACCACGAACGTCTTGGGAATTCCCGGTCGAGCGAGGAGCTCCGCCCAGACAAGGGCGAGATAGACCGAGAGCAGGTAACGAGCGGTCGACTCGCCCACCGCGGCGGCATCTCCCGCAATGAGGACGATCCGATGCGGGGCCACCAACTCCCTCGCAAAGGATGACGGTTCTCGCTCGCAGAGCATCCGGACCAGAATGGGACTACGGGTCACCTCGTACAGCAAGCGGCGCGCTCCCTCCGCGTCCTCCGGGCGGCTTCGGATCCGGTCGCTCAGCTCACGAACAGCCTCGGCGGCCTCGGGCGAAACCGTTCGGTACCCACGACCGCCGGCCGCCAGAAGTCGGTGCGCGTCCTCAAGGGTACCCCCCGGAATCGCCGCGGCAGCGGCCAACGCGCGGGTGAGCATCTCCTCGAGCCTGGGTCCCCAGTACCCGGAGTCCGCGTACCGACCCGATCGCACGCGGCGGAGCGAGTGGACGAGGTCGTTCAACCGCCTCTCCCGTCCCGCGGCCGCCGGCGGGCTCCCCGGTCCAATCCCCTCGAGAGCGTTGAGACCCGAGGCCGCGTGAGGATCCACCCACGTCGTGCGGGAGGCCAACTTCGGCGGAAGCTCGTCGCGAATCGCGTGGGCCGTGTCACCGAGCGGATCGAAGAAGATGAGACCCGAGGCGTCCGTGACTCGACGGCAGATCGCCACGAGCAGCGAACTCTTTCCCATGCCGGTCTCGCCGAGGATTGCAAGGTGCCGGCCCTGCGCGGGTTCGAGGCTCGGCCCGATCACGCGGCCGGCGCTCGTTCGGCCCAACGGAAGGATCGCCGGCCGTCGGCCGAGCCGCGGAGTACTCCCGGAGGGAACCGGACACGACGGGCTCGGCAAAGTGAGTACCAATTCAGGTTCGGTCAACGGGAATCCATTCCCTGACAGATTCGCCCACCAACGTCGGGGTGTGAGGCGGAGCCCATTCCCTCGAGCGCCGCGCGTCGCGGACTCGATAGCGCGCGCGACCGAGCGACCGAAGGTGGGGTCTCCGACCCTCGACTTCACGGCCAGTCGGACGCGGGCTTCCCACACTATGGGGTACTCCCGACCCTCCTCCAGGTTCGTTGGACGGGACGGCGTGCCCGCGGCGCCCGGCAAGGTCCGGCGCGGAGGGAGTTCCGCCGAAGGTCGGGCGACCTCCCAGTACGCCGGGTGACTCAGTCGCAGGGGCCGGAACGCCCACTCCAGGCGTGCTCCCGGGGGGAGAGCAGCGAAGGTCAGCACGACGGCGTCGAACGTCGCGACCCCGTCGTTCGGCGTACGAAATGGTTCGGGCAAGGGCCGGCTACGCCGCGCGTCCCAACACTCCACATCCGACCGGAGATTACCCGTGGCGGTCGACCAGCGCCACTCGTGGCGTTCGTAGGCGGTCGTGAGCGCCCGGGCGCACCATCGATACGAACTCGGGTCGGTCGGGATCAGCGCCAGAGTCGCAGTCGGGCCGGATTCCGCGACGAGTCGGAATGCAGCTCTCACTCCGTGACCCGCCCGGAGTGTAGCCGCGAGCCGTGTGCGAAAGGGGAGAGGATCCTCCCCGCGCCCGTCACTCCGCGCCCGCGGATCGAACGTCCACTCTCCCAGTTCCGTAGGAGGGGCCATAACCGAAGGGGCGACCCTCGCACCTCTTCCCTTTCGTCGGGCGCGAACGATGAACGCTGCCGCCGGTCGCCACCCTCAAGTGGGCGGCCGTGTCGGGAGAGGGTCAGGGTCGGCCCTTCGATGTCGTCGCTGGAAGAGCACATCGCCGAAGTCGAGGAGGAGATCCGAACCACCTCGTACAACAAGGCGACGTCGGGCCACATCGGGCGGTTGCGGGCGAAGCTGGCCGTCCTACGCCTCGAGCGCGAGACCCGCGCGAAAGGCAAGGGCGGGGGCACCGGCTACTCGGTCCGCAAGAGCGGTCACGCGACCGTCGGTCTGGTGGGCTACCCTTCCGTCGGAAAGTCGACGCTCCTCAATCGGCTTACCGCGGCGGACAGCGAGACCGGTGCCTACGACTTCACCACCCTCTCGATCATTCCGGGGATGCTTCGCTGGGGCGGGGCCTCGATCCAAATTCTCGACATGCCGGGGCTCGTACCGGGGGCCGCTCGGGGCCGGGGGCGGGGTCGGGAAGTGTTGTCGGTGGTGCGGTCGGTCGACCTGATCCTGTTCATGATCGACCCCGAACACACCAACCTCCGTGCCCTCGTGGCCGAGCTCGAGGGTTCCGGTGTCCGGATCAACACGCGCCCCCCGCGGATCGTCGTGACCCATTCGGACCGCGGGGGACTCACGGTCTCGAGCACGGTTCGGCTCACCCAGCTCGCCGGGGGTCTCGCGTCGCAGATCGCCCGCGAGTTCAGCTTTCACAACGGCTCGATCATCTTTCGCGAGGACGCCTCCCCGGACCAACTGATCGACGTGCTGGCGGGGAACCGAGTCTACCTGCCGGCGCTCCTCAGCGTCAACAAGAGCGAGCTCCTGAGTCCCGCCGACCGCGCCCGGTTCGTCTTGGAGCAGCGTCCCTACGACCCTATCTTCGTTTCCGCGCGAGACCGCTTGGGCTTGGACGCGCTGGTGGACCGCATCGGGCACGCGCTTCGGTTCATTCGAGTGTACGTGAAGCCCCCCGGACGCCCCCCCGACAAGGACGAACCGGTCATACTCCGGGAGGGCAACTCGGTCCAAGGATTGCTGGACCGGTTACCCTCCGAGCTCAACCGGACGTTCAAGGCCGCGCAGGTCTGGGGAAAGAGCGCTCGATTCCCCGGTCAGACGGTCGGCCGCGACCACATCCTCGCCGACGAGGACATTGTCACCGTCGTGATCGCACGGGGCGCGGCCCGCGCGACAGCGTGACGGGCCGACGGCTCAGCCCCGCCCGAAACAGGTCGGGGCGCGCGCGTCCGCCGACCAAATAATGACCCTTATGGAACGGGTCCAATCGCACTGACGGAACCAGGTCGACCCCGAATGCGATATCACGTTCGGCGGCCGCAAGGTGCGCGGCGGGCTCCCGATCCCTTCCCATGCTGGCGGTCTTGAGCGCGAACACCACCGCCGCCCCCGCGCGGGCGAGAAACAGTTCCGCGTTCCTTCGAACGATCTCGACCTGGTCCGGCTGGGCGATGTCGGCGTAAAGCCCATCGACCGGCGGGACCAGCGAGGCGAAGAGCCGGGGGTCGCGTGCGTCCGCGATGACCGGTAGAAGGTTGGGCCAACGCTCCGCGAGGGCGAGCAGCCGGGCGAACGGTCGTGGGCTACGCTCGAGTGCGTAGACTCGTCCGGACGGTCCGACAAGGTCCGAGATATGAGAGGCGGTGGTTCCCGTCGCCGCCCCTAGGTAGAGCCACCGCTCTCCTTCGCTCGGGATCGGTCCGCTCCACTCGCGTACGATCCCCGCCGAGAGCTTGCTCCGCCCCGGTTCGAACGCACGGTAGGCCACCTCGCCCGCATCGACCCACCGCTCCCCATACACCGGCGGCGGAGCGCCCACCGCTTCGGTGAAGAGCTCCGTGCGCTCCGCAGTTCGGAAGCGAACCAGCCGAGGCGACCCTCGGTCAGGGGTGAACCGTCGGGGCGCCCTCATCGAGCCCTCGATTGCAGTTGCGCGATGCGTCGATCTCTACGCGCGACGAGCCCGTTCGATATTGTGGCCCGAGTGCTTGCGTCTGCTCGAACCGCGATTGCCGCCATCGCCCCCAGACTGCGGGCGTAGGCACCGCGTCGACCCGGAGGAACGTCGGACATTCCGTACGCTCGATAGAGGATTCCATACCGGGGTCCACGGTCGGGCGATGGGCGGCGTCGTGTGCCGAGCAACTGAATGCGCCCGGCCCGCATCCGAGCGAGCGCAGCGACCCCGCCGGCGGCCGACACGAGGCGCGCCGCGGCCCGCTCGCCAACCACCGCCGAGAGGTTCGGGACGACGG
>JBARNH010000039.1:0-4767 GCA_049802875.1 Thermoplasmata archaeon | reverse complement strand
CGGTCCATGACCGGTATTTCTTCGTTTTATCGTCAGCGGACGGCCCGTGGGTCTGCGCTGCTTGCGATCGGCATCGTCCTTCTCTTCGCGGGTTCCTCGCTCGCCGTTCCAAGTGCTGCGGGTGGGGGAATGCCCACCCCGTCGGCGAAAGGGGTTCCCGGTTCGCCGACCTCATCGAACCCCTCCCTAACCGATTCTGCGATCCCCGCGTTTCCGACCCCGATCCAACACGTCATCGTCGTCATTGACGAGAACCAAAACTACTCCACCGTCCTCGCCGACGGTCCCTACGAAAATTACCTCGCCCAGACCTACGCCACCGCCACGAACGACTACTCCATTGCTCATGGCTCGACCCACGCCTACGAGGGTGCGACCTCCGGCGACGCCACCAACGCGTGGCCGCTCAAGGTGGACAACATCGGTGACCTGGCGGATGCCGCGGGCGTGAGCTGGGACGCGTTCGAGCAGAGCATGCCCAGCGTCTGTGACAAGTCGCTCGACTGGGCCGCCGGGTACGACAACGACCACAATCCGTTCATCATGTACACCGATATCGCGAACAACGCGGCACGCTGCGACGCGCACGACCTCACCTGGTCCAGTTGGACCACGGACGTCGCGGACAACTCGATCCCCAACTATGCCTACATCACCCCCAACACCACGAATGACGACCACAACGGCACCAGCCAACTCGAAGAGATCCGGAATGGGGACGCCTGGCTCCAGAGCTGGCTGAGCCCCCTCATCAACGACAGCGCGATCTTCTCCAACACCGCCTTTCTCATCACCTTCGATGAGGACGCGGGGGACAAGGCGAACACCCCGACCGTCGATATCCGCGGCCAGAACGCGTCCGGAGGACACATCTACATGGTCGTGGTCAGCCCCTATTCGAAGGGCCTCAGCTCGAGCACGCTCTACACTACGTATTCCGTGCTGACCACGGCCGAATGGCTGCTCGGTCTCCCGGGGGGCACGCTGGACAACGACAGCTGGACCCTGAACCCCCCGTTGGAGAGTCTCTTCTCGTTCACGAACCCCTCGTACACGGTGACGTTCAAGGAGACGGGCCTACCTTCCGGGACCCCCTGGGCGGTGACGGTGGGGGCTTCGACCCTGCGCTCGACCACCGCGAGCATTGAGTTCAGCGAAACCGACGGGACGTACACCTACAACGCTTCCGTGACGGGAAGCGGGAACACCTCCGGTTCGTTCACCGTGAGCGGGAGCAAACTCACGGTACCGATCGCCTATCAGAAGGTGACGTTCACCGAGGAAGGATTACCGTCCGGGACGAGTTGGTCCGTCTCGGCCAACGACGTCGTTCAGAGCTCGACTTCCAACGTCGTCTTTTATCTCGTGAACGGAGACTACTCGTACGCGGTCGAGGCGGTGGCGGGGTACTCCCCCACGCCGGCGTCCGGGCCGCTGACGGTGGACGGAGCCGCCGTGGACATCACCGTCACCTTCACGCCCGGCTTCTCTGTGACCTTCTCGGAGAGCGGCCTCCCTTCCGGTCTATCGTGGCAGGTTTCGGTGAACGGGACGCCGATGAGTCTCACGACCAATGGGTCCACCGACTTGCTCGTGTTCGCGGAGGCTGACGGGACGTTCCCGTACGCGATCGCGAGTGTGTCGGGCTGGAACCAAACGACCCTGGCGACTACCGGCGACGTGGTGGTTGACGGCGCCAACGTGACCGAACCTACCATAGAGTACAGCCCGGTGACTTATGCCGTAGTCTTCTCGGAGGACGGCCTGCCGTCCGGCCTTTCATGGCAGGTCACCCTCCAAGGGGTCCCGATGGGCCTCACGACGGATGGCGGGACCGACGGACTGACCTTCCTGGAACCCAACGGCAGCTATGCCTACTCGATCACGGACAACTCGGGCTGGCATCAAACGTCCGTACCCTACAGCGGGAATGTGGTCGTGAACGGTGCGTCGGTCGTTCAGCCAACGGCGTCCTACACTTCGGTCGCGTACCTACTGAATTTCTCGGAAACGGGGCTCCCGTCCGGACTATCATGGCAGGTCTCCGTCGACGGGGTCCCGAAACAACTGACCGCAGACGGAGGGACCGATACCCTCACCTGGAGCTCGCTCACGAACGGATCGTACCCGTATTCGATCACGGCCATCCCCGGTTGGTTCGAGTCCACGCTCCCGTCCAGCGGCTCGGTCACGGTGAATGGGGGGACGGCTTCCATCGACGGATCGGGCGTCGGCTACGAGGTGACCTTGGCGTACAGCACGGAGGTGACGTACTCCGTATCGCTGGTCGAGTCGTCGCTGCCCACGGGACTGAACTGGTCGGCCACCCTGGACGCGGTCCTCGAGTCGGGAACGACGAACGGGGGAACGGACTCCTTGACATGGACCGGGCTGGCCAACGGAACCTATGACTACGTTGTGGGTTCGGTTTCCGGATACACCGCAACTCCCTCGTCAGGGTTGGTCCCGGTGAACGGCGGTCCGGCGAACGTCATGATCACATTCACGGGGGGCGGCCCGACCACGTACCCGGTCACGTTCACCGAGACCGGTCTCCCCTCGGGTAGCATGTGGTCGGTGACCCTGCACGGAGTGCTGGAGAGCTCGACGGACGTGAGCATCGCCTTCACGGAGCCGAACGGCACCTACGACTACACTGTGCCGACCGTGTCCGGCTTTGTCGTCAGCCCCGGCTCGGGAAGCGTCTCGGTCGCTGGAGCGGCGAAGGGGGTTCCGGTCGTCTTCTCTCCGACGGCCCCGACCCTGTATTCTGTGACGTTCACGGAGACGGACTTGCCCAGCGGCACGAACTGGTCGGTGACCTTGAGCGGGGGCAGTTCGGAAACCATCCTTGGCGTTCGAGTCGACGGGGAGCTGAGTTCGCTTACCCACTGGTCCGACGGCGGCTCGTCGGTGGGGTTCTCCGCCTCGAACGGCACGTATTCCTACTCGATTTTCGCCCCCGGCCACTCGAACACGACCGGTCAGATCTTCGTCGATGGGCAGGCCGCCGCGCCGGTGTCGGTGACGTTCCCCTCGAGTCCCTCCTCCGCCCCGCTGCTATCGACCCTCGACATCGTGATCATCGGGGTTGCGGCGATCTTGGTGGTGATTGCGGGGTTCGGAGTTCTCTCGCGCCGAAGGGCACGTCCTCCCCCGGGACCTTCCCCGCCCACGCCAATGCCGCCCACCACCGACATCCAGCCACCGGTCAGATAGTCGAACCGCGACGCGGAGTACGGGCTTCCGTCCCCCGAGGTGCGATCCATCCCCCCTAGCTGGGTGTGAATCTTCGATAGAGCCGCAGGATTGATTCCGGACCTCGTCGAACTTCCACGGTGTGCGGCTGCCTTGCGCACCGACCGCCTCGCGGACCGATCAGTCATAACCCACAGGCTAAAGCGGCCAGCGTGATTCGGCCCGGTCGGTAACCGCCCGAATGGCAGTCTTGACTTCCCGCCGGAGTGTTCGTCCTCGATGAAGCGAACGCTGGCTCTCGCTATTGCGGCGCTGGTGCTCCTCGTCACCGTCACCGGCGGCGGGCTTGGTGCACGATCTCCCGCCGTCGTACGTCCCTCGACGAGCACGGTCGTCGACGTCGGGATCAATACCCAGTTCGGCTTTTCATTCACGCCCGACAAGGTCTCGGTGAGAGTGGGCGATACGGTCGACCTGCTGATCACTCAGGACGATACGACCCAGCACACGTTCACGTTGTCCAGCGTCGTGAACTACACGATCCCGTCCTCGACGACGCCGAGCGAGTTGTATGCGTTTTTCAACGCGCATCCGCCGCTCGTGAACCTCAGCCTTCCCGCCACCGTCGGATACGAGGCCTACTCGAACTTCTCCGCTCCCCCACTCGGTACGTACGAGTACGTTTGCGAGATTCCCGACCACTTCCAGGCGGGCATGTATGGGTTCTTCGAGGTCCTGAACCAGACCGCTCCGCTCACCAACAACTCGGGAACTCCTTCCCCGCTCGAGTTGGGCGCGATCGGCGCGGTCGTTGTGATCCTCGTTGCCGGCGGGCTATTCGCCTGGCGGCGATCTCGGCGCAAGCCCCGTGAACCGGCCGAAACGGCTCCTCCCGCGAACGCGGAGCCGCCGAAGTGAGGATGGGCCACGGGGCCCACCCCCCGATGGATGGACTTGGAACGATCTCGCCGGAGCGACGCTTTGCTTGATTCCCCGGGCTGCGGCCCTCCCCAAGCCAATATAGGTGGCCGTTTCATTCACCCGCATCTCGCAAGCCGCCGTGCCGGACCCCACGTTCTCTGCCCGAAATGCCGTCGGCGCGTCCTCCGTTGCCTCGCCGGCGACGAAACCCCTGAATCTCGTCTACATCAGCGGGGCTCACCGTTCCGGGTCCACGTTCTTGGGAGCGTTGCTCGGAGCAGATCCTCAGGCGTTCTTTGTGGGAGAGGCGTATCGATTCCCCCGTCCGATGTTCTGGCCACCGGATCCGAGCCGAGGTTGCTCGTGTGGCGTTCCCGTAGAGCGTTGTCCCTTCTGGACCGAAGTTCGCGCGGAGCTCGAACGACGGACCCCGCTCCTCGAGCGACTCGAAGAGGGCCAATATCGATACGAGCGCTGGACGAAGGTCGCCTCGATCTTTGGCCGGAAGGACCGGGCCGACGCGGAACTCGATGCCCACGTCCGGCGAATGACGGAGTTCCTGCGCGTGATCTCTGCCCACGCCGACGCTCCGACGCTCGTGGAGTCGAGCTTCAGTGCGGTCCGGGGGAATCTCTACCGGCACGCCGA
>JBARNH010000038.1:0-46861 GCA_049802875.1 Thermoplasmata archaeon | reverse complement strand
ACCGGCCAATTGGTTGCTGGATCGAGGCCCTAGCGATGTTCGGTCTGGCCGGGGGGGTCCCGCTCGCCGCCTACGGGCCGCGGGGCTCCGACCAGTCGGTGGCCAACATCCGTTCTGCCATCAAGGGCGGGGCTCCGGCCGTGCTGCTAGCCAATCATGGAGTCCTCGTGTTCCACCGCACCGCAGAGCTGGCCGTTCTCGTGGGCGGGATCGTCGAAGAAGCGGCCCAGGCTGCGCTCAACGCCGAGCGCGTAGGTGGTCCCGTAGAGATCCCGGTCGAGATGCGAGCCGCCGCGCTTCAGCGGGCCATGGCCTTCGACACGGGCGGAACGAGAAAGGCCTAAACGTCGGGTGTACTGTCGAGCTCAACGGCCCGAGTTCAAGTCGAGGCCTTCTGGGCGACGCTGCGAACGGCCCAGCAGGAACTCGCCCGAATTGCCCGATTGCGGCGCTCGTTGGGGGCTCGTCGACCTCAGTGCTGCGGGCGGGACGATCGCGAAGGTCATCCTTTGGAGCGAATCCAAAGTCGATCTGCCCGGCTTGACATGTGCGCTTGCGAAACCTACCCCTTTCCGTGAGGGCCATAGACGGGTTCAAATCCCGTCCAGACAACTGGTCGAACTTCGTCGTTTCTCGGCGATAAACCGGTGAAAGATGTCGGAGGGGGGATTTGAACCCCCGACCCCAGGATGTCTCCCGGGACGCGGTCGCGCGCCCCGCTATGAGTCCCGTGCTCTACCGGGCTGAGCCACTCCGACAGGGAACGGACGCGCCATGGGGCGTCCTCGGGGCCTACGCCACCGTGGCGTCGCCGCCGTCGATGACCGGCGCGACCGTATCGGGGGCAGTGGGGACCTCGGTGAGGGGGGGCGGCTCGGGCGCCGAGAGCTCCTCGGCGATGAGGCCCAGCACCTCCGAGCGGCGGATCTCGATCTTCTTGAGCGGATAGAGCGTTTTCAGACCATGGGCGAGGACCTTCGAGAGTTCTCCCTGGAGCATCTCCCGGACAAACTCGGGGGACGAGCGCTTCGCGGCCTCCTCCATCAGGATGGCGACCATCTTGTGTCGGAGCTCGGCGCGGAGCCGAGTCTGCAGGCGCTGCTCCCCGACCGCGACCGGCTTCAGGACGACCCGCACCCCGTCCTTTGTGGTCACGGTGAGGGCGAGGTCGATCTTGGAGCGCTTCCTTCGGGCGAGGCGGCGAACGTAGTCACTCGTCAGGTCATGCCCGATGAACCGTGCCTCGGCAACCCCATCCCCTCCGAGGCGCTCGATCCGGAAGCGGAGCTTGATATGCGCCTTGCCCGAATCGGCCCCGCCGGACAGTTCGGGGAGGGTGGTCTCAAGCGTCCGGCCGATCACTTGTTCGGGTTCCGTGGCGACCGTCTCGCCGAGCTCCACATGCTGGAAGAGCCCCGGCGCGCGAACTTTGAACCAGTGTTTGGACCGCCACTTGTCCTTCACCGTCCGGGCCATCGCCGGCTTCTTCGCCGGGCTATCCTTGTCGGCCATCGTTCGCGGGGGCGCGGAGCGGGGTACCCTACTTAACCGTGTCGCGAGCGTTTTCTGACGAGGAACCGCGCGTAGCGGAAAGCGCCGTCGGGGGCTGGGCCGGCACGCGTCCACGCGGCAAACTACATAACCCAAACCCAGTTCCGCGCGACGTGGTCGATTCGGACGCCGCCCCCCCGACGCCCGGTACTCACTCGACCGCGGCGAAACTCCAAGCCGCCCACGTTACCGTCACGAGCCCCGGCGAGCGGTTTCGAAGCGAGATCCTCCGCACGCTCGAGGGGTTGCGCCAGAAGGGCCTCGAGCGGACCGAGGCGGTCCGGGCGCTGTTCCCCCGGACGGTACTTCCCGAACCGACCTACGAGGACCTCATCGCCGCCCTCGTCTCCGGCGCGCACGTACTCTTTTTCGGACCGTCGGGCGCCGGAAAGACGAGCCTCGCGAAGGACCTCTGGAGCCTCTTCCCCAAGGGAGTCTGGACGATCGACGCGTGTCCGGTCCTCGACCACCCGCTCAGCGTAGTGGACCCGGCGGTCACAGCCCGTTACCCCCCGTGCCCCATCTGCGAGCGACGCTTCGCGGCCGGAGGCGACCCGACTCAGTTCGACCCCGCTTCGGTCGACCCGACCCGAGTGCCGGCGAGCTTCGTGCTGTTGCGCGAAGGGTACGGATACGCTCGACTCCAAGGGAGTTCCGAAGTGTTCCCGGACCACCTGACCGGCAACATCAACCTCCGCAAGCTCGAGGAGGTCGGCGACCCGATGAGCCCCCTTGTCTTCGAGCCCGGGAAGCTCCTCCAAGCGAATCGAGGCTTCCTCCTCGTCGACGAGATCGGGAAGCTGCCGCTCGGGACACAGAACGTCCTGTTGCAAGCCCTCCAGGAGGGGACCGTCACCCCGTCGAAATCCCGGGAGAGCTTTCCGGGCCTTTTCGTCGCGGTCTGCACCTCCAACCTCTCCGACCTCGACAACATCAACGACCCCCTCTCCGACCGCCTCACCAGCCTCCATATCGGGTACAACGAGCGTCACGCCGACAATCGACGGATCGTCGCCTTGGGTCGGAGCGATGACCCGAGCCAGTACGTCCCCGAAGTGCTGACCGACGCCGGGGTCCGCGTCATCGAAGCCTGGCGGCTCCGGATGAGCGAGGACAACCCGGACATCGGCGAGGTGGGGTCGAACCGAACGCTGCTCGACGTCGCGGCGCGCACGGCGGCGATCGGGGTCCTCTCGGGCCACGCGGTGCCCACCAGCGCCGACCTGAAGGCCGGCCTCATCCACGCGATGCGAGGGCGGATCCGGGCCCGCAGCGGGGATTCCTTCCGCCAGAACGAGAAGCGGGTCGCCGAGTTCATCGAGCAGTACCTGGACCCGTCATTGAAGCGGAGCGCCGGAGTCTACTGGTGTCGATTCTACCGGGGCGTGCTCCACGAGAATTCCGCCGACGCTCAAGCGTTGGTCGGTGAGGGACGCCGGCTCAAGGACGACGCCGAGCTGAGGGCACAAGCGGCGACGGACGCGACGCTGTTCCCTCAGTTCCGGACCTTCGTCCGGTACGTGACCGAGCGCGAGCGACCCGCCACATCGATCCCGAGCACGGACGTCGCGGCGAACGTCTTCCGCCTCCTCGAGGAGTACTCCCTCTTCTCCTGTAAGGACGAGGACGACGACGACGCCCCCCTCTAGCGACGCCATCGAGCTCCCGAACTGCGCGGAGTTCGACGACGACGTGGTCTCCGACGACCTCTTGGACGCGGTCGACCGTGCTGATCTGATCCGTGCCCTGGCGGAGGAAGGCGTCGAGGGGGCTCGCCGGCTGCTCCGCGACGCCGCGACGCGGGACCGGGAGCTCGCCGACCGGCTCGCCCAACTGCGAGAGCGTCTCCGACGCCAGGCCGCCCGCCGCAGCTCCCGGCTCGAGGAGGAGTACGACCGCCGGCAAACCGAGCTCGACCAGGTCGCCCGGCGGAGCGACGAGGAGGTGGCCCAACGGATCGTCGCGCTCGAGCAGCGCCTCAAGGCGGCCCGCGCCATCGATTGGTCCCGACTTCCGGACGACCTGCTGGGGGAAGTCTCGGCGGCGCTCCTTCTCCCGACCGCCTCGTGGAACCGACCGCCCCCACGGCCCGGGATCGGGGCGCGGATCCGGGCGGCCCTCGCCCGATTCGTCGCTTGGCTCCGCGGACTGTTCGGGCGGAAACGCCCCTCGCCCCCGGCGCGCAAGGAGCGGAGGGTCTCGATCGCGGTCGCCTCCGGTGTCGGCCGAACGCTCGGGGCCTCGGAAATGGGAGAGGCGCTCGCCCGCCTGTCGACCCCCCAGAAGGACGAGCTCGCCGAGACGGTCACCGGTGCCCTCCGAACCCAGGAACGAGAGCTCGAGAGAGCCGCGGAGGAGAAGCGGCGAGCCGCGGAGGCGCAACGTCGTCGGCTCGAAGAGGAGCGACGTGAGGCGCTGCGACGAGCCGCGGACAATACCGAGGCCCGAGTCCGCGAGGGAGAGGAGCGGCGAGTCGAACGGGAACTCAAAGAACGCGGATTCGTGGCCGAGCGGGGAGGGGAGCTGGTCGTGACGTACGGATTGGTCGAGCGGTTCGCCCGCCTCTTGTTGGAGGAGGAGAGCCGCCGGCTGCCCGGCGACATTCGCCTTTCCCTCCGCGGCGGGGGCTCGACCGGGGTCTACGAGAAGGCCCGCCTCCGTCGCGCCGAAGAGGTGGCGCGGCTCGACCTGCCGAGTTCGCTGCTCGCGGCCCGCCTCGCCGGCCAACGACACATCGACGAGGGGACGAGCTACGTCTACCGAGAGGTGACGAGCGAGCGCGTGCACGCCGTGCTGGCGTTCGACCGGTCGGGCAGCATGAGCGAGAGCGGGAAGTTGGACGCCGCGAAGAAGGCGCTGCTCGCGCTCTACGTGGCGGTTCGTCGCCGCTACCCGGACGCGACGATCGACGTCTTCGCCTTCGACAACGAGGTTCAGGTCCTCGACCTCGTTGAGCTGTGGGAGTGCAAGGCCGGGGCGTTCACCAACACTGCCGAAGCTCTCCGGGCGGCCCACCTTCTCCTCCGGGCCTCCCGAGCGACCCGACGTGAGTTGTATCTGATCACCGACGGGCTCCCCGAAGCGTACACGGCGGAGGACGGGCGGGTACGCTCGGGTCAGCTCGATGTCGCGATGGAGCGCGCGCTCGAGCGCGCTCGGGAGCTCGCGACGGTCAGCCCGCTCAAGTCGACCATGATCCTGCTCAAGAGCGAGCATCCGGAATACGAGACCGCCGCGCGCACGATCGCGCGCACGATGGGCGGCGAGCTGGTCGTCACCGACCCGGTCCGGCTCGGCGTGGAAATCCTGGTGCGATGGGCGCACGGAACCGAGACAGAGCGACGGGTCTCCGGGGCTCCGCCCCCCCCACCGACCCCCGCGCCGGCGGTCCGCGGGGCCGGGCCTCGACGACGCCGCGCCGACCGCCGGATGGGCGGGTAGAAGTGACGTTGCGAGTGGCGGTCAACCTTTATCTCCCGACCGGGCGGTTTCAACGCTCGGAACGACCATGAGCGGCAGTCGAGACGAAGCCCAGTTCCGCCAACATCTCTCGGAGATGCGGAGGGCGGCCGGCGGGATCGGCCGCGATTTCGCGACCGAATTCTCCGACCTCGACCGCAAGATCGAGCGGCTCGGCCACACGACCGCCAAGGAGGCAAAATACCTCGCCCTCGATATCCAGGACGACTTCGTGAACCTCGGCAAGGCGATGGACGAAGAGGTCCGACGGATCCCCCAGCATATCGCCAACGCGGGTATCGCGATCGGTTCGGGAGCGTCTCGCGCCGGGGCCGCGACCCGGGACGCCTTCGTCAGCGCTGGCCACCGGGCCAAGGAAGGAACCAAGAACGCCCTCGCGAGCGCGGCGGGCGTCAAGCGAACCCCGATGCGCGAGTGGTCCACTCCCACGACGGGCGGGGACGAAGAGAGCTAACGGCGACGCGCCGTCCCCACTTCCCCAAGGGTCCCTTGGGCCTCCCGAGAAATCTCCGGGGCCCCGCGCTCGGCCCGGACCCGCTCTGCGGCGACCCGGAGGTATTCCGGGTCGAGGTCGAATCCCACGAAATCCACCCCGACGCGCGCCGCGGCCACCGCCGACGCGCCGATCCCGACGAACGGGTCGACCGCGAGGCGCGTTCGCTTCAGTCCGTGGAGCCGAAGGCACCACTCGGGGAGCTCGGGCGGGAACGTCGCGGGGTGCGGTCGGTCTCGAGCGCGCTCCCGGATGGTCGAATAGGGGAGGAACCAGGTGTTCCCTCGGCAACGTCGGTCGGTGCGCGGCCGCTCCCATCGACCGACGTTCGACTTATCCTGATACGGGACCCCTACCGCCAGGCGGTCGAGCGGAACGTCCCCGTGTCGCGTGAAGTGGAAGACGTACTCATGGGCCCCGTGGAGGAAGCGGTTCGAGACGAGGGGCTTGTAGTGCCCCAGGGCCAGGTCCCGGTCGAGGGCGGCCGCGCGACCGGCGGACCGTCGGTCGATCGCGATCGACTTGACCCAGTGGACGACGTTCTGGAGGACGAACTCCTCGCGGACCTCCCGAGCGACGTCCCACGGGAGCCACGGGTCCCTCGGGGGACCGCTCACGTTCAGGAAGAACGATCCCTTCGGGGCGAGCACACGGCTGACCGCGTCCCGTACACTTCCCATCCACGCGACGTACTCCGCCCGGGGGCGGGAGTCGGCATAGCTGCGGTACGGGACCCCCAGGTTGTAGGGCGGACTCGTGACGACCACGTCCGCGCGATGGCTCGGGACCCGTCGCTCGAGCCCCGGGACCGCGTCCTCGCACCAGAGCTCGACCGCCCGTCCTCGACGGAGGGGGATCCGGGCGAACGGGCGGTCCATCTCGGGCGCCCGAGGCGCCGGTCCGAATACGCTTATCGAGCGGCCGCCGCCGGGGCGGGCGGCGGGGGAGCCGCCGCTTTCGCCTTCGCGAGTTCGGCACGGGCCTCGGCGAGCGCCCGGTCGGGTTCCTTGTAGTAGAACGCGACCAGCTGCCCGACCTCGCGATGGGTGAACGGTTTCTGCCGGGTCGCCTGCGCGTCCCGGAACAGGAGGTAGTCCATCATCTCCGCGCGGTTGCGGACCTCCCGCTCCATCTCCTTCATCGAGAGATTCTTCATCATCGCGACCCGCTCGTAGACGTACGAGTGGCCGCTGTAGAGGAACGTGTCGTCCGCCGGGTTCCACGAATAGACGGAGTTGGTGATCAGCTCGTTCGTCTCGGGGTCGAGACCGACGATCTCGGTGAGCGACTGGACGCGGCGGGTCATCTTCGTCCCGACCTTGACCTGCCGCTGGAGCAGGACTAAGTTGAGTGCGGAGACCAGCGACCGGGGCAATGTGATCGGCGGGTTCTCCATCCGGTGGACCATCGCGCTCACGCTCTCCGCGTGGAACGTCGTGTAGCAGGTCTTCCCGGTCGCCATCGCCTGGAAGACGATGAACGCCTCGGCGCCTCGGACCTCCCCGACCATCAGGTACTGGGGGCGTTGGCGGAGGGCGGCCGCGAGCAGGTCGAACATGTCGATCTCGCCCGGCGCCTTGCCGCTCGTCAGGTTCTTCGCGCCGAACCCGGCGCGGGTCAGGGACGGCACCCAGTTCTCGTGCGGGAGGTTCAGCTCGCGCGTATCCTCGATCGAGACGATCTTCATCTGGGGCGGGATGAACAGGAGTGTCGCGTTGAGGGTCGTGGTCTTCCCGCTCGCCGTGCCGCCGCAGACCATCATCGACTGGCCGTTCTCGATGGCGATCCAGAGGTACGCCATCATCTCGGGGCTCATCGTGCGGAACTTGAGCAGGTCGACCGGCGTGAACGGGTTGTCCCGGAATCGACGGATCGTGAACGAGCTGCCGCGCTTCGTGACGTGCGTGCCGAGCGTCGCCTGGAGACGGGAACCGTCGGGGACCGTCGCGTCCAGGATCGGGCTCGCGACGGAGATGTGCTTCCCTGACCGCTGCGCGAGCCAGACGACGTAGTCGTCGAGCTCCTTCGAGTTCAGGAACTTCATGTTCGACCGGATCGAGCCGTACTTCCGGTGGTAGATGTACAGCGGGATCCCGACCCCGTCGCACGAGATGTCCTCGACCTCGGTGTCGGTCATCGGGACATCGACGATCCCGTACCCAATGAAATCCCGTTCGAGGTGGTAGAGGATCCGTCCCTTGCTCGTCGGACCGGGCCCGAGCTCCCACTCCTGGAGCTTGTTGTCGACCATCTTTCGAAGTTCCCGGCGCTTCGTCTCGGGGTCGATCTCGGGGAGCGGCTCGAACTCGTCGACGAGGACGATCCGGAGCCGGTCGGTGAGGTCCCGCTCGAGGGGCGACAGCGGCGGTTCGATGACCTCGTACAGGTACTCGTTGCGGGTGTTGTGGTAGGTGATCCGAACGAAGGAGAATCCGGGGCGGATCGGCGCGAGGTCGAGTTCCTTCAGGCCCGGGTCCGCGAGCGGCGGGATCGGGGTGACCTCGCCTTGGCTGCTCTGACCCGATACTCCCAGGTGGGCCAGCTTGACCGGCCGGGGGTCCTCGGACCCCTTGCGCATCGATGCGCCGAGCCGGAGCCACGTCGAGGAGCTCGCCTTCTTGCGCCGGCGGGGGATCGGGGTCGTCGCCTCGTCGTCCTCGGGGGATGGAACCACTTCTCCGACCATCGAACGACTCCGTTAGCTCAAGTTCAGGGGCGGGACCACGAACCGCATGATCAGCCAGCCCGTCGCCAGCATGATGGTCGCGTGCTGCATCCCTTCCGCGACCCGGCCGTTGTACAGGATCCCCGCCATGATCCCGTCCCCGACGGCGTGCACGATGACGGCGACCATGAAGGCGAGGAACAGTACCGGAACGAAGGTGAACTGCAACGAGACGCCTCCGGACGTGGAGAGGCCCGACGACGCGACCCCCTCCCCCGCGGTGATCATCTGCGGTAGGAAGACGGCCGCCATGATGTAGATCGTGACGAGGAAGACGAAGAACGCGATGTAGATGACCGTGACGTAGGTGAGCATCGAGATCTGGCGGCCTTGGGCCTCAAGCTGCGCCTCTCGGGTGTCGTGCGCGACCATCGTCAGCACGTCCGCGACGTTCCCGCCCGCCTCGTTCGCGCGGGTGATGATCGAGACGACGCGCTTAACGAGCGGCGTTGGGACTCGCTCCTCGAACAGTCGGAGCGCGGTGGCGACGGGGACGCCCCACTCGAGTTGGCTCGCCATCTTCTTGATCTCATCCGTCAGGAGGCCGTACCGACCTGTGCTCGCGACGACGATCGCGTCCGGCAGCGTCATGCCGAACCGGCCCGCCTCAGCAACGTCGCGGAGGAAGTCCGGGAGGCGCTCCTCGATCTTCGAGATGCGCCGCAGCTTGGCGCTCATCGCGAAGCCGTACGGTGCGATCATCACGAGGAGGCCCAGGACGAGGAAGTCGAGTGCCGGATTCGCTCCCAGGGCCTCCCCCGGGCTGACCGGGGTGTTGACGATGCCGAGGTAGTTGAGAACCCCGATCGTCCAGAGGACGATGGCGCCGACCGTACCGGCGATGAGGAGGACCGTCTCTCGGGTGATCGTCACCGAGTCGGTGTTCTTGACCTCGGAACCGGTGAGGGCACGGACCCGTCGTACGGACGCCGGTGCATTTCCCACGGCCACTCGCGTTGCCATCCTACATCTCCTGTGTGAGCGCGTACATGAAGAAAATGAACCCGAACTGAGAGAGCGGGATCATCAGGCCGACGATCGCCCAGAGGATGTCGATCATGAACGCGCCGCCGCCGCCGATGATCGCGAAGATCGCGATGATGATCACGAGGAAGAGCGGGAACGCGACGACGACCGTCACGAACGTCTCCGCGAGGAGACCCATCGTCTCGACGCGTTGGAGCTGAGCGAGCTTGTTCTCGCGCTCGAACTGCTCCGCCTTCAACAGGAAGTAGGGCTTCAACTGACCGCCGCTCGTGGCGGTCGTCACGACCCCCTGCAGGAAGTCCTGGAACCTCTTGGACGGGCTCCGCTGGGCGCCGTTGCGGATCGCGGTCAGGATGTCGACGCCGAGCAGCTCGGTGTCGCGAGTGATCCAGGAAGCCTCTTCCGCGACCTCGCCGTAGATCTTCTGCCGCCCCAACTCCTTGAAGATCTGATCGATGTTGACGTCGGCCGACGCCATCGCGCTGACGAAGCTCATCGACGGGCTGATCCGGCGGTCGATGTTTCGGCCGCGCACCTTCGCCCTCGACCCGGGCGACCCCTGCAACGCAAAGAACGTCCCGACCGCGCCGAACACCGGTAACGCGATCGCGATGAGCAGACCGATCAGGAAGGAGCCGGAGTCGATGAAGAGGACGCCGACGACGACCCCGGCGACCACCATCGCGATCGTCACGACGACCGTGGTCGCGTAGACGGTCGCCATGAACTCGTCGGCCCGCATCCGCATGTGGGCTTTGACCAGGTTCTCTTCGAGTATGGGGTTGGGCGGTTTCGCGAGCACGCGGCCACGGAACGTCCTCCAAGCCCACCGTTGAAAACCGGTCAGGCTCGAGTGGGTCGGCTGCTGGCCGCGCTTGAGTCGGATCGGGCGGTCTTCCGGGTTCGCGGTGACCCCCGGGAGTGCGGCCGCCGGTGCCGTCGGGGTCGCCGGCATGGCCCCTAGCTCTCCTTCGGAGCGTTCAACGCCCCGATCCGCGCCATGACCTCCGCGGGGTCGCGGTAGTACTGCGCGATCGTACGCCACAACTGGCGGTAGTCGGTGATCTTGTGCTGGACGAGGTAACGGATGACTGCGCTCCGCCGCTGGAACTCGGCCTCCATCTCGTCGGGTGTGAAGTTCTTGAGTTCCATGATCTTGTCGAACAGGAACGAGTGACCCTTGAACACGAACCCGTCCGTGGCGGGGTCCCACTCGTAGACCGTGTTGGTGATCAGCTCGTTGGTCTCGGGCTCGAACCCGACGATCTCGAGGACTTGCTTCAGTCGACGGACGACCCCCTTGTCGGTCCGCGTCTGGATCTGGATGATGACATTGTTGAGGGCGGAGAGGAGGATACGGGGTGTATTGATCGGTGGGTTCTCGAGCCGGTTGACCATCGACTTCACGCTGTCCGCGTGCATCGTCGAGTACGTCGTGTGCCCCGTCGCCATCGCCTGGAACATCGTGTACGTCTCTTTGCCTCGGACTTCGCCCACGACGATGTAGTTGGGACGCTGACGGAGCGCGGCCCGAACGAGGTCGAACATGTCGACTTCCCCCGCGGCCTTCCCGTCGGCCCCGCGGTCGCCCGTCCCGCTTCGGGTAGCGCCGGGGATCCAGTTCTCGTGCGGGAGATTGACCTCCCGAGTGTCCTCGATCGAGACGATCTTCGCCGTGGGCGGGATGAACAGCGCGATCGCGTTGAGGGTGCTCGTCTTCCCGGCGGCCGGACCCCCGCAGATGATGAGGGATTCCCCCTGTTCCGCGGCGAGCCAGAAGTAGGCGACCATCTCCTCGCTGGCGCTGCCCATCACGACCAGGTCGACGGGGGTGAACGGCCGCTCCTTGAATCGACGGATCGTGAAACTGGCCCCCCGGGTCGTGATCTCGCGGGAGTAGGTCGCCTGGACGCGGTGACCCTCGGGAGTAGTGCCGTCCAGGATCGGGGCGGAGACGCTGACCGCCTTCGAGCACCGCTGGCCCAGCATGACGATGAACGAGTTGGTCGCGTTCTCGTCGGCGAAGACGACGTTCGTCTTCATCGACTCGTATTTCCCGTGGAAGATGAACAGCGGAACGTCCACCCCGTCGCACGAGATGTCCTCCACCTGGGGGTCCAGGATCAGCGCGTCGACCGGGCCGTACCCGACGAAGTCCCGCAGGACGTAGTAGACGATGCGTTCCATGGAGATCGGGCTGAGCGAGATCCCGCGGCTCCGGAAGTACTCCTCCGCCTCCCCGCGCAGGTAGAGCCGCTTGTCGGCCATCGAGAGGTTGCCGACGTCGCTGCCGAGGATCATCATGAGGGTCGCCTTCAGATGGTCGACCAGCTGGCGCTCTCGTGGGGTCAGCTGGGGTTCGATGACCTCGTAGAGGTACTCCTTCGTCCGGTCGTTGTAGCTGACGCGCGAATAGGAGTAGGGCGGGTTGACCGCATTCACTTCGAGTTCCTTCATGGTCGGCTCGGCGAGCGGGGGCATCGCGGTGATGAACGTACCCGGCACGTCGGTCGGCGTCTCGAGTGGGCGGGCGGCGTCCAGGGGAGACGTCTCCGCCCCGGGCGCGGCGGCCCGAGGTATCTTCACCCGTACGGACCCGCTCGCCATGGCGCTAGCCGCTCCCTACGCCGATCCCGACTTGGACACCGCCGAGATAGACGTTTGCGAAGGTGACGTCGTTCGCGATGGAGAACGAGAGGATCGTGGTCGCCCCGTTCGTGTTGAAGCAGTCGCCGGTGAACGCGGATGGGGAGCTAATCGGCGTCGAGGTGAGTAGCGCCCCGGCGGCGGTTCCGAAAGTGGCTGAGAGGTTGTACCCCATGTGCGTCGTGACACTGTAGGCCGGGACGCCGCTCGTCGTCAGCGCGGTGTAGAGGAAGGAGTTCCACGCGCACGGGTACTGGGTACCGATCTCAAAGGTGAAGGTGAAGGGCGTGCCGTCCAGCCCGGTCGATGTGACGTCCTGGCTGTAATGGAGGGAGCTGTAGACCTCCTCCGACCCTTGGCCGACGACGCTCGAGGCGTTCCCGTAGAGCTGCAACAGGCTGTCCTGGACCGAGATGTTACCGGCGATGTTCGTGATGCTGAGGGGCGGCGGGAACGTCATCAGCTGATACCCAGTGCTCTGGCTCTGGATCACTCCGTCGTCCTCGTAGTAAAAGTTCTCGGGGGTGTAGTACCGATTGGGGAGGACCAGCTGCAACGTGCCGGTCGCGATCGATTGGGAGTAGTGGCTCACTCCGCCGGGTCCGACCGACATGGTGATGTTCGCGAAGACGCAGTACGCGGGGTTCGTCGGCTGGCCGTAGTTGGCGTGGGGGGTGCTCACTCCGTTGGAGGACGTGTAGAAGCTGCCCCCACTGCCGGGAGAGGGGCAGGTCGAGGGCAGGAAGACGAGCGTGCCCTGGGTCGGTTGGGCGATCAACGGCACGCCTTGGCTGCTGATCACGAACGGCGAGCCGTATGTTTGGGGGCCGCCGAGGGCCACTTGAGAGTCGACCCCGGATTTGAACTGCGCGAACGACGTCGACGCCTGGGCGACGAGTTGGGACTCGTTGTCGGTCATCCAGAGGGGCACATACTGCGTGAGGAAGATCCCGAAGAGCGTGAAGAAGACGAGGAGGGCGAGCAGCGTCCCGACGACCGCCACGACGCCGCGCCGACTCCGCCGCAGCTCGCGGGCCCGGCGATAGCGCCGCCCCGCTGTCGAGCTGTTCGTTCTCCCCATGCGACGGACCGGTCGGGGCCTCACGGCTCCGATTATCGAGAATTAGGCCCGATTCGTCTATAAATACATGCGCGACCGCGGGAGGTTCCGGCGGGCGGGTGGCGTCGAACCTTTAGTCCGCCGTGCTTCGGGGAGCTGATGTCCCTCCGCGAGATCTCGCTCTCCCTGCCGAACCGTCCCGGGACACTCGCGGGCGTCGCTCGAACGCTCGCCCAGGAGCGGATCAACGTCGCGGCGATCAGCGTCGACTCCACCCCGGCGAAGGGTCGAGTCCGGCTGATCGTCAGCGACCCCCAGCGGGCCCTCCGCGTCCTCTCGGCGGCTGGCTATCACGCCGAGTCGCGGGAGATGCTGGCGGTCCGGTTGGAGGACCGGGCGGGGAGCTTCCTCCGGGTCCTCGAAATGCTCGCGTCGGAGAAGGTGAACCTGCAAAGTGTCGCGATCCTGATTGCGCGGGAGGGTAACCAACCACTGGTCGCCCTCTCCACGAACGAGCTGGCCCGGGCCCGGAAGATCCTTCGGCACGGCGGGTTCGCGAGCCACCTCGCGGGCCACCTCGTCTCGAACCCCGACCTGCTCGCCGCGGCTCCCAGCATCCCTTCGGAGTCGGTGGGACTCCTGCTGTAGCCTCCCCGCCCCCTCGTCCCGCACAAAGCGTAAGAGCGCCCCGAACTCCGGGTGGGAGCGCGCGGTTGTGGTCTAGTGGTTAGGACGGTAGCTTCCCAAGCTACCTACTCGGGTTCGAATCCCGACAACCGCACTTGTCTCGCGGTGCGCAGGGCGGCGCGGCCGTCGGGCGACGGACCCGGCCGCTGGAAGTCGTCGAACGGTCCCTTGGAGGAGGGATCACGGGCCAGGGAACGGCGATTGGGCGAGTGCCGCGCACTGCGCCACGGGACCGATTTTCCCCGTAACGGGGTGTACGTTACGTGGGACCCGGAAGTCCTGAGTTTGTGGCAGTAAGTCAGCGGCGTCTGGCGGCCATCATGTTCACCGACATGGTGGGCTACTCAGCGCTCGCCCAGGCCAACGAATCGCTCGCACTGGACGTCCTCGACCGCCACAATCGGCTGCTCCGGCCCCTCTTCGCGAAATTCCACGGACGGGAGATCAAGTCGGCCGGCGACGGGTTCCTGATCGAGTTCGGGAGCGCGCTGGATGCGGCCCAGTGCGCGGTCGAGATCCAGCATGTCCTCCACGAATACAACCTCTCCGCGGCGGCGGAGTGGAGAGTACGAATCCGGATCGGTATCCACGTAGGAGACGTCGTCGAAACCCATGGGGACGTCCTCGGCGACGCGGTGAATCTCGCCGCGCGCATCGAACCGGTGGCCGATCCGGAAGGCATTTGCCTGACGCAACAGGTGGTCGACCAGGTTCAGAACAAGATTGGGGTATCTTTCGTGAAACTTCCCGAGACCGTACTCAAGAACATTCGGACACCGATGAACCTCTACAAGGTCGTTCAGCCATGGGACGCACCCGGGCGGGTGCTCCCCAAATCAGAGTCAGGGGCGGCGCGTCAGATCGCCGTACTACCACTGGCGAACATCAGCCCGGACCAGAGCGACGAGTACTTTGCCGACGGCCTCACGGAGGAGCTCATTTCAACTCTCTCCCAAGTGCGCGGGCTCAGCGTCATCGCCCGAACCTCGATCATTCCATACAAGAAGGCCCCGAAGTCGATCGCCCAGGTCGGGGCAGAACTCGGGGTGGACGCCGTGATCGAGGGGAGCGTCCGTAAATCCGGAAATCGGATCCGGATCACGTTGCAGTTGATCGACGTCGCGACCCAACGCCACTTATGGGCGAGCAGCTACAATCGGGAGATCGACGACGTGTTCGCAGTGCAGAGCGACATCGCGGAGCGAACGGCCGAAGCCCTCCGGCTAGAACTCGCCCGGGACGAAACGCCGGGAAGTCGACGAGCGCCCACGACGAACCCCACCGCGTACGACCTTTACCTCCGGGGTCTCGTGGCCGCCAACGATCCCGAAGCCCCCGGCTTCGAGCCCGCCGTCCGGTACTTCGAGGAAGCGACCCGGCTGGACCCGAACTTCGCCGAGGCGTTCGCCGCGTGGGCGCAACTGTACGTGGTCGCGGCGGGCGACTCCCGGTCCGTGCGTACCGTGATGCCGCGGGCGCGGGAGCTCGCCGCTCGGGCGTTGGAGATCGACCCGAGTTCCTCGGACGCCCACTCTGCGACGGCGAACATTGCGTTGCAGTTCGACCACGACTGGGGGGTTGCGGAGGCCGAATTCTTGAAGGCGATCGCGCTGAATCCGAGCAATGTCAGCGCCCACCGCTTCTACGCCCTTCTCTTGATCTCCCTCGAACGATTCGACCGCGCCAAAGAGTTGATCCGACGGGCGATCCAGTTGGACCCCGGCGGAAGCTACCTCGGACTCCTCGGTTATGCGGAACGGGAATCCGGGAACATCGCAGCGGCGATCGAATACGGCCGGGAGGCCGTCGCAATCCACCCTACCTCCGTCGGAGCCCACAACGGTCTCGGTCTGCTGTACCTCGCCGCTGGCCGGCGGGAGGAAGCAATCCGAGAAGCGGAGACGCCCGAGACCGGGGCGGACGATACGGGCCGGTTTGACCGCGCGCTCTTGAAGGCCATGGTCGGGCAGCCCGAAGCGGCACGGCAGATCATCTCTGACGTCGCGACGGGACGCTCGAAGGCCTACATCTCGTCGGGCGATCTGGCGATCTTGCACGGCGCCCTCGGAGAGGGGACGCGGGCGCTCGATCTTCTGGAGCAGGATCTCCGGGAAGGAGACCGGATCTTCTGGTTGTACTACCGGGGTCAGTTCTTCGACTCGATCCGTGAGGAGCCGAGATTCCTCGCTTTGCTCCGCGAATACGGGCTCCCGACCGACCCCGTTGGGCGCCCCGCGCCGCCCTCTAACTGAGGCGGGTCGGCCCGAGTCGAACCTCAGGTCCCGGCTGCCTGACTCGAACAGGCGACCTGAGGATCTCCACGGGGGCCGCCGGAGCTCCGGCAGTCTCGCCTACAGTCCCCCGCTCTACCACTGAGCTAAGCCGGGATGCCCCGAGGAGCGGTTGTCCCGCTTTAAACTTGCCCCTGCTCTCCGCGCCCGGTCGGGGATAGATGCGAACGCTCGAACATCGACGGCACAGCCGACGAGACCCCGGCGCACTCCGTCTCAACGCCCGTGGACGGGTCCTGGCCCGAGGGGTGGGAGCGGAGCTGCCCCGGTTCGACCGGGTAGTCACCTCCCCAAAACCGAGGGCAGTCGAAACCGCCGAGGCGATGGGCCGCACCGTGGACACCCGGTTGGCCGCACTCGGGGAGATGCCCGAAGAGATCGGGAGGGCCGTGGACGCATTTGGGGCTCGGACGTTCGCCGACTACCTGGCCCTTGTCGAACGGAACGAGGAGGTGGCCGGCTACGCGGCCGATCAGTCCGCCCTTTGGCGCGCGGAGCTCGAACGGGTACCCGACGGAGGAAACCTGCTCCTGATCTCCCACGGCGGGCTCATCAAGTTAGGCGCGGTCTCCGCACTCGGTGAGACGGCTCGCAACTGGGGCCCTCCGCTCGGATACGTCGAAGGGGTGCGACTGACGGCGGTCGACCGGCAGTGGTCTGCGGGGCAAGTGATTCGGGTTCGCGCGTGAACCGTCTCGAGATCAGCGAAGGGCCGCGTGTACCCGCGCCGCGACCACGCCGGGATCCCCGGAGGCATCGACCGGACGCAGGAGCCCGAGGTTCCGGTAGAATCCGAGGAGGGGGGCCGTCTGTTCGGCGTACACGGCAAGGCGAGTGGAGATCGCCTCGGGCCGATCGTCCGGGCGCTGGATGAGCTCGGTGCCATCCCGGTCGCATCGGCCCGGGACTCTCGGGGGGCGGGTCGCGACGTTGTAGACCGTCTGACACGTCGGGCAGACGCGGCGGCCCGAGAGGCGCGTGATGAGAAGGTTCGCGGGGAGCTCGAAGGAGAGCACCGCGTCGAGCCGCGTTATCCCCTCGAGTCTCTCGGCCTGCGCGAGGTTCCGCGGGAACCCGTCCAGAAGGAACCCGTCCCGGGCGTCCGGTTCGGAGAGTCGCTCGTTCAGGATTCTTAAGACAAGGTCGTCCGGGACGAGCCGACCCGCGTCCATGTGCCCCTGGGCTTCCTTCCCGAGCGGAGTTCCGGCCGCAACGGCCGCGCGGAGCAGGTCACCCGTGGAGAGGTGCGGAACGTGGAGTTCCTTCGACAGTATCTCGGCCTGGGTCCCCTTGCCGACCCCGGGAGGTCCGAGGAACACGATCCGCGTCATCGACGATTCCCACGAAATCCTCGGTTATGGGGGTTACCGTCCCGGGCTACTCGATTCGGCTTCCCACGAACGGGCGCCCCCGGACCGCGGCCTCCAGGTTCTCTAGATCGCGCCCGTGGACGATCGAGAGCGGGATCCCGGCGCGGGCGAGCGTGTCGGCGCCGAGTCGGTCGAAAAGGAAGTTCTGTCCCGCTTCGCCCGAAGTCGCCGCGTGGACTCGCTGACGGAAATCGGACCAGTGGGCCCGGGCGATACGACGGGCTCCCGGATGGGTTCGGGGGTCCTCGTCGTAGAGGCCGTCGACGTCGGTCGCGTTGACGAGGCGCGCCGCCCGGAGGCGCGAGGCGATCAGGGCCGCTACGCCGTCGGTCGTGTGACCGGGCTCGGTACCTCCCAGGATCACCGGGGAGGCTCGAAGGAGCTCGTGGACCGCGAGCGCGATCGTCGGCGGGGGCTGGGCCGGGGTCGGCGGTCCGACGCGCGCCGCGAGCAATCGCGCGTGCAGGCGCGTGATGTCAATGCCGATCTCGTCGAGCTCGACCTCGGTCAAACCGAGGTCGCGGCCGAGGCGGATGTACTCCCGCGCGGTCCGTCCCCCTCCCGTCGTCACGACGAGGGGCATCGTTCGACCGACCTCGCGCAATAACGTGGCGAGCTGCTCGAGATAAGTCCGATCGCCGTCGCCGGAGAGGAGCACGGAACCTCCCAGCGAGATCACGACGGGGCGAGCTCGCGCGGGAGGGCGGGACGGCATTCGAGGAGGGGGAGCGGCCCCACGACTTAGGCATGTCGGAGCGCCGTCCGCTGGGTTGAATAGTCGGGGTCGCTCCCGGCGAGCCATGACGGACGAGCAAGCCCGCGCGAAGGACGCGGCCGCGCGACGGGCCATGGCTCGGGTACGCCCGGACATGCGGCTCGCCCTCGGCACCGGCTCCACCGCCGCGGCGGCGGTGCGGGCCCTCGCCGAAAAGTTCCCGGGCGTCCCGCTGGATTGTGTCTCGACGTCCCGGGAGACCGAGGAGCTCGCCCGCTCGCTCGGGATCCCCGTACACCCCCTGAGGGCGGACGACCGGTTCGACCTGATGCTCGACGGAGCGGACGAAGTCACCCCCACCCTCGACCTGACGAAGGGTCGGGGAGGTGCGCTCCTCCGCGAGAAGCTGCTGGCGCGCCTCTCGAGCGAGGTCGTGATCCTGGTCGACCCGACGAAGCTCGTACGTCATCTCGGAGAGAAGGCCGCCATTCCCGTGGAGGTCGTGCCGTTCGCTCGGGCCGTGCTCGCACGGCGGTTCGCGCATGACGGCTTCCGCGTCCAGCATCGCGAGGACCCCCACGGTCGCCCGTACCTCACGGACAACGGGAACGAGATCCTCGACCTCACCCCGGTTCACCCGATCGAGGACCCCGCGGCTACCGCCGCCGCGCTCGGAGCTCCCACGGGAGTGGTCGAAACCGGAATCTTCGTCGGATTGGCCAGCGTCGTGCTCGTGGGATACCCCGATGGGCGGGTCGACGAGCTGTCGGCGAGTCGGCCCCGCTCGCCGTAGTCCGGAACCCGCCGGGGGTCGGCGTTATCCGCCCCCACGGGTGCGGTCGTCGCACTACCCAATCCGGGCGAAGAGGGACCATGCAGGGAAAGTACATCCGGACCCACGTCGACGATCACGTCGGCTACATCGAGATCGGCAAGCCGAAAGCGAACACCTACGACCTCGAGATGATGCGCGAGTTCAGCGCCGCGGTCGACGAATTCCGATTCGACGAGGACGCCCGAGTGATCGTACTGGCGAGCACGGTCCCCGGCTTCTTCAGCGCCGGAGCCGACATCGAGATGTTGAAGCAGAGCCAACCGGATTTCAAGGCGATGTTCTGCCTCCATTGCCAGGAAACGCTGGACAAGTTCGCGAAGACCCCCAAGGTCGTGATCGCGGCCCTCAACGGACATACGGTGGGGGGCGGGCTCGAGATCGCCCTCGCGTGCGACCTTCGGATGATGGCGAAGGATTCGGGGATGATCGGACTTCCCGAGGTGACCCTCGGAGTCCTGCCCGGGACCGGAGGGACGCAGCGCTTGCCGCGCCTCATCGGGACGTCCCGTGCCCTCGACATGATGATCACGGGCAAGCGCTTGACCCCCGACGAGGCCCTCGCGATTGGCCTCGTGAACTACGTCTACCCGAAGGAATCGTTCGCGAAGGACGTCCAGGCCTACGCGAGCGCTCTCGCCCACGGCCCGGCCCGGGCGGTCAGTCTGATCAAGCGCTCGGTCGTCGAAGGGGTCGAGATGCCCCTGACCGCCGGGCTCGCTCTCGAGCGCGAACTGCAGAATCGGTTGTTCATCACCGAGGACGCGAAGGAAGGGTTGACCGCATTCACCGAGAAGCGGAAGCCCAACTTTAAGGGTCGTTGAGACCTTCTTGGGTTCGATCGCGTATGGTCGAGCCGGCGCCCCCCGCTCCCGCACCTTCGAAGACCCGCGCCGGGTCGGCGAGCCTGAAGGACGGCGGGACCGTGGTACCGGTCCGCGAGATCCTCTGGGGCGCTTCCGCGGGGGTCCACAAGTACGAGACCGCCGAGGAGCTCGAGCCCGACATGGGCAAGCTGATCGTCAAACTCATGGTCGTGCAGGCCGATACGGAGTTCGCGTCGATCCAACAGCATCGCCCGTGGCTCGACTCGGCCCCGACGCTCGAGGACCGGTGGATCGAATCGCGGATCGTGGCCGACGAGGCCCGGCACGGACTTCAGGCCTGCCGGATCCTGCGCGACTTTGGTGAGGAGGGGCAGCGATACATCGACGAGCTGCTCGCCAAGCGCGAAGGGGAGCACAAGCTCGACGCCTTCAACATGAAGTTCGACACGTGGAGCGACGTCGGGGCGTTCACCTGCTTCGTCGACCGGGTCGGGGTCTATCAGTTGCGGGCGTTCCAGGAGTGTTCGTACGGTCCGCTCGCCCGAGCGATGCCGCTCATGCTCAGCGAGGAACAGCTCCACCTGAACTTCGGGGCGAGCGTCCTTCGGCGCATGGTCAAGGACGGCCCGAAGTACTACGGTTCGAAGGAGGAGGCGCAGGCGGCGGTCAACAAGTGGTACCCTCGCGCGCTCGATATGTTCGGTCACTCGAACTCGGCGACAAGCCGCCGGGCGATCGAGTACGGCTTGAAGCGCTGGACGAACGAGGAGGCGAGGGCGCGGTACATCCAGGAAGTGAGCGGCCTCACGGCCGCGATCGGCCTCGAGCTCCCAGCCCCCGAGTTCGACCGGCACGTCCTCTAGACGGGTCGCCCTCGCGCCACGGAGCGACTCCCGGGACCGGGCCGGGCCACGAGCGTTCGTTCGACCCCTTCGATCCGTCGGAGGTCGGCCCGGACCCGGGCGAGGTGGCGTTCCAGCGTGAAGACGTGAACGTGGGCGCCCGCGTCGTGGGTGTACGCGGCGAGCGGACGTCCGGCGGTTCGGTTGATCTCGCGCACTCCGGCCAGGATCTCTCGGGAGGCTGGGGTGAGGTAGTCGAGCGTGGGCCGGGTCGTTTCGCAGACTCTCCGAAAGCTGTCGCACTCCTCCATGATGAGGGGGAAGAGCCGGTCGGGACGACGGGCGCCGATCGCGGCGCGGATCCGCCGGAGCCGCGTCGGTATCTCTCCTAGTCGCTCGCGGAAATACGGACTCGTTCGAACCGTCGACTGCATCGCGTCCTTTGACCGAACGGATTTGACCGGTGCACCGTGGACCAGGAGCACGAGGTCGACGAGCTCGGGCCAGTGGTCGGGGCGGTAGACCGAGCGCGCGAAGCAGTCCCGGCCGTCCGGGCGATGGCCCGCCTGCCACTCGACGAACCCGCCGAAGACCGAACGGGAGGCGCTGCCCGAGCCGAAGCCGGCGAGCCGGGAGAGCGCTCGCTCGGAGAGTTCGAGACCGGCGGCCTGTGTCGCCGCGCCGGCGAGCGCGGCAAAACCGCTCGCGCTCGAGGCGAGCCCGCTCGCTGTCGGAAAGTTGTTCGCCGAGCGGACGTCCGCCCGCTCCGACATCCCCGCGAGGGCACGGATGCGGTCGAGGAACGCGACCACCCCTTCGCGGGGACCGGCGGCCGCCGCCCTCCCGTTGAGGACCACCCGGTCGGAGGCCAAGCCGGGGTCGAACCGGACGGTCGTGCGGGAGCGGAGCCGGCCGAGCGTGACCGAGAGAGAGGAGTTGTACGGGAGGGCCAGGGATCGGTCCCGGACCCCCCAGTATTTCACCAGCGCGATGTTGGGCGGGGCCTCGTACGTCACCGAGGGGTGCGAACGCGCCGCCATCTGTCCGGGCGGTCACGGCCGCGAGCAGTACTTATCCGCGCTGTCTCTTCGGGGTCGTTGTGCCGCGTCGGGCCCCCGAACCGGACCCCCGTCCGACGCGCCCGCTCCCCGACCTGTTGGAAGCCGCCCGTCGCGGCGGTTTCCATAACGAGGTCGGATTTCGGATCGATGCCCGCCGTAGCGGACGTGGGTTCGTCACGGTCACCGGCCGGGTGGAACCCCGTCACCTGAACATCAACGGGGTGGTGCACGGCGGGGTCTACGCGACGATCCTCGACACCTCGATGGGCGCCGCGGTCGTTTCGATGCTCGGCGAGCAGGAGACGACGGCGACGACCTCCCTCTATGTCGAATTCTTGCGCGCGGCGCGGGAAGGGGAGACCTTGACCGCCCGGGGCGACGTGCTGCGCCGGGGCCGTCACATCGCGTTCGCGGAGGGGAATCTCTACGGCTCGGACGGGCGACGGTTCAGCCAAGCCCGCGGGACCTGGTACATCTGGTCCCAGACGGAGACCCCGCCGGTGCCGGGACCCCGGGCGCGTCGCTAGGACCGGAGCGTCGCGAACATCGGCGCCAATCGCTCCAGGATCGAGAGCCGTTCGAGTCCCTTTCCGATCCCTCGGTCGCCTTCGGGGAACGAATGGGTTCGGAAGAACTCCGGCACCTCGTCCCCTCGACCCAGGCCGAGGATCGGGATCGCGCTCTCGAGGGTGGGGGAGAGAAGGCCCGCGCCGCGGAACAGCTCGTCGAGCTGAGGTAGGTGGGATTGGAGCCACGGCCACAGGACGGCGCGGCCCGCGGGGTTCGCCGCGGCATTCCGGATCACGACGTTGACGACGCCTCGATTCACCGCCCCGGAGCTCGCCCGGTCGAGGGTCTCGAGCACGAGTTCGGGGGCGCTGCTCCATGCGAGCGCCTGTTCGAGGACGAGCTGGTCGCTCTCGGGTTGATCGAGCTCGAGCGCGCGTCGGAGTTCCCGGTATCCGGCCGTGCCCTCCGAGCGAGCCCGGGCGATCGCCACCGCGGGCCGGAGGTCCGGCTCCACGCGTTCCCACCCGACGAACAGTTCCGAAAGCTCTCGGGCGAAGCCCGGGTCGACCCGGACGCGCCCGGAGGAGATCCGTTCGCGGAGCACACCGACCGAGGAGGACTCCCCCGGCCGCCGCCGGGTGCCGAGGCGAGTGGAGTGAACCCCGTAGAACCACCGAGCGAGGTCGACGACGGGGCCGGCGTCCGGGTAAAAGAGCGCGAGCGCCCCGAGGGTCCCGCTGAGGAGCTCGACCACGAGGCGGTCGGAAGTCTCCCCGAGCGTCCGGACCGCGTCCGCGTACGTTCCCCAATCGACTTCGCCCGAGGCGAAGTAGGCCCCGAGGTCTTCGAGGAACGTCCACCGGTCGGTCGCGGGTCGGTTCGGCAGCGCACGCAATAAGCGCTCCCGGAGCGTCCGGTCGTAGAGGACCCGGTAGAAGCCCACCCCACCGGCGTTCAGGTGCACGGTGGCCCCGGGAGGTACGGAGATAGAGTCGGAGCGAGCGTCGAACCGGATCCGTTCCCGTCGGCCGTTCACGTCGATCTCCATGGGGATCGGCCACGGGTCGGACTCGGGTGTCCCGTGGTAGGAGAAACGTCGCTGGGTGAGCTCGAGTCCCCGTTCGGTGAGACGCGCCGAGATCGAGGGGAGGCCCGGTCGATCGAGCCAGGGGTCGATCAATGGACCCACGGGCTCATCGGCGGCGCGGCTCAGCGCCGTCCACAGGTCCGCCGTAGTGGCGTTGCCGAATCCAAATTGGCGGAGGTAATCGGTCAACCCCCGCCGGAACCGTTCTTCTCCGATGTATGACTCCAGCATCGCCAGCAGCGACGCGCCCTTTCCGTAGCTGATCTCGTCAAAGATCTGGCTGATCTCTTCCGGGTGGGCCACCGGTGCCCGGACCGGATGAGTCGCGTCCAGGGAGTCGCCTTCGAGCGCCGCCCCCGTGCCCTCGGTACGCAGGAAGAAATCGACGCGACTGTCAAGGTCGGGGTCGACCGCCTCCGAGATCTTGGTCTCGAGAAACGACGCCAGGCTCTCGCTCAGCCAGATATCGGTCCAGGCGGTCATTGTCACCAAATTCCCGAACCACTGGTGGGCGACCTCGTGCGAGATCGTCGTGAAGGTCTCCCGTCGGTCGTAGGAGGACGACCGGTCGTCGAGGAGGAGGCGAGTGTCCCGGAACGCGATCGCCCCCCAGTTCTCCATCCCCCCGAAGGCGGATTCGGCCACCGCGATGAGGTCGAGCTTCGGCAGCGGATAGGGGATCCCGTAGTACTCTTCGTACGCGGCCAGGATTCGGCGGACCGACTCTAGGGCGAACTGGCCCGAAGCGCCCTTCCCGGGCGGGGTATATACTCGAAGTCGGACGCGTCCGGTGGCGTCCTCGAGGCAGTCGAATGTCCCGACACCGAGATAGAACAGGTAGGGTGACATTAGCGGAGTCGGCGCGAATTTCCATTCGCGCTGCCCCCCCACCTCTCGGACGGATTCCTCGGCCGAGTTCGCAATGACCGCGAGGTGTGCGGCGGTCGAGACCGTCAATTCGACGCGGCTCTTCCGGTCCGGTCGATCCAGGCAGGGAAAGATCCGCTGCGCCCCGTTCGGCTCGCACTGACTGGTCAGGATGTACCCCTCCCCTTGGCGAGATCGGTACAGCCCGACGAGGGCGATCTCGCTCGCGGTTCCGGAGAACTCGACCGTCACCGGTCCCGCGGTGAGGGCCGGCACGACGAGCTTCCGTGCGCCGGCGTCGACGGAGAACTCCACGGGGCGGTCACTCGAACGTACGCTCGCGATCCGCAGCTTATCGGAGTCGAGAGTGATCGAACGCGTATCCTCCGGTAGGTCGAAACTGACCGTCCCCTTCCACCGCAGGCGGGCGAAATCGATCTCGAGTCGCAACCGGTATTCCGGAATGAAGGGGGGCGCCCCCGATTCCAACCTATCCCACCGTCCCGAACCGGCGAATGGGACACCCCGGTCGGGATGAACCTTTGGAATCGCGTGTCTCCGCTCGCCGCGCGACGGTCGCTCCGAATCAAAGTTAAATAGACGGCGCCCGTCGCCGCGATTGGCTGACGGCCAAAGCGGCGGGGAAACACCCGGTCCCATTCCGAACCCGGCAGTTAAGCCCGCTGGCGTTCCGCGCAGTACTGAAGTGCGCGAGCCTACGGGAGACGCGGAAAGCTGTCAGCCTCCCTCACCGCACGCCCCTCCGATAGGCTAATCGTCCCGGTTCGGTCGGCTCGGCGATGTTTCTCGGAGCCCACATCGGAGTCGCCGAAGGTCTCCCCGAGGCCGTCCACGAAGCGCGACGGATCGGGGCCGATGCCCTGCAAATTTTTTCGAAGAGCCCGCAGATGTGGAGCGGACCACCGATCGCTCCCGCCGCCGCGGAGGCCTTCCGCGCGGCGGTCCGGGACGAGGGGATTCGAGCCACGGCGGTCCACCACGGGTACCTGATCAACTTGGGGAGCCCCAAACCGGACGGACTCGAGAAATCCCGGGGGGTGTTCGTCGAGGAGATACGGCGGGCGGAACTCCTGGGGGTCGACGGCCTCATCTTCCACCCCGGCGCCCACCTCGGCGCGGGCGCCGAAGTCGGCCTCCGCACGATAGCGGAGAGTCTGACGGGTGCCGTCCACGCCGTACCCGACGGGCAGGTCCGATTGTTGCTCGAGAACGCCGCGGGCCAGGGCACTGCCCTCTGTTCATCGTTCGAGGAGCTCGCGCGGGTGCTCGAACTGGTCGGCGCACCGGACCGGCTCGGGGTGGCGCTGGATACCTGCCATCTCTTCGCCGCGGGTTTTGACATCCGTACTGTCGAGGGGTACGACCACCTCCTCACGACGATCGACGGGACGATCGGGCGGTCCACCGTGTACGCCTTCCATCTGAACGACGCGAAGGCCGAGCTCGCCTCCCACCTCGACCGGCACGAGAACATCGGGAAAGGTCAGATCGGGGTGGAGGGGTTCCGTCACTTCGTACGTGACCCGCGCTGGGCCACCACGCCGGGGTACCTGGAAACCCCGTTGGACGAGGAAGGGTACGCTCGGTACGCGGCGGATCTCGCGACCCTCCGATCGCTGGTCGGCCCCGCGGACCCGGCGACCGGGAAGCGCCCGGCAGGTCGACGCGCTCCTCCTCGGTCCTCAACTATCAAATAGCCCGGCCCGCCTCGCGCCGCCGCCGATGGCGGACGAGATCTCGGTAGAGCTCGTCGAGTCCCTGGAGGCGACGGCCCGTGAGGTTCGTCGCGACATCATCCGGAGGACGGCCGCCGCCGGGAGCGGGTACCCGGGCGGGAGCCTCTCTGTGGTCGACCTTCTCGTCGCGCTGATCTTCCACGAGCTCCGGATCGACCCCGGCGCTCCGGGCGGGGCGGACGGGGACCGACTCGTGCTCTCGAAGGGACACGCGGCGCCGGCACTCTACTCGGCGATGGCGATCCGGGGGTTCCTTCCCCGCGAGGAGCTGCTCGCGCTCGGACGCCCCGGCCGACCCGCGCGATCGTTCCTCGGCGCGTCGAACGGCGGCCCCGGACAAGGGATCGGGGAGGCCGTCGGGATGGCGCTGGCCGCCCGTCTGGACCGGCGGCCGAGTCGCGTGCATGCGATCCTCGGGGATGGGGAGTGCCAGGCGGGCGCGACCTGGGAAGCGCTCCTCGCGGGAGGGCACCATCGGCTCGAGAATCTCGTCGTCCTGGTAGATCGCAACGGGTACGAGGCCGATGGGGCCACGGAGGCGATCATGGGGATCGAACCGATCGCCGAGAAGTTCCGAGCATTCCGCTATCGGACCCTCGAGATCGACGGGCACGACTTCCGGGAGATCCTGGGTGCGCTGGCGACCGCCCGTCAGACCGCGGACGGGCCGACGGCGATTGTGGCCCGCACGGTGAAGGGGAAGGGCGTATCGTTCATGGAGAACACTCACGTCTGGCACGCCCGTGCCCCCTCCAAGGACGAGACCGAACGGGCGCTCCTCGAGCTCGGGGTACCCCCGACGGAGGTCGCGCGGTGACCGGCGCAGGTCGAACGGCGAGCC
Source organism: Thermoplasmata archaeon (assembly GCA_049802875.1). GTDB lineage: Archaea > Thermoplasmatota > Thermoplasmata > Lutacidiplasmatales > UBA184 > Lutacidiplasma. Next base: position 20,232 of record JBARNH010000038.1, on the reverse strand, counting down.
TCGGCGATGCGTACGGGCACGCGTTGGTGGAGCTCGGAGAACGGGACCCGCGGCTCGTCGTCTTCGACGCGGACCACTCGGGGGCGACCCGAACCGCGCTCTTCGGTCAGCGGTTTCCGGACCGGTTCTTCGATGTCGGCGCGATGGAACAATCAATGATGTCGATGGCGGCCGGCGTCGCGATGGAGGGTCGGACGGTCTACGCGAGCACCCTCGCGGTCTTCGCCGCCGGCGAAGCGTACCACTTTGTCCGCCAGTCGATCTGCTCCCGCGGCGCGAGCGTGAAGATCGTCGCGACCCACGGAGGGCTCGCGGGGGGAGGCGACGGCGCGATGTCCCAGATGGTCGAGGACATCGGTCTCATGCGAGGGCTCCCCGGCATGACCGTCGTCGTCCCGGCGGACGCGCCGACCGCCCGGGCCGCAACGGTCGCTGTCGCCGAGCGCGCGGGACCGGCCTACGTGCGTCTCACTCGTGAGGAGTTGCCCGTCGTGACGGACGGATCGTTCGCCGTGGGACACGCTCCGGAATTGCGTGCCGGCAGCGACCTGACGATCGTCGCGCTCGGTGCCTTGGTCTCCCGCGCCCTCGAGGTCGCAGTCGATCTTGCCCAGGTCGGAGTCTCCGCTCGGGTCCTCGACTTTGCGTCGGTGAAGCCGTTCGACGAGCCCGCGGTGCTCCGAGCGGCCCGCGACACCGGCGCGATCCTAGTGCTCGAGGACCACTCGGTCCTCACGGGGGTCGGGGCGCTGGTGGCGGCCTCGACCGCGGAGAACTATCCGGTTCCGGTCCGTCGGGTCGGGGTCCCCGACCTCTTCGGAGAGTCGGGAGAGGCGTGGGCGCTCCTGGACCGATACGGAATGTCGGCGGAGCGGATCCGGGACGAGGCGTGGGAACTGCTCAAGAGCCGGGGCAAGGTGCCTTGAGCCGGGTGGCCGGACGGGGGGAACACGATGCAACTCTTCCTAGATACCGCAAGCGTGACCGAGATCCGAACGATGTGGGAGAGCGGGATCCTCGATGGGGTCACCACGAACCCGACCCTCGTCGCGAAGGAGGGCCGCAAGTTCGAGGACGTTCTCCGCGAGGTCTGTGCTCTCGGGGTCCCGAGCGTCTCCGCCGAGGTCGTCGCGACCGACACGGAGGGGATGCTGCGCGAGGGACGTCACCTTCGCGAGATCCACCCGTCGATCTACGTCAAGGTCCCGATGACCTCGGCGGGCCTCCGGGCGACCAAAACGCTCTCCCAGGAGGGAACGAGGGTGAATATGACCCTGGTGTTCAGCGCCAACCAGGCCCTCCTGGCCGCGAAGGTCGGTGCGGCGTATGTCAGCCCGTTCATCGGCCGGCTCGACGACCAGGGTCAGGACGGGATGGAGCTGATCCGCGACATCGTTCAGATCTACCGTAACTACAAGGTCCGCACGCAGGTGCTGGTCGCGAGCGTGCGCCATCCGGTGCATGTCCTCGATGCCGCCAAACTGGGGGCCGACATCGCGACGATGCCGTTCGCCGTGATGGACAAGCTCGTCCAACACCCGCTCACCGACCTCGGCCTGGCGCGGTTCCTGAAGGATTGGGAGAAAGTCCCGAGGGGCTGACCGTCCCGGGCCCACCGACGGATTATATCGCGTACGCGACTAACCCGAGGCGAAAGTGACGGAGCATACGCTGCTGGAAAAGTATCTCCGCCTGACCCAGGAAGCTCTCGCCCGAATCACCGCCACCCCTACCGAACGGTCGTTCCTGCGCGGAGCGTCCGACGATTTCCTCTCGATGGCCCGGGCGTACCTGATCGACGCGGAACACTTCTCGGAGAACGGCGATGCCGACCGGGCGCTCGCCGCGGTGAGCTACGCCTACGGTTGGCTCGATGCGGGCGTGCGGCTCGGGATCCTGGACGGAGGCGAGGATGACCAGCGATTCACCCTCTTCCGATAGCTCACGGTCGGCCGGGTCGCCCGGGGTGCCGGACCCGGTGCTCGCGACGATCGAGGCGCACCTGCGCCAGCGCGAGCTCCGGCGCGAGGACCTCTACCAACGCGCCCGTCGCCTCCGTCGGCTCGCCCAGGCGACGATGACCCACCTTCACGCGGACGGCGCCGCCGGGCCCGAACTCGCCGAGGTCCGTCGGCAGATGGCCGACCTCGCCGACTGGCTGCATCGGGAGGGACGGGGCGATGAGCCCCTCGCCCTCGACGCGTTCCAGGAGGCGGTGGAGGCCGTGCTGCTCGGGGCGATCGACGAGGGGAAGCCCCTGCCGGGACCCTCGGACCTCGGGGTCGACCCAGAACCCTACCTCCTCGGGCTGGGCGACGTGGTCGGGGAAGTTCGCCGTCGGGTACTCGACCGGCTCGGCCGGGACGATCTGGTCGGAGCGGAGGCCGACCTGGCGCTCATGGAACGGTTGACTCGCTCCCTGCTCCGATTCGACACCACCCGGGCGATCGTGCAGTTGAAACCGAAGCAGGATACTGCGCGTACGCTGGTCGAGCGGACTCGCGGGGAGGTCGTGATGGCGCGGTTCCTTGCCCGTGCCCGGCCGACCGTGCCTCCCTCGGGGCCTCCGTGACCGAACCGCCCCGACGAACGGTCGGGATCATCGGCGGGTCCGGTATCTCGGGCATCTTCGGGGAGACCGCCCCGAGGTCCCACCGGGTCGCGACGCCGTGGGGAGCCCCCTCGGGGCCGGTCGAGGATGGGGAGGTCGGCGGGGTTCGAGCGCTGTTCCTCGCCCGGCACGGTCCGGGCCACTCGATCCCGCCGCACCGGGTGAACTATCGGGCCAACATCGACGCGCTCCGCTCGCTTGGCGCCGAGGCGATCGTCACGGTCAGCTCCGTGGGATCGCTCAAAGAGGAACTCGCCCCGGGGACGTTCGTGCTCCCGAGTCAGTTCGTCGACTTCACGAAACACCGACCGACCACGTTCTTCGACGGGGGCCGGGTCTACCACCTCTCGCTCGCGGACCCGTTCTGCCCGGACCTTCGCGACACCGCCCGGGCCGTCGGTCGAGAGCTCGGGACCCCGTTCGCCGACGAGAAGACCTACGTATGCGTCGAAGGACCTCGGTTCAGCACGCGCGCGGAGTCGGCGTACTTCCGATCGTTCGCCGACGTCATTGGCATGACCCTCGTTCCCGAGGTGACGCTCGCCCGCGAACGCGCGATCTGCTACGCGTGCCTCGCGATGGTCACGGATTACGACGTCTGGGCGGACCGACCCGTCGAAACGAAGGAGATCGTGGAGGTGATGCACCGAAACGCGGACCGGATGAAGCGTCTCGTGACCCAGCTGGTTCCTCGTCTCGCCCACTCGCCGACGTGCCGCTGCGCGCACGCGCTTGACGACGCCGGGATCTAGCTCGAACGCGGTCCGCGCCGGACGGTGATCGGGATCCGGCCGGACGCGAATTCGGATTCCGCGATCTCGACCGGGTCGACCATGGCGGGCAGCACGTCGATGAGGATCGGCGCCCCCAACGAGAGTTGGAGCGCTCGCGCGCCGAGGATCCGCGCTCGCTCGAATCGGGTGAACTCGCTGTCCTCGAGGGGGGCCGGTAGCGGTTGCTCGGGCACGACAGCACTCCCCGAGGCCGCGGGCGGCGAAGCGGCCATCAAGGCCTCGGCCACTCAGGGCACCGTATTTACCCCTTGCGGAGCGCGCGCGCCCGACCGTCGGCCCGAACCGTCGGAGAGTCGGGAGAGTTTGGCTCCCGACCGGCCGAATCGTCGGACGGGCCCGTTCACCGGAAGTACCCTGGGCTGGCTGCCTCGACCCGCCGCTCTTCCTCGAGTCGGGCCACCTCGATCAGGTCCACCACCAGAACGGAAGTCAGGGGGATCAACCGCGTGCGGCCAACGGCCCGTCCCTCGGGGTCGTCCAGCTCGACCGCGAGAGAGTTGTCCCCCCAATGGACACCAACCCGAGGTACGTGCCCGCGGAAATGATCGAGTCGGATTTGCTCCCCGCCGATTCCACTCTGATCCTCGAACCCACCGTCAGCGCGACCGGACTCTTCCTTCCAACCACCGGCGGATTGGAGTTACTCATCCGCGGGGAACCCCCTCAACCATCGGACTTGGCGCATCGGCTCTCGCAATCCTCCGAGTCACTCCCGACCCCTGCCCCCGCTCTCCGTTCATCGCCATCCATACCCTCGAAAGACCTCGAACTTGATTCGCTCGGGACTGACGCCGGTCGCCTGGAGAGTGCGGTAGGTGGCCTGGACCATCCCCGGTGTCCCGCAAACGTAGTACACCGGGTCGGGCAAACCCCTCGACGCCTCCGAGAGCAGGGCGGAGCCGATGCGCCCTCGCCTCCCGGTCCAGGTCGACTCCGTGGGCTCACGGGTCAGCGTGTGATAGATCTGGAAACGAGGATTCTGCCGGGTGAGCGCGTCGAGCTCGGAACGGTAGGCAATTTCCTCCTCGTTCCGGTTGGAGTAGACCAATCGCACGTCGACCGGTAACTGCCGGTCGGCGGCGTACTCCGCCATTCCCTTGAGGGGCGTAATCCCGATACCGCCCGAGACGAGGACCAGGGGGGACGCTTCCACCAAGACGAAGTGGCCGTACGCACCGTCCACTTCCGCTACATCTCCCGGCCGGAGCGCCGCGAACGCCTCCTTCCACGGCGAGGTGGAGACCCGAGCTCCGAACTCAAGGTAGGGCCGGGTCGGGGAGCAAGCGAGCGACATTGGGTACTCGATCGAGCCCTCCCGGGTCGAAAGCTCCAGACCGCAGAATTGGACGGCATCGAAACGAAATCCCGGGGGCTTCTCGAACTTCACCCCATGAGCAGTCGGCGTCAGTCGCGGGGACTCCAGTACCCGGACTCGAGCGATCACAACGGGGTCTCGCTCGGCGGGAGTCGGGTGGGCAATATAATGACTAAGTCCTTAGCTATCTGGTCCTCGACGGGGTGGAAACCTAAGGTGAATTCTCCCGGTGGGCGTCGAACGTCTTCTCGAAAAAGGCCCAACCCGGCGCTCGTCGAGCAGGTCCAGCGGGCGCTCCGGTGTGCCAATCAAGCGGTGACCGCGCGGCTTCGTCTCGCCCTTCTTCGGGAAGGACTACCCTTCAGCCGATTCGTAGTCCTCCGGCTCTTGGTGATTCGGGGACCGACCACTTCGAAAGCCCTCGCGGGCGCCATGGGGGTCACCACGGCCAACATGCCGGGATTGATCGACCGGCTCGAGGCCGATGGGTTGGTCACCCGAACGCGGAATCGCAAGGACCGACGCGAGATTCTGGTCGAAGCGACCCGAAAGGGCCGCAGGACTCTGCTTCGACTGAAGGATACCGCGGTGGATGGGTTGGTCGAGGCATTCGACGGTTGGACAGAAGTGGAACTACGGGCGCTCCTCAAGTCGCTGAAGAGATTCACCGGGCCCCCGCATGTTGGGGACCTCATCGAGCTCGGGGTACCCCGTTCGTCGAGCGTTGGTGGGCGCCCCATCGTTGTCCAGTACCCGCGGTCTCGAAGGGACCCGAAATCCGGCTCGCCCTCGGTCGGGGGCGACCTCTGCGCGCCGAGGGGTCGATCGGGCGGGGGGCACCGAACAAGCCTCCGGGCGCTGAGCGGGCCACGAAAAGGATTAGAGACCACTGCCAAGTAGGGCATCGGTGCCCTCGCAGCGATTTTCGTACGCCGCCATCGTTGTCCGTCGACTGTGGAAGTTCCTCGCCGCGTACGCCGTCGTTCTCCTCGTCGCGGCGTTCGGCTTCTACGCCCTCGAATCCTATCACGGGTACGGCGGGCTGCTCACCTCGTTCTACTGGGCCATGATCACGCTCGCGACGATCGGTTACGGCGACGTGGTGCCGACGACGCCCGACGCTCGACTGTTTACGATCGGGCTCGCGGCCGTGGAGGTGTTCCTGGGGGCCTACCTGGTGACGATCGTCGTCTCGGTGGTCTCGGAGGAGTCCGAGCACCGGATGCTCGGGACGTTCGGGACGAACTTCTCGAACCACATCGTCGTGCTCGGGTATTCGCCCGTCGGGCGCGCCGCGGTCCGAGAGCTGCTCTCCCAGGACGAGAAGGTCGCGATCGTTACCGAGGACGCCGCCGAGGTCGCGAACCTGCGTAGGCTCGCGAGCGACAAGCAGCTGTTCGTTACGTACGGTCCGCCGGGCGATGGCGATATCCTGAAGCGGGTGAACCTCCCCGCCGCCCACTCCGTGATCGTGTCGACCGGGGACGACACGACCACCCTCCTTGCGGCCCTCAATGTGCGGGCGCTTCAGCCCGAGATCCGTATCGTCGTCTCCGTCTCCCGCCCCGAGCTCAAACAGACGCTCAAGGCCGCGGGCGTAACCTACGTCGCCTCACCCGCGGATATGGGTGGGCGGCTGTGCGCGGACGCAGCGTTCCGGCCGGAGGTCGCCAACATGGTCGAGGACCTCACGAGCACCGCGTTCGGAGCCGACATGGAGGAGTTCATCCTGACCGACCGCACGCCGGTGTCGACCCAGCTCCTCCCCGAGGCGGAAGCCCTGGTGCGGTCGGCGTCCGATTGCCTCGTGATCGGGTACGCCCGCCCCTCCGTGGACGGCGAGTTCACCACCGTGCTCAACCCGCCCTCCACCTTCCAGTTTCGGGTCGGTGACGCGCTGATCGTCGTCGGCACCCTCCCCAACCTCCACCGACTCCAGAAGTGGATCGGGGTCCCGCAGGGGCGGTAAGGCTCGGAACAGGTACCGCAACCCCTCCGACCCTCGGGGGTAAGTTCGTATACTAGGGCCCGGCAAGTAAAGCAACATGCCGGACCCTTCTGCCGCCGCCCCGCCGAGTTACGCGACCGCGCCACCGCCCGCTGGCACCGTTCCCGGAGGTTACCCTCCGCAGAGTTACCCACCGCAAGGCTACCCACCCTACCGAGGGCCCATGCTTCCCGCGTGGCTAACCTTCGGGTCGATCCTCGTATTGGTCGGCGGGGTGCTCGTCCTGATCGGCTTCATCGTCGGCGTGATCGGCAACGCGACGTACGCGACTGGCACGGGCACGAACGCCGTCCAGTCATACTTCAACACCATGGCGGTGTTCGACGCGCTGGTCGGCGTCGGGCTTTTCCTCGCGTTCCTGGGCTGGATCTTCCACCAGATGGCGCGTCACCGCCAGACCGGTCACTGAGTCCGCACCCGGGCCAACCTCCTCCTCGACCAAGCCTATAGATACCCCCGCCGAAATGGGGCGGGTGGCCCGAACGGCCCGGAGGTTCCCGGAATGAAGAGTCCCTTGGATTTTTTCCTGACACCGGGAACCGACTGAGCTCCGCGCTCTCGTCCCGGTAACGAGCCGCGCCCCGCCGACCGGTCCGTAACGGAATCCCCGCAATCACAACCGCAGTGCCGAACGACGCGTACCTCGACTCCAGTGTACACTGGAAGGTCCGATCCGGCGCGGCCTCGTTCCGGGAATTGCGATACTCTGAGGCCGCGGAGGCGATCCTCGAGTGCGGGCTCGCCACCGAGGTGATCCAACGGATCGGTTCCGGCAAGGAGGCGGACGTCTACGCCTGCGCTGACGACCGAACGCTCGTCGCGATCAAGGTCTACCGCCTGTACCGGACAAGCCACCGGGGCGGTCGGCCGGTCAAGCAGGACTCGATGGGTCATCGGGCCGCCCATGAGCTCGAGATGCTCACCTGCGCCTGGCGGGGAAGAGCCCGGGTGCCGGAGCCGGGGCGGCGGATCGAGAACATGTTCTCGATGGAGTACCTCGGAACGCCGGACGGTCCGGCCCCCCGATTGAGCTCGGTGGACCTCGAGGCGCCCGAGCGGATGCGAGACTCGGTCCTCGACCAAGTGCGGAAGCTGGCGGAGGCCGGTGTGGTCCATACGGACCTGAGCCCCTTCAACGTCCTGGTCCGCCACCGGGAGCCGTGGCTGATCGACCTGGGCCAGGCGGTGCGCGTCGACCGACTGGGTGCGTCGCCCTGGATGCGTCTCAGCGAGGCGCAAGAATCGCTCGAGCGCGGGCTGCGCACGTTCGAGCGGTACTTCCGCCGGTACGGCCTCGAGGTACCGGTCGAGGAGCTGACCGCGACGACACTCGCCGCGGTCGACCGGTTCGGGATCCTACGGTAGCGGTTCTCAGTACCGTTTGACGCCCATGACCTTCCATAGGGGCTCGCTGTCCGAGTAGACGCTCCACTGCGCGACCTGATGGTCTCGGATGACCGCCCTCCACGCCGCGGGGGACTTCCAGCGGTTTTGCACCGGCAGCTCCGCCCCGACGGCGAACGTACCGCTCGCGACCCCGAACATCCCCACCACCCGGCCGTTCTGGAACCATTCCTTGACCGCGAGATGGTAGTCGGGGAACCACGCGAAGTTCGCGGCCCAACCGTCCCGCACCTTCTCTTTCCCCCGGAACTCTTGCCCCAATCCGTCGACGAACAGGTGGTCATCCGACAGCAGGGCGACCAGGCTGTCGACGTCGTGCCGATTGATCTCGTTAACGAACTTGAGCGCGGTACGAACCGTATCCGAATCGGGCATCTCGGTACCCCGAGGTCCTCCCGACCCGGGAGGGAGCGCGGCGACCACGGTATCGCCTCCGACTAGATTCTACTTTCCCCGGCCCTCGCGGACCCAAGGAACCGGCTTCAGCCGGGGGGGCGAGAGACCGTCGCCTCGCTCGGCGCCCTGCGATGCCCCCGGGCCGGTGGGGCAAAACCGTCTATACCTCGTCGAAACTGCGCCTCTTCGGTAAGCCATGTCCGCGGAAACTCAGGCGATCGCCTCGCAGCTGATTCGGCAGCTCGAACTCGACACGCCGCCCGTCCAGATCTCGTACCTGGACGAACCGCCCCAGGGGGTGCCGGAGCATCCGGGCGGCGTCCCGTCGGTCTGCACGTTCTTCGCGTTCGGCACGGAGTCGCCGTTCTACGCGGGCCTCCCCGCTCACGAGGAGTGCGAGATCGGCGCGTTCGTGCTCGGGGTCCCGCCGGCGGGCGAGCTCGGAAGCCGGTTGATGGGCACGATCGGGACGATGCAGAAGGAGGGGTACCTGAATCCCGGCGAAGAGGCGCACGTTCCGCACAACGAGACGGCGCCGAAGTGGGTCGCCTACGGTCCGCTCGGCTCGCTGTCGATGCCGCCGACCGGAGTGCTCCTTTTCGCGCGACCGAAGGGAGCGATGTTGGCGCTCGAGGCCGCGGGCTCGGGGTCGGACGCGGCGCCCGTGCCCATGAACGGGCGACCGATGTGCGCGATCATGCCGATCATGAACCAAGGGGCCCCGGTCGCGCTCTCGATGGGCTGCATCGGCTCGCGGGTGTACACCGACATCGGGACGGACAAGATGGTCGTCGGAATTCGCGGTGACCACCTGGGAGCCTTTGCCCGCAAGTTGGAGACGATCGTCCGGGCGAACGAGATGGTCCGCGCCGAGGACTCCGCGCGGAAGGCGAAGGCGGCCCACCCGCATCGGTCGAAGTAGGCCGCCACGAGCCCGCGTTCGCCGGGGCCGGCGACCGGGGTCTACCGGTCGATGTCGGGCTTCTGCACGAGGAACATCGCGTGCCGCGTCGCCCCCTCGGGGACGGTCGTGCGCCGGAGGATCTGGAATCCGCGCTCCGTGAACCACTGCTCGTAGGTCCTCGCATCGGCGTGGCTCCAGTACATCTTTGCGTTCGACCCGAGCCACCCCTCTTCCACCCCCGTCCACGCCGACGCTCCGGTCGTCACGAGGAACAGACCGCCCGGCGCGAGCCAGCGGAACACCTTCTCGAGGAGTTCGGGTTGCTCGTCCAACGGTACGTGGATCAGGGCGTACAGGCAGACGACTCCGCCGAACGCTCCGCGGGGAAAGGAGACCCGGGTCATGTCGGCGCGGACGAAGCGCCCCCGGGGTACGAGCGCTCGAGCCCGTTCGATCTGGACGTCGGAGATGTCGACGCCCGTGACTCGGAAGCGTTCGGATAGGAGCCGGGTCCCCGGGGTCCCACACCCGCACCCGAGGTCGAGGACCTCCGCGCCCGCGGCCACCATTCGGGAGAACGGTTGCAACCACTCTCGGTAGTCCGCGTTCGTGTGGTCGAAAGCATCGGCCCGGGAGCCGGGGGGCCGATAGATGGTGGAGACGCGATTCCACCCTTCCCGGACCACCTTCTTGGGGTCGAAGATCTCCGCGGCCGAGCGTGCGCCTCGGGTCATGGTGCTAACAATGTCGCTCATCCCCCTTTATGGACTCGTCGCGTCCGAGCGACTCCTCCCTGGGGGGCCTTCGCTTGCGGGAATTCGGGGCCTCTCGCCCCGGTCCAGGGGAGGCGTCGCTCGTCCTCCGCATTATCTCTACCGGGAGATAGCGAGGTCCGATGGACTCACGCGAAGCGCTGCGAGCGCTGTACGACCGGGAGATGCGTCAGGACCCGGTTCCGGACCCCGGTTCCCGCGTCGAGCGCCTCGGCCCGATCGTCCGGGTACTCGGGAAAGAGAACTACGTGATCTTCTCTCAGCTGGACGCGTCGAACGCCCGGACGGTCGTTCGGGAGCAGGTCGAGTACTTCGTTCGCGCCCGGACGGAGGTCGAGTGGAAGTGGTTCGGCCACGACCGCCCGGCCGACCTCGATGCGATCCTCGCCGCGGAAGGTTTCGTCCCCGACGAACCCGAGACGCTCCTCGTCTGGGACCTCCGGGAGGGACTTCCCGGTGGAACTCCTCCACCGGGGGCCGACCTCCGTAGGGTCTCGGACGCGAACGGACTTCGCGACGCGGTCACCGCGGCGGCCGCGGCCTTCGCCCCGGAGGAGAAATTGTTCTCGGAACGAATGGCGGAGCGCCTCCGGGACCCGGCACTGGGAATGTTCGTTGCCTACGTCGACGGAGTACCCGTGGCGACCGGCCGGGTCGAGATGACCCCCGGGCGCTCGTTCGCGGGGCTCTGGGGTGGTGGGACCTCCCCCGCGTACCGACACCGGGGGATCTACCGGGGGCTGGTCGCCGTTCGCGCCGCCCTCGCCCGCGAGGCGGGGTTCCGTTACCTGACGGTCGACGCCCGCGAGAGCAGCCGTCCGATTCTGGAGCGCATCGGATTCGTTCCGTTGACGGCGACGCGCGGATGGGTGCTCCGACCCGGATCCGGTGAACCGGCATCTTCCCCGGCTCCGACCCGGGCGTAGGGCGGGGAGTCTCTCCCTCGCCGTCCGCCCCGATTACGGGGGCGGAGGTGGAGGCGGTGGCGGGGGAGGCGGAGGCTGATCCGCGGTCGGATCCTCCTTCTTCTTTCCGACCTTCTTGACGTCCGCGCCGAGCGTCTTCACGCCCTTCACGAGACCGCGACCGACCTTGCCCGTGACCGCCTTCGTCTCTCCGACCATGTGTTGGGCCGCCCCGACCGCCCGGCCGCAGCCGCCACAGAATTTCGCGTCGTCCGCGAGCTCCTTACCGCATCCTTCGCATTTCATGGAAATCCCCGCCCCGGAGGCAAGCGGCGAGGAGGGTCCCGGGATTTCTATCTTCGCTCAGCCGCCGGTGACGTCCTCGAGGAATTCCCGGACGGTCCCGAGGAACTCCTTCGGCTGTTCGAGGATCGCTCGATGGCTGCTCCGCGGGAGTACGCGCAGGTGCGCCGGCTCGATCCGGTCCGACATCTCGACCGAAGGAGTGAGGAAGAAGTCGTACCGTCCGACGACGACGAGCGTCGGGACCTCGATCTTCGAGTAGTACCTGCGGCCGTCCCACTTGGCCATCGTTCCGTCGACGGCGAACTCGTCCCCGGACCGGGTCATCATCGCCCGATATACCTTGGAACTCATCTTGGTGGCTTTCCAATCCCGAGACGCCCCCTTGAAGAATCGAGTCTGGAACGGACCGAAGATCTCCTCGACCAACTGCTGGTACTCGGAGGTGTGGAACGCCTTCGCGCGGGTCAGTTCCCGCACGCGGGCGCGGCGACTCGGGGCGGCGACCGCCAGCGCCATCCGGTTCGCCTGGCGCATCTCCTCCGCGCTCCCCGCGGTCGCGCACAGGAGCAGGGAGGTGAGGCGCCGCTCGTATCGGTGGGCGTACTCGAGGGCGACGAACCCGCCCGCCGAATAGCCGAGCAGGTGGAGCTCCGAGATGTGGAGCGCCTTGCGGATCGCTTCCACGTCCTCGGCCATCGCCGGAATGGTGTACTCGCTCGGGGACCGGGGAGACCAGCTGTGGCCGACGCCCCGCGGGTTGAACAGGACGACGCGCAGGTGGGCGTTCGCAAGCCGGAGGAGTCCCCGGAGATAGTGGTACGTGAGCCCCGGCCCGCCCGGATGGACGAGGAGCGTCGCCGGCCCCTTTCCCTGGGAGATGTACTCGAACGAGCGTCCCCGGGACGCAGTAACCCGTCGCAGGCGAGCCATACGAACGGTATCACTCCTCCAACTCAAACGTTTCGGCGGGCCCGGTGCGGAGATGATCCCCTTTCACGTCATCGTTCCCGGACGTTCGCGTCGTCGAGGCTCGATGGATGCGGGCACCGGGATTTGAACCCGGGTTATAGCCTTGGCAAGGCTATGTGATGACCAGACTACACTATGCCCGCACGGTGAACTTCGTTTCGACCCTCGGAGCCCGATCGTCCGGCCCGCGGAGGCGGGACCCGACCCTCGGACGGCGCGGGAGACCCCGAGCATCGGGGCGGCCATAAAGCCAACGCCGGGCGCTGGGTTATTACCGCGTTCTCCCCGTGGTAGAGGCTCAAGCGGGGGAGCCACGTGCCCGACGATCGATGGGAGGAAGGCGAGGTCGTCGCGCTCAAGCGGTTCGGGGTTCCCGCGCTGCTCGTCCCACTCACCCGGGGGCCGATCCGACTGGGCCAGGAGGGGGTCGTCGACCTCACGGCCCAGATCGGGAGGCCGCCGGGAGACCCCGTGACCTGGCTCGGGGAAACGTACCGCGCCGTCCGACCGTCGCTCTCCGACTTCTTCGGGGCCGTGCGTCGGGGGGCGCAGATCGTGACTCCCAAGGACGCGGCGTACCTGCTCTTCCTCGCGGGGGTGAGCCCCGGGACGCACGTCGCGGAGGCGGGTGCGGGCAGCGGAGCCCTCACGCTCGCGCTCGCCCACGCCGTGGGAGCTCAAGGTCACGTGACGTCGTTCGATCGACGGGCGGACTTCCTGGACGCCGCGCGCGCTAACGTTGCGCGTTGCGGGCTCAGCGCTCGCGTGACCTTCCGGGAGCGGGATGTCGCCCGCGACGGGATCGACCTGACGGGGGTGGGGAGCATCGTTCTCGACCTCCCCGAGCCGTGGTCGGTCCTCGCGACCGCGCGCTCGGCGCTCGCGGTGGGGGGGTACGTCGCGACCTACACGCCGACGTACAACCAGCTCGAGCGGACCGTTCGCGAAGCCCGGGCGCTCGGGTATGACGAGGTACGGGCGGTCGAGCTCTTGGAGCGCGGTCTCCATGTGGGCGACGGCGGGACGCGGCCGTCGTTCGAGATGCTGGGACACACCGGTTTCCTGGCCACGGGCCGCCGAGTCGATTGACGATGATCGTCAATCCGAGCCTTTCGATCGGCGCCCTGGTCGGGGTGGTGATCTCCGGGGGATTCGTCTACGCCGAGATCGGACGATTCGCGACCCCCCAGGTCCCCGAGACGCTGTTCGACGAACGGAGGGAGGTCTTTGCCTACACAGCCGGACTGTTCGTAGGGATTCCCCTCGCGATCGCGTTCCTCTTCTTTCTCGACTCGATGGCGAACGGGGCGCTGCCGGGAGCGGCCCTGTTCCTCGTCGCCCTGGTCGCGGGGACCGAGGTCGCCCAGTGGGCCCTCCTGCGCGCCCACTACTGGGGAGTCGGGGAGAGCGGTCCGTTCTATGCACTGGGGTACCGCGCCGGGATCGCCGGCATCTTCTCCCTCGCGATCGTTGCGCAGTACCTCGCCGGTCCGACGCTGACGTGGGACGGGGTGACGCTCGTCCTCCTCGAATCGTTCGCGATCCTCTCCATCCAGGTGGCCGCGGCGCTCCTCTCCCTCCCCCCGTCGCCGACCGCGGGACGCAAGGGAGGAGGTCCGGTGCCGGGGGCGATCTTTCAGGCCGTCGGGTTCTTCGTGCTCGGGGTGGGGGCCCTCTCGGGTGTCGCCTCCCCCAGCGCGGAAGCGGTCACGTACGGGGCGGCGATCATTGCCCTCCTCGGGGGACTGCTGGTCTACCACCGCCTCCGTACGCTCCTCTCAGCGATCCCGGCGCCGAGTGCCGGCGTCGCACCTCCCCCGCGCCCGGTCCCGGCGGTCTACGGTCGCACGACCCCGGGGCCGCCGGGGCCGGCCGACCCGGACGACCCGTCCGGACGCCGGGAGTAGTTTCATAAGGCGAGCAGCCTCCCGCCGGCCGCATGAGCTCGGCCCCCCCACACGTGCCGTTTTCTCGGCGCTTCCGGCACGGACTCCGGGTCTATCGGGCCTGGATCTCGGATTTCGTCCTCGCGGTAGGGGTGTTGCTCACCGCGCTCGCCCTCGGGTTCTTCACCCCGCTCGCGAGCTCCTGGCCGTTCACGGTCATCAACAACGCGACGAACACCCCCGCCGCGAACTACAACCTCATCTTCATCATCATCGGTCCGATCGTGATCATCGCGGGGATGTACCTCGCCGGATCGTACTACGTCGCGCGACGAAAATTCGAGCACCTGATGGTGACCAAGAGCAAGGCCGAGTTCCTCCGGAACATTCCGGATCTCGAGGGTCTCCTCTGGGAGCTTACCCCGGCCGATGAGCTGCGCTACGAGCAGAAGAAGGCGGAGCTGCGGGTCCGCCGATAGGGAACTTCTGCCCTGCAGTCGACCGGGTTAAGTACCGAACGTCGGTCCACGCCGCTGTGTCGGGAGCGGCGGTCGGCGACAAGATCGAAGGGTTCCGCTTCCGCCGACTCGAAAAGCCCGAGGAGTTTCGCCAGGTCGACGAAGTCGAGCAGGCCGTCTGGGGGCTGGACTCTGCCCGCCCGACGCTACCGGTCCCGTTGATGCGCGCCCTCCAGGACAACGGAGGGCTCGTCCTGGGAGCGTTCGCGGACATCTACCTCGCGGGATTCGCGAGTTCGCTGATCGGCTGGGACGGAGTGACGCTGTATCATTACTCGCATCTCACGGCCGTCCGTCCCGAGTATCAGAACCACCACCTCGGATTTCAACTGAAGGCGTTCCAACGAGAGGAGGTACTGAAGCTCGGGCTCAAGGAGGTTCGTTGGGTCTACGACCCCCTTCAGAGCCGCAGCGCCTGGTTGAACGTACGTCGTCTGGGAGCGCGCCCGGATCGATACTTCTCGCATTACTACGGCCAGCTCTCCGACGCAGTCAATCAGGGGCTCGAGACGGACCGGGTCCGAGCGGTGTGGTCGATCGCCTCTCCCGAAGTCGAAGCGCGAATCGCGGGCCGGCACCCGACCGCGGAGGAGGACCAGCGTCGCTGGGCCGCCTCGTCGTCCATCGTCGAGACCGAGCCGGGAGAGACCGGGATCCGGGTCCCGAATGCGGTCGGGGAACCCAGCGGGGAGAGCGCGCACCTCGAGATACCGTTCGACCTGGCCCTCGTCCGGCAGCACGAGCCGAAGGCGCTACGACGGTGGCGCCATGCGACCCGGGACGCCTTCCGGGCCGCGTCGGACCTCGGCTACGTGGTGGACGACTTTTCGGTCGTTTCGGCCGAGCACGAGCGTCGTAGCTTTTACTTTCTCTCGAGGGCGCCCCCGGAAGGTGCGGGCTCCGGCGCCACGGTACCCTAGACCCGGGAAGGATTATGGCGACCCCGGGCGCTGGGTCTCCTGAGGGGTCGATGAGTACGCCCGGACCGCGACGCCGACCCTCGCTCGTCCTCTTCGCGATCATCGCGCTCGCGCTCGCGATCGGGGCGGCCGCGAGCGTCGTCGCCGGCGCGGCGTCCGCCCCCGCGTTCCAGCCGGGTCCGGGGAGCTACCTGCCCGTCACTCAGCAGGAAGTCGGGCTGGTGCTCATCCTGCTGTTCGCGGTCGTCTTGGGCCTCCTGCTCTACCACCGCATCCGCGCGGGCTCGATGCAGATCCAGAGCCAGTTCGCGATCGGCTCCCTGGCGATCCTGTTCGCCATGGTCCTGCTCGTCGCGATCCTGGATGTCGTCGGGGGCGGAGGGTGGGGATGGACCTTGGTTCCGGCCGGGAATTCCACGGGCCCCGGGCCGGGAACGCAGAATGATACCGGGAACTCGAACCAGACCCTCGCCGGCGGGGGCGGGCAGACCACCCTGTTCTCGCTTCACTTGCCTCCGTGGGCATTGTTCGCGATCGTGGCCGGCATCGTCCTCGTCGTCGGGGCGGTCGCGTTCCCCCGCCTGCGGAAGTACGCTGCCGAACGGAGTCAGGAGCGGGGAGCGGGCCGCCCCACACCGGCCGACCTCCAAGCGGTCCGCAGCGCGCTCGCGACCGCCGAGCAGGACCTGGAAGGAGGCGGCGATCCGCGCACGGTCATCATCGCGCTGTACGCGAGCGTTCTGCGACGCATCGGCCGGTGGGTCGGCGGAGTCGACCCCCATACCCCCGAGGAGATCCGCTCACGGCACTTGGTCCGGCTCGGGATCCGCGCCGACGCCGCAGGGACGCTGACCCGTCTGTTCGAGGAGGCCCGCTACTCCTCCCATCCGCTGGGCCCGGAGGCCGTGTCGCGAGCGACCGTCGCGATCCGTCAGGCGCAGGAGGACCTCGACCGGATCCCCCTCCTCTCATGAACTCACCGCTCGTCTGGCTACTGATCCTCGTCGCGGCCGGGGCGACGGCCGTCGCGCTCTGGGCCGGTCCGAACCTCATGGTGGCCGGGCCGGCCGCAACGCTCGCGGTCCTCGCCGCCGGACTCCTCGTGGCCGGCGCGTGGCTCGACCGAAGGGACCGCGGCGCCCCCGACGTCGTGCTCCCGGCGGGAGGGGACGAGTTCCTGGTTCGGTTCGGTTTCGGCAAGGGGCGACTCGGCCGGGAAGAGATCGTGACGACCCTCGACAAGATCGAACGGACGGGCGCCACGCCGGGGCTGCCGGTACTCCCGACAAAGGAGATGGACGCGATCGTCGGGCTGTCCGGACCGGCGTTCCGCGAGTACGTGCGCCGCCGGATCGATGACCTCGAGGCCCGGACGTGAGCACTGGGGGGAACGCCCCGGCCCCGTTCCACTGGCGAGGGCGTTCGTACGTACTGTTCGGCGCGGGGGTCGCACTGCTCGCCACCGGCATCGCCGTCCGGAACCCGGCCCCGCTCCTGCTCGCGCTCCCGGTCCTGCTCGCGCCCTTCGCCGCTGCGCTCCTCGGTCCCCGGCGCGCGTTGCCGGCCGAGCTCGACTGGCGGGTGGAAGGCGAGCGGGAAGAGGTCCGGGTCTCGGGCGCCATCGCGTTCCAGCCCCCGGCGGATCCAAGCGACATCGTCGTCGAGTTCCCGCAACCGGCGGGAGTGACCGAATCCGATCCGCCGCACGTCGAACGGGAGGGCCGCGAACTTCGATTCGTCCTGAACTGGAACGTCGCGGAACCCTCCGTCCTCCCCGTTCCGGTCCCCCGGCTCGTATGGAGGGACCCCGCGGACCTCGTCGAGCGCGCAGTAGTGTGGGACCCCCCGGACCTTGTGATCGAACGGTATCCCCCTGAGCTCCTGCGGATCGGGACGGTCCGCCTCGAGCGGACGATCGCCGTCCCCGGCGAGACGCTCTCCCGACGGATCGGGTCGAACGGGGAGTTCTTCGGGATCCGGGACGCGACCCCGACGGAGCCCCCTCGCCGGATCAATTGGCTCGCGTCCGCTCGGGCCGGTCGCCTCCTCGCGAACGAGTTCCGGGTCGAACGTACCGGGGACGTCCTGCTCCTGATCGATGCTCGTCCGTCGAGCCTCGGACCGAGGGTCGACACCCAGCTCCTGTCGATCTCGGTCGCTGCCGCGCACGGCATCGCCGAATCGTTCCTCCGGGAAAAGGCCCGGGTCGGGCTCGGCATCTACGGGGAGTTCCTCGCGACGGTTCCGCTCGCGAGCGGACGCACCCAACGGGTGCGCCTGCGCAACACGCTGCTCCGGACGAGACTTGCCTCGGTCGCCGGACCCGCCGAACGGTGTGCGATCGCGCTGCGCCGTTATTTCCCCTCCGGGGTGACGACGATCCTGCTGACGAACCTCACCGACGACGCGTCCGCCCACCTCGTACCCCACCTCCGCCGGCGGGGTTTTCCGGTGGTCGTTCTCAGCCCGTCCCCGCTCCCGATGCTCGCCCGTCCACCGACGCTCTCGGCGGAGGAGGCGGTGCTGGTCCTTCGGATCGCCCGCCTAATCCGGCGAGGCCGCCTCGCGGAGACGTGGCGGGATGCGCCGGTCGTCGATTGGGAAGACTACTGGTCCCTGGGCGGGCTCGTCGAGCTGCTGCGCCGGCCGAACCGACGCGGGAGGGCATGGTGAGCCCGCCGAGCGACCCCGGGCCCCTCCGTCGTGGACTCGGTCCGGGGATGATCCTCCTCGCCGTCGCGGCATTGGCGGTCGCCTACGAGAGCCGCTGGCCGACGTTGCCGGCGCTCCTCTTCGCCGCCCTCGGGGTCGCGGCGTCGGGAGGAATGCGAATCGTTAGACCGTCTCTGCTCGCGGGGGTCGCCCCCATTCCCGCCCTCCTCGTGCTCGGCGTGCTGGCGACCGAGACCCCGATCGCCCCCGTCCCGGAACTTCTCGTGGGGGCCGCGGGAGTGGCGTTCGTGCTCTGGCTGCTCGACGACCCGTTCCGGCCGCCGGCCGGGATCTCCCGAGGAACGGTCGTGTGGGGGGTCCCCGCCCTGGCCGTCGGGATCGCGTGGGCGAGCGCGTTCCTGCTGCCGTCCTCCGCGGCGACGCTTGGGGTCGCGGGAGGACTCGTCGCGGCGGCGCTCATCGTCTTCGCCTTCCTCGTAGGGCGGCCCGATCTCTTCGACCGCGACGAGGCATCAACGATTTAGCCGCCCTTCCCGTGGGGGAACTCGGTGCGGCCGAAGGCCGTACCCGGGTACCGTCGAAGGGTCCCTCTTGACTCAATGCGGACGGGTCGTCCGCCGAGAATGAAGTGAGGACAACCCCGGTGTCCGACACCCCCGGTCCGGGTCAGACCGCCGAGAGGGCGATCGCCTGCGATGACGCGGATCGTTAGGACCGGGGAACAGCCGACCCCGGGCGGCCCACGGGGGCGGGGTCGCTCCTTATAGCGGGGAATGCTCGAGGGGCGAGGACAGCGACCATGAAGCCGGAAGATGCGCGCGCCGTCGCGCTCGCGATTCGAGCGTCGGTGGGAACCGCTGTGGTTGGTCGGGTCGATGCCCTGGACGCGATCCTCACCGGGCTCGTCGCCGACGGTCATCTCTTGATCGAGGACCTTCCGGGTCTCGGGAAGACGTTGATGGCGAAATCGTTCGCCGCGGCGCTCGGATTGGAATTCCAGCGGATCCAGTTCACGGCCGACCTCTTGCCGCACGACATCACGGGCAGCGATATTCTGGATACCTCGAAGGGAGAGTTCCAATTCCGGCGCGGCCCGATCTTCGCCAACGTCCTCTTGGCCGACGAGATCAACCGGGCGCCTCCGAAGGTCCAATCGTCGTTGCTCGAGGCGATGCAGGAGTACCAGGTCACGAGCGAACGCGCGACGTACCCGCTCCCGCGCCCCTTCCTCGTGCTCGCGACGGAGAACCCCCTCGAGCTCGAGGGGACGTATCCGCTCCCGGAAGCCCAGGTCGACCGGTTCCTCCTCCGCCTTCGCGTCGGATATCCGACCCCGGAGGAAGAACAGACGATCCTCGCGCGACGACGCGCCCGCAAGGTGGAAGCGGTCGTCGTCCCGCCCGCGACGACCCTCGCCCAGTTTCTTGACCTCCAACGGGCGGTCGAGGACGTCGAGCTCGAATCGTCGATGGCGGGCTACATCGTCGACCTGGTGCGGGCGACCCGGGGGGACCCGCGGGTGGAGGTCGGCGCATCTCCGCGAGGATCGCTGGCCCTCCAGAAACTCTCCCGGGCGCGCGCCCTCTTGGACGGGCGGGACTTCGTTCTCCCCGACGACGTGAAGGCGCTCGTTGTGCCCGCGCTCGCGCATCGGGTCCTGGTCAAGCCCGAGCCGTGGATCCGCGGAGTTCGAGGCGAGGAGATCGTCCGCAACGCCGTCGACCGGACCCCGGTGCCGAAGGTCGCGTAGGCGCGGGGCCCGAGCCAAACCGTTTTCCGCCCGACGGGGGTCGGCCCGCCGATGCCTGATCCGCCGCTCGTCGTGGTCGCCGACCCGATCGACCGCCACG